>NZ_CP091430.1:7007500-7613364 GCF_024734895.1 Paenibacillus spongiae
GCATTCATCAAACAGCTGCTCCGCCGTCATGATGCTGAAGGATTCGATATCCATGGCATCTCTGGAAGAGAAGTGCGTAATGCGTGCAATCGTCTGCGGCCTGCAGCCCAGCTTATTGTTGCAGAACAAGTGGGCTCCACGCTGCTCCAAGGCGGTCCCGCACGACGGGCAAATCTCCGGATAGATAATTTCCGCACCCTCTTCGTCATCCGCTCTGCCGAGAATTTCCGGAATAACGTCATTCGAGCGGCGGATAAAGACACGTGCACCGAGCGCATGCTTCAAGTTCTTACGCTCGATATCGCCAATGTTGTTGAGTGTGCAATTCTGAACCGTTACGCCTGCAAGCTCGACAGCTTCCACACGGGCGACCGGCGTAATCTTGCCTGTTCGGCCTACTTCCCACGATACCGACTCCAGAACCGTAGTCGTTTCTTCCGCTTCGAATTTGAAGGCGACCGCCCACCGGGGGAATTTGTCCGTATAGCCCAATACTTCCCGCGTACGCATGTCCGTCAGTTTGATGACGGCGCCGTCTATCAAATAATCAAGCGATCCGCGGACCTCTGTAATTCGTTCGAGCTCCGCCTGCACTTCCTCGATCGTACTCCAATAGGTAGCATAAGGATTTACCTTAAAACGGTTGTCACGCAGAAATTCCAGCATCGCCTGATGCGTTTCGAAGCTCACTCCGTCCGCAAAACCGATATTATAGAAGTAAGCACTAAGCTTTCGTTCCGCTGTAATACGCGGATTCTGATTGCGGAGCGCTCCCGCTGCCGCATTGCGGGCATTCTTGAGCGGTTCTGCAGCCGTGCGGTTATAGGCTTCCAGTACGGAGAGATGCATGATCCCCTCCCCCTGAACTTCGATGATGCCATCGTCGAACGGAATTTTAAGCGGGATGGACTTGATCGTCTTCACCTGCGCCAGAATCCCCTCGCCAACGACACCATTCCCGCGGGTCGCCGCTTGCACGAGACGGCCGTCTTCATAAGTCAGGTTCAGCGTTAGACCGTCGAATTTCTGTTCGATTACATAGCTGGGTTCTGGCAAAGGCACCTCGTCAGGGTTCTTGGCATTGTAATCGTTAATCGCCTTAATAACCCGCGCGTTCCACGCCAGCAGATCCTCTGCGTCCTGCGCCTTATCGAGGCTCCAGAGTCTGGAACGGTGGCGATGCGGCTCGAAGCCCTTCAAGATATCGCCGCCAACCCGCAGCGTAGGCGAGTCCGGCAGTACGGTGCCGGTCTCCTGCTCCAAGAGAACCAATTCGTCGTAGAGCGCATCATACTCTTTGTCGCTGATCGTCGGCCGATCCAGCGTGTAATAATTATGGTTGTACTGCTCGATTAAGTCCGCCAGCTCATTCATACGCGCGAGCTTCTGCGGTTCTGCTTCCCTGCCAGGTTCCATGGTCGTCGACATCGACACTCTCCCTCTCTTAATGGACGATATGTTGCGTGTGCAATCTGGCTGCGAGAATTATTCTACTTTCGTAATGGGCGCAAAGCTGGCAAGCAGTTTCTTAATGCCGACCGGGGCCGGGAATGCAATCTGCAGCTCTGTATCGTTCCCCGTTCCCTTCACAGAGACGACGGTGCCGATTCCCCACTTGCCGTGCGATACCTTGTCGCTCACATTAAAATTGCGGGCTCCTCCGCCTGCTGCCGTCCCTTGGCCGGAAGCCGCCCGTGCATCGTCAAGCGGCGTGCTCACACGCACACCGCCCCTAGAACCGCCTGCCGCGGCGCCAGCAGATCCGCCGCCCGCTTGTCCCCGGTAGCCGAACCCGGAAGCGCCGCCTGACCCCGTCGAGCCGCTGCCATACCGGCTGCCCGCTCCAAAGCTTCCAAGGGATCTGCCCCCGGCACGGCCGCCAGGCGATGACTCTTCCTTCACTTCATCCGGAACCTCGCGCAGAAAACGGGACGGCATGTTGGCGTTCGTCCGCCCAAACAGCGTACGCATCCGCGCACAGGTGAGGAACAACCGTTTCTCCGCACGCGTAATGCCAACATAGGCGAGACGCCGCTCTTCCTCAAGCTCGTCGTTATCCATCAGCGCCCGGCTGTGAGGAAAGACGCCTTCCTCCATTCCAATAATGAAGACAACGGGAAACTCGAGGCCTTTGGCGCTGTGCATCGTCATAAGGACGACTGCATCCTTAATGCCGCCCTCCGGTTCATCCTTGTCCATCGTATCAATATCCGCAATCAGCGCCAAATCGGTTAAGAAAGCGACAAGCGTCTTGTCGTCATTGCGTTTCTCGAAATCCAGCGTAACCGACAGAAACTCCTCGATATTCTCAAGCCGCGCCTTGGACTCCAAGGTATTCTCGCGATGAAGCTCTTCGCGGTAGCCGCTCATCTCAAGCAGCTTCTCGGTGAGCTCCGTTACCGACATCTCTTCTTCCATCCGCTTCAGATGAAGCATCATGTCGTGGAATTCCTTCAAGGATGTACGCGCCCTGCCGGTCACATCAATCCAGTCGAGCTCATCCAGAAGGGCAAAGATCGAAATCCCCCGTTCCACGGCAAGCTCCGACAGCTTGGCAACGGTCGTATCGCCAATTCCCCGCTTCGGCACGTTCACGATCCGCTGCAAGCTGAGGTCGTCGTCCGGATTGGAGACGAGGCGCAGGTAGGCAAGCAGGTCCTTGATCTCCTTACGGTCATAGAATTTGATACCGCCGACAATCTGATACGGAATATCGGATTTGATGAGCGTTTCCTCTATGACCCGGGATTGGGCGTTGGTCCGATACAATATGGCATGATCGGCGTACTTATGGCCTTTCGCCACACTGCTCTGAATCTCTGAAGTGACATAGTAGCCTTCTTCATGCTCGGAATCCGCCTGATAGACCGTAATGGCGTCGCCTTCCCCTTGATCCGTCCACAGTTTCTTGGGCTTGCGGCCGGTGTTCAGCTTAATAACTGCATTCGCAGCATTCAAAATGTTCGCAGACGAGCGGTAGTTCTGTTCGAGCATAATCGTCCGCGCTTCCGGATAATCCTCTTCGAAATTCAGAATATTCGAGATATCGGCTCCCCGCCAGCGGTAAATCGACTGGTCGCTGTCCCCGACGACACAGATGTTGTGATGCTTGTCGGCCAGCATGCGGCACAGCATATACTGAGCCCTGTTGGTGTCCTGATATTCGTCGACATGGATGTATCGAAATTTGTTCTGGTAGAACTCGAGCACTTCCGGGACTTCCTTGAACAATTGTATGGTCGTCATAATCAGATCGTCGAAGTCGAGGGAGTTGTTGCTTTTCAGCCGCTTCTGATACGTTTTGTACACCTTGGCGACAATGTCGTCGAAATAATCGCCGATTTTGTTCTCGAACCGCTCCGGTGAAAGCAGCTCGTTCTTGGCCCCGCCGATTTTGGCTTGAACGGCTTTGGGCTCGAATTTCTTCGTATCAATGTTCAGATCCTTCATACAGTTGCGGATGACGGACAGCTGATCGGCCGAGTCCAGAATCGAGAAGCTGGACGTAAAGCCGATGCGGCTAATATCCTTGCGCAATATGCGCACGCACATCGAGTGGAAGGTCGATACCCAAATATCCTGTCCGGTCGGTCCGACAAGAGAAGCCACCCGCTGCTGCATTTCGCGTGACGCTTTGTTCGTAAATGTAATCGCCAGAATGCTCCATGGCGCCACGCGCCGCTTTTCAATTAAGTATGCGATCCGGTGGGTCAGCACGCGCGTCTTGCCGCTGCCCGCTCCCGCCATGATGAGTAAAGGGCCTTCCGTCGCCTGAACCGCTTCCCGCTGCGGCGGATTCAGCTTCTGAACCGCCTGATCGATGCCAAATTCATTTATCATATGAGGAATAAAACTCCTTTTGTTCGCATTTGTTCGCCTATCTTCAGTCTAGACAACAAGGCCACGAGTGTCAATTTGAATCTGCATGGAAGAGTCAGGAGATAAGGGACTTTCTTTGTTAGCGGCAGAAAAAATAAACCGGCCTTCAAGCCGAGCCGACCCGTGCGGTCGATTCGGCCTGAAAGCCGGCCAATCCAAAATATGACGGTCATCATGTGCGGCTCACGAATCGAGCAGCGAGCACACCGTTTCCTTAACGGCCTGTACGGTCGAGAGCGCGGCTTCAAGCCGATGATCGTATAGGGCGTTGCCTACAATAACGGTATGTACCGATTCCGCCGCTTGGCGGGCTTTATCCACACTGTCAATGCCGCCTCCATAGAATACCCTTGCACCGGTCGCAAGCTTGCCCGCCCGCTTGACGAGCTGCATGTCTCCGTATGTTCCGCTGTATTCTAGATAGACAATCGGAAGACGCATCAGCCGGTCGGCCATATAGAGATGCGCCGCCAGACTTTCCGCATCCAAATCCGTCTTGGCGCCGGTCAGCTTCGCAGCCTTGGCATCCGGATTCAGAATCAGATACCCTTCTGCCGCCGTCTGATCCCAAGGGATAAACGCGCCCAGCTTGCGCAGCGCTTCGACCTGATGGCCGCTCAGCCATTCCGCCCGGTCCGTATTGAGAACCATTGGGATGAAGTAGTAATCGAAGCCCGGGACGGCCGATTCCTCATTCGATACTTCCAGTGCACAAGGCACCTCATAGCGCCTGATCCGCGACATTAGATCAACCGTATTATCGTAGGTCACGCCGGTCGTTCCGCCAACGATAATCGCATCGGTACCCGACATGCATACCGCTTCCAGCACTTCATCGGATATTTCCCGATCCGGGTCAAGCTTAAACACATGTCGCCATGTTTCGTATATTGCCGATTGCATGGTAGCCCCACTTGCCTTTCTTTTTACAAATCCAACGCTTCGATCCGCTGCATGACGGCAAACTCATTCGGATACAGCATCAGCCACTCCGTAAGGCCGACCATCCGAAACAGCTTCTCGTAATGCGGCGTCACGCCCCAAGCGAATGTGTGAACGCCGGCTTTCCGTGCGATCCGTGCCAGACGGATGAGCACGGCCATGCCGCCACTGTTGATATAAGATACACCCGTCAAATCAAGCGCCAGGAAACGGACGCTGTCGTCAAGCCCTCCTGCTAAGCCGTCCAGCAGCTCGTTCTCGGACATTTTGGTCAGATCGCCTCTCAGCTGCAGCACGCTTCCGTTCGGAAATTGTCGCCGCTCGATGACTAAAGGCAGTTCCACTGCATTCACACCCCTTGTTATTCTCGTCGTTAAGTGTTCGTAATACGCATAAAATACAGCTCCATATAAAAACCGCGCTCGTCGCGGCCGGTCGCCCAGTAATCGGAAAGCGAGTCGATAATGACAAGCCCCCAGCCTCTGGGATCATCCGACTCCCGCTTCTTGGCCATTTCCTTCTCATCCCGGGACACGTGCGGGAAGTACCCGCCACCCTCGTCATAGACGCGGATAACAGCAAGCAGGCTGCCGATCTGCGCCTGTACGGTAACCTGCGCCATCGGATCAAGCTTGTTGCCATGCTCCATCGCATTCATAATGGCTTCGGCTACCGCGCTTTGAACATCTTCGTGAAGGTTGGTCTCCGGCCAGAACTTAGTGATGAAGCTGCCGATTTGCTCGGCTACCCCGCGCTCACTGCCCATTCGGCTGCGCAGCAGCCATTCCTGCGAGAAGAAGCTGCTCGGCAGAAGCTCGGACAGATGCCCCCCGCTGATCGCTTCGCGCTGGACAGTCTGACTCCTGTAAGCCTGGACAAGCTCTAATACCACGATAGTCCGATCGTCCTTCCCCGCTGTGGAATGCGCGTCCATCCGCGCCAGCCATCCATCGACCAATTGCGGCAAATCATCGCATGGCTTCCAGGATGAAATTTCCTCCTCCAACCCGTCAAAGCCATACATATGACCGCCCTCATCCATCGATTCGATAATACCATCTGTATACAGAACGAAACGGTCGCCCGGATTGAGCTGCAGCTGCGTTTCTTGGTAAACCACTTCCGCGTCGAAGCCGATCGGCAGCGAGCTGCAGTCGACTGTAACGATTGAGCCGTTCGGAGATACAATGTAAGGCGATAGATGACCAGCGCTGGCATAGCGTACGGTATCGCTTGTCGTGTCAATCACTCCAACGCCAAGCGTAACGGCTCCATCGTCCCCCATCGCCTCGCATAACTGTCGGTTCATACGGGCAAGCACCTCTGCGGGATTTCCGTTCCTTCGTATTTCCGCACGGAAGAGCAGCAGAAGCGCAGACATCAGCAGCGCGGCAGGCACGCCTTTACCCGAGACATCGCCGATCATAATGGCAAATCGGCTCGGCCCTAGCATCAGCACGTCGAAAAAGTCTCCGCCGACATTACGATAGGGCTGGCACCGGGCGGCGATCCGATAAGATCCAATGGTCAAATCGCCAGGCGGAAGCAGCTTCTGCTGAACGTTGTAGGCCAGCTTCAGCTCCCTCTCCAGCGATTCGTATTCCCGGTCGATCCGCGTTTGCAATTCGTTGAAGGCCGAAGCCAGCTCGCCCGCTTCATCGTAGGATACGACCGGCATCCGGCTGCCAAGCTTTCGGCCTCCACCGCCTAACTGTTGAATATTACGGACAAGCGTACGAAGTTCCTTCCTGAATTGCAGGGAGATGTAGCCGATCAGACTTACGCCAAGAATGAAATAGAATAAACCGACGCCGCCGATCAACATCGGGCTTTGCGGTTCTCCGGAGCTGTCCGCAAGCACCGCCAGCTGAAACAGATTCAACACAGCGATCAGAAAGGTGCTGCTGTACGTTATGATCAACGGCGATACGATAGAGCCTCTTCCGCCCCATTGTCCGGACTGCGGCTGGAAGCGAAGAACGAGCGGCAGAAGCAGCCGACGAATCGACGTAAAGATGAAGATCCCGATCGTTAACGACAAGCTGATCTCGCGCGCGATCGAGCCGACCAGCACCGTCCAGTCGATAGACGGCAATGTATCGTTACGGAATGCGGTCTCCTTCCAATGAAACAAACTCGTATATACGAGGCCGAATACAATCATGGCGACTAACAGTTCACAGGGATGCGCCAACAGACGGTTAAGCGCTTTGGCCGATTCGTCTGACGCTCCATCGTCGGCCGGTTCAACCGACCTGATCCGGAATACGGGCCGCAATCTCCATATTGACAGCGCAGTAAGCAATGCTGAGAGTACAACCGCGCCTATCAGCATGGCGGGCAAAGAGAGCGTTAAAATTTGCTGAAAAGGGATATCCATCACAAGCATGTGTTCGCTAACAATGATGATGATTCCAGCCAGTAAAGAGAACATGTATACGCCAAACAAGCGAAAGCGCAATTGAGCGCTTGTCGGTGCGGCTTTGTCATAAGACACCTGGGGATCCTGCAAATCATGCGAATATCCGCCAGTAATCGGTTCACCTTGTACCACGCGGGAAGCCTCCGGACCTGGATTCATGATTGCCATATCAAACGCTTCGTCTTCTCGAGCAGTTCGACTCCGAGTTCTTCTTTGCTGATCCGCTCAAGACGTTTGAACCAGTTGATCGCTTCCGCCCGATGCCCTTTATCCAAGCAGTGGCGTATCATCGTCTCATAGGCTTCCTCTTGCTCGGGACGCAGCGCAATCCATTCGTTCAGCCGCTGTTCGGCTCTTACATCGTCCTGCAGCTCGGAATAATATATGGCTATCCGCTTGAGCATATTGGTTTGCCGGTCCAGCAGCTGCTCGCGCAGACGCTCGAGCCACTCCGCAGACGGAAGCTCGGTTGCAAGCTGACCGTACAGCGGGAGCGCTTCGTCATACAGCCTGCACGCCGCCTCCCGGTCATCCATCCACAATTGATCGCCGACGCGGGAGAGCGCAACATAGGTTTCGACATCGATTTGTTCGATCGTATGCTCCTCCAGTCCGATTACCCCGCGTTTGGCATACACGGTATCGGTCATCCCCATTTCCTTCAACGTGTGCCTCAGGTCATGGAGCGTGACATAGAGCTGATTCGAACGTTTGGACGTGTCCCCTTCACCGAACACGCGATCAATAATTTGCTCCCGGTTCGCCTTATACCCCGGCTGCAGCAGCAGATAAACGAGAAGCTCGCCGGCACGGCGCCTTTTCCATGCTGGCTCGGCGTAAGAACCGTCCGTTGTACTGAACCGGATGCCGCCCATCAGTTTAATCCGCCATTTATCATCCGGGTTGTTCATCGGAACAGAAGCAGGACGAGGTATGAACATATCGACAAGATGGCTGTTATCCGCCTGCCCGGCTTCTTCCTCAGCAGATGGATCCCCGCTTTCTTCAGAATCCCGGCTCTCCTTGGGAAATAAACGGTCCAGCATGGCCGCAATATCATCAAACCTCCGATTTATGGCAGGTGTCGAAACCAGCTTCTTCAGCCGCTGCATCGTCTCGTATTCCGCCTTGGCACCTGTATCGTCGCCTTCTTCAAGCAGACGCTCCGCCTCGGCTGCGGAAGTAAAGAATTGGCTTTCGTTATCGCAAGCCAGCGAGTATGCCGGCTTCTCATACCCGGTTTTGAGAAGAATGGCTTTGACCAAATAGGCATACCTTTCGGGTAGCGAAGCGACTTCCTTAACGCTCGGATGGCCCGTTGTCAGCGTTGCGATAAGCGCTACCCCCAGATTGTCCTTGTCCAGATGCCGGTTCAACCATTGCAGCCGCGTGCGCCATTCCGGTCGGCCATACGCAGCTGCCGACGGATCATATAGCAATCGGTCCAGCATAACAAACGCCGTCCAGAGCGGCTTGCCTTCATTGCCGAACTGCTCTGCGGCATGCCGGAACAACGTCTCCGGATCCTGAAAATCCGTCGCTCCCGGAAGACCTCTGTTCGCTGAAGCGCGCGCCAGCGCCCAAGGAACAAACCCGCTGCACGCTTCCGGGGTCCGCTGCCATTCCTGAAGCAGCAGCGTCACGATCGGGACCGACTCGTTCCGGTCGCCCACTTGTTCATAAAGCAAGCCAAGCATCCCCATCATGGCAAGCATGGCCGACTCATTGGCTTGCGCCGCAAAGCCTTTCAGAGCGGTTTCGAGCAAATGCTTCGTCTCGATCAACCTGCCCTGAAGAAGACCATCCTCGCATTCCGCTTGAAGCAAGAGCGGAGATCTCTTCCGCACCTCGGCCGGGATAACGCGAAGTTCATCCGCCGACAAGTTCTGCCCGTCTAGAATCGCCTGCTCTAGGGACAGCAGTTTATTCACCCATGCGTCCTTTTGTCTACCTGAATCATTCCGTTGTCCCATTCGCATGTCCCCACGTTCTTTATCAAAGTAATATAATGTAATATTCGCGATTATCCGCTAAATTCCTTGCCCATCATGCCGACAATACTCGAAATGTGGATATGTATAGCAAACGCAGGCATTATTCTCCAATTAGTTACACGGGTTGCTGCGGTTAATTATAAAGGATGTTATAAAGAAAGAGAGCTTACAGATGTATGCATCATCCGATTACTCTCTCTCTATTTTACCGTTTATTTCACCAGTTGTCCCCGAGTTACGCCGAGCTGGTTGATAGCCTTCAGACTGCGCCATACTTGAGTGCCGTTTATGCGGCCAGCCAGAGCATCGCGATACAGATCGATGACCTCTATTACTTTATCGGCAGTTTCCTCCAGAAATTCAATACGGAACGAAGCGACGCCAAGATCGGCAAATTGTCTCAAATATTCCGCACCCGACTGTTCGATTGCATTATAGACGGTGTTGCGGCACCCTTCGTCCACCCGGACCGGATGGGACATGCCGATTCGGTCCTGCAGCGAGACGCGGCGTTCTTCGCACGGCCGCCCGCAGTTCGTAAAGTCGGTGCCTTCACTGAGGAATGTGCAGTACACGCAGTGCTCCGTATGGAACATCGGCAGATGCTGATGAATGACAACCTCAACCTTGGACGTATCGGTACGGCGCAGTAAATCGAACATCTGCTGCACGTTCAAATCATACGAGGGCGTAATCAAGCTGCAGCCTGCATCGACGAACAGATCCGCCGCTTTATGATTGGCGATGTTTAATGAAAAGTCTCCGATCAGTTGCGGGAACGGCCCCACGGTGCGTTCGGCCCGCGCGCGCAAATAATAGTACAATGCGCCTGTATTGCGCACAAGCACCGCATCCGGCTGCATTCTCAAGATGCTGGCATGATAGCCGTTCTCCCCCGGCATATGAATCCGTGGGGTTGCCAAGGCGATCGGCTTGCCGGCGTTCCGGGCAATTTCCATCGCAGCCGGAAACTGCTTCACAAACTCAAAGTCCGCGATGACCATGCCCACATCGGTTTTCACAGCCGCCTCCACTTGAGGCAAGCTGCGGCATAGGGCGGTTAATTGGGCGGTACCCTTAGCGGATGATGCTTCGGCAGAAGTATTCTCCCTTGCGCGAACATCCGAATAGCTATCCACCTCGCGCTTAATATATACTGGCGGCTTCGGCCGCTCGCCGGCCAGCTGCTCCACGGCTACACGCCGCATCCGGTTCAATTCGCGTATCGGCAAAATCAAATCGCCCTTCAAGTCCGCATCGAGCGATTCAAGCTGATAGACGGTACCCCCAAGGCGGCCAAGCTGCTCTTCCAGCAGCGACTGGTCCATCGGACGCTTCTGCGCCTCCTCCAGCTCCAGCTCCGAAACAATCTCGACCGTCGTGTTTTTCTGTACATCCGTCCACCATGTGCGAAGCGGCTGGCCAAGAACGCCCAGCACCTTCACGTGAAGCGGAAACGTCCGGTAAGGCTTCTCGGTCTCGAATGTGGCGCGAAGACGCCGGTCAAGCGCCGGGTCATTCGTTTTCCAAATCCGGTCGCCTACGTGCACCTTGCGCAGATCGATATCGTTGCGTCCGGGCACCAGCTCCAGCAGCGTTCCTTCCTGGGCCTCGCCCTCCAGCTTGACTCCCTGTCTCCGCAAATCGTAGACGCGGCCGCCTTCTTCCTTCTTCGTCGGATCACCTGCGTCGAACACGATTCCGTCCCCGCGTTTCAGCGGCGCTTCAAGCTTGCAGACAACGGCGTCGCGAAGAACGCGCTCCACCCGGCCAAGATAGACGCCGCGGCTCTTGGGGAACGTGCCCTCGACGAGCTGCTTATTGTTCGTTCCTTGCAGAAATCCGTGCGTGAACCCGCGCGAGAAGCTCTGCTGCAGCTCGCGCATCTCTTCCTTGGAAGGGGCCGACCGGTTACCGTCGAAATAGCGGTCGATAGCCGCGCGATACTTGCTTACGACATTCGCTACATATTCGGGGGTCTTCAGCCGCCCTTCGATCTTAAAGGACATGACGCCGGCTTCAATAAGCTCCGGCATCAGTTCGATCGCCGCCAGATCCTTCGGCGACAAGAGATAGGCGACATCGCCCATCGGCATCTTTTCGCCATCTACCATAAGATCGTAAGGCAAACGGCACGCTTGCGCGCATTCCCCGCGGTTGGCTGAACGGCCGCCCCACATCTCCGATGTCAAGCATTGTCCCGAGTACGACACGCAGAGCGCGCCATGCACGAATACTTCCATGGGCAGCTTCGCCTGCTCGCCGATCTTCTTGATCTGCTTCAAGTTATTCTCCCGGCCAAGTACGACGCGCTCGATATCGAACGGCTTCGTAAATTCCACCGCCTCCGGCGACGTTATCGTCATCTGGGTCGATCCATGGATCGGGAAGTCCGGCGATAGCTCGCGAATCAGCTTGACCAGACCAAGATCCTGGACAATGACCGCATCGACGCCGGCATCGATGCAAGCTTCCATTAACTGCTTCGCATCCTCCAGCTCATTCTCAAACACCAATATATTAAAGGTAAGAAATCCCTTCACACCGTAGCTGTGCAGGAAAGCCATTATTTCCGGCAGCTCGTCCGTCTGGAAATTATTCGCCCGTGCGCGGGCATTAAATTTCTCCACGCCAAAAAATATCGCATCCGCCCCGTTCGCAACGGCTGCACGCATGCAATCCCAATCGCCGGCCGGAGCCAGCAGCTCTACATCTTCCCGTCTTATCTTACTCATCGTGTTACCGCCATCCTTCTTTATCGCTTGCTAGTCTCTTAAGTGTAACAGAGCATGGCCCGTGATTCCACAGGGTTTCAATGCTAGTTCCCCAAAGACTCGCTTCTGCGTCAAAATGAATTCTATTTTGCTATTAGCCGTTTATCTGCTGTCGAATCTAATCGATTTCATACGAATAATAGCAAAGCGGGGATTACATTCTCTTCTTTGCTATTTAATTATGCGATTTTGTCATTTGTTCATTCGCGGCTTTCTCTGCATTTCGTCATGCTATATAATGAAATCATTCATTAACACTTATGATTAACGGGAGGTTTTATAAAACTATGAAACTCGGCGTATTTTCCGTTCTATTTGCTCAGAAGCCATTCGAGGAAGCACTCGACTATATCGCTTCCAAAGGTCTGGATGCGATTGAGATTGGTACCGGTGGCTACCCGGGCAACGCGCATTGCGATCCCGATGTGCTGCTCGCTGATGAGAGCAAGCTGCAAGCCTTTAAGGAAGCGGTCGCGTCCCGCGGTCTAACGATCAGCGCGCTGAGCTGCCACGGCAACCCGCTCCATCCGCAAAAAGCCATTGCCAGCGAACACGATGCGGTCATCCGCAAAACCATCACGCTTGCTTCCAAGCTTGGCGTATCGGTTGTTAACACCTTCTCCGGCTGCCCTGGCGACCATGAAGATGCTAAATATCCGAACTGGCCGGTAGCTCCATGGCCGAACGACTACCAAGACATTCTGAAATGGCAGTGGGAAGAGAAAGTGATTCCGTACTGGACTGAAATCGCTAAACTGGCAACCGAGAATAATGTCAAGATCGGCCTCGAGCTTCATGGCGGTTTCTCCGTTCATAGCCCGGCAACGCTTCTTCGCCTGCGTGAAGCTGCCGGCGACGCGATCGGCGCAAACCTTGACCCGAGCCATATGTGGTGGCAGGGAATCGATCCGGTGCAAGCGATCCATATTCTCGGCCGCGCCGGCGCTATTCACCACTTCCATGCGAAAGATACTTCCATTGATCCGGTGAACATCAACCATCACGGCGTAACGGACATGCAGTCCTATGCCCTTATGCTTGACCGCGCTTGGCAGTTCCGTACCGTCGGCTTTGGCCACGATATTAAGACTTGGGCGGATATCATCAGCGCGCTTCGTCTTGTCGGCTACGATTATGTCGTCAGCATCGAGCATGAAGATGGCCTTATGTCCGTTGACGAAGGCTTCACCAAAGCGGTACAGAACCTTCAGCAGGTACTGATCAAAGAGCCGCTGGGAGAAATGTGGTGGGTGTAAGCTCCCTCTAGCCATCCTATGTAATTAGAAACCAGTCTTAACACAATTCTCTTGTGTTAGACTGGTTTTTTCATGCCCTCCCTAGCATCTTTGGCAGCCTTTTATTTTGTTCTCTCCATATATAAGTCCGATCTCCCGTTCCTGCACATCAGCAGCGCAGCCAAAAATCATTCGTTGACGGACGGCCAATTCCGATTAATTTTCATCGATAAACCTCTTGATTTATCAGCAGCATTAGCCATCTCTCCCTAATTATATGTTCGTGAGAAAATGCGCAAAAAAACAGTATGCATGCGATATATGCCGATAAGGAATTTGCATTATTTAAACTATCTTTATAATACATATTATATCGGTACAAGCCCATGTAATCAGATATATATCATGACTAATATCAATGTATAATTGCGTAATTACAATCAAATTCGATCAAGTGCGTAGATCGAAATACAGATAAATTCATTCGAGTGTTCGGCTAGATTATCCTATCGGCTTCATGAACTTTTATTCGGCTTGCCGCGTCATTCTTCCGATATATTGCTCATCGAAAAAAGCCGCCAGTGTCTTGATCAACAAGACCCCAGCGGCTTATTATGCTTTCACACGGAATTACCGTTTGAATTAGCCCAACCACACTTTAAAGATCATCACATAGTTAGCAAACGCGAATACGAGGAATGCAACGGCCGTAAATCCGATTGCAAAGATGTTCTTCTTCGGACGCGCCGTTAAAAGACGAACAAGGCCGATGAAGATGACCAATGTGAATATCAGCATCATGATATCGAACGGTTCGAACGTCTTTGCAACCGCCTGTGCAGCTTCTTCTGCGAGAAACATGGGGGGACCTCCTTCTTATCACACGATACCTATCTTAGCTTATGTTAGCCGTAACTGGGCTTTGTTGCAAGTCCGAATTTTGAATCGTAACAACTTTGTCACGAATTTGAAACTTTTTCTTCATTATAACCAACACCAAAGCTTCATATAACAAAATCTTATATATGCTTAGCTTGACGGCATTGTCGCTTTTATTAAAATGTGTTACCATTTTTTTAGAATATTCATACCTGACATGTCGGATTTATATTGAGGTATGAAATTTAGACTAGGAGGAATCGATCGATGGCTTACGAGCCCGTATGGATGAAGGATCCATCCGCTTTGAATAAATTCGAGCTAGTCAAGATGGAGAAGGACGGACTGGACGTCATTCGCACCATTATTGACCAGTACGCCAAAGAGGGCTACGACTCTATTCCGGAAGACGACATGAGCCGGTTCAAATGGGCTGGCGTTTATGAGCAAAAGCCCCGCGACGGCCATTTCATGATGCGCGTCCGCATCCCTACCGGTATTACGACCGCACCGCAAGTCCGTGCATTAGCTTCAATCGCACGCGATTACGGACGCAATCTTATTGATGTAACGACGCGTCAGGCCATTCAATACCACTGGCTGCGCGTTGAGAATTTA
Organism: Paenibacillus spongiae; assembly: GCF_024734895.1. NCBI lineage: Bacteria > Bacillati > Bacillota > Bacilli > Caryophanales > Paenibacillaceae > Paenibacillus > Paenibacillus spongiae. The sequence continues at coordinate 7,022,244 of NZ_CP091430.1, forward strand.
CCGGATATTTTCAACCGCCTCGAAGAAGTCGGACTCTACTCATACGAAGCTTGCGGTGACTGCCCGCGCACCATTGTCGGTAACCCGCTGGCAGGGATCGACAAGGATGAACTGATTGACACAATTGGCATTGTCGAAGAAGTAAGCAATTTCTTCCTGCTGAATCGCGACTTCTCCAACTTGCCCCGCAAATATAAAATGTCCATCACTGGCAACATTTATAACAACGCAAATGCAGAGATTAACGATCTTGCATTCGTGCCCGCATCGAAGGTCATCGACGGTCAAGAAATAATCGGTTTCCACGCCTACGTCGGCGGCGGCCTATCGGCCAAACCGCATATGGCACAGGAGCTGGATATCTTCATCCGTCCGGAAGAAGTCCTCAAGACCGCTATCGGCGTGACCACCATCTTCCGTGATTACGGTTACCGCCAGAAGCGACACCATGCCCGGTTGAAATTTCTCGTGGCTGACTGGGGTGTAGAGAAGTTCAAGGAGAAACTGATCGAGCTGATCGGAGATATGCCTTCCAAAGGCACGAATCGGACAATCGGATGGAACGCTGTCTATTATGATGGCGTATATGAGCAGAAACAGGAAGGCTTGCACTTCATCGGCTTAAACGTACCTGTGGGCCGCACAGAAGCTTCGGAGTTCGAGCAGCTGGCTGACATTGCTGAGAAATATGGCGACGGTAAGATCCGTACCACGATGTCACAAAACATCATTCTGAGCGGGATTCCGGCCGAGAAGCTGGAGGAAGCGCTGCAATCGCCTGTACTTCAGCGTCTGTCCCCGCAAGCGAAGACATTCATGAGCCGCACTGTATCATGCACAGGCAACGAGTTCTGCAACCTCGCTGTTGTTGAAACGAAAGAACTCGCCCGCGATGTTGCGGAATACCTGGATGCACATGTAGAACTGGATGAGAAAATCCGCATCCACATTATCGGATGTCCTAACGCTTGCGGACAGAAGCATATTGCGGACATCGGCTTGCAGGGCGCACTGATCCGTACCCCAGATGGTACGGTCGATGCCTTTGATATCGCAGTTGGCGGTATACTCGGACCTGGAGCGAAGTTTAACACAACGCTCAAAGGCCGCGTCAAAAGCACCGAAATCGGCAGCGTCTTGGCGAAGCTCATTACCTTCTATAAGGATAACCGCGAAGCCGGCGAATCGTTCCATAACTATGTAAATCGGGTCGGAGCAGCCGCATTCCAAGAAAAACTAAACGACTGCCTCGCCCAGCCCACATCCGCTTAAATAAAGTTAAATTAGAATCCTCTGCGAAGTATCCTATAATACTGGCAGAGGATTTCAAGTGAGAGATACAGGAAGCCCTCTGAATACCCGCATATGATGCGTCGTATCCAGAGGGCTTCTTTCAAAGTACCGACTTGTTCTGCGCGAGGATAACCCTGCCCGCTCCTTGCTCCTAATCCGCTCGGCCAGCCGCTACGCCTTCCGATGCCATGTTCGCATCTTTCGTCCGCTTGCTGTCCCGCTCCAGAATCGGCTTCAAGTAGCGGCCCGTGTAGGAGCCCTCGACTTTGACCACTTGCTCCGGCGTACCGGTGGCTACGATTGAACCGCCGCCGCTCCCGCCCTCAGGACCAAGATCGATCAAATAGTCGGCTGTCTTGATGACATCCAAGTTATGCTCGATGACCAGGACCGATTCTCCAGACTCCACTAGACGGTGCAATATAATGAGCAGCCGGTCGATGTCGTCTACATGCAGACCTGTCGTAGGTTCATCGAGAATGTACATCGTCTTGCCCGTACTCCGCCGGTACAGCTCAGCCGCTAATTTGACCCGTTGCGCCTCGCCGCCGGACATCGTCGTCGCTGGCTGACCTAATGTCATGTAACCCAGACCTACATCCAATAACGTCTTCAGCTTGCGATGAATACGCGGTACGTTCACGAAGAAATCACACGCGTGCTCAATGGTCATCTGAAGCAGGTCGGCAATGTTCTTGCCTTTGTATTTAATGTCGAGCGTCTCCCGGTTATACCGTTTGCCCTTACAAATCTCGCAAGGCACGTAAACATCGGGAAGGAAGTGCATCTCGATCTTAATGATACCGTCTCCGCGGCAGGCTTCGCAGCGCCCGCCCTTGACGTTAAAGCTGAATCGCCCCTTCTTATAGCCGCGAACCTTGGATTCGGTTGTCGTCGCATACAAATCCCGAATATCGTCGAATACGCCAGTGTACGTCGCCGGGTTCGAGCGCGGTGTCCGGCCGATCGGAGACTGGTCGATTTCGATCACCTTATCGATATGCTCAAGACCGCGTATTTCCTTATGCTGCCCCGGACGGAGCTTCGCTTTGTTCAAATCTCTGGCAAGCGTCTTGTACAGAATCTCGTTCACAAGCGTCGACTTGCCTGAGCCGGAAACGCCTGTAACGGCGGTGAACACCCCAAGCGGAACCTTCACATTAATGCCGCGCAGGTTGTTCTCCTTCGCACCGCGGATTTCCAGCCACTTCTCGCCCGTCGAACGGCGCTGAAGCGGTACGGGAATGAACTTGCGGCCGCTCAAATAGGCGCCCGTCAGCGACTTCTCGGAATCCATCACTTCAGCCGGCGTACCTTCCGCGACAACCGTGCCGCCATGGATCCCTGCGCCCGGCCCGATATCAATAATATAATCGGCAGCCATCATAGTGTCCTCGTCATGCTCGACAACAATAAGCGTATTGCCCAGATTACGCATATGTTCCAATGTCTGGATCAGCTTGTCGTTGTCCCGCTGATGAAGCCCGATGCTCGGCTCATCCAGAATGTACAGGACACCCATCAGGCTGGAGCCGATCTGAGTCGCCAGACGGATACGCTGTGCTTCGCCGCCCGACAACGTGCCTGCCGCCCGATTAAGCGTCAAATATTCCAGCCCGACATTGACCAGGAAGCCCAGCCGGCTGTTGATTTCCTTCAGAATCAATTGTGCGATGGCGCGCTCCTTCTCCGTCAGTTCAATGCCGCTGAAGAATCTCTGCGCATCGCCAATAGAGAGCGAGGTCACATAGGATATATTCTGTTCGCCGACGGAGACAGCCAAGCTTTCCTTGCGAAGACGATGGCCTTTACAGCCGCCGCAAGGCTTGGCGCTCATATATTGTTCAATATGCTCGCGGATGCCGTCCGAGCCCGTCTCACGATAACGGCGCTCCAAATTGTGCACGATGCCCTCGAATGGCACATGAGCTTCCTTCGAATGGCCAAAATCATTCTCGTAACGGAACCGGACACGCTCGCCGCCTGTTCCGAACATTAGCTTCTTCATATGCTCGTCCGTCAGCTCGCTGACCGGCACGTCCATCGGAATGCCGTAATGCTCGCACACCGCTTGAAGGAATTGCGGGTAATAGTTGGACGTGCTTCCCGCCCAAGCCTCGAATGCGCCACCCTCAACCGACTTCCGGTTATCCGGTACAAGCAGGTCGGGATCGACGATCATTTTGGCTCCTAAACCATCGCAGTCCGGACAAGCCCCGAAGGGGCTGTTGAAGGAAAACATCCGCGGCGCCAGCTCGTCAATGCTGAATCCGCATTGCGGGCAAGCGAGCTTGGAGCTGAACAGCAGCTCTTCCTTCTCCATCACATCGACCAATACTTGACCGTCGGACAGCTTCAACGCCGTCTCGATCGAGTCGGCAAGCCGGGTGTGGATATCCTCCTTGATCACGATCCGGTCCACGACCACTTCGATATTATGCTTCTTGTTCTTCTCCAGCTCGATCTTCTCGCCCAGGTCGCGAAGCTCGCCGTTAATCCGGACGCGCACGAAGCCCTGCTTCGAGACATCCGCCAGCAGCTTCGTATGCTCGCCCTTGCGGCCTGAGACGATCGGGGCCATGATTTGGAGCCGGGTTCGCTCCGGATATTCCATGATGCGGTCCACGATTTGCTCCACGGTCTGAGCGGTTATCTCAATGCCATGCTCCGGGCAGTGAGGTTTCCCTACCCTGGCGAATAACAACCGAAGATAGTCATAGATCTCGGTCACCGTTCCGACGGTCGAACGCGGGTTGCGGCTCGTCGTCTTCTGGTCGATCGAGATCGCCGGAGACAAGCCGTCGATGGAGTCCACGTCCGGCTTCTCCATTTGGCCAAGGAACTGACGCGCATAGGCGGATAGCGATTCGACATAGCGCCGCTGTCCTTCGGCATAGATCGTATCGAACGCAAGCGACGATTTGCCCGAGCCGCTCAGACCGGTAAGCACGATAAACTTATCACGCGGAATGGTCACGTCGATATTTTTCAAATTATGGGCTCTTGCCCCTTTAATAACGATGGAATCACTGGCCACTTACTTTCTCTCCTCCTGTACGTCCAACCTTCGGCGCACATCCGTGCAGCCTGTTAGCCGTGTCTTAGGTTTCAGTTGAAGTCCAAGCGGCCTGACCGCCCTTCAACGGTGAGATATGCAAATGCGGCGACGCCCGCTATCGGGCGTTCACCGCTTGATGTTTGGGAATTTGAATTAAGAGAATGGCCGGCCGATGAAGGTTATCGATTCTTACCCTACTTCGGCTTTCAGCTCCAGCAGCGCATCGCGCAGCTCGGCCGCGCGTTCGAACTGCAGGTTCTTAGCCGCATCCTTCATCTCGGCTTCCAGACGCCCGATAAGCGATTGGCGTTCTTTCTTCGACATCTTGCTTGCGCCGACACCCGTCAAATAATCGCTCTTCTGCTCGGCAACCTTCGTCGCTTCGATAACGTCATGGATTTTCTTGCGGATCGTCTGCGGCGTGATGCCGTGCTTATCATTGTAGCTTAACTGAATGGACCGGCGGCGTTCCGTCTCTTTGATCGCTTTATCCATGGAGTCCGTCATTTTGTCGCCGTACATAATGACGCGACCATCCGAATTTCTTGCCGCCCGGCCGATCGTCTGAATGAGCGAACGCTCCGATCGCAGGAAGCCTTCCTTGTCCGCGTCCAGAATGGCGACGAGCGACACTTCCGGAAGGTCAAGGCCTTCCCGCAGCAGGTTAATGCCGACTAGCACATGGAAGGTGCCTATGCGCAGATCCCGCAATATCGCGAGCCGTTCCAGCGTCTTAATATCCGAATGCAGATAGCGAACCTTAATACCGACATCCTTCATGTAGTCGGTCAGATCCTCGGCCATCTTCTTCGTCAGCGTCGTCACGAGCACGCGCTCGTCCTTGGCGATGCGATCGCGGATTTCCTCAAGCAGGTTATCGATTTGCCCTTTGGTCGGACGCACTTCGATAATGGGGTCGATCAGCCCTGTCGGGCGGATGATTTGCTCGACCATCGTCGGGCAATGTTCAAGCTCATAAGGTCCCGGGGTAGCCGATACATAGATGATCTGCTTCATCTTCTCCTCGAACTCTTCGAAGCGCAGAGGCCGGTTGTCCATTGCCGACGGCAGCCGGAAACCATGGTCGACGAGCACCTCTTTGCGCGCACGGTCGCCGTTGTACATCGCCCGGATTTGCGGAAGGGTCACGTGAGACTCATCTACGACGATCAGCATATCTTCCGGAAAATAATCCATGAGCGTATATGGCGTTGCGCCGCGTTCACGGAACGTTAATGGCCCCGAGTAGTTCTCGATGCCGGAACAGAATCCCATCTCCTGCATCATCTCGATGTCATAACGGGTGCGCTGCTCCAGGCGCTGGGCCTCCAGCAGCTTTCCCTGCTCCCGCAGCTCGGCAAGCCGTTCTTCAAGCTCGGCCTCGATATTCTTCAATGCTATGCGCATCGTTTCCTCTTGGGTAACGAAGTGAGACGCCGGAAATATAGCGACATGATCGCGTTCGCCGACGATTTCGCCGGTAAGCACGTCAATCTCGGTAATCCGTTCGATCTCGTCGCCGAACAGCTCGACGCGCATGGCCCTCTCATTGTTCGCTACGGGGAAAATTTCGATAATGTCGCCGCGCACGCGGAAGGTGCCGCGAATGAAGTTAATATCGTTGCGCTGATATTGAATGTCGACGAGCTTATGAAGAATTTGATCGCGGGACTTCTCCATTCCTTTGCGCAGACTCAAGACGAGCCCGCCATATTCCGTCGGTGAACCGAGGCCGTATATGCAGGAAACGCTGGCAACGATGATGACGTCCGTTCGCTCGAACAAGGAGCTGGTAGCGGAGTGGCGGAGCTTGTCGATCTCGTCGTTAATGCTCGAATCCTTCTCGATATACGTATCCGAGGATGGAATATACGCTTCGGGCTGGAAGTAGTCATAGTAACTGACAAAATACGAAACGGCATTGTCCGGAAAAAACTCCTTGAACTCGCTGCATAGCTGCGCAGCCAACGTCTTGTTATGCGCAATGACCAGCGTCGGCCGATTCAGCTTCGCGATCGTGTTCGCGATGGTATAGGTCTTGCCTGTACCGGTAGCCCCCAGCAGCGTCTGATACCTCTCGCCCGCCTTCACGCCTTCCACCAGCTGTTGAATCGCTACCGGCTGATCGCCCTGCGGCGTGTACTCCGATTTCAGCTCGAACGGCTTCTTCATCCTCGTTTCGTGCTCCACCATGCATTAACACCCCGATTCTATGGCCTCTATGAAAAAAGGCCTATTAAAAGGTTACCCATAAATCCCGATAAGTTAGACACAGTCCTATTAAAAAAAGTGCATGACTTGCTGCCCGTCTTGCCATGTGGTATTGGGCTCAATCTGCTGCACGTTGTCATTACATATTACCGAGCATCTGCCAATTCTGTAAGCAAGCCCGTGATCCTGCGGAATTCATAAGAATATGTGTTCCCATTCGTATATTATACCGATTATCGCTGTCCGATGCAATCGGTTGATGTTGACAACAAGTCTGAGCACAGGGAGTAAATTGATAAGATTATTAATAAGACGGGGCGTGAAAACGGAAGATGGATATTACGACGGTCATTGGTATTATCGCAGGTATTCTGGCATTATTTCTAGGTTTTTTGTGGGAAGGCGGGCATCCGGAAAGTTTATTTGAGAAAACGGCCTTGCTGATCGTGATCGGGGGTACATTCGCGGCGGTTGCCGTCAGCTTCCCTTCCTCCAAACTCAAACAGATTCCAGATGCGCTTCGGCATGCCTTCCGCAGGACGGATACCGATCCCTACGGGATGATCGATAAGATTGTGGACATGGCTACGATCGCCCGGCGAAATGGGGTTCTCGCGTTAGAGAGTGAAGCGAACGAGCTGAAGGAACCTTTTTTGCGCAACGGACTGCTTATGGTCATTGACGGCACCGATCCCGAGCTTACCCGCGAAATTATGGAACTGGAAATCGACGCCATGGAGCGCAAGCGGGAGCAACAGGCCAAAATTTTCGAGGCAGCCGGCGGATACGCGCCAACGATGGGCATCATCGGCACCGTTATGGGGTTGATCCACGTGCTGAGCAACTTATCCGATCCGGGCTCGCTCGGACCTTCGATCGCGGTCGCTTTTACCGCTACGCTGTACGGGGTTGCCAGCGCGAATGTCTTTTATTTGCCGATCGCATCCAAAATCAAAACAGCCAGCATGGAGCAGGTACAAATGCTGGAGCTGATGTTGGAAGGCGTGCTGGCGCTGCAGGCCGGGGAAAATCCCCAATTGATCCGCAAGAAGTTGACCTCGTTCATGTTGCTGGAGCAGGAAAATCCTAGAGCGAAGAAGGTGGGGACGAATGCGGCGGAGTAGAAGGCGTTCAAGCCGGAGAGATGCGCCGGAAAGCCATGATCGCTGGCTCATCACTTATGCGGATTTGATTACGCTGCTGATGATATTTTTCGTTATTCTGTATGCCATGAGCCAGCTCGATGTGAAGAAATACGAAGTGCTCGCGCAATCGCTTAACTTTGAATTCCGCAAGGCGGAATCGCCTCTTGAAGGGGGCTCAGGCTTGACCGGCTCGCTCGATAAGGCTCAGCAGCCCAAGCCCCCCGAAACTTCCGAGAAAGTGACCGATCCCGAAGAGGAGCGGCGTAAGGCCGAGAAGCTCCAGTTGGAGAATGAACTGCAGGATTTACTTCGCATCATACAGACTTACATTAAAGATAATCGTTTGGAAAATCTCGTTTATGTTGCAGATACGTCCAAAGGGATTGCAATCCGTCTCTCCGATCAGTTTCTGTTCGACCTTGGCAAGGCTGATTTGAAGACGTATGCGAAGCCTGTGCTCGACAAGCTGGCCAGCCTGTTTAAACAGCTGAAAGACAATACGATTAGTATCGAAGGCCATACGGATAATCTGCCGATACAAGAAGGCGGAGCGTTCCGGGACAACTGGGAGCTGTCGGCCGCACGTTCCCTGTCCGTTCTGCGGTATTTCGTCGACGGGGCAAAGATCGATCCGAAAAAATTCGAGATCGCCGGATACGGCGATACGCGCCCCGTCGCGCCGAACACGACGGAGGCCAACCGTCAAAAAAACCGCCGCGTCGAAATCACGGTCATGCGGATTATAGAATGAACCACAGCGGCTGATTCGAAGCAAGCCATCTTACCTCTTGGTATGATGGAAACTAAAAAACCGTTCCTTGTAAACGGCAGCGCGATCTGCCATTTGCGAGAGGAACGGTTTCTTAGTATTTAATATTTATGATCTAAACTTTCCCGAGCAATGGACTGGGATTGCTGAAAGCGTCTGATCCGCAAACTCGCTCTGAATTTCGCCCCGGCAGCTCCCCATTGCAGAGTCAGTATCGCCGTTTATTACCATTGTTACTTCGGGTCTACTGATCTCTTGAACTGCTCAACTGTAACGGCCTTGCAGCTGAACACACTCCCCACCACGCGTCTGTAACGCTGTTTTTGACCGTTACAGCTTCCAGTCCGCCGCGTAATGAGGCAAAACGGCTTCCGAGCAAACGCATAAAGGTTGAGCAGCTTTATTTTAGAAGATTAACGGTTCCCGTCGTTAAATTGCCGGTAAACTCCAATGACAGTTACTAAATCGAAGTCGACGCCGAGTCACGCTGACGCGCCGCGCGCCCTCCCCGGAAGAGGTCAAACAGCGAAGCCGCTCGAGGTGCGGCATAGAAGTCCGCCCGGTCATCCGGCGCCAGTATGACGCCAAGCTGATGATGCTCGTTGGCGTAGCGGGCACGCTGCACGAACTTGATTTGGCCCTCCAAATTGAGCACCTCCAGCTTGCAGAAAGCGGACTGCATGTGCAAAGCGGCGTACAGCTCTTCTATGGAACGAACCTTCATGCCGTTAACCTTGTGCAAGATTTCGCCCGAAACAATGCCCATCGCTTCCGCAGGCGTTCCTGGAATAACGGCTAATACGCGAAGCCCCTGCTCGTTATGTACATAAAAGGGGCTGCTTGTCGTTTCTCGCAGCCGACTAAACAAGACGAGCAGCTCATGCAGCAGAAGCGCACAGAGCGCTGCAATAACCGTAAGCGGCGGCCAGAATGCGGCGCCTGCAGCTGCCGCGCCTACCAGGAGCGCATAGAGCATCAGCGACGATGCCGCCGCGCGTGCCTTAGCACCCGGCAGCATCGTTCGGGTCAGCTCGGTAAACCCGATCATCATCGGAAACCCGACCATCGTCCAGCCGCCGCTGCCGAGGAAGCTGTTGTCCAGAAGCGTCGTCCAAGGCAGAGCAATATCAGCGCCGCCGCCAGATGCTGCCGGAACCAGCATAAGAAGCGGCACCGGCCAGTAGCCTTGCAGCATATAGCCGCCGATGAGCTTTCCTCTCTTGCCCTCAAGAAACAGAGGGTTGGCAAACCGCGCCCCCTGCAAGCGCACGAGCAGCGCCTCTGCGAGATGCATGAGCGCGACGAGTATGAGCAGACCCGGGATATCCAGCCGCCCCAGCGAAGCAGCCGCCGTCCCGATCCAATCCGCTCGTTCCGTCAGCGGCATCCAACCGAGCAGCCACTGCAGCACCCCGAGCAGGCCTACGCTGTAGGCGAAGCATAAATAACGCACTGAAAACGCGGCTAAGACCGCAGCCGTTCCCCACATCCAGAGCACGGCTTCACCAGTAACGGTCACGCCCAGGAACAATCCTGCGCATGATAGAAAGAATCCGACCACTATGCCGGAGATTATCGTCCTCACGAGCTGCGAAGGCCATGCATGCAGACGGACATGGAACAGCTTGCGCATCATTCGCGTTTGGCGCATGTATTGCAGCATAATAAGCAGAATGGCTACGTAGTAATAAGGTGATAGCAGCAGCTGCCAAGCCGCTCCTCCGGCTTGCCGGAGCACTTCCAAAGCCACTTCCAAAGCGTTCACCCCTTCTTATCCCTAGTTTCGAATAATTCGGATTCGATTCGAATGATCCCATCCGGCTGCCAACCGCGGTACTCTCTGAAGGAACGCCACTATCATTCCAGTCCTCCGTCGAACTGTTCACAGTGTATAGACTTGTATGACGTTAGAACGAATGTAGGAAAGAATGTAGGAAAGAATGGCACACACCCGCTGTTTCTTAACGGAATAAAAAAGAAGGCAGGCATCGCAAAAACGCGAAGCCAACCTTCTATTCATTCGACATCGAGTTGAGAAATCCTGCCTCTACGCGATCCATACCGCTGCACGATACTGACTATTGAGCAGCTTTATTCTTTAATTTCTCTTTGACGACGCCGACCGCTTTAAGGAGCTGCACGTCATTATCCTGATCGCGAATTTGGACGATAAGCTTTTCCTCGATCTTCTCGGCCGTCACTTTGTCTACTTCGCCTGTGACCGGGAGCCCGGCTTTCTTCTGGAACGTCTGGACACTCTTCTCCGTCGCAGCGCTGAAGTAGCCATCCTTCCGGTCCACTTCATATCCGAGCGCATTCAGCATCACTTGCAGGCTGCGGGTATCTTCCGATATCGTGTCGCGGACGAGTGTCTTCGCCTTGGACAGACGGGCTACCGTGTAATAATCCGGCGGCAGCACCTCGATATCGGGCTTCAGCCCCTTCTCATGCACCCAATTGCCAAGAGGCGTCAACCATTTGGCGATCGTCATCTTGACCAGACTGCCATCGCCTGTCACTTTATCGTAGCTGACCTGAACCGTGCCTTTGCCGAACGTCGTCTCGCCGACCAATACGGCATGTCCCGCTTCTTTCAGAGCGCCTGCCAGCACCTCCGAAGCGCTCGCGCTTCCTTTATTCATCAGCACCGCAACCGGGTAAGGCTTGCCTTTGCCCTTGGACATCGTTTTCTCGCGATTTCCCGCCCGATCTTCAACCTGTACGATCGGCTGTCCTTCCGCAATGAATGGCTGCGCCACGGAAACGACGATCGGCAGAACGCCGCCCGGATTGTTGCGCACATCGATCACGAGCCCTTTCATTCCCTGCTTCTCCAACCGCGCTAGCTCCTCTGCGAACCGTTCGCCGGTATTCAGGGAAAATTGGCGGATTTCAATGACGCCCACGCCGTCACTGTGCATATTCGCATATACCGTCTCATAATCGATATCATCGCGTACAAGCACGAGCTGAATAGGGTCTGAAACGCCAGCGCGTTTAATGCTCAGCTTGACCTTCGTCCCCTTCGGACCGCGTATTTTAGCGACGGCTTCATTCAGGGTAACCCCTTCGAGCTTCTCGCCGTTGACCGACAGCAGCACGTCCTTGGCGAGCACGCCTGCTTTCTCCGCCGGCGATCCCTTTATCGGGGAAATAACCGTAATGCTTCCATTCTGGAGCGTTACCTCGGCACCTATGCCTGTGAACGATCCTTCGATGGATTCCGAGAAGTGCTTCGCCGTATCCTTCTCCATATAAACGGAATAAGGATCGTCCAAGGCTAACATCATGCCGTTGATCGCCCCGTCCATGACTTTGGAACGATCCACTTCACGGAAATATTTCGTTTCAATCAACTGCACGACCGCGTTAAGCTTATTAATCTCCTGCGCGGTCATCCCGTCCTTCCCTTTGGCATCCGCGGCTACCGCTCCGCTTGCAGCGCCCCCGCTCTCCAGCGCGATCCAGCGGTCGGTCACCATAAGCGTAACCAACACCGAGGCCACGATCGTCAGCGATATGAAGGCTGCGACAGTACGTCCCTTGAACTGCATGATTATCACCTGCTTTCTATGTCAGCACATCCACAACATTCCTAGTATATGACAAGCCGCACCCGATTATTTGCATCTCGGGTACGGCGTCTTGTTTTTGGCAGCAGCGGTGCATGCCCGCTCTGCCCTATTTAAGATATTGACTTGGATTTACAGGCTCCTCGTTCTTGCGGACCTCAAAATGCAAATGGTTCCCCGTCGATTGGCCGGTACTGCCGACTTCGGCGATTTTTTGGCCACGTTTGACGGTATCGCCCTTATTCACCTTAATGCCGTTGTTGCGAATATGGCCATATAACGTCCATAGGCCGTTACCATGATCGATAATAACGGTGTTGCCGTACCCGCTCCACCATTGCGCAATCAGAACGGTGCCGCTTTCCGCCGCATAGATCGGCGTTCCTGCCGGAGCGGCCATATCCAAACCTGTATGTAGTTTCTTCTTGCCCGAGATCGGATGCGTCCTATAGCCATATGGAGAGGATAAGCGATAGCCATCCTGCAGCGGTACGGCAAACTTGCCGCCGGTATAATACGGCGTAACCTTCTTCTTCTTTTTCTTCGCAGCCGCTTTCCGCTTCTGCTCTTCCAGATCGGATACTTTCTTCGCCAGACTGATGAGAAGCTTCTCCTGCTCCTCGCTAATCTCCTCAAGCTCCTCGGCCTGCTCGTTAAAGCTCAGCACCATAACTTCCTTCTGTTTTTCTTTCGCAACGAGAAGAGACTGGTAGCTGTCCAGCTTGCCGTACATCACCTTCACTTCCGCAAGCTGCTTCTCGACATCCTTCTTCTTCTGCGCGATCAGCTCACGGTCTTCCTTGTGGCTCTCAAGAATGTCGCGATCCTGTCCGAGAATAGACTGCAGGGAATCGAACCGGTCGATGAAATCGCTAAAGCTCGTGGCATTCAACAGCACATCCAGATAGGATACGGAACCGTTGGTATACATCAGGCGAAGCCTCGACTGAAGCAGCTCGTCCCTCGTAGCGATCCGCTCCTCGGCTGTTTGCAGCTCTTCGCCGGTCAACAGCAGCTTCTCTTCCGCAGCATCCAGCTGGGCCTGGACACCCATCATCTGCGTCCCTACTTCATCGATCTGCGTCAATACTTCCTGCATGGACTTGGCCGTTTCCGTTTTCTGCTGGATGATAACCTGTCTGTCCTTATCCGCCTGATTGCGGTTATGAGCTGCCGCAGAGATTTCTTTGCGGACCTGATCCAGCTCTTTATTGATCTTGTCTACTTGTGAAGCAGCTTCCCCGCCGAAGGGCTGAAAAATAAAAGCTGCTAGCACGACTACGGCTGGGATGGCGAGCCATTTTCTCACGTTTCCACCACCTACACTTTCAAGTACTTGCGCACCGACAAGGTGCTGCCCCAAATGCCAATCAGCGTACCGAGACCAATAATCAGCACAGAGACGAGAAAGCCGACTTCCTTCAACGTGACAAGCTTGATCATCAACAGGCCAAGCTCAAATTGCGATACATAGATAAGTCTGGAATACCCGTAAAGCAGGATCGCCGTCGTAAGAACAGAGCCGATGATGCCGATTAACGCACCTTCAATAAAGAAAGGCCAGCGTATAAAATGATTGGTTGCGCCTACCAGCTTCATGATGCCGATTTCGCGCCGGCGCGCCAGGATGGTTATCTTGATGGTGGTTGAAATAAGGAACATGGCCGTTATGGCAAGACCGGCCACGATGACGAGTCCGATATTGCGGACAGCGTTCGTCAGCTTGAACAGCGTTTCGACCTTGCCTTTGCCGTACTTCACGTCCGTAATCGGGTTCGTTTGATCGGCTTTGTTGATCAGCTCGATCTTCTTCGCCGCGAAAGCGATCGTCTGCGGCTCAAACACTTCCACGGTGAAGGAATCCGGCAGCGGATTCTTCTCGTTCTCGTATCCTTGCAGCAGTTCTTCGCCGTCCTCGCCCAAGTTTTTGCGGAGCAGCTCGAGCCCCTCATCCTTCGATACGAACTTCACTTGCTTCACTTCCGCAATGTTGCCGATTTCGTTACGGAGCTTGTCGATCTTCGCCTGATCGGTGTCCAGCTGCAGAAATACCCGTATCTCCACCTGGCTCTCGATCTGGTCGGCAAGATTGTTCACGTTAAGCGCCAGCAGCAGGAACCCCCCGAGAATGAAGAGGGAGATGACGATCGAGCTTATGGACGCGAATGACATCCAGCCGTTGCGCAAGACATTCTTCACGCCTTCCCGCAGATGGCGCAGCATCGTTCTAAGCTTCATAACCGTACTCCCCTCTTGCTTCATCGCGGGCGATTGTACCGGATTCGATGGCGATGACGCGCTTACGGAGCCTGTTCACAATTTCGCGGTTATGAGTGGCCATAACGATTGTCGTTCCTCGAAAGTTAATCTCTTCAAGCAGGTTCATAATGCCCCATGATGTTTCTGGATCAAGATTGCCCGTCGGCTCGTCGGCTACGATAACAGCCGGGCTGTTCACGATCGCCCGTGCGATGGCGACTCGCTGCTGCTCGCCCCCCGACAATTGAGCGGGCAGGCTGTTAAACTTCTCCTTCAAGCCGACAAGCTCGAGCACTTCCATCGTGCGCTTCTTGATGATGCGGCGGGGCGCTTCAATGACCTCCATCGCAAACGCTACATTCTCGTAAGCCGTCATCTTGGGGAGCAGCCGGAAGTCTTGGAAGATAACGCCGATGTTACGGCGGACATAAGGGATTTTGCGCGGTTTGAGCTTGCCGATATTGAATCCGTTTACCGAAATCTGACCTTTGGTTGGAATCTCTTCACGGTAGATCAGCTTCATGAACGTGGACTTGCCGGCACCTGACGGGCCGACCAGATAGACGAATTCGTTGCGCTCTATAAGAACGGAAACGCCGCACAGCGCATGTGTGCCGTCCGCGTACGTTTTCCAGATGTCTTGCATTTCAATCACATTATCACATCCTGTAGATAGTCAGCTTTTATTTATTCGACAGGCATTCGATAAATCCTCTACTAAAGACCTGAATTCTGTCATTTTTCATAATTTTCATCTTGCTACATAACGTCACATCAAGCGCTAAAACCTTCATTTTCGACATCTGCTTCTCAACATGTTTGTCGAATTAGATCCCTGCGATTTTTGGGGCAAGTATCCAGCCATTACCGCATATACATGAAGGAATCACTCTCGCCTAAGGTGGTCGAAAATCATGAAACGATTTCATATGGTGTGGATGATTCTGATCGCCGCTCTGCTCGCATACTCCGTCGGCTGGGGATTGATATGGGTCTATACGCATAGAAACACAGTCCCAGACGGAGCTTACGCAAGCAGCGACGGAGAGGCAGCGCATCAGCTATTATCAAACGGCGAACAAAGGCTGACGTCCGGCAGCCCCCTTCCTCTCGGGGGGCTATCCATCGATGCGGCTCTGCAGCGCCTGAATGAACGTTCGGAATCGCTGAAGAAGCTTTCGCTTACCCTGGAAGCGAACGGTACGAAGGTGCTGAACAAAACGTGGACGCTCGAGCAGCTCGGCTTGCAAATCGATACGAAGAATGCCCGTGCTGCGATCGCAAGGCTAGGCGAAGGCCGCATGTGGGACAAGGCTATTTACCGCTGGAGCTTTCCCGATCGACTTGACGTAAGCTTAACCTGGAATTCGCGCGTCTTTGAAAAGGCGGTTCGCAGTCAATGGGGGTATCTGGACGCCAGTACGCCCATCAACGCGTCAAGGGAGATTACTTCGGACGATCAAGTTGTCTATAAACCCCATCAGAATGCTTATCGGCTGAATATGGAAGCTTTGTTAACGAACGTTGTGAAGGCCGTCGAAGCGGAACTCAATGCGGGTTGGGGAGCGAACGCCAAGCCGATTTCCCTGCCGCTTGCCATATCCGTCGTCCATCCGAACGTAACGCTGGAGAGATTAAAGGCGGAAGGCATCGAACGGATGATTACCTCATTCTCAACGGACTTTCGTTCGAGCGGAGAAGGGAGAGTCCACAATGTGACGGCAACGGCAAATACGCTTCACGATTGGAAGCTGGCGCCGGGGGAAGAGTTCGATTACCGCAAGGTCATCGAAGCGACGAGAGTGAAATACGGGTTCCGGGAAGCCCCGGTTATATTGAATGGGGAGCTTGTCCCAGGTATTGGCGGCGGGATCTGCCAGGTATCCAGCACGCTTTACAGTGCTGCGCTGCGGATCGGCCTCCATATGACCGAGCGTCGCAACCATTCGCTGCCGGTGTCCTATTTGCCCAAGGGACAAGATGCCACGTTCGCGGAAGGGGCTATTAATTTCAAGTTCAAAAATACGACAGGCAAACATTTGATCATTCGGACCGAGGTTAGGAACCGCATACTCACCATCAAACTGTTCGGCTCGATGCCCAAGAACGTCCGCTATACGATCGATTCGAAGACGGTGAAGGTCATCGATCCCCCGGTTAAGCTGATCGAGTCTGCAGCTGCGGTACCTGGCGGACGTCTGTTGATCAGCACCGGCAAAGCCGGATATGTCGTCGAAACTTACCGGACGAAGTATCAGGACGACCGCGCCGTATCGCGTGAACGAATCTCGCGCGACACCTATAAAGCGCAGCCTGCCATCTATGGCGTAGCCCCGGAGAACGGCGATCCGGGTGCAGTACCCGAGGGCTCTCCCCCGCCGAGACAGCTGATCGAGGACGGCGTGAATGAATAGCCGGCCCAATAGCGGCGTCAAATAAAAGAGCCTGCCGCGGCCATCCTCTATGGATGATCGCTACAGGCTCTTCTTGGCGTGCTTAATAAGCAGCGGATTTGTGCTAGGACAAACTTACTGGCTGCGCTTAGCGTACTCTTCCGTCCATGCAGCCGTCTTCACGAGCTCCTGCTCTGCGCGGCCTATCGCACCCTCCACCTGCGGGCGGGCCGTGCCGCCGTAGACGTTGCGCGCATTAACAACCTGCTCCGGCTGGAGCACCTCGTAGATCCGCTCATCGAACAGGCTGGAGAACTGTTTGAACTCGTCCAGCGTCAGGTCGAGCAAATACTTCCCTTGCTGAATGCAGTACAAGACCGTCTTGCCGATCACTTCATGCGCTTGACGGAACGGCAGACCTTTGCCGACGAGGAAGTCCGCGATGTCCGTCGCATTGGAGAAGTCTTGATTGACTGCCTGACGCATCTGGTCTTTGTTGACCTTCATCGTCGCAATCATCGGCGCGAACAGCGAAAGCGCGCCCTGCAGCGTACGAACCGTATCGAACATGCCTTCCTTGTCTTCCTGCATGTCCTTGTTATAGGCCAGCGGCAGCGATTTGAGCACGGTCAAGAGGCCGATCAGATTGCCGTATACCCGTCCCGTCTTGCCGCGGACAAGCTCCGGCACGTCGGGGTTCTTCTTCTGCGGCATAATGCTGCTGCCTGTGCAGAACGCATCATCTAGCTCGACAAAACGGAACTCCGTGCTCGACCACAGGATAAGCTCCTCGCTCAGACGCGACAGATGCGCCATAATAATGGACGCATGGGATAGAAACTCCAGAATGAAATCGCGGTCGCTCACCGCGTCCAGGCTGTTCTCATAAACGCGGTCGAAATTCAGCTGGCTCGCGACGAAATGGCGGTCGATCGGGAACGTTGTCCCCGCCAGTGCCCCAGCTCCGAGCGGCAGCATATTAATGCGCTTGTAGCTGTCCTGCAGTCGCTCGATATCACGGCCGAACATCGATACATAGGCCATCATGTGATGTGCGAACAGGATCGGCTGCGCCCGCTGCAGATGCGTATAGCCCGGCAGAATCGTGTCGAGATTCGCCTTGGCCTGCTCCACGAGAGCGGTTTGCAGCTTCGACAGCAGCTCGACGAATTCGACGACCCGCTTGCGAAGGTACAAATGCATGTCCGTCGCAACTTGGTCGTTGCGGCTCCGCCCCGTATGCAGCTTGCCGCCGACCGGCCCGATTTCTTCAATCAGCGTCTTCTCGATATTCATATGGATATCTTCGTCCGAGATGGAGAATTCGATCTCTCCCCGCTTGATCTTCTGCAGAACGGCGTGCAATCCGTCCTTGATGGTATCCACGTCGTTCGCAGGCAGAATGCCCTGCTTGCCGAGCATCGTCACATGCGCCAAGCTGCCCTGTATATCTTCCTCGGCCAGCTCCTTGTCGAACATGATCGATGCCGTATATTCTTCAACCAATTGGTCGGTTTTCTTCGTAAATCGGCCGCCCCAAAGTTTACTCACTGCTGTTTCCCGCTCCTTTATAAACCCGATGTACCCGCCGCATGCGTTTTTGTGCGATTGCGGGCCGCGCCGCCTGTCTTCACAGGCGGCGGGCCCCGGCAAGTATAGCCGGGGCCCAACTGCCGTTATTATTTCTTGCTTTGCTCTACGCCGGACGATACTTTAAGACGCAGGGCGTTCAAGCGGATAAAGCCGGTTGCATCGCCTTGGTCGTAAGCTTTGGAAGGATCGGCTTCCATCGTAGCGATATCCGGGTTGTACAGGCTGACCGGGCTCTTGACGCCGGCGCCGATCACATTGCCTTTGTACAGCTTCAGGCGGACGACGCCCGTTACGTTGTTCTGGCTTTCCTTCACGAGCGCTTGCAGCGCAAGACGTTCAGGCGCGAACCAGAATCCGTTGTAAACAAGGGTCGCATACTTGGAGATCAGCGAATCGCGCAGATGCATAACGTCGCGGTCCATCGTCAGCGATTCCATCTTGCGGTGAGCCGTGAACAGAATCGTTCCGCCCGGCGTTTCGTACACACCGCGGCTCTTCATGCCGACGAAGCGGTTCTCGACCATATCGACACGGCCGATGCCGTGTTTGCCGCCAAGCTCATTGAGCTTATCCATTACCGCCAGCGGGCTCAGCTGCTCGCCGTTAATCGCCACGCAATTGCCGGCCTCGAACGTCAATTCGACATATTCAGCCTGATCCGGCGCGTCTTCCGGCGATACGCTCAGGACATACATGCCCTTGTTCTCGTCCGCGCTCGGGTCGAACCATGGATCTTCCAGCATACCGCTCTCGAAGCTGATATGCAGCAGGTTGCGGTCCATGGAATACGGCTTAGCTGCCGAGGCTTGAACCGGAATGTTGTGCTTCTCCGCGTAGGCGATCATCTCCGCACGGCCCGGGAACTGCTCGCGGAATTCTTCGCTGCGCCATGGCGCGATTACGGCGATATCCGGAGCCAATGCAGCAGCCGTCAGCTCGAAGCGCACTTGGTCGTTACCTTTGCCGGTTGCGCCATGGGCAATTGCCGTTGCGCCCTCCGCGCGAGCAATGTCAACCATCCGCTTCGCGATCAGCGGACGCGCAATCGACGTACCGAGCAAATATTGCCCCTCGTAGAGCGCGCCTGCCTGGAACATCGGGAAGATGAAGTCCTGTGCAAATTCATCGCGCAGGTCATCGATGTACACTTTCGATGCGCCGGTAGCCAGCGCTTTGGCTTCCAGACCATCAAGCTCGTCCTTCTGCCCGATATCCGCAGTGAATGCAATGATTTCTGCGTCATAGGTTTCTTTCAGCCATTTTAGAATAACGGACGTATCGAGACCGCCCGAGTACGCCAATACGATTTTTTCCTTCGCCATGGTTTCTCTATCGCTCCTCATTTATGATCGTCGGCCCGCGAACGGACCGTTGCTTACATGATCGCTGCCATAATCGCTTTCTGCGCGTGCAGGCGGTTCTCCGCCTGGTCGAAGATGATCGAGTGCTTGCCGTCGATGACGCCCTCGCTCACTTCTTCGCCGCGGTGTGCGGGCAGGCAGTGCATGAACAGGTAGTCGCTCTTCGCATATTTCGTCAACTCTTCGTTCACCTGGTAGCTCGCGAACGCGATCTCGCGCTCCTTCTGCTCTTGCTCGAAGCCCATGCTCGCCCAAACATCGGTATACACGACGTCAGCGTCGGCAATCGCTTCCTTCGGATCACGGTGGACCGATATCTTCGAGCCCGTCGCCGAAGCGGCTTCCATTGTCTGGCGGATAATATCCTCATCCGGCTCATAGCCTTCCGGCGTCGCCACGGACATATGCACGCCCAGCTTGGCCGCGCCCATCAGAAGCGAGTGCACCATATTGTTGCCGTCGCCGATATATGCGACCTTGAGTCCCTCCAAGCGTCCCTTGTGCTCCAGAATCGTCTGGTAGTCGCACAGCGCCTGGCAAGGGTGATTCGTATCCGTCAATCCGTTAATGACCGGAATCGTCGCTCCTCGAGCCAGCTCGATCACCGTACGGTGCGCGTACGTGCGGATCATAATCCCGTCCAGATAGCGCGACAACGTCTGCGCTGTATCCCAAATCGTCTCCCCGCGTCCGATCTGCAGGTCGTTGCCGCTTAAGAACAGCCCCTGGCCGCCAAGCTGGTACATGCCTACCTCGAAGGAAACGCGGGTTCTGGTCGACGATTTCTCGAAGATCATGCCCAGCGTCTTCCCTTTAAGCGGGTGATAGATCTCGCCGGCCTTCTGTTTGCCCTTCAAATCGATCGCCAGGTCAATCAGGTAACGAACCTCTTCCGGCGAATAATCAACGAGTGCGATGAAGTCGCGGCCTCTCAGGCTGGACGCCAGCTCTTCCTTTACTATTGGCTGCATGCTATCGTTTGCTCCCTTCAATCTGTTTCTAAACGGCTGCCGTCCGCTCTGCAAACATCGCAGCCAGAATACCGACCGCTTGATCAATCTCCTCGCGCGTCACCAGAAGGCTCGGAAGAAGTCGAATAACGTTCGGGCCCGCCGTAAGAATAAGGAGGCCGCGCTGCATTCCCTCGTTAACGAAGCTTGCTACCGGTTCGGTGCACTCGATTCCGACGATGAGTCCTTTGCCCCGAATCTCGACCACCAGCGGATGCCCGGCAAGCTTCTCGCGCAGCTGCTCCGCGAGGTATTCGCCCATCTCCGCAGCGCGATCCGCCAGCTTGTCGCCGACAATCGTCTCGATCGTCGCCTTCACGACAGCTGTCGCGATCGGCGTGCCGCCGAATGTGGAGCCGTGGCTTCCGGCGCTGAAGGCTTCGGCAAGATAGCCCTTGCCCAGCATAGCGCCGACCGGGAAGCCGCTTCCGATTCCTTTGGCGAGCGTGAAGATGTCCGGCTCGATGCCGTAATGCTCGAAGGCGAACAGCTTGCCCGTACGGCCCATGCCGGTCTGGATCTCATCGACAATGAGCAGGATGCCGTTATCTTTGCACAGCTTGGTAATATGCTGAACGAACGCCGGCTCAACCGGATAGATGCCGCCTTCGGCCTGCACCATCTCGATCATGATCGCCGCTGTCTTGTCGTTAATAGCTGCATCCAGCGCCTGCACATCGTGCAAAGGAACATGACGGAACCCTTCCGGTAGTGGAGTGAAGCCGTCCTTGACCTTGTCCTGCCCCGTTGCCGTCAGCGTTGCCAGCGTACGTCCATGGAACGATTGATTGAACGTAATGACCTCGTAGCGGCCCGTCCCGGCTACCTTCTGCTGATACCGGCGGGCAAGCTTGATGGCCGCTTCGTTCGCTTCCGCTCCCGAGTTGCAGAAGAACACCGCATCCGCGCAGCTGTTGTCAGTCAACAGCTTGGCAGCGGCCTCCTGATTCGGAATATGATATAAATTCGAGACATGCCAGAGCTCGTCAAGCTGCTTCACGAGCGCTTCCTTGATCCGCTGCGGCGCATGGCCCAGATTCGTTACCGCGATTCCGCTCACGAAATCCAAATATTTGTTCCCCTTGTCATCCCATAACCAGCTTCCCTGCCCGCGGACAGGCGTAAACGGATATCTGGCATAAGTCGGAAACAGCGAGCTTTCGCTCTTCGTCGCCTCACTCATCTTCAGTCACCTCTCTTATTATCGCTAAAACGGTATAGGCCTCTGCCCCTGCCTCTTCTTGTGCTTACGAGCAGCTTCCGCTATTCCCGAACAATCCTCGTGCCGATCCCGCCCCCGCTAATGGCCTTGCTCAGCACGTTCGGCTCGTCTCCGTTAACGATGACCACTTCGCGGACCCGGCCTTGTATGCATTGAATCGCTGCGCGCACCTTCGGAATCATGCCTCCGTAGATCTCGCCGCTCGATATCATCGCTTCAATTTCAGCTACGCTGACGGAAGGCAGCACGCGCTTCTCGCCATCGATTGTCTTCAAGATACCCGGCACATCGGTGACGACGATCATCCGCTCCACCCCGAGATGGGACGCGACCGCGCCCGCCGCCGTATCTGCGTTAATATTATAGCGCTGGCCTTCACCGTCAATGCCGATCGGAGCAATGACCGGAATATAGCCCATGGCCATTACGCCTTCGATGATGGCTGCGTTGACATCCGTGACGTCGCCGACGAAGCCGACTTCATTGGCATTTGCCACCGGCTGTGCCGTAATGAGACGGCCGTCTACGCCGGAGAGACCGAGCGACTTGGCTCCGCTGCTCAGCATGCGCCGGACGATTTCTTTGTTGATGCGTCCCGCCAGGACCATCTCCACCACGTCCAGCACCTCATCGCTCGTCTTGCGCAGGCCGTTCACAAACTCGCTTTCAATGCCGAGCTTCCCCAGCGTCTCGGAGATGGCCGGGCCGCCGCCGTGCACGATGACCGGCTTGACGCCATTCTCCTGAAGGCTGCGCAGATCGGCGAAGAACGAATCCGGCAGCGCCGCTAACGTGCTGCCGCCGCACTTCATAACAAACCGTTGTTCCATATATCGTCCGTCCCTTTCATTACCGTTATGATGGCTTAACCCCTGACCTTATGTCCGGTATGCAGCGTTGATCCGCACATAATCGTATGTAAGGTCGCAGCCCCATGCGGTTGCAGCTCCTTCTCCACCGTGAAGATCGACATGAATGACAACCGTATCGCCCTTCAAATATTCCAGCGCGGCGTCCTCGTCGAAGCCGACCGGGCGCGACTGCTCCATCGTTACGATCTCGCCAAGCCGGATGTCGACCGTCTCCGGGTTGACCGGCTGGCCTGCCCGGCCGACGGCCGCAATGATGCGGCCCCAGTTCGCGTCCGCTCCGAAGACCGCGGATTTCACGAGCGACGAACCGATAACCGTCTTCGCAATAGCCTGCGCCGAATCGTCGGATACCGCGCCGCGCACCTGAACTTCAACCAGCTTCGTCGCACCTTCGCCATCGCGGGCGATCGCTTTGGCAAGCACTTCGCATACATACCGGAGTCCGTCTGCGAAAGCGGCCCAATCCGGATGAGCCTGCGTCAGCTCGCTGTTGCCCGCAAGCCCGCTCGCCATAGCTACAAGCATATCGTTCGTGCTCGTATCGCCGTCTACCGTAATCATATTGAAAGTCAGGTCCGTCACCTGCCGCAGCAGCTGCTGCAGCGCCTCGCCGCCGATGGCCGCGTCGGTTGTGACGAATCCGAGCATCGTCGCCATATTCGGATGAATCATGCCCGAACCTTTGGATGCGCCGGCAATGTGCACCGTCTTCCCGTCTATCGTAACGGAAACGCAAGCTTCCTTCTTCGTTAAATCCGTTGTCAGAATCGCTTGGCAGAAGTCGTCTCCCGCATCGTAGGTAGCAGCCAGTCTCGCCGGGAGTTCCTTGATGCCGCCCAGCACCCGGTCCATCTTCAGCAGCTCGCCGATTACGCCCGTGGATGCAACCGCGACTTGATCGGCCGGTACCCCGATCGCCTCAGCGAAATTGCCGCGCATCTCATACGCATCGGCTTCGCCCTGCTTGCCCGTGCAGGCATTCGCATTGCCGCTGTTCACGATGACAGCCCGCAGCAGGCCGCCGGCTTGAATGCTCTCGCGCGTCACTTTGATCGGCGCCGCTTGAAACACATTCGTCGTATAGACACCTGCAGCGGTAGCCGGTACTTCGCATACAATCGCACCGAGATCGTGGCGCGTCGTCTTCTTCAACCCGCAATGCAAGCCCCCCGCCTTAAAACCCTTCGGGGTTGTGATCGAGCCTTCCGGCATAACCGTATAGGATGATTTCGTACCCTGTCCCATTATCGCATCGATTCTCCTTCATTAGGTAAGCTGTATCGCAAGTCCAGCGGCTTAAGGATAGGCCGGAACGAATTGGAGCCCCAATGACTCGTCCCATCCCATCATGAGATTCAAGTTCTGGATCGCCTGGCCCGCTGCACCCTTAACCAGGTTGTCTATGACCGATACGATCGTCACTCGCCCGGTACGTTCGTCAACGGCAAAGCCGATGTCGCAATAATTCGAGCCCCATACTTCCTTCGTAGCCGGCCATATGCCTGCATTGCGGATACGAACGAAGCGGCGCCCTTCATAGTAATGACGATATAAGGAAATGAAATCTTCCAAGGAACGTCCGCCTTGGATCGTTGCATACATCGTGCTCATAATTCCGCGCGTCATCGGGACCAAATGCGTCGTGAAGGTCGTGATGACCGGGCAGCCCGCTGCGTCCGAGAGCACCTGCTCAATCTCGGGAATATGCTGATGCTTGTTCACCTTGTACGCTTTGAAGTTCTCGTTCAGCTCCGAATAATGCGTTCCGAGGCTTGCTCCGCGCCCTGCGCCGGATACCCCGGATTTGGCATCAATAATAATGGTAGCCGGATCAATATATCCCGCCTTGATGGCCGGCACCAGTCCTAGCAGCGTTGCCGTCGGGTAACAGCCCGGGTTGGAGATGAAATCCTTCCCCTTCACGCGGTCGCCGTACACTTCAGCCAGCCCGTACTCGGCCTGATCGATGTACTGCTGTTCAGCCGCCTCTTTCTTATACCACGTCTCATAGGAATCACGCGACTTCAGCCGGAAGTCGCCGGAAATATCAATAACCTTCAAGCCTGCTTCAAGCAGCGAGGGAACCAGCTTCGCGGCCACGCCTGCGGGCGTGGCAAGAAATACGAGATCCGCCTTGCTCATGATGAGCGCAGGATCGACATCGTCCAGCACATCCGTGCGAATTTCGCTCAGATGCGGAAAACCTTCGGCAATCGGAGCGCCAGCGCTCGACGACGATATAACCGAGGTCACCGCCGCCCGCGGATGGCTGGCCAGCAGCCGGATAAGCTCTACGCCGCCGTATCCCGTGGACCCGATGATTGCTACCTTCACGTTCTCATTCATGCCTGTCTCTCTCCCATCCATGAACTATCTAACTATCCATTCTACACGAACCGGGAAGCAGAGAAAATAGCTAGTAATTATGTATTATTATACATTCGTATTTATATTAATTCAATGAAAAAATATACCGTTCCGCAGCTAGAATTCCCTCTGTTACGGCAGGCTAAAGCCTTCCCCAAGGACCTCCGCCGTATCGCTGATGATGACGAAGGCATTCGAATCCGCGCTTCGGACAAGCTGCTTCAGCTTGGACACTTCCCCGCGTCCGACGACAACCATCAGAATCGTCCGCTGCTCGCCCGTGTAACCGCCGCGCCCGTCCAGCATCGTCAGTCCGCGGTCCAAATCGGACAGGATGACCTCTGTAATTTCATCCGGGCGGTCGGAAATAACGAACGCGACCTTCGACAGTGCCATTCCCGTCTGGACAAAATCGATCGTCTTGCTCGTCGCGAATAAGCCGATGAGCGCGTAGAGCGCATTCTCAGGCGCGATCAGGATGCCAGCAGCCACAATGACGAGGCCGTCGAAGCAGGCGACGGCAAGCCCCAGCCGGATCCCCGTAAAGCGGTGCAGAACCTGTGCCGCCAAGTCGAGACCGCCCGTCGAGCCGCGTCCGCGGAACACGAAGCCCAGCCCCACTCCAACGCCGATACCGCCATAAATAGCAGCCAGCAGGGCGTTCGTTGTCGGCGGCGACCAATGGGAGGTCAGCAGGACGAACAGCGGCAGCACGAACGATCCCAGCGCGGTCTTCAGCGCAAAGCGCCTGCCCAGCAGCCACCAGCCGAGCAGGAAGAGCGGCACATTCAATGCCCACTGCGTATAAGCCGGAGGAATATCGGTCAGCCGTTTCACCAGGATGGAAATGCCTGACACCCCTCCCGAAGCGATACCGAGCGGAACGAGAAAGAGATTGAAACTGACCGCAACGATGAATGAACCGGTCAGCAGCAGCAGCACGCTGGTTACCGCTTCGAATTTGGGGTCCCGCCAGAAGCCGTCCGGCCGTTTCCGCTTACGCGAAGGCTGATGCTGATACTGATGCTTGTGCGGTCCTTCTCCCGCCTTTCCCGATGTAGAGCTTATGCCCACGCTTTTCCGTTCACTCTTAAGGTAAGTCAGCTGCTCTCTAATTGCTGCCCCGTCCCTTTTGTCCCGTCTTTGAAGCAGCCTGTCATGCATTGATTCGTAACCTCCCGTATTATCCGTGATTCATGCTGAAGTTCCATTTGCAATCCTTTTATGTACCCTAATCATCCATTCTTATCGCCCGAAAAAAAGAGTTCCCACACCATATCAGTGTAGGAACTCTTCCCCTCGGCTATGCATGAACAGCGGATTCGACGTGATCAGATCGATATCTGCATGCACTATACCATTTAGTCGTGCTTGATCTGGCTGCGCAAATACCCGTCGATAAAGGCATCCAGATCGCCATCCATCACCGCGCCGACATTGCCGGTCTCCACCGAAGTCCGGTGGTCCTTAACCATGCTGTACGGGTGGAATACATACGAACGTATTTGGCTCCCCCACGCGATGTCGGACTGTTCGCCGCGAATCTCCGCAAGCTGCTTCTGCTGCTCTTCGATCTTGCGCTCATAGAGCTTGGAACGAAGCATCGTCATCGCGCTCTCGCGGTTCTGGATCTGCGAACGCTGCGTCTGGCAGGATACGACGATACCCGTCGGGATGTGCGTAATCCGGATCGCCGACTCCGTCTTATTGATATGCTGGCCGCCTGCTCCGCTCGCCCGGTACGTATCGACCTTCAGATCCTCCGAACGAATCTCAATTTCGATATCGTCGACAATCTCCGGCATGATATCGCAGGAAACAAACGACGTATGCCGCCGTCCGGAAGCGTCGAAGGGGGAAATCCGCACAAGCCGGTGAACGCCCTTCTCCGCTTTCAGATAACCGTAGGCATTATAGCCCTTCACCATGACGGTGACGCTCTTGATGCCCGCTTCGTCGCCCGGCAGGTAGTCAAGCAGCTCGACCTTAAAGCCCTTCTTCTCCGCCCAGCGGGTATACATCCTATACAGCATCTGCGCCCAGTCCTGCGATTCCGTACCGCCCGCGCCGGGATGCAGCTCGAGAATGGCATTCAGCTTGTCGTAAGGCTGGTTGAGCAGCAGCTGCAGCTCGAATTCATTCACTTTGCGTACGAGCTCCTGCACCCCGGAAGCAATATCCGCTTCCAGCGATTCGTCGCCCTCCTCTTCCGCAAGCTCCAGCATCGTCTGCAGATCGTCCTGCTCCACATTCAAGCGTTCGTACTGCTCCACGACCGACTTGACCGCATTGAGCTCCGCAATAACGCTCTGCGCACGGTCATTGTCGTCCCAGAAGTCGGGCGCGGTCATCTTCTCTTCAAAGTTCTCGATCAGTTCCTGCTTGAGATCTAAGTCAAAGAGACCCCCTGAGCTCTTGGAGACGCTTTGCCATCTCGCGCAGATCTTGCTTCACCGATATGTCTATCATGGCAATGCTTCACCTCAACATTCTTTCTTGGCTCTATCTTATGCAGGCGGAAGCTCTAGAGCTCCGCGCCGTGGCATTGTTTGAACTTCTTGCCGCTTCCGCATGGGCATGGATCGTTGCGGCCGATACGGTCATCGCGCTTCACGGGACGCTTCGTCTGCGGCTCGCCGCTTCCGCCGCCGGACTCCGTTTGTCCCTTGGCCACTTCCTGACGCTCCAGGTTGCTCTCCACGTGGGCCTTCATAATATATTTGGTCACTTCTTCTTGAATGCTGTCGATCATTTCCTTGAACATCTCGAAGCCTTCGAATTGATATTCGCGCAGCGGATCGGTACCGCCGTATGCACGAAGGTGAATCCCTTGGCGAAGCTGATCCATGGCGTCGATATGATCCATCCACTTGCTGTCGACCGCACGGAGAACGACGACCTTCTCGAATTCACGCATCGATTCGGTACCGATTTCCGCTTCTCGCCGATCGTACAGCTCCAGCAGACGTTCGGTCAGGTATTCGATGATCTCATCCTTCTCTTTGCCCCACAGATCGTCCCTTGTGAGTGAGCCTTCTTCGAGGAATGTGCCCTGGGCATAATCGATGATCTCCTGATACTCCCAGTTCTCCGGCACTTCGCTATCCGGACAGTGAGCCTCAACGATCCGCTCGATTACGGGCTTGATCATATCAATGACTACTTCACGGATGTTCTCCGAGTACAATACCTCACGGCGCTGCTTATAAATAATCTCACGCTGCTGGTTCATCACGTCGTCGTACTGGAGGACAATCTTCCTCAGATCGAAGTTATTGCCTTCTACCCGCTTCTGGGCGGATTCGACCGCTCTCGAAATAAGGCGGCTCTCAATCGGCTGATCTTCCTCGAAGCCCAGACGCTCCATCATGCCCATAATATTCTCGGAGCCAAACCGGCGCATCAGCTCATCATCGAGGGACAGATAGAATTGAGAAGAACCCGGATCGCCCTGACGGCCAGCGCGCCCACGCAGCTGGTTATCGATCCGGCGGCTTTCATGCCGTTCCGTACCCATAATATGAAGCCCGCCAACCTCAGGTACGCCCTCGCCCAGCAAAATATCCGTGCCCCGGCCCGCCATATTGGTGGCAATCGTCACTCCCCCTGGCTGCCCGGCGCGAGAGACGATTTCAGCCTCTTCGGCATGAAACTTGGCGTTGAGCACTTTATGCGTAACGCCGCGCTTCTTCAGCATGTCAGAGAGCTTCTCCGAGTTCTCGATGGATACCGTGCCGACAAGAACCGGCTGGTTCTTCTTGTGGCGCTCCACGATTTCTTCGACAACCGCATTGAACTTGCCATTCTGCGTCTTATAGACGACATCCGCGGTATCTTGACGTATGTTCGGACGGTTGGTCGGCACTTGAATGACTTCCAGCCCGTAAATTTTCTTGAATTCTTCTTCCTCCGTCTTCGCCGTGCCGGTCATGCCGGACAGCTTGCGGTACATACGGAAGTAGTTCTGGAACGTGATGGTAGCGAGCGTCATGCTCTCGTTCTGAACCTTGATCTGTTCCTTCGCTTCGATCGCTTGGTGAAGACCGTCGCTGTAGCGGCGGCCTGCCATCAGACGGCCCGTGAATTCGTCGACGATCACGACTTCATCGTCCTGCACCACGTAGTCCACATCGCGCTTCATAATGACATGCGCCTTCAGCGCTTGTTGGATATGGTGGTTCAGCGTAACGTTGGCATGATCGAACAAGTTCTCGACGGCGAACGCACGCTCCGCCTTCTCCACCCCAGCCTCCGTCATCGTAACGCTGCGAAGCTTCACGTCGATCGTGTAGTCCTCTTCGTGCTTCATCCGGTTTACAAACCGGTCAGCGGCAAAATACATCTCCGTCGACTTGGCCGCTTGGCCGGAAATAATGAGCGGCGTACGCGCCTCGTCGACCAGAATGGAGTCCACTTCATCGATGATCGAGTAGTAGAGCGGACGTTGAACCATCTGTTCCTTATATAGGACCATATTATCGCGCAAATAGTCGAAGCCGAATTCATTGTTCGTACCATATGTGATATCGCAGGCATAAGCTTCCTGCTTCTGACCGTGCGTTAATCCGTTCATGTTACAGCCGACGGTCAGTCCGAGGAAATTATAGAGCACTCCCATCTGCTGGCTGTCGCGCATAGCCAAATAATCATTGACCGTTACGACATGAACGCCTTTCCCGAGGAGCGCGTTCAAGTACACGGCCAACGTGGCAACGAGCGTCTTGCCCTCGCCTGTCTTCATCTCGGCGATCTTACCTTCGTGGAGCACCATGCCGCCTATTAATTGAACATCATAGTGGCGCTTATCGAGTACCCGTTTGGACGCTTCGCGAACGACGGCGAACGCTTCAGGAAGAATCGCAAGGAGATCCTCGTCCTTCTCGATACGGGACTTAAATTCCTCCGTCTTCGCCCGGAGCGCCTCGTCCGAAAGCTGCGAGATTTGCGGTTCCATGGCATTGATTTGATCTACCGTGCGCAGCAGACGCTTAATCTCCCGTTCGTTAGCGTCACCGAATATCTTTTTCACAAGTCCGAGCATGGTCTTCCCCTTTCGCTGCAAAAAGCCTGTTTGCATAAATTGTAACAGTTTGCGGCACTTATCGCAATGCGGACAGGCCTATTGCGGCCGTATGAAAAGGGCGGCACTTCTTGGAAGAAGTACCGCCCCCGTATATTCATTGTCATTGTTATTCTTGTTCAATTAGTCCGTATTTGCCGTCGCTGCGCCGATAGACAACGTTGACTTCCCGCGTGGTGGAATTGGCAAATACGAAGAAGGAGTGACCGACCATGTTCATCTGGAGGATGGCTTCCTCGACATCCATCGGTTTCATCGTGAACCGCTTGGTCCGCACTAGCTCCATATCGTCTTCTTCATCCAGCACCCGTACCGGGGCGCTGTCGTCCTTGAAGAGGGTTCGTATCCCGCTCTCCTGCCTAACCTTGCGATTGACTCTCGTCTTGTGCTTGCGGATCTGACGCTCCAGTTTGTCCACCACCAGATCGATGGAAGCGTACATATCGTCGCTTTTCTCTTCCGCTCGGAGCATCATTCCCGGCAGCGGAATCGTGACCTCTACCGCGTGTTTTCCTTTCGTTACAGACATCGTTACATTAAGCTCGGAGGTGATTGGCGCTTCAAAATACTTTTCCAGGCGTGTGAGCTTCTTTTCGACAAAATCGCGCAAGGCGTCTGTCACCTGAATGTGTTGACCTCGAATGTTGTATTTCATGGGGCACTCCTCCTTTACATGTTCTTATTATACCATAGGCGAAGGAGGACACAAAGCAATTTTCTGTTTTTTTAGAATATTTAGATAAATTGACACAATAACCGTAGCGATTACTTATTGGACGGTAAGCAGCGGGATATCATCGTCGAAATCGATGCAATAGACATGCTTGTTGGTGGCAATCTTGTGGGGACCATACTTCCACTCATAGCTTATGTCAAAGTGTCTGTCCTTCATGACATAATCGAACAGAAGCAGGAAATTTGCATCTAGCCCGTGTGCGGCTGATCGAACTATTTCCCCGTCCACGGCATCTCGCGTGATTTCATGATATTCGCAATTCGGAACGGATGCGCAGAACGCTTTCTTCTCTTCTGAAGAGACCAATATATCATCCGCGCCATGATAGCTTACGATTCGGCAGCTGTTGTTCGTTCTCCGGTACAGTTTGTTCAATTCAAGCAGTTCGCGGTCAACGTCCATGCTCGCGGCTAAATATTTCATTTCCATAATAAGATTGATCTTGCCTTTCGTCTGAGACAGCACTCTGGGCATGTTCAAGTATTGCGGGAAGCACCAGGCGGAATTATCAATTAACAGCGTGAATAGTTCCGGGACGAGGGCATTGCACATATAAGACAGATAAGCTCCATGGGAATGGCCGTATACGATGATTTTTTTACTGTTAATTTGGACGCCCTTTTCTTTTACTACCTTAATCACATCGAACAGCGCCGTCAGATTGTCGATCGCTTGCATGATGCCCATCTCATTAAAATGTTCAATGGTTTCATTAAGTTGGCATTTCACCAGCAAATCCATGTTCTTATGTTCAGCCAGCTGCATAGCCAGGTTCATGTCGTACCCGTTACGTGACGCATCCTGTAAGTCCTGTTCATCATCAATCAACTTTAAGGACTCGGACGACACCGTTAATTGATGATCCGCTGCCGGAGTCTGCATGAATTCATTCCCGAAATAGTCGCACTGCACGACCATTAGATTATACTTATCCGAAAATGTCCTCCGCATCTTTCTGTACACATTTGCATTCGCGTGCCCGCCAAAGCCAGGAATCAATAAGAGAACGCCCGTTTCATCATTCGGGCCGTCCGCCGGCTCGGAATAATAGACATCCAATTCTCTCAAACTATTATCGTGATGTATATTCGGATGCCCTGACCGGCGGTGATGGAGTTCGATCGACAATCACGCGACCTCCCGGTTCTTCATGTAATGTACTACTTATTGTCGGCAAATAAACGAAAAAAAAGCCCTGGGATTCCAGGGCTCTGTCTGCTTCTTTGGTTAAGCGTATTACAGTTTGATTACGTTAGCTGCTTGTGGTCCGCGAGCGCCTTCAACGATGTCGAATTCAACCGATTGGCCCTCTTCGAGCGTTTTGAAACCTTCGGATTGAATAGCGGAGAAGTGAACAAATACGTCGCCGCCTTGCTCAGTCTCGATAAATCCATAACCCTTCTCAGCGTTGAACCATTTAACTTTACCTTGCATTCAGAACATTCCCTTCATTCTTAAATTGCTGGAAATCACATAAAGTGAACCACATTTCGAATATACCATCGCCTTCACATAATTGTCAATCATATTTTGTAAGCGAATACACAACGTGGATTATTATGTGCCTTTCCTTTAATTTGTTGAGAATCCGGGCGCATTCTAGCAATTTACGATTACAGATCCTGCTTGCGTGCAGAAGGGAGATCATCGTCCGACGCATCCATCCTAGTACCGCAGACTACTTTACATCATCTATCATTAAACAAGTAAACAATGTGTCACACATTCCGATACTAGCCAATTGTTTCTCGTAGGCTTGATTCAGCTGCACATCGTTCAAGAAGCTCCATTCTTGATGTCCCCCGGGACGCTGCTCAGCGAGCCAATGCAAGTGGTTCGAGAGCGGGTACCTCTGCACTTGCTTTACGTACTTTACTTTGAATCCGGCATTTATTGCTGTTTTCGTTAACGTCTCTGGTGTAAATAAAAACAGGTGGCAGCTCCAGTACGTGAATTTTGCAAACTTATCGCTTCCATACAATTTTAACAAAGCATCGTTTGCACTCGGGACCTCAATGATGATTTTTCCTTTAGGGCTTAAATGATTCTTTAGTCTCCCGAGTATGGCAGCCGGATCCGGCAAATGCTCAAGTACATGGAAGAGGGTTATATAATCGTATTGACCCTCTATTTCATCAATAGACGCGAATACTTGCAGCCCTTCTTGACGCAATGAATTTCTTATGGTGTTATCCAATTCAACACCTGCCGCACATTGAACGAATGGTTTGATCATAGATAGAAAGCCGCCACCGCCGCAGCCAAAATCCAAAATAGTTTTGTCGATTGCCTCTTCCTTGATTGTGGTTAACCGGCGTGTATCATCATTTAATGAACGCAACCGATACTGATCTAAATCCACAACCCCGCCCAACATCATGGACTGCTCATAATAATCATCGCTGATATGATCAAATGAAGATAAATATACAAGTCCACATTCGGAACATTCCAGCACATCTATCAGAGTATTATCTCTGACTCCTTGATGCCTCAGCTTTCCACTAGCTGTTCCACACAAATAGCAACATGTCTCCAAGAGACAACCCCCATGATCGTTCGAATCAATACCGTTATATAAACCTGTTGCCAGGTATAATTCAGCCCTTCTGAGTCTATTAACCGCTTATCTGTCTAGCGGATATATCGAATAATAAACTCGCACGCTTCTCTTACCGCACCTTGCCCACCGTTGCTTAGCGTAACGATATCCGCCCGTTCTTTTATACATTCTGTTGCGTCATTAACGCTAAAGGAAAGTCCAACATTTCCAATAACATCATAGTCATTCAGATCGTCCCCTATGTAGGCAACCTGATCAAGACTAATGCTATACTTTGCCGCCAGCTTATTGATAACTTCCATTTTATTCGTTATTCCAAGATGCACTTCTTCAACCTTCATCTTCCTTGCTCTTCGTCTTACTAGATCTACATCTTCACCGGTTATAATAGCTGTCAAGATTCCCTGCTCTCTCAAAAGTCCTAAGCCGACGGCATCCTTCGTATTAAAGCGTTTGAGTTCGTCTCCGTTCTCCGAATAATACATGCCGCCGTCCGTCAGAACCCCGTCGCAATCCGTAATAAACAGCTTTATATTTTGGCAGATGCGCTGTATTTCTCGGTTCTTTTTTCGTCTTAGCAGTTGTTCGATTATGATCCAGTCTTCTGGCTCATCGATTTCCAAGTAAGACGCTGCATCCATTTCGTAATGACCAATGGCACCCGAAATCCGATTTTCACTCTGCAGAAGCCTTTCTCTTCCGGTAATATAGAACGCTCCGTTCTCTACCAGGTACCCGTCGAATTCCTGCCTCCTCGGCCTGCGTCTATAATCGTAATTCCCCGGACTAACCGTCCCGTCCGAATTGACCGTCCACATGAACCGTTTCTGCCGAACGACGGATAACAAGCTATCGAAGGGTTCATCATCATAATACTGGATGGCCTTCTCGAGATCCGCCGCCTCTAATAGAGGAGAAGTCGCCTGAATGAACACGACGTTCTCGAAACGATATTTTCGGGTAAACTCCAATAGAGCCATTTCAGAGCTTGCATGGTCAGTCGCAGTCTCTTCGCTCCTACCAATAACCGTTACCTTCTCATTTGCGCACTCCTGAACGATATTCCGTATAATATCACAATCCGTAGAGACATACACATGATCGATAAGAGAACATTCGATTGCAGCATCGATGGTCCATTGTATGAGAGGTTTGCCTGCTATCTGCTTTATATTCTTGAGCGGAATCGATTTGCTGCCGCCTCTGGCCGGAATGAACGCTACTGTTTTCAATGATTTTTCCATTTCAGCTTATCCCTTTGCACCAATTCGATATCCAGCATATCCGTTTCCTTGTATGTCAGTGATTTCTGAACCGCCTTTAAATCTCTCGCCAGTCTGCGCATTCCGTCCGGCTCCAGGGAAGCCGCATGGTCCGTACCTTTCCAAGTACGATTCAGAGTATAGTGGCGTTCGATCGTAGTTGCGCCGAGTGCATATGCCGCGATATCAACCGCAATGCCATTGTGATGTCCGGAAAATCCGATTTCTTTCACTACATTGCCATAGAGCTTCTGAAGACGAGAAATTTCAAACAAGCATACATCTTCGAACGGGACCGGATAGCCGGATGTGCAGCTGTAGAGCACGACATCTTTGGCACGTTTATTTTTAACGAAGAAGTCAATGATATCGGCTTCTTCTGACTTGGCTGTCATACCGAGCGACATATGAATTTCCCCTTCATACTCCTCGCATAAGTATCCGAGCATATCATAGTGCAAATTAAGGGCCGAAGGAATTTTAATAAAGCTCGGTTTAATCGAAGCTATTTCCTTGGCCGACGTTAAATCCCATACCGACGTACTGTAGACGAGTCCAGCCTCCTCGCACCATTGCTTCAATTGCTTATGCTGGTCAACATCGAATTCCAAGTATTCGCGATGCTCCCCATATGTATTTCCATAGGAGTTATGAGGGTTTGGATGCGGCGCATTATACTGCTCTTCGGTTAATAACTCTTTATTATTGCGCTTTTGAAACTTAACGGCATCGACTTTGCAAAATATAGCGGCCGTCACGATCATTTCTTTTGCGATTTCCATATCGCCCATATGATTACATCCGACTTCAGCGATCATTCGTGGAGCTTTCATTATAAATCCCCCTAATTATTATTGTGCTTCCAACCTGCTTATTGCTTCTCTAACGATTCCCTTAAGCTCGGGCGTTTTTTTCAGCATTGTTTGAATAAGCGGCAGCATGACACGAACCGCAAGTTCTGCCTTCTTGTTCAAGTCAGACTCGCCTGCGTATTCGGCAAAATCTCGTTCAAACGTCAGCAGCTCATTTCGGCAAACTTTCATATATAGTCCCCTGTAGGGATCGCTGTTCAAAAGCATCTTCCAGTCAGCATGAATCGCCTGAAAAGACTTGATGCATTTATTAGGTTCCGTTCTGCTTAGCTTCGGCATTCCGCCAATTCGATTGGAAAGCGTCATTAATTGGTTCTCATACCTGTCCATTTCACCCGGCAGTTTCATGGTTCGCTCTACTATGGCTGATATGCGTGACGGGGTATACCCTTGCAATCTTTCTATCTCGTGAAGGAGAAAGTCTTCGGCCACCTGTTGATGCTGCAGGCTTTCTAAGACCTCTTCCATTGGCCGGTAAGCGGTATGCTTAATTTTTGCCCCTTTGCTTGATGAGTTGGTAAACGCAACGTCAGGGTATTGTTCAATCAGCCCTTCGATATTAGCCAATGTTTGTTCCATACCAGCATGATATCGATTTGTTCCGCCTTGTACGTTCTCGACGAACATATCCGCGCTTTCAACTATCGCGTTCATTGCTGCTTCACTTACATGTCGTGCTCCTGGAGCGTACAAAGTATTGGCTGGAAACGATAAATCTTGTCCTGTAAATACGATTTCATTGCATCCCATGTACACCGCCGCTTGGATCGCTGTCCCCGTCACGGATAAAGTAGATTGAAAACGCGGTTCCCCGTTACGCAGCTCCATAAGATGATCCATTGTTACATCGTTGTCCAAAAAAGCATGCAGCAAATGGTTGCGGTTATCATCGATGATTTGATAATGGATCATTGGGGCATATAGTAATGGAATTCCTTCTATATTCGTGTTCTTAAATACACGATAGTTCGACTCGCCGCCATCGATAGAAACGATAAGATGCGGTCTTATGCCATAATGAAGCAGAGATTGGATGGCCGAACCGGCAGCGATTAGAAAGGCATGCTCTTTAAGTTTGATCAGATGGCTGATATCCGCTTCCAATGAAGGTCCCGCTCCAATAATAACGGCCGTCATTCCATTACACTTATTTTTCAAGCCGGCAATTGAAGGCGTGATTAAAGTCGCCTGGAGGTTATACAGACTATTTCTGACCCATTCCACGCCGGACTTTTCCGATCTTATAATCGAGCTATTGTAGTTGCCGACAGCCAAGGCTGCTTCTTGATAGAATTGTTCCTTATCTTCCTTGCGTATGTGATCATACACCGGCAGCGTGTAGAGCTCAGGCTCGCCCTTGGCATATCTGGCGAAGTGATAAAACATCTTTTCCCTGTTCTTCCCGTCCGCTCCCACAATAAAATCTACGAATGGATACCGCTCGAATACGGCTTGAAAATCAACAACTTCCATCGCAGCCAGCAGTATTTGCACATCAGGCTCGTATATGTATAAACGATGCTGCGGATACAAGCTTGCATACCGCTCGATATGATAGCCAAATCCAAATCCATAGAAAAAGATGCTTGTCGTTTCTTCTGGTTTGATGGATCGTTTATCGACCCATCGTTCAACCTCTCGATCAGGATTGTATCGGCTGTATAAATATAAGGGATCCTGTCCTTCTATTTTGATATAGAGATTTGGTTTACCATTCTTGCTGGTTACAATCTGGTAGTGTTCGCGATTCCTTGCTTCAGAACGAATCCGATCGTACAGCATGGGCTTGTGGATTTGAAAGTAATTCCTATTGCGGTTAAATCGTTGTTCCAGCGTCTGCTTGTCCTGCCCCAGATCAGTCTCCAATTGCTTAAGTACGGGTATTAACTCGTATGTCATGCAATCACTGGCACCAATGTAGTCTTCCTGGTCCATACTGCGATTCATATCCTGAAAGGTATCGTTGATATCCGTTATTGCGCGTGCAATACAAGGCTGCAGAGCAAATCGGAAATCATATTCATTCAGACTATTGTTAACGTGTGTTAATGTTCTGTAGAGATCATCGATACCATCGATGACATAGCCAAATTGTTCCCACTCTTGTGCGGCTAGAGGTTCTTGGATTACATCAGCGATATTCGTGCAAGCTCCGACTAGGTCAGGTAAAAAGTTTTTTATATCAGCTAAGACCCTATTAACGGCATCAACCTGTTGATCCATCTGTCCGTCCCCTCTCGTACCTACTCTATATATCGGATATTTGCCTAAATAAATTAATAAAGTCCATCAGAATTGTCTCTGACGGACTCTTGTAATATATTCCAATTAACCTAATGAAATAACTTTCAGTCTATCTATTCTCGCAATCGCTTCTTCATAATACGCCTGCAAATGAATATTCGTATCTACCATTCGATCGATCAGTTTACCCAGCACCTCAACGAACATCTTCGCCTTATTTTGAATGTTCTTCTCCTCGGCTAGCTCAGGCAGTTTGCGGTCAAATTCATGTACATCTCCGCCGATGGTATAGGTATATATAGCCTCAAAAAGCTTGCTGCAGACGATTATGCCCCATTGATCTTCAATATCAGCCATTGCTTGCAGGCATTGATCCGGATCGGTCTGTCCAAGACCGGGCAGTGTATCCAATTGTGTCTTGACTTCCTGTATGACTTTATCGATATCATTCGTCAATACAGGCAGCTCCCGCAGTCTTGCTTCAACCTCCTGCTTTCTCGAGCGATCATACGTATCGCCCTGGTCGCTTAGTATTTGTTTTATCAGCTCATCAACACGCGGCCGACTGCTTAATCGTTCCAATACGCTGCTCATCGGTTCAAATCGCGTATGCTCAATCTTTGCCCCCAATTGACTCGCATTAACAAATTGCACATCGGCAGTCCGTTGTATTTCTTCCTCGATATTTGCCAGAGTAATCTGCATTCGCACATCCGTTCTATTTTTGCCGCTTTGCACATTATCTACCGACATGTTTGCCTTGTTGACGACTTCGCTTTTATGCTCGCTGCTGACATGCTTCGCTCCGGTTGCATACATGCTGCTGGTAGGATAGGACAGATCTTGTCCCGTAAAGATAATCTCTGTACAGCCTAAATAAGCTGCAATTTGAATACATGTTCCGGTTACGGAAAAATGGGAACGGAATAAAGGATCCGTTTCTACGGTTCCCATCAAATAATTGGTTATAGCATCGCTGTAGAAGAATGCATGCATCGTATTGCTCATCTGTAAATCAACAATTCGATAGTCCACTTGCGGTATATAGACGAAAGGAATATCGCTGCGGTCGATAGGCTTGAATGCATCATAGTTAGAATCGCTTCCATCCATTGAAACCACGAGATGAGGCTTTATTCCGTAATGCTGTAACGACTGAATCGAAGTGCCTGCAGCTATAATGAGCGCGTAATCCTTTACTTTCTTTAACCATTCGACATCCCTTTCCAATGAAGGGCCCGCACCTACTATGACGGCGGACGTTCCGCTCAGCGACTGGTATTTATTCGATAGTGACGGCGTATTTAAGTTTGCAGCAAGGTTATATAGAACATTCTTCGTATGCTGCAGTCCGCGTTCTTTCATCGTGCTTATATTCGATACATAGGACCAGGCGACTTGATGAATCAAATCTTTTAAGATAATTTTATCGTCGGAATATAAACGATTATAAATCGGGATACTCACTTCGCTCACTTTGCTGTCGTTTAAAGTATAAAACCCTTTTATAATATCTTCTAACCTGCCTCTTCTCACGCCAACTTCCATTGCATGTACATTGGCTTCCTTAAACAACGCTTCCAAATTTACCGCATGCATTGCGGCAAGCAGAATCTGCTCATCCGGCTCAACGACAACGACCTTTACATCTGGATGCTGCCGTGAGAACGTTGACAAATGATACCCGAGCCCAAGACCATACATGAGAATTTGCCTTCTCCCTGTTCCTTTGCTTGTCTCAGATTCCGCCCAACGTACAACCTCATACATTGGATTGTATGTACTATATAACGCTACGGATGCGTTACCGCTTCGTATATGCAGATTAGGCGTTCCATCCTTAGCGGGAATCAATTGATAATTTAACTGATCCCAAACAAGACCCGCGATTTGCTTGTATACCTCCGGGTGGGCCGATTGAAAGTAGGCCGCATTAACCTCGAAACGCCGTTTCATCGCCTCATTTTCTTCCCCTAGACTAATAGATAGCCCTTGAATGAGGGGAATAAACTCATGCTTGATGATATCGCCAACGGCCACATGCATTTCACGGTCAACATAATCGTTTAATAAGGAGAACTTCTCTTCAATTGTTCCCACCGTATGATGAATGATGGGCTGTATGCCGAAATCGACTGCAGCGTCCTGCAGTCCATTATCCACGGTACGCAGCACTTTATATAGATCATCCAATCCAGCGACTACCTGGCCGAATACCGACCACGCCTGCTCGGTCAACTTATCATAGAATAAATCGGATATCGATCCGCATGCTCTCTGCAATCGAGGCAAAAACGCTTTAATCTCCTCTATGGTTTCAAATAGATCATGTAGCTCTTCGCGCATTCGTTTTCACACCCTTATACAATGTCGATAAGCATTATATCGGATAATCCCGGTCATTTAATAAGAAAAACTGCTAGGAATAATAACCCAGCAGTCTCTTTTGACAGTATCTATTCTTTGCGGTCTATGAAGTAACTTTCGGATGCGGATGCCTGCTCATACCTGCTCTTCTGCATCTGCGATGCCTGAAGCTTGGCAAGTCCTTGGGATGCTTCTTCCTTCAGGTATTCCATTCGTTGTACGATTACGTAATCGTACTCTCCGATTTTCTGAAGCAATTCTTTCTCGGTCTTTGATAAAGAACTACCGCTGCCGTTAAGCTGACCGATGACTTCATCACGAAGCTCGAGCAGTACATTCAGCTCCTCCTCATTGATCTCATCGATTTGATCAGACGTCCTCTTCGTTACATTCAATAAGTGCGTGATAAGCTCAACCATATCAAATGGAATCCACAGCTGCTTGATGGTTTCCTGCCGTTCCGTTGGAAACCTGCTTCCAGGTTCCAAGCAGATCCATCAGATGCGCCACAACTTCCTCAGCAATTGTCGCATTCTTCTTCACATTAGCCTGAATCAGACAATGTAACATATATTCATATATTTTAACTAAATCATTCGATATTGGATAATTGAAATTAAGTGATGCGATTAATTCATTAATAATGGCTTGAGCTTTTAAGAAATTCGTATTAGCCGCATCATATTTACGGTTATGGACAGCATCAATACCCAACTTCGTAAATCTTATAGCGCCTTCGTAGAGCATAATGATCAACTTGCCGCCATTTGCTGTCTGAACGGATGATTGCTGGTAAATTTGATATGGTGAGTTTACCACATTCTACACCCCTTTAATTACTTATAGACTCGACAATGATGATGATTGTGAATTAAATTTGTTAATTGCCGTTTCCATCGCAGTAAACTGTTTGTAATATTGTTTTTCAAGCATATTGAGACGTGTCAGCATCGCACTCTCACGCTTTTTCATCTGCTCAATTTCCTTGCCTATCGATGAATCCTTTTGGAAGGACATCGTTAAGTCGGTACTAACGAGAGATGTGCCCGCTTTTTTGGAAAGGTCCGTTAAGGCATCCATGGAAGACTTCGACATTTGCCTGAATACGCCTTTATCCGGATTCATGAAGAGATCGGTAACTTGATCCGGATTCGACTCCAACGCGCTGCGCAGCTTATTCTCATCGAGAATG
This sequence comes from Paenibacillus spongiae, assembly GCF_024734895.1. Lineage (NCBI taxonomy): Bacteria > Bacillati > Bacillota > Bacilli > Caryophanales > Paenibacillaceae > Paenibacillus > Paenibacillus spongiae. The sequence goes on from NZ_CP091430.1 coordinate 7,063,685, forward strand.
AGTTTACCCTTCTCCGTGTAACTCCCCGTCGTAATTCCGATCGATAGTCTGTTACCGGAGCCGTCATCGATTCCGCCAATCAACGAGGTGGCCGAGAGACGAAGCTCCGTCGCCAGCTTGGTAAGCGTGTTATCGTTCCTTAGCGTACCGTTCCGTGCCTTCTCTTCCCAACGCTTGATATCATCGTCCGTCATTTCTTTCTTTTCTTCACTTGTCAACGGCATATAATTGCGATTGTTCACTTCCGAAAGTTCCGTATTAAGCGCGCCGATCAAGCTGTTATAATCCGCAACAAAGGATTTGATGGTGTCGATGATCTTATTCGTATCCTGTACGGCTGTAATCATAGTCGGACTGCCCGCTGCCGTTTCGGCTTTTACGGTAAAATCGACGCCATTTACCGTGAAGCGGTTGGTGGAGCTCGTGTAATTAATTCCATTAACCGTTACGCTGGCATCCGATCCAGCCGTTATCGTCTGCTTCGTGACAGCTGGAGTCGGAACGGTTGGCGGATTGGTTGGTTCCACAGCTGGAGGAAAGTTTCCAATACTTAGTCCATTGGCGCCTGTCTGCGTTGCCGCCAGCGATAGCTTGCCTGATGCTGCATCGAAAACAGCTGTTGCCTTTAGCATACTGCTGGAATTATTAACCGCATTTGCCAAGTCGGCCAATTTGGCGTCCTTGTTTATGGCTATCGTTTTTCCGTTAATCGTGGCAAGTACATTGCCTGTCGGCTGTGGACCGCTACCTTCATCCTTCATCTCCAATGTAAATCCCAATTCCTCAAGTGTTTTCGAAGGATCCGCGAACGTATAAACATCATTAGCAGCTTTCGCTACGGATGTAACCTGAACGGACAACGTTCCGGAAGCAGTCGAATTCGTAGCGTTAACGGTCAACGCGTTCGTGTCCCCACTAACTTGCGAGGTTTTCGCCTTCATCACATTCGATACGTTATAAGTGGATAGCTTATTATTTCTAAAATCCACGATCTTCGTGCTCATCGTACGAAAATCCTCTTGCTTCCATTCTACCTTAACGCGATTCTTGATCATCTTGTCATAAGAAGATCGCCGGGCTTTCATAAGCTCCTTGACCATCGCATCGACATCCATGCCGGAAGCTAATCCAGAGAGTCTCATTTTACATCCTCCTTCCTATACCTTCTCATCGATCATCATGCCTGTTAATTCAATAAGCCTGGCGGCGGCATCCAACAATTTCTCTTCGGGAAATTGTCTAATCACTTCACCGCTTGCCTTATCCTTGATTTTGTACACGACTTGGTTCGTTTCCTTATGGACAGATCGCTCAACCGTTGTTTCCGGTCCTTGAATAGCCTGCAAGATACGCTCAAGACTTTTTTTCAACTGCGGTCGATCGATGGACTCGTTATTGGTACTGGTATTACTACTATTCTTATTCTCAATTACTGCTTCATTCCGCGAGCCGATGTGTGTACTCCCGTCTGTCATATAGCCTGTCGTGGTGTTTACTGATGAAATATTCATCATCGTCGTTCCACCTCATCATGAGTTCTTATTAATAGTATCGGACTAACGGAGCTCCATTGTTAGTCTCGATCATAAGAAACATACATAATTTCAATATTGAAAGAAAAGAGACCTTGGGAATCCCAAGATCTCTTTCTGAGCAACCGAGAATTAACGGAGCAAGGACAATACGCCTTGTGGCTGCGAGTTAGCTTGCGCGAGCATCGCTTGGGAAGCTTGCAGAAGGATGTTTTCCTTCGTAAGCTTAACCATTTGGCTTGCCATATCTGTATCGCGGATACGCGACTCAGATGCAGTAAGGTTCTCAACTGTCGTTCCAAGGTTGTTCGAAGTGTATTCAAGACGGTTTTGCTTCGCACCCAGAGTCGCACGCTGCGTCGAAACAGCCTTGATCGCAACTTCGATACTCGAGAGAGCGCCAGTCGTTCCGGAAGCTTTGAAAGCAGATGCTTTGCCAACGAAAGCAGTCGTCACGATACCAGAAATCGTAATTTGTTGTGTGCTGTCGTCTGCCTGGATGTTAATCGTACCCGTGTTGATATTGATGCCGTTGAACGTTGTCGAGCTCATGATGCTGTCGATTTGGTCCGTTAGTTCTGTCAGTTCCAAATCAATGTTGCCTTTATCCGAAGAGGAGTAAGTGCCGTTCGCTTTTTGAACAACGAGTTCTTTAATACGGCTCAGCATAGCGCTTACTTCGTTCATTGCGCCCTCAGCTGTTTGTACGAAGGAAACCCCGTCTTGAACGTTCTTTTGAGCTTGCTCGAGACCGCGGATTTGACCGCGCATTTTCTCGGAAACCGCAAGACCTGCAGCATCGTCGGCAGCACGGTTAATACGAAGACCGGAAGACAGTTTCTCCATGGACTTACCTGCAGCAGCATTGTTCAAACCCATGTTGCGGTGGGTGTTAAGAGCCGTAATATTGTGGTTAATACGCATTGTAAAATTCCTCCCTGAATGGTTGTATGATCCCACATCCGTGTGGTATACCGGCTAGAGGTCGGCCGCCCTTTGCCGGTTATGTAACTTATATCGGGAAGGAATAGGACATTGTTTATAGCTCATCGCTATTTTTTTTAATTTGTTTAAATTGATTTTGAAGCTGCTCAAGACCGGTTATTGAAGCTGCGGACTCCCGGTTCGTTTCCTTGACCATCGTATAGATTTCCTTACGCAATATTTCGATATCCTTGGGAGCGTTTATACCGATCTTAACGGTATCCGCCGTTACTTCCAGAATCGTAATTTCAATATTGTCCTGAAGAATAACCGACTCGCCTTTCTTGCGCGATAGTACAAGCATGTGCGACTCCCTTCTTAGAGCTGCTTCGAGGCAGCGAACAATGGATGTCTCGTCGAATAGGCTGTCTTGCTTAGCACAACCTGTTTCGCAAGCTTGGAGCTTCTATTCATGATAACGGGCGCTACAAGGTTAACCGTGGCACTCTCAAGATCGCCATGAATACTTATTATCGCATGCACGCGCACTTGGTCGGGGGATTGAATCCCAAGCTCTTCGATCGCGGAGTCGGGAAGATCGAACTCATAATCGGGATAGAACAAGAACGGATCCGCAATAACAAACATTAATTCAGGATCCTCGACCGCCTGCAGAAACTTGAAGGGCTCGTCCTGTTCGGGTGCCAACAACACAAACTTATGGTGGGTCTCGAAACCGGGTATACCTTTTGCAAAGGTATAGAGGTGATCTTCATTTAATTCAATTTCACCGAAACGGTTCGTTAATAGTTTCATCAAAATCCCTCCGTTCTAACGCTATGATATCGGTTCAGAATGAAAAAAGCTACAGAGCAAAACGACAACGTTTTGTCTATAGCTTACGTGCTTTCCCACTCTTAGATCCGTAGGTCCAAATTCGTTACACGAAACTGGACGTTTGGATATTGCTCCATTGAAACACGCACGCTGCTGCGACGGTATTCGATTTCGGGCCGATATACTTGAGCGTTGATCTCCACATGACCTGGCGTTACTTGAACATCCAGCGGGGGTATCGTGAAATGAATATCCACATTATCCGGTGTCGCAGGCCCGAATACCGAAAGTGCAGGTCCCTTCTCCATCAGCTGTTCCAGAGCCAAATCCGGTATTGGATTTACGCGGATACGCAGGTCTCCCATCCGGTTTCCCTTCTCGACAGTCTTGGCAATCCCCTGCAAGGCAATATCAGGCATCTGGGAATAAATCCGGTTCCAGAAAACGGTCGGCTTGCCGCCATGGAACGCCTCCCACATCCGGCTTTGATCGATATTAAGCTGGACTACCGGCATGGGAGCGCTGATTTGGGCCGGGGTGGATTCGATCTGCAATTCCGGGCGTCTCGTCTTTATGTCATATTGCCCCGGTTGAGATTCAATGCCGATTCGCCCCTTAATGGACTCTGCTTGAATGATCGGTAAGAGCACTTACGAAATCGCCCCTATCTCAGGAAATCGACGAGCGTTGGCGAAATGACCTTGGCCCCGACAGAGAGTGAAGCTTGATAGATACTCTCGTTGACTTTGGATTCGATCAACAGCTTCTCGAAATCGGCGTCTTCGGTTTTGGACTTCATATCGGTCAAGTTAAGCTCGAGATCCTGAAGACGGTTCTGCATCAGCTCCACACGATTGACACGAGCCCCCACTTCAGATCGGGCATTCAAAATTTTGTCCATTCTGGACTCAATATTGCCGATTTGGGCCGATACAGCGCCCTGACTGCCCGCGGTCAGTCCTGCCATAATATTATCCAATACTGCAAATACGTTGTCCGTCTCGCCTACAGCTCCAAAAACCTGGTTACCTGTCAAGTTGATTGGAAGGGTGACCCCTACACCGACTGCATACGAAATCTCGCCCGTGTCCGTAACGACGGTCTTCGGATCAAAGTTAGGGGTATTGGGATCATACGGCATCTTATCGAAGGTTTGTCCGTTGAACACGTATTTGCCGTTTACTTTACTGTTGGAAATATCGAGAAGCTGGTTCTTTAATTGACTGATCTCATCGCGGATACTGTCGAGTGCAACTTGCGGATTGGTACCGTTTGAGCCTTGAACCACCAGATCTTTCACCCGATGCAGTACTTGCCCCGCTTGATCCAGAACCGTATCGTTAAAATCCAGCCACGAGAGGGCGGAATCCACATTCTTCTGATACTGCTCGTTGGAGGCCAGCTCCGTCCGGTAACGCAAGGAATACGTGATGCCTACCGGGTCATCGGAAGCTTTGTTGATTTTCCGGCCCGTTGTCACCTGATTCTGCAGCTCCTGCATCTGCGTCAAGTTGCGGGTCAAATTCCGTGTCAGCTGCATGTGCATCATGCTAGGCGTTACGCGCAGTGCCATCTTTGATTACCTCCTATAATTTAGTGCTAGTCGTCCGCTTCGAAAGCAAGCTAATCATTAACGCCCTACAACACCGGTGCCGTTAATTAATTTCTCGAGCATTTGATCGAACGTTGTCATCACTCTTGCAGCCGCACTGTAAGCATGCTGATATTTGATAAGATCGGACATCTCTTCGTCCAACGAGACCCCGCTGACCGATTGGCGGTTGCTATCGACCAGCTCCGTCTGGGCCACCGAGTTCTGATACTGCCGGTAAGCTTCCTGCGATTGTACGCCGAGCGAGCCGACCATTGAATTATAAAAATTGCCGATCGTAGCTTCCGTAATGCCGTTGCCCGTCGCCGTCTGGTCGAACTTGAACGGGGTATCCTTAAGCTCGGACATAATGAGAGCCAGGGTGTTATTCCCTTTCACGACGGATGTTACCCCATTCGCTGTCGTAGTCCGCATGGAACTGGCGATCTTATTCGTATCGGCGCTGATGATGGGATTCAGCTGGATGCTTGCGGCCGTTATTCCATTCTCTCCAGCCTTGAAAGTGAAGAAATCGAGGCCCGTTGTCGCCGGTTCCTCCAGCGTATAGCCCAGTTTATGCAGTCCATTAATGCCCTTAACCGTTATCGTCTCAGGAGCCGTAATCGGTGTTGTCGTTCCCGGCTTCACCGATCCGGCCGGAAGCGTAATTTGAATATCGCCATTAGCAAGCGTGTTAGCCATCGTATCCAGCTGACGCCGGTAATCGGCTACATATACATCCCGGGCAACGAACATCCCGTACACTTCGCCATTGTTCAAATCACCCGATTGAAACGCAGCCGTGAGCGAAGCGGAGGAAAGCTCCGTTACCACGTCTCCTTCCACGAGATTCGTTCCTCCCATGGAAATCGAATAACCGTCCGCTTGCTCCACCACCTGAACGTTCACAATTTGGGATAACTGGTCCGTCAGCAAGTCCCGTTGATCCCGTAAATCGTTCGCATGGTCGCCTAGCGCCTCAATCTTGCGGATTTCGGCATTAAGCGAGGCAATCGTATTCAACATCGTATTGGCTTGCGTAGCTTTGACCTCAATATTCGTAGTCAGGTCGGCGTTTAAGTCTGTCAGCTGCTTGCTGATTTGATTGAAAGAGTCGGTAAGGGCTACAGCCGTCTCGCGTACAATCTTACGTCCCGTCACGTTCTCCGGGTCCTTGCTCAAATCGGACCAAGCTTGATAGAACTTATCCATGACCGTGCGAATGCCGCTGTCCGAAGGCTCGTTCACGATGGCCTCCAGCTTGCTTAACGTATCCGTCTGCACGGACCAGTTACCCACATATTTCGCTTGATTGCGGAACTGGTCGTCCAGGAAGGCGGTGCGGATCCGTGAAATGGCCGTAAATTCAACGCCCGTGCCCAGCTGGCCTGGAGCAGTCGAACGGTTCATGCCGAATGCCTCGATCGGACGTGAAGCCACCATGGTCACACGCTGACGCGAGTAGCCTTCCGTATTGGCATTGGCAATGTTATGCCCCACTGTATTAATAGCCGCTTGCTGTGTGAAAAGACTTCTCTTCGTCGTCTCCAGCGTATGAAACGTAGATCTCATGCTGGCGTTCCCCCTCTATCCTCGTGTATCGAACAAACCGTTCCTGGAGTTACCGTAACCTGGATTCTTCGGATGCTGATAGGTAATATCTTCGGTTGGATCCTCGACCATCAAATCGAGCGAATACTCAATGAACCGCAACGATTGGGTAATTAACTGCTGGTTCAACTCATTCGTTCTTCTCAGTTCATCCAATAAGTCCGACAGCTGCTGCTGAAGCTCGAGGAGCCGCTTCTTATCCTGAGCGTTCGTTACGATTCTTATGATATCCGTAATACTTCCGGCCCTCGTCCGGATAATGCCGAAGCTTAAGAAGTACTGATTGGCCTGTTGAATGCGCAGCTGCTCAAGCGCTTCCGCTTGTTGCATCTGCTGCCGTTCTTTCTTGGTTAGCGCATTGAGCTGCTCGACGTCATTGCTGATCAGAATCGGCTTCTTCTGGTTGGACGTTTCTAATAGCGCTTGATATATCTGCACTTGTTTCTCTAATGTTTCGACGATAGCAGCGCTGTTCACGTATGCCTCACCTTCCGCAATCCCTTATTTCAAGAATGGCCATACTTTCTCTGCAATCTTGCCGGCATCCACATGATAGGTACCGGTGCTGACCTCTTGCTTCAGCTCTTCAATCCGCTTCGTCCGCTCTGCATTGTTCACGCGGCTGTATGAGAGCATCTCCTGCGCTTCCGCCGAAATTTGCACTTCGTCGGTTTTACGTTTGCGTCCCATTTCGCCGGTTCGATGCTCATTGTGCTTCTGATATGGGTTCACTGCGCCTATTCGCTGTGGTTCGTTTATTTTCATGTTTCATCCCTCCAACCTGTTGACGACAATAAAAAACCGATAAACTCTTTAAGAGTATTATCGGCATAATCCATTCAAAATTTATAGAAATTGTTACCGAACCGTCAATTTCGGTCTCTAAGACTATCCTTAATCCGATAGGAGGCCATTGATGACGTAGGAGCGCTCTCCGATTCTTTGGAAAGCTTCCCTTTGTTCTTGTTCACATCCTGCAGCAGCCGCGCTCTGCAGTTGGCGCACATATTGTTCTCACGAATCAGCGTTCCGCAGACCTCACATGGATATCCCAAATTCGGGGCGCCGATCAATGAAATCCGGCCTTCACGTATAAATTTCGTTATTTGCGGGACGGACACCTCGGTCGCTTCGGACAGCTCGTGAATCGTGCTGCCTCTGTTTTTGCGCAGATAGTCCGCGCAAATCATATATTGCGCATCCACTTCCTTGATGCAAGCTGGACAAATCTCACGAAAGTTCTTGGCAAATAGTTTTCCGCATTTAGGACAATTGTCGAGTTCCAATGTCCTTGCCCCCCTTCAGGCAGCATATAGTTGCCCATATTCTATCAGTTATATCGACAAAATTCATCTTTTTTTTACTATTGAGAGGGAACGATTGAAGGGATGGAAGATTGAATGAAAGATAAAATGTATGAGTGAGTGAAGATAATAGAATGATGTGAACTTAAACCGCTGCGCAGGCAGAATGTTCTTCCGATCGCTGTTGTTCCCGAATATCTTTGAATCCCACGAGTATGGTGGATATTCGGGAACAAAGGCGAACGCTATCGCTTCTCCAGAATCATTCTTCCCGCTCCACTCGCGTTCAGTTCCTTTCATTCAACAGGGGGAGGGAATAAGGAATAAGGAATAAGGAATAAGGAATAAGGAATAAAGACCTAGAAACCTTCTGCGGTCACCGTAGTATCCTTGCGGCTCCATGGTAACTAGGAACGATCATAGTGATTATTAAAATAGGTGCCGTTGCTGAAGCTTTCGCAAGTCGTATCACAAGGAAGCTTTTCCTCTTTCCTGCCTTATGAACGGGCAAGCGTCAGGACATAGATTTCCGTATGAATTCCAGGATAATCTCGCTGCATTGTATCAAGAATCGCCCTGGCACATGCATCAACGGTACTCCCCGTCGTGTAGATATCGTCAACGATCAGTAGGCGCAGCGCTCTGTTCATGATGACCGCTTCATCGTTAAGCAGACCGACCAGAGGCCGGAGCGCCGCTTCTTCGGCAGCAAATAAATTGCGGGTGCTGCTTAGGCGCGCGCCACGCGTCTTATAGCTCTGCTTGTCACTGTGGCGGGTTCTTCGCAGCGCTCGTACAAGAGGGAGCTGGTTGCGCACCGCCACGGCTGTAGCAAGCTGCTCCGCTTGGTTAAAGCCGCGCTCGAGAAGCCTCGCGTCGCTTAGGGGAACGGGTATGGCCGCATCGAAGCGGAAATTTGCTTGGCGCTGCGCCAGCTCCGAGTACATCCTGACGTATGCAGCATGCAGCATCTCGCCCAACAGCTGCCCCAGCGCCTCGTGACCCCGGTATTTATAGAGCGCGAGCCAGCCGCGGATCGCCTCGTCGTAGCTTACCGCGCTGCGGTTGCATACAAAGGCAGAGTCCAATCTGCGTTTGCAGTCTCCGCACGGGCCCGGTCGTCCGCAAACCCGACACGCAATACGGGTGATCCATGGAATCGAGGAGCGGCATTCCGGACATAAGCGTTGAAAAACGATGGAATCGTCGAGCCCTCCTTGTGCTTGACTGCGGCTCTCGCGATAGGTACGACTGCAGGTCAAGCATGCCGATGGAGTTGGCGCCAGCATCGAGATCGTGGCACGAAAGGCTCCCGGAACGATATGTCGTACATAATGAAGAAGCGAACTCATGCTTCAAGGCCTCCTATTCTTCGCTGACGGCTGTGAAATGGCACCTGGATCTTGGAGCAGGTAGCCCTTCCGTTTGGCCAGCTTATTCATGCCCGTGATCTGTCTTATTGCCAGCTGCTGGGCGCGGTTGCGGGACGGGGCGAAAAAGTATACCTTCCCCGCCGGATCATCCTTCGATCTTCCCGCGCGCCCGGCCATCTGAACGAGCGAAGCGTCATCGAACAGCCTTCCGTCGGCATCCATAATAAACACGTCGCTCCTGGGTACCGTGACGCCCCGCTCCAGTATCGTTGTCGTCACCAAAAGTCTGATCTGGCAATCACGGAATCGATGCACCTTGTCTCCGCGCGCATCATCCTTGGACGATGTGCCCTCGATCACGATACCGGGAAATTCCCGGCGCAGCTGACGGACGAACGGATCGATATGGCGAATCTGTTGAACGAAAACAAACAGCTGAGCACCTCTGTCGACGGAAGCTTGAATCGCCTTTACCAGCCGCTTGGGCAGTTTGTTCAAGTAAACAAGCTGCCTGACAGGCGGCAGCGGTATGTATATCGGAACAGGCAGCGGGTGCCGGTGAAACCGGACCGGCACCCGGACATGCGGAAGGCGGCCGCGCCTGGCTGCAGCCTGGAGCTCGGCCGGAGGTGTGGCCGATAACAGCACGGTGACTCCCTCCGGCTTGCACACTTTCGCTGCCGCATAATGCAGCAGGGGATCGCCGTGATAAGGAAAAGCATCCAATTCGTCAATCACCACAAGCTCGAATGCATGCTGGAAGCGAAAAAGCTGATGTGTCGTCGCGAGCGTAATGCCGCCGTTCTCCCATCGCTGCGGGCTGCCCCCGTACAGCGTCACGATTGTGGTCTGCGGGAAGGCGCGGCGCAGCCGCGGATCCAGCTCGAGTACGACATCGCGCCGAGGCGTAGCGATGAGCGCGTGTCCGCCCCGCTGCAAGCATGCCTCGACGAGCGGGAAGATCATCTCCGTCTTGCCGGCTCCGGTGACCGCCCATAATAGGAATGACCGCCGCGGTATGGCAGCGTATTCGGCAACGGCTGGAGATGCGGTGTTTGTGTGACGTGAGGTGGGTTCCTTCTGTACCGGCTTCTGCCGTGTGGAGGCGGAATATCTGGCTAACAGCCGAGTCATTGCCTGGATGAGCCGGGAGCTCTTCCATCGTTTCCATATCGGGCGTCCGCCCGCAGCTTCACCCGCTTCGATATACCGAAGCGCTTCTGCGGCCGCAGCCGCCTGTGCAGGGCTGAGCTTCCATGTCGCCAGCCTCGCTTCCATCGCCTGTGCGCCGAGGGTTGGCGGCGCGCCAACTGCCCGGGCGCCCTGCGCCGGAACTTGGCCCGGCGCTTGCGCAGCCGCTGGCGTGCCGAGGATGAGCAGCCCGCATTCGCGGCTGCGGCCCATGGCGAGGCACGCCTCGCAATAGGCGCACATGCGCCCGCACGCTGCGCATGGCGTGCGGCGCATGTGCGCTTCGCCGCTGCCGCAGCGCAGGCAGCGGAGCCGCCCTTCGGGCGGCCGGGCGCCAGGCGCAGCCCGCATGCTGCGCAGCAGGCTGCGCGGCGCCCGCTGTGGCGCGAGCGCGCGCCCGAGGCGCAGCAGGCCGAGCAGCGCGGCCAGCTGGAGCGCGGGCGCCGCCGCGCGGAAGTCGGTAGCCGCAGAGGCTCCGTCTGCGACTTCGAGCAAGGCGAGCAGCTCGGCGGCAAGCAGCGCCCGTCCTCGCAGCTGCGCGGATAATCGGCAAGCATGCGCTGCCAATGCTTGTATATCCAGATCGGTCCGATCCGCTGCAGCAATAATTTGCAGCTCTCCCGCAGCGTGCGGATAACTCCCTTCCTTAGAACGCACGCCAACATGACTCGGACTCCTCATCCCTCCGCGGCTGCTGCCCTCATCGGTTTGCAAGGCCTTCCTCATATGGTCTGTGAACGCAGCTGACGCAGAAGACTCGTCCCATTCCCTCAATGCACCGCCCGGCCACGCTTCGGCCAGACCAACCGCGATACCGAGCGGAATCGGCTCTGACCAGAACAGACATTTGCGCCCGGAATGCCCTTCTTCCCTTCGTCCATAATTCCTTTCCCAAGCCGAGCCACCGTCTCGTATTCCGATCCCTTCTAGAGTAGTCCCTCCAGACCAAGCAGCCGCCACCCGCTCTGCCGTCTCTTTGCAGCCCGAGTTCAGCCAATAGGCACAATCAAGCTCCGGAGCGATCGTCCAATGGACTTGAGCCATCCCGCGGTCCACAACTACATAAACATGCACCTTCATCATGCATCGCCTCCTTCGCGACCTTCCCTAAGCTCTCCGCAAACGCCGTACGCACAACATCCGATTTCATAAACCGAAAGAATGTTCTCTCGCATACCGCTGCTGTAACAGGTTCAATAGCCTTGTAACCACTTTCCCGCCTACGTCCTAGAATCCCATCATCAAATGAATTCCGGCTTCTCTCTCATACCGCTGCTGTACAGGTTCAATAACCTTGCAACCACTATCCCGCCTACGTCCTAGAATCCCATCTTCGAATGAATTCCGGCTTCTCTCTCATTCCGCTGCTGTACAGGTTCAATGACCTTGCAACCGCTAACCCGCCTATGTCCTAGAGTTCCATCTTCGAATGAATTCCAGGGAACACAGACGATTCCCCACTCGACTGCCCCGATATCGTTCATACGATATGGCAACAAAAAAAGCACAGCGTTAGCTGCCCCCGGCAGCCGTACGCGTGTGCTTCACTCGTCCGTATTCGATGACCTCATTATACATGGCCTCCGTCCCCGGTGCAATGTCTTGTTACTCCTTTTCATCACAATTGCCGCATCAATCCTCCAGACCGTCTATTCCCCCTCCTTCGTCTCGCTCCTGCTGAACAACTGTGCCGCCCGCCTACAAGGGGAGCTTCGAGAGATCATTCGGGTCTCTTAAATCGACGAGAACCGCGTGGGCCGCCTCCGTTATAATCCCTTCCGCCTGCAACATCCACATGAGATGGGTCGGCTCCAAGGCATCCCCGCGCACTCCTTCCCGACCCTTTCCTATAAATCGGGATGCAATGAACCTATTGCGAAAGCGTTGCCATTTTGAAGAGCGCTTCTGCACGGCAAACGTATCCAAACGAATCTCGCGATCCATATCCATCTCATCAGCATCGCTTCCCGGCTCTCGATCCGCCATGAGCTTAGGGCGATAATTTAAGCCTTCATCTCCTCCGGATCCGCCCCAGCCCTCATCATCGCCGGCTCCGAAGCTCCCGGTATGAAAGCCGAATTCATGTACCCCGTAACCGATTCGTCCGGAGCTGCCGAAGGGCGTTCCCGTCGCGATGTTCACGTTCATTCCCCGGCGCACGAATAACCGCGCGATATCCATCGTCTCGTCATTGGAGCCGCGGTTGACGACCGTCACCTGCACCTCCTTGCCGGTCTGCATCGCATGCCTTCGCAGCGATCGCATATACCATTCCATCTGCTGCTGCTCGTTGCCTGCCAGAAGAACATAATGTTTCACTTTCCGCTCTTGCTTCGATGTATATCGGAACGCCGTATGCACAGCTATCGCAGCTAAGGCGTAACAACCGCAAACCCAGAGCAGGATTGGAATCATGGCCGCCACCTCCTTTTTGTGACATGATATGCTGCGCTCCGCCTAGTGGTTCCAGACATTGACGGACAAGTCGCGGGAAACAGGCAACCGCCTTCCCGCAAACTAAAAAAGGCCGGCATCGATCGCCAGCCCTTCCCTCGAAGCAAATAATCTCAAGTCTCTCTCTACGATAAGAAAACCAGTCCAGTCCGCACGGTACACGCTCGGCCAACTGTTAGTAAGCGGTAAACTTCCATTTTGCAGGCAGCTTGGCTTCGGACACCAGCGAGGCATTCAAGCTTTGCTGGACCTCCACGGCAGTGTCGGCAGGCAGCACGACCGTCAGCGTACAAGAAGAACTGCTTTCGTTAAACAGCAATCGCTCCTCAATCGGCCGGCTCGCGGTTAGGTAGAGCGTGTCTCCCGCTTGATGGGTGCTGATCATCGTCATTCCTTCCGGCTGCTGCTCGTCCTTGCCGATCGTATACCGGCAAGCTCCGAATGCGTTGACTTCCGGACTCTTCATTTTGACGGGATCGATCAGCACTCGTCCATTCCAGTTGTGCTCCCCTTGCACGACGATTCGCCCTACTTCCGGGGGGATTGCAAGCTGTATCGGCTTGACCTCCGTCCGAACCTCGCGCGCCCCGATCGCGCTGCGCAATTCATCCACGATTCCCGTTGCGCTGGCGGTCGTGAACAGAAGGCTGCCCGCTCCTATAAGACCGATGAAAAACATGCTGAACAGATCATAACGGAGCACCGGGTGCTCACCCGGACTGCGCCACAGGTACACGAGGATCTCCAAGCCGACGAGCATGAAGAGGAGCGGCCACCACAGCAGACCCTGATCAAGCCATTTCGATCCGTTGAACTGCGAAGTGACCAGCAGCACGCCCATGATCGTCAGCGCGATTCCCATCGACCATGTCCCTACTCGCCACTGCCTCATTCCGGCGAGCCTCCTTTGGCCTTGCTGCCGACAAGCAATCTTAAGCCTACCGCGACAAGCAATAGCGACATGAAGCCGGTTTTCATGTAATAGCGGATATCGCTCGTCAGCTGCCAATTATCAAAGACCCTTTGAATGAAATCGATGAGCAGCCGGTCCGCCATATAATATAAACCGAGCAGGAGCAGGATAATCCCGATCCATTTTTGCCGATGCATGAGCCCGTCCACCACCGGAACATCCTCTACGTACCCGCCTTCGGTGGCGTACCGGGACTGCTGCTGAAGCGAGTCAAAGAACGAGAAGCACCAGATGATCGGCACGATGAACAGAAATAAGGAGAGCTGAAGCACATCCAGCAAATAAATCGACAACAGGAAGCCCGCCATCAGCTGCAGTCCGCGTTTTTGCTGTCCTAGGTACATATGGCCCGCACCCGGCATGATCGAAAGAACGGTTGCGAACCAGCGGCTGCGTTTGCCGCCCTGGCGGTGATCGTCCCAATCCTCCATAATGGACCGGTCAATGAGCATTTCCCCGGCCTGCTTGCGCTGAACGTGTCGAATGGCATCGAACATCCCATAGAGCCACACGATCGGCAGGGCCACCAGAAAGACGAGGAAGCCTTCTTCATGCGCCAGAATGGACACGAACAGAATCATCGTCAACAGGCCGAAGAAGCCGATCAACAGCGTTATTCCGCGCTGCATCAGTCCAAGCTGCAGATGCCCCAGTCCTGGAACGAAAGACAGTAATATCGTAAAAAAGCGTTCCCCTGCGTCATCCCGTCTTGGATGGGGGACTGTGCCGCCAGGGTATGCGCCGTATCCAAAAGAACCGTCGTGCTCCCCTAACGGCGGCGGCACATCTCCCGGTGTATATACGCCGCCGTTTGCATATCCCGGCCCATAAGTAGCCCCATTGAAGTTCCCTCCGCCATGCCGGAGCAAGCAGATGACCAAATCCAGCATGTTGATCGCCCAGATTATGGCCGCCGCAATCAACGCAAGAATAACCCCTTCTTCTTCATTCGCTAACAGAAACAGAAAACCAAAGCCCAGCGCGCCAAAAAACAGAAAAGGGTATACAAAGGCTCTCCCCTTTCGGTTGACGGCAAGATGGCCCAGTCCCGGCACAATTCCGAGCAGCAGGGCGATAATCGGATTTCGAACCATTCTTATTGCTCCTTTCCAGTTGGATGATGGGATACCGGTTTCTCAACCAAGGCCCCGATTACGGATGTTGTCTTTTTCATAATGGCCGTTGTCAGCGATTTATGCTCCGGTTCATTCCGTTCCGCCCGCCAATGATTCGGCTGATCCGCTAATCTGTCGAACACGCCCGCCGACATCAGCACGAGCATACAGCACACGGCAATGATACCGTGCAGCACCTTCTGGCGACGGCTGCCGCTGCGTATAACCCTTCTTCTATTTCCGGTTGGATTGGAAGGCGCCTCCACTGTGGATCGCGGCAAGTCGCCAACCCGTTCCATGACCAGGTCCGTCAACTCATCTGCCCGCAGTGGATTCAATTCCTCCACGGTATCCAGGCTCGCCATTAATTCAATATAGATGGATAAGCATTCATCACATTCCGCCAAGTGATCAAAGGCCCATTCCCGATCCTGGTCAGAGAGCTGGTCATCCGCCAATGCTTTCCACATCGATTCCGCAGGGTGATTCATTCCAGGTCCTCCTCCTTCCAATGCTTGCGCATCCAACGCTTGGCACGATAAAGTCTCGATTCTACGCTTTTCAGCTCGATCCGCTCTTGAGCGGCAATCTCCCGTTGGTTCTTATCCTCCAAATAATAAGACCGTACGACACTGCCATAGCCGACCGGCATCTCTTCCACAAGCTCACGGACTCGCTCGCATCTCTCCCGCTCAAGCACCTCCACCTCCGCCGGCGGTGAATGATTGGCAATCGCACCGGTTCCCCGGGTGCCCGCTCCGATGGATTCGGCCGCATTGTCCGAAGTCCTCCCCAGCCGGCTCCGTTCGCCGCCCGCATGCCCATCGCCCGTCGTGTGCGCAGAGCCTTCATAGGAACCGATAAGCACCTCGGCTTTTCGCATGCGCTTCCGCTGGGCATCGATGGCTATATTCACCGCGATCCGCGAAGCCCAAGCCTTGAATCCTTGACCGCGGTATTGCGGGAGAGAAAGATAGATCCGCACGAATGCTTCCTGCAAGGCATCCTCCGCATCCTTCGTATGGCGAAGCACGCCCCATATTAAGCCGTACAGCGCATCGCGATGTCTCTCAACAAGCTTCCGGTACGCTTCCTGATCGCCGCCCTGTACGAGGCTTATCCATTCTTCGTCCTGAATCGTTCTCTCCCTCCCTTCATCCGCGCCTCATCCTCTACTAAATAAGACGAATCAAACCGCCATTAGCACTGCGTCCCTCTAAAAAAAATTTCCGTGATGCGATCGCAAACCGCTGCGCAAGCAAAATGTTCACATATGTTCGGTGTCGATCCCGCACCCCATCGAATTTCTATCCTTCAGAACCCAATCCACTCTGGTACGGTTACATACAACCGTTTTCTAGTAAGCTGATCCTATTCCCTTGCAAAAAGAAGGAACTTACGGCTCCCAAGCAGGATTGCGGACACTGCTCAATTAACCTTTGAAGATACTGTGGAACAACGCCTCCTCTGCTGCTGCTTGCTATTTCGCACAGTACGCAGCTCTCAGCGCGCGTTTTCGCTGCATGAAGGCGGTCGGTCGACCGCATATTGCAAAGGAACTTCGTTCATCTCGTTTATTCTGCATCGACTGAATCAGCTGAATCTCGGGCAGTCGGCACTCTTGTGCACACCACTATTACTTCAATAACTGTTTGTATAAGGCCACCTTTATCACCGTGATAAATCCATAATCTTGTATGTTATACAACATTGAACGGTCAGCAGCCCGGATATCCGAAAATTGTTGTATTCGATGCAACAGTTCCTCCAGTCGAGAGGCAAATGCTTCTACATTGTTGCATATTGTGCAACAATAATCCGGTTTAGCTTTAAATCACACTATATTGTTGCACTTTATACAACACATTGGATCTAGCACGCTGCACCTACCATAAGCTCACTTATCTGTATGTTGCATATGCTTTTCGAATAGCAGCTACCAGTTACCGTGAGCCTCACTTTATATCACGCTGCGCCTGCCACAAGCTCACTTTATACCTCACATTGCATCTGCTTTGCACACTGCGTCTACCAGTAGTGCTACCATAAACGGCACTTTATATCACTCTTCGCCTGCTACCTGCTCACTTTTTACTTCGCGTTGCAACTGCTTTTCACACTGCGTCTACCAGTAGTGCTACCATAAATGGCACTTTATATCACTCTTTGCCTGCTACCAGCTCACTTTATACCTCACGTTGCATCTGCTTTTCACACTGCGTCTACCAGTAGTGCTACCTTAAACGGCACTTTATATCACTCTTCGCCTGCCACAAGCTCACTATATACTTCGCGTTGTCACTCTTCGACTGTCACAAGCTCACTTTATACCTCACGTTGCATCTGCCATGAGTTCACTTTTGCAACACACTGCATCTACCATATGCCCGCTTTGTACAGCACGCTTCATCAACATATGCCTCATCTTGAACGCCCGCCTCCAAAATCCCACCCGATCAGACGAATGCAAAATGCTCCTCTCAACATACCAAAACAAAAAAAGCCCCGCCCACTTGGGTGACGGAAGCTCTAATTGCCTTGCCATTATGTAGAATCAAAATCTTACAGCGTTACCCATCCGAATTTGATCGAGTTGATGACCGCTTGCGTACGGTCGTCGACCTCCATTTTTTGGAGAATGCTGCTGACGTGGTTTTTAACGGTTTTCTCGCTAATGAACAAGTATTCGCCGATCATCTTGTTGCTCTTGCCTTCCGCCATCAACCGCAGCACTTCTGCTTCGCGGCGCGTCAGCGGGTTATTCTCGCCGGCGATGAACTTCACGCCTGCTTCACGGCCTGCAGCCGCTCCCGAAACAGCGCCGATATCATCCAGGTACGTCATCCGGCGCAGCTGATTGATCAGCTTGCCGGTCACCTTCGGATGGATGTAGGCATGGCCGCCGACAACGGAACGGATTGCATTAATGAGTGCTTCCGCTTCCATATCCTTGAGCAAATATCCGCTTGCGCCCTTGCGCAGCGTCTCGAATACATAGCTCTCGTCATCATGAATGGACAGAATAATGACTTTCACTTCCGGGAACATATCCCGGAGCCGCTCGGTTGCGACTACCCCGTTCTCAATCGGCATGTTAATATCCATGAGAACAACCTCGGGCTTCGTATGATTGCAGAACTCCAGTACTTGAATCCCGTCATTGCACTCTCCGATGACCTCCAAGTCATCCTCCATGTTGAGAATCCGTTTTAAGCCTTCACGGAATAGTTGATGATCATCGGCGATTAATACTTTAATTTTCCGTTTGCCGCCTGCTGCTGGCTTTAGCTCCATCGTCAATTACTCCTTTCTTAGCTCCGCGTTAATGGGGACATGAATGGTTATCTTCGTCCCCTCATTTATGGCCGAATCGATCTCCATCCTCCCTTCTAATAGCTCGACCCTCTCACGCATTCCGATTAATCCAAAATGGGTGCTGTCCTTCGCTCGGGATTCGATCAGATCGACATGGAATCCGCTGCCGTTATCTCGAACGACAATCTTCACCATTTGTGCCTGGTACGTAATCTCCAGCGCGACATAAGTGGGGCTCGCATGCTTATATGCGTTGCTGAACGCTTCTTGGATCATTCGATAGATGCCTGCCTCCATGGCGGAGGGCAATCTCATTTCCTTGCCGAACGTGTCGAATTTCGTCCTAATTCTTGTTTTCTCCTCAAAGTCCTGGACAAACTTCCTAACTGTTGGCACTAGTCCCAAATCATCTAAGGCCATAGGACGCAGGTTGAAAATGATCTTTCGAATTTCTTCGAGGCCGGAACGCACCTGTCCCTTCAAATCTATTAATTCTTCCTGCACTATTTGAAATTCCTGCTTACTCAGCAATCTTTCTGCAATTTCCGTCCTAAGAACTATGTTCGCCAAGGACTGCGCAGGCCCGTCGTGAATTTCCCGGGCAATACGCTTGCGCTCTTCCTCCTGGGCCAAAATAATCTTCAGTCCGATTTGCTGTCGGTTCTTGGCCGATTCCAGAATACGGGTCACCTGATTAAGGTCGCCGGATAAGTACTCCAGCACCACATTAATCTGTGACCCGATGGATTCGGCGCGCTCGATCGATTTCTCGACATTGCGCACCCTTTTCTGCAAATCATCACGCCTGGCCTTCAGGTAGCCTTCCTTCTCTCGAAAAACCATCAGATCGAGCTGAAGATGCGTGGCTTTCTCATAGGCATTCTTGATGTCTTCCTCTTGATACCGGACAAAATCCCGGCTTACTTCCGTAAGCCGGATACGCGCCCGTCGGTAATCGAGCTCGAGCTTGTCGACCTTGTCGATAATCTCGGCCGTTTCGGCCAGGACTTGGTTAAGTTCCTGGCCGAGCGAATACAGTTCCTTGCGTGCCGATTCGCATATTTCATATATTTGATATTTGCTTTCTTCCATGACGAGAACGGCGTTCTTGATCACGCGATCGAGATCGGTTATTCGATAATCCACTTTGGGACCGCTCACTTTCTTCTCTGGCGTTACGCGTTACGTTCCTATCATATCATACATTGGCCGTGGTGCGTCCATATCATTGAACGGTAATCTGGTCGGTTTTCGAATCCCAATTGACCGTCAGGCCCAGCTGCTCCGATACAAGCCTGATCGGAACCAATGTGCGCCCACTGCGCGCGATCGGGGCAACCTCCGAATCCATCTTCGTGCCATTGAGGATGAAGCTTTTCTTGCCGAGCCACATCTCCATCAAGCTGCTTCCGCGCAGCACGGTAACCCGCTGAAGCTTCTGATCCCAGTCGACTTGAGCGCCCATGGCTTCTGTCACGAAGCGCAGCGGCAAGTACGTCGTTCCTTCGAGAGCGATCGGCGCCGCTTCCAGCGTATAAGATTTCCCGCCGACTTTCGCCGATTTGGAGCCAATGGTTAATAGAATCGATTGCCTAGCCGGCTCCGGCACCAATGCCGGATATTGGAAGGTTATGTTGTCGAACGCAATACTGCCTGACAGCGCTCGTTCATCCTGGCCTTCTTCGATCGAAGCGATATACAATCGTTTCAATGTAATCGGATACGCCATTTTGTCGGATGGCAGGTTCACCTTCAATTGCTTCCAGCCGCTCCACGTCACTTTGTCCGCCAAGGTTACCAGATGGGCTTTCCCGTTCTTGTCAATGAACTCGGCCCGCAGCCAATTCAGGCTTTCGTCGCCCAGCACGTCCAGCGTCATAGCCGATGGCGAGCCTTCGACTTGGCGTCCTGATCCGTTCAAGACGGCATAAGCGACCTTCGTACCCGTTGCTCCCGTAAAGTCATAGTTCAATTGAAGCGCTTGGGAAGCATTGCTTGCTGTCAAGCCGGTCACAAGACCGACGTTGCCCACTACATTATTCGTACCTTCGTACTTAATTGAGTACGTCGGCGCTTCAAAATCTTCAAATTTCTTGTCTGCTCCTGTCGCAAGCACGGTTACGGCGGAGAATCCGTCGTAACGCGCAATAGCATAGCCCGCTTTCGCGCCTGGGGCTACAGCACCGATCGTTAACGCGCCATCCTTGACGGTGCCGCTGAAGCCGCGCAGCTCCCACTTAACGGAAGATGCCGGCAGCTGCAGCTTCCGTCCGTCATTCAGCGTCACGCTGACGGGAACGGATATCGTTTTGCCCTGCTCCAATACCGGCGAGCTGGCATCGATCGACATGCGGGCGATTTGCTCGCCGCCGATAACTTCAACGGCCAGCTTGTCGCTAATGTCGCCCGCTTTGACCGTGATGGTCGCTTTGCCGGGCTTGGAGGCCGTGAATACGTTGCCGCTGAATGCGCCAGCCCCTCCTTCCGCTTTCCATACCGGCGTCAGGCTGCCCGGATCGATCGGATTATAGTAGGTATCATATCCTTTGAGCTGATAGGATGCTTGCTGTCCCACGAACAATTCGGTGCTGCCGCTCGCCGTAATACCGCGCAGCTGGCCTTGCGGCGCCGTGGTGAACACGCCAATTCCGTTAGCTACTCCGCGCTGGGAGCCATTCTCTGTCGGATGCGCAAGCCCCGTCTCTACTTCTCCAAGCGGGCGGGTAATCATCGTCGTCGAGCCGCCTCCATCGAGGTTAATCCCGCGCCACACGCCTAGCTTCACCATCATCTTCTGCAGCTCTGCCAAGGTCATCCCTTCACTGCTGCCTACGTCTTCCACAGTAATAAGCATGACCTTCCCGCTATCCTGCGTGTAGCCGACCGCAGTACGGGAGCGTTCATAGGCCCCGCTAATGCCGCTCGTATCCCGGGAGAATGCTGTCGTCTTGCCTTGATCGACAAGAATCGTGTGGCCGCCGACCAGCATTTGAAGCGAAGCCGGATCCACCTTCTGCCCCGTCGTCTGGGCCGTCAGCGCATAGGTCGCATTCACCGACTGCCCGATCTGAAGATGCTCGAGCGCGAAGACGGCCGCTTTCCCGTGTGTACGAAGTATGTATCCGTTTGCCGGAGGCGTTCCGGGAATGGTCCCGTTCTCGACGATCTGCTGAACGACCCCGTCCACGACCAGCACCTCCGTCGGCGTCGTGGCGCTATCGGCAACCGTTGGCCGCGATGCCGTCCAAGCGCTTGTATAGATATACATCGCATTGGAATGGCTGTATCCGTCGCCCGGTTCCGTCCGGTAGGCAGCCTTGTTAATACCCGCCAACGGGAAGGATGCGCCGTCACCCGAGATAACGGTTCCATCGAAGCTGAACAAATCAATCATCGGCTTGCGCTCATTCGTCACGGCGAAGGCATACATCCCCTTCAATTGGGAGGGGCTCGCAACCAGCATGCCGCTCGTCACCTGTGCGCCCAGCGTGGAGCCTTTGCCTGAGGTATTGAAAAAATCGGCGTTTACGCCGGCAACGGCGCCGCTATTCTTCACCATGCTGCCGACAGAGCCCAAGCCCGTTGCCAGTCCTTGCTTACCGCTCATGACATCCAGCTTAACATAGGGATTCGTCAAGTCGATTTCGATGACATGAACGTTGGAATAGCCGCCTTTGCTCTTCGTCCATTTATAATCGATGCGCTTCGCACCGGAAGTGATCATCTCTTCGTTTTGCTTGAACAGCTGCTGTTGAACCGCTTCAGCGGCTGCAGCTGTTGACAGCGGTATGGCGAGGCTGATCGGCTGCACGAGAAGCGCCGCTCCAAGCGTTATAACGAGCAGCTTCTGTACGTTTCTTTTTGCTTTTTTATTTGCTTTTCGGGTTTCTCTTCTGCGACTTTGTGCCTGAGTGAATCTTCCATTATCCATAAACTAGCAACTCTCCCATTCTCGAAATCTAATAGTTATAGACTCAAGTCATAGGGAGAAAGTTACGGCTGATAGAAGACTCCTATCAACAAATTACGACCGAAAAGAATAAACTATCTGCTATAATTCGTCAGAATATTCGTATTTTATACCATTCCGATTGCCAAAGTGTGAACTCTATTATCTTTGTCACTCGTTACCGATGACATTGAATGCAAATAAGAATGGCGAAACGGAGCCACCTCTCGCGCTCCGTTTTCTCTTAATCCCATCCCATTCCATTCCAGCCATACGTTAGCCGTCAATAAAATCGACATATTGCAGCAGCCGATTAATCATGACGGTGGCTTCTGCCCGCGAGGCATTCGACTTAGCTCCGTATGCGCCATTCGACATCCCGTTAATGATACCCGCTTGAACAGCCTTGGCGACATCGTTCAGCGCCCAGGTGCCGATCTTGGTACGGTCCGTGAACCGTTTCAGAATCGAATTCGCATCCTGAGACAGGTTAATCTGCACGCCGGCTGCTCCTGCCGCGCGAACCATCATGCTCGCGATCTGTTCACGGGTAATCGGGCTGTTCGGCTTGAACGTTCCATCCGTCATCCCCTGCACGATACCCGCTTTCGATGCCGCGCCAATGTATGCGGCAAGAACGGTGGACGTATTTACGTCCTTGAACTTCGCCGCTGCCTGCTTATCGCCGGGTAGTCCCAGACCTTTTGCGATAAACATCGCAAATTCGCCCCGCGTGATCGGCTTTGCCGGCTCGAATGCTGTCAATGTCCGGCCTTCGACAATATATTTGTTGGCGAGCAGCAGAATGTCGTTGCGCGCCCAATGCTTGCCGAGATCCGAATAGATAACCGATCCTTTAATAAAGGCAAAGGTGCCGTTCCCCTTGCTTTGGAACGTGATCACGTACTTGCTGTTCTTCGTCTCTACGCGAGTCGGTACATAGGATAGCTTGCCGGTCTGCGGATCGAACCAGACTGCGGCAGTCGAGCGCGGATCAACGGCTGAAGCGGTAGAGACCGAGCGTTTTACATAACCGCTGAAGGCCTCGATCACTTTGGATTGGCTGCCTGTCACAACCTTAGCTTCGAAATTGACCGGGCTGACAAGCTGCTGAGCCCGCGAGCCGTTAAGCGCCGTAATCATCTGCGGCGTAACGCTTCCGGCATTGGTGTCGATCTGGATAAGCAGCTGCGACCCCGTCCCGGCACTCGGTTGAAGAACATCCAGTGCGCTCAACGGGATTTCATAGGTCGAATCGCGATAGACCACGACAAAAGAGGCGTTCGCTGCATTCTTCCTGGCATCGTACAAGGTACTTAGCGGAACCGCCACAATAGCGGCCTGTTCACTCTCAGGTACCGTGAACACGACGCGCGGCACCGTACCGCCTACCGTGCTAGCCGTGCTGTATGCGCCGGCAACCTTGTCGGCCGACAGCACATATCGCTTGGCATTGCGGTTCGCCGGCGAAATATCCGATTGCGTCGTTGCCACCGATACCTTGATCCCTATTCCTCCGTCGGCCGCCGTCTCGTAATCTCCATTCGGATTATCGATCCAGGTGGTTTGGTTGGCCACCCCGACGTCCGCGAATGCAGGAATGATACTGCCGTTCGTCTCCTGCATGGAAGTTCCATGGGATGTTGCGTAACTGACCGACACTCGGTCTCCGATCGCAACAGGCGTGGAAAGGGTCAGCAGCACGTTCGAATCAACGATCGATACAGTAGATACATTCCGGAACACATCATTCACTTTGACGGTGAACTGGGAGGATGCCGGTTTGTAATTGCTGTTCATCGTCGAAGCGAATGTCATGGTCAGAAGGCTTCCCTTGACCACTGCCCCGTACAATGAACTTACATTCGAACCCGCATTTGCCGTCATTCCGCTGAATGCCGGTACCGTATTTCCGCCAAAATCCGCTATACCCGGATAACCGCCCAAGTAAGTGACAATAACGGCTTGACCCGAAGTAATCGCCGATGACAGCGTCAGAATCACTTGGGCGCCCGATACCGTCACCTTCGTCACCGATCTGGCGCTTCCGTTTACTGTAATGGCGAAGGAGCTGGTTGACGGGACTACATTCGGGTTCAATGGCTCGTCATAGGTTAGCGTAACCGTTGATGACACAGCCGTTACCGTCTGCAGCACCGGCGTTCTCGTATCCTGGCCATTCTGAACGTAGAAGCCGCTGAACGAAGACACATTATTACCTGCCCAGTCACGCAATGGATAGGAAGAGGCGGTATAGGTTATCGTTACATTCTGGCCGCTCGTTACCGCACTGCCGTTGAAGGTCAAGAACAGGACGCTGCCCGATCCTGAAATATAGGTTACGGACCGGTAGGAGCCGGCCACATTGACCGAAAACTGGCTTTCCGCATATGAGCTTACCGCCTGCAGATCTTCATTGAACGTCAGTGTAATGGTATTGCCCTGTACACTGCCATGCAGCGGCTTTGGCAGCGTGGTGTCCGGCGAGTTCGTTATATCACGGTTCGAAAATCCAACCGCCTTCAAACCGGTCAAATCTTGAATCGCATAAGTCGTGCCCGGCGTATAAGACAGCTTTACCACTTGTCCGTACACAATTCCGCTCGAGAGAGTCAAGATCACGGTCTGTCCGGAAACTTCGACCTTTGTAACGCTGCGCCCGGAATTGTTTACTGTCGCATAGAAGCTTGCCGGCAGCGGTACCGCATCGATAGCGGGATTAATCGCTTTGTTGTACGTCAGTACGATTCTGGATGTACCGGACATCTCGGACTTCAGAAGCGCCGGCGCTCCTGTTGCGCTGGTCGTACTGAACGTCCATTGATATTGATTCAGTATTCCGTCATAGGGATTGCCCGCCATATCAATAACAGCGCCAGCGGGTATTTCGACGTAATATTTTGCGTTCGCAGCTAGTGTGCCGTTAATGGCGATGTTCAGCTTCCGGTTATTGGCCGGGTCAACGGTTACCGTTGTGGCGTACTCCGTATTACCGGTGCCTGAGATCCGTTTCACCTTGATAGCACCATTGCCTGGCTGCACTTGCTCGCTGAAGGTAGCGGAGAGCACGATTCCCGTAATGCCGACTTCAGTGGCGTTATTAGCGGGCGTAACCGTAGACAGAGTCGGTTTCACGCTATCCTGCGTCACTCTGAAGCTCCAGCCGGACGAGTTCAAGATGCCTGGAAAATGGTTGCCGCTGGAATCGACCAAAGCTTGACTGTCGATTTGAACATAATAGGACACGTTATTCGTAAACACGATACCTGGCTTGACCGTGATCTTCGTCGTTCCGCCGCCAGTCACCTTACTGGATGTGACAGGAATCGTCGCTACCGTCGCACCGTTCGGATGCGATTTGATGACGATGTTGCCGTTACCCGGGTACACCGGTTCATCGAAGGTCATTTCCAGGTCGAAGGAGGTTGTTGTCTGCGTTCCGCCTGCGGCTGGTTTGCGCTCCAACAAACGCGGCTCCTGCGTATCGTAGCCCGAGTTTGTCGTGAACGTCCATTTTCGCGCATCTGTAATGCCTTCATAGATATTCGTGCCGGTACCGGCATCCTTGAAGGAGCCCGGATCGATCAGCACATAATAACTCGTATTCGGCTTCAGATTGCTTGACGGATTAATCGTAACTTTATTACCGTTAATATTTACATCCGATGCAGCCACCCGATAGAACAGTTCATTATTCGATACCTGATTGATCGAAATCCATCCGGTTCCCGTTTTGGCAATATTGCCGGGAAACATCATGACCAGATCGTTATCGACAGGGAATCCGAACGAATTATTCATCGGCGATAATTCCGGGATCCCCAGCGCTGGCATTGCCGTACGCCATGTCCAATTTCCAGTGCTAATACCTGCGAAAGCATTACCGGATGCATCCTGGAAGGCGCCGGATGGAATTGTCACCTCATACGGGCTGTCCCCTCTGAGCGGATACAGTGGCGATATCGTGATTGTTCTAGTACCGCTGCCCGTCACATTGGCGGATACGACAGGTATGTATTGGGTATCGCTGCTCTGCCCGGTCGCCGTATTTCGGATCGTGATGCTGTTGTTGACGGCATAGACCGGTTCGTCGAAGGTCAGCCTCAATGCGGTTCCGATCGATACGTTGGTTTCACCATTTGCCGGTGAAAGCGGCGATACCGTGTCCAGCTTCGGCGGCGTGTTGTCCACCGCGCTTACCGTACTGAAATTCCAGTCCATCGTACTGGTAAGCCCTTCGAACGAAGCGCTATTGGACTCATTGAGGAATGCGCCCGGATCGATATACACATAATAGCTCGTATTTAGGGCAAACGATTTGGGCGTGATCGTGACCACATTCTTGCTGGATGGACCGATCATCACCCGGCTGTCTGTCACGGAGAACGAATCGAACATTGCTCCGCTGCCCAATTCGCGAATGTAAATCATCGCATTTCCGGTTCCCTTTTTGACATTCTCGTCAAAGGTCAGGACCAGCCTCGCATTCAGGGGTACGTTGCTCGCACCGGAGGACGGAGACACGCTCTGCTTTACCGGTCCTGATGATGCTGCTTCTACCTGCTGCGGCAGGATCAGTAAGCTGCCGGTTCCAACTTGAAACGTTAGAAGGGCCGCCATAAAATAAATCAACCATTTCCGATTACGGATCACCAATAACCCACTCCCTATAAAGACACTCGTACTTTATTTTTCGGTTAAAGGGGGGTGGAAATGAAGAGTTGGAGCGCTTTTTCTAATATAGGAAAAAGCAGCTGCTCCGCAGTAAGAATGTTCCTCCGATCGCTGTTGTTCCCGGATTTCCTTGAATGATTGGATAGTGGTCGAATTCCGTGAACAAAGGCGAACGCTAACGCTTCTTCAGAATCATTCTTCCTGCTCCGCCTGCTTACATTCGTTCAAAGGCAAAAGAAAAACCGCTCCGGTTAAGGAGCGGTTGGAATACAAATCTTAATATGCGGCTTAAGCTTCTGCGTCGGCTTTCAATTGTTCCGCTTTGTCTACGCGTTCCCATGGCAGATCGATGTCCGTACGGCCGAAGTGACCGTAAGCAGCTGTTTTGCCATAGATCGGACGGCGAAGGTCGAGCATCTTAATGATGCCGGCAGGACGAAGGTCGAAGTTCTTCTGGATGATTTCAACCAGCTTCTCTTCGCTTACTTTGCCTGTTCCATACGTGTCCACGCTGATGGATACCGGATTGGCTACGCCGATTGCGTAAGCAAGCTGAATTTCACATTTGTCGGCAAGACCGGCAGCGACCAGGTTCTTCGCAACATAGCGGGCTGCATAAGCTGCAGAACGGTCGACTTTTGTTGGATCCTTACCGGAGAACGCGCCGCCGCCATGACGTGCATAACCGCCGTACGTGTCGACGATGATCTTACGGCCTGTAAGACCTGCATCGCCTTGCGGTCCGCCAATAACGAAGCGGCCTGTTGGGTTGATGAAGTACTTGGTTTGGTCATCCAACCACTCTGTTGGAACAACCGGCTTGATGACATGCTCCAGGATGTCCGCTTGGATTTGCTCCAGCGTTACTTCTTCCGCATGCTGCGTCGAAACGACGATCGTATCGACACGTTTTGGCAGGCCGTCTACGTATTCGATCGTGACTTGCGTTTTGCCGTCTGGACGGAGGTATTCAAGCGTTCCGTTCTTCCGCACTTCTGACAAACGGCGTGCGATACGGTGAGACAGGGCGATCGGAAGCGGCATTAGCTCCGGCGTTTCGTTAGTCGCAAAGCCGAACATCAGACCTTGGTCCCCTGCTCCGATATCTTCGTTCTCTTCACGAATGTTCTTGCCATCGCGGCTTTCGATTGCAGCGTTAACGCCTTGCGCGATGTCAGCCGATTGCTCATTAAGGGATGTCAATACAGCACAAGTGCTGGAGTCGAAACCATATTTGGCACGCGTGTAGCCGATTTCTTTGATGGTACGGCGTGCAATCGCCGAGATATCGACATAATCCGCACGGCTGCTAATTTCGCCAATAACGAGAACAAGACCCGTTGCTACGGAAACTTCGCAAGCTACGCGTGCATAGGGGTCAGCTTCCAAGAACGCGTCCAATACCGCGTCAGATATTTGGTCACAGATTTTATCGGGATGTCCTTCTGTAACCGATTCCGATGTAAACAAGTGTCTTCCTTTAAGAGACATTTGCTCAACCTCCTACAGTTAAAAATAAGTAAGTATGATGGATAGTTCATGCATGGCTTCGGGACAATAGAAAAGTCGACGTCCATACATGGATCTAACGGTAACGTTTCGATTCCAAAAAATGAACCTTTTCCGAGGTGGAAAAGGTCTCTAGTCAACTCTCTAAAACAATATGATACCGAAACTGTCGCTTTGTGTCAATAACGGATGCTTGGGGCTACAGACCGTTCAAGACACGCTCGGCTTGCTCCACCAGACGACGAGTAATCGACCCGCCGACTTGACCGACATCTCGTGTGGCTAAGCGGGACCATGGTACGCTGCTTGGATCACTGGACGCTCCAACGGAACCAAAATCATCCGAAGCAAACTCCGTCATGCCCAACCGGTCCGGTGTAATGGCACCCGAGGTAAGCCCGAGCTCTGCTGCAATTTCGTACTTCATTTGATTCAGCGCTTCCTTACAATTCGGAACGACCACTTTATTCGAACGACTAGCCATTGTTCAAGCACCTCCTGAAGTTGATACACGTAGTGTGCGCCGACCTCAGCGTTCCGAAGCG
Organism: Paenibacillus spongiae; assembly: GCF_024734895.1. Classification (NCBI taxonomy): domain Bacteria; kingdom Bacillati; phylum Bacillota; class Bacilli; order Caryophanales; family Paenibacillaceae; genus Paenibacillus; species Paenibacillus spongiae. Next base: position 7,092,582 of record NZ_CP091430.1, read on the forward strand.
CATAACATGTTGACAGTTCGGGGAAAAATACCTAATGCAGTTGATAATAAAAAAATTAGCCCGCCGCGCAGAATATTCTACACAGCAGGCTAATGTTGAACTCTTATTCTTGAGCTTGCAGCTCGTACGGACCACGTACCATGACTACCAGTCCAGCCTTCGCGCCTTCAGCCGACATAATGCCCCGACCGCTGCGCGGGACAAGAATCTGATGATTGATCGGAACGGTCATCCCGTTGGTCAGATCCGTCCCTTCCGTCAGATTGGCGATGCCATTCGTATCCGGTACGAAGGCAACCGGCTTGCCGGCCCGGACAACGAATTCGGCGCTCCCCTTCGCAATGAGCTTCTTACCGAGTGGAACGGACACAACTTTATATTCCGCGCCTCCTCCGACTTGCTCCTTATCCCCGCTAGAACCCGAACCTGAGCCTTGCTTGGCCATTTCAGCCTTAACCAGAGCGGCGACCTGCTGCTCCACATAGCTCTTCGTGACAATCGGATCTTGTACCGACCCCGGTGTGCTCGCATCTTCACCGTCGGCTTGGGACGACCACGTTGATCCTGCTACGATAACTGTACTTATTAGGGCTACTGTCATAATGAGTTTCGCCCAATTCTTGTTCAAATTTGCCAAGCTCCTTCCTAGTATCTTACTTTTAGCATACTAGTTCAAGCAAAGATTGTCAGCCCATATCGCTAGAGTTATGGTGTCTCTGGAGTCTGTGGTGTTTCTTTTTCAATTGAATACCAGCTGAATTCTTTCGTTCCAAGCAGCTTACGATGACTATTATACTCTTCATATACTGATAGCTTATATCCTCTAAACAATACACTACCGATTTCATTACCGGTAAAGGATACGGAGACCTTTTTCTTGATACCTGGTTTCAAACCGCCTTCAGCAGCATCCAGCTCCAATGATTGCTCATACTCATTCACACCATCGTTAACGACAAAAGTTAATTTGCGTTTTGTTTCATTCACTTCATAAGCATTAAGATTCTCGAGCGTATAATTCATATCTAGCTTCAATGTATTCAAGCCTTCAAGTCCAGAATCAATACTATTAACCGTAAACTTGTAAGGATTAATAATTAGATCTTTCAGTTCTTTACTAACAGTATTCTCAAGCTTAGGCAGATCAAATGAAATTCCGTTAATCATTCTATCAGGCGTGCCTTCTGTAGTACTAAATTTCCCTTCCGTTATACCTTCACCGATAATCAATTTTGCTCCTTCTTTGGAGAAGGATTTTGGAACTCTACCCGATACAACAAGCAGAGCCTTGCCGGTAGGGCTGATTTTCGTTTTAATATTCGGCAAATCGGCATCAATATATTGATTATCATTAGTTTTGAAGAATGCTTTCAGAACCGGCAGAGTAGTAAATCTCATCTCATCATTGGTATAGCTGAATTCAGCATAATATAGATCCGACGACTTACCTTCAAATACGGTTGCATTCTCAAATTGCAAAGTAGCTTTTCGACCCATCGTTTGAATTTTAAATGGATCTTGAAGGTTTCTTTTAGGTACCTCAGTTACATTTTTGGCTGTAAACAATCCGATAGTTTCTTTCGTCTCTTCTGATATTTGGTCTAGCAATGTCAATTGAACTTCATTGAATTTATAATTATACGGTACTTTCGTGCTTACAATAAAACTGGTAGAGCTTTTAGCTGGAAGCAATATTTGGTCATCCGCTTTAATCATTGTTATTGCTTTCTCATCAATATTTACACCGTTCAAATTTAACTTGCTTTTGATATCAGGAATAACCAATGACTTGGTAGCATGATCGTTACTGACCGTCACGTAAATATTTAACAGGTCCTCTTGCCCCCAAGGCAAGCGTTCAACCTTTTTAATTTCAAACTCATAAGCACCAGTCGCATTCCGATAAGTTTTCTTGGAAACAGGAGTTGTTGTCGTAACTGGTGGAACTTTAAATGCTGCAGCTATGTAACCATTTGTTTTATTCTCTTCTTTAGGCTGGTTTATGAGCAGAGTCATTCCAGCTGTTGCCGCTGTCGGAATTTTTACTTTAAGTTCCATTTCCTTCTCAACACCAGGCAGCAATTGAATCTCTTCATCCTTAACTGTGATCGGATATTGAGCACCGTTTGAACTTAACAGAACATATTCGTATTTTGGAAGCTTAACTGCCTTTTTACCATTGTTCAGCCACTTCATATTAATCGAAATCGTGTCACTTGCATCATTTGATTCCCGATATACGCTAGATATAATAGCTTGAATATTTTGTCCATTAACTGTGTATTTTTTTGCTGTATTTGTCGGAGCTACGAAATTACTGCTGGCATACCACACAACATTATAAATAGAAACCGGCGATTCAAATTTTGTTTCTCCGTCACTTATCGAACTTAGCAATAATTGTGCACCGTTTACATCTACATTTGATTTTAACGATCCAGTGAGTAAGATAGATACGGATTGACTAGGATCTAGTTTTTGGTCTGCTTGTAAATCCGATTCCAGTTTTATTATGTACCCTTGCTTTGTTTTTAAACTAAATTGGTAGGAAGAGAGATCTTTCCTTGTGAATCCAATGTTCTCCATTTTAAAGCGAACTTGGATTTGTGATTGGTCTCCTACTGTAAAGCGTGTTCCGGATTCAAAATTGGTTTTAATCTTTTCGTTGTTCTTCCGCAGGATATAGTAGTTATTAGTAGGTACAGAGTTTTTATAAGCCGAGGTTATCCTTGTCTCACCTAATGTGCGCGTATAATTAGGCGCATTAAAATCCCACTTCACCAAGCGGAACTTCAAGTCGGTATAATTGACCTTTTGATCGACCTTGGAATAGAAGCTAAATTCCTCTGATGTCTTCGGCGCTACTTTACTGGACTTCTTGTTTGCCGGATTTGGTGTAACGTTATACTTGCCGCCGTTCACAGAATGCATCTCTACCCAATAATCATTGAAATCGATCTCAGTGTTATCACCGTTATAGACCGTTATGGTGTAATGGGTTGTTTTTTCATTATTGTTATACAGAAAATAAACATCCTTAATTTGAACATAGCTCTTCGAGGAAATCATAAATGTTTTAAGTTTGGTGCCTCCAAAGGGTTGCAACGAGGCTACCGGAGCTTTCGTTACCGTACCGGCTGCTTCCGCCGTAGGCACATATGTAAGGGAAGAACTCAATAATGTCACAGCCAACATGGTGCCGCATGTTATTTTCACAACCTTGTTCATTCGCATAAGTCTCCTTTGAATACATTTAAAGTATCTTACTTAATTAGACGAGATTTTTTCCCAAAAGTTTCAGGTTGCTATAAAAACACTTTGAACATATTGGCTTGATTCATTTCTACTTTGACAAAAAAAAAGAAGCTCGGCTATGCCGAGCTTCTTTAGTTAAAGTCGTATTATTGAACTTTAACTTGAACGGTGAATTGGAACTCTCCACCAACGATGAATTGAACATTGAATGTATCACCAGCGGTTGCACCTGTAACATTAATAGCAGATGCTGCGCCGAATGTAGCATTGTTCCCACCGACTTGGAATGCAAGGTTCGAACCTTGAACTTTATTAACGGTAGAGATTTGAGCATTTACTGCTGGGTTAGTGATCACTTTGCCATACTGGTCCTTAATTGTAACAGCATTCAAGAGATCATCAATGCTGTCGATAGTTGTTGGAGCAGTAATCACATAGTTATCGCCCGCGTAGCCAGCAGCCGATTTGAATTCAACGGTCTTAGCAACTGGAGCAACGTTAGTCACTTCGAGCTCTTTAGTGATTGGTGCTACAGTACCGTCGTTGAATGTTACGGTAAATTTAGCTTTTTTCGTATCTTCGTTCTGGTTGAAAGTGAAGGCAGTTGCATCAAGCTTACCACCATTAACTGTCAGTGGAGCTACTGCAGAAATGTTGTACGCCGTTGCAGGAATCGTAACTGTGTCACCATAGATGTTCTTAGCAACTACCTTAACATCTGCAAGGTTTTCGTAATAAATTTTACCAATATCATTTACAGAGTAATTGCTCAGGTTGCTTTGCGCCACTGTAGATACAGTGATTTCACGGGTAGATACAGTTACATCTTGAGCACCACTTGTATTAATCAACTTGATGGCAATTTTGTCGGAAGCAGCTGCGTTAGCCGTCAGTGTGATTTTGCTGCCTGCACCAGTAGCAGACGTGATTTTACCATAGCCATTGAAATCAGCAGAAGAATCAACATTGACAAGTTCCACTTCATAATTCGCGAAGAATGCAGCATTCAAATCAACATTACGTTGGTATTGATCCTTCACTACAATGTTGTCTTTCGTAATGTCAAAAGTTTGATTAGCACCTGTGAACATGATGTTCACGTCGAAGTCTTTAACGCCTTCAACAGTAGTAGGTACTGCTGTTGCTTGAACGTCGATAAAGATTGTGCTTGGTTGGAACGAAGTGTTAGGAACGGCAGTCAGCGTATATCTGCCTTGAGCTGGCACCGACCACTCCAAGTAAGCATTGCCCGTAGCAAAGTCTTTCTTCATTACGAAAGTACCTGCACTGGAGCTCAGCGATACTTTGCCATTCAGATCGTCATATTTCGTAATCGTTCCGCCATTGGCATCAGTAGCGCTGAATGGAATTCTGATCGTTCCATCGTTAGCTGCAACTGAAGACGGATTCTCGAGAGTGAAGTTATGCAGCGTTGCGCCCTTCGTAACTTCAACATCGAATTTCGTTGTTTTCGTGAATGCTTTCGAGATGAAAGTAATTGTGTTCGTTCCATCCAGACGCATATTACCAACTGGGTTCACCAAAGGAATACCAACCGTATCCTTGTTAGCACCTTGATCGTCTTTAGCCGATCCTTGGGCAATGTTAAAGATCGCCGGGTTGTTAGCCATGAACAGAACATCATCGTTGACGTCTTTAGCATTCATGATGTTGCCGTATTGGTCTTTAGCTTCGATAAGCAATACGAATTCGGAATAGTTCGAAGAAGTCGTCAGACCTTTCTTCTCTGGATGGTACAGTTCCTTAACGGTAACCGTCTCAACCATTGCTTCGGAACCTACGGAAAGAACTTGAGAAACAGTCAGACCGGAGCTGTGGATACCAGCAATGGAAACTTGCTCGCCAACTACATACTTGATGTTGTCGTTAGCGTTGAAACCGATCGTCAATTTACCATTGACATTGGATTTCACAGTACCTTTGGAAGGCGTCCAAGTTACGCTGCCGCCATATTGTTTCGTTACATCTTCCTTGTATTGGTTCGTGATCTTGTAAGAGATCGACGCTTGGGAATACGTGTTATCCGTCACTGCAAGCTTCTCACCTACGAACTCAAGTGCAGTAAGCTTTTCAGCTTCTCCCTTGAATGTCGAAGTAAGTGCAGTCTCGGAAACTTCCTTAACCGTTACTGTGTAGTCGCCAACAACGATTTTGGAGTCAAGCTCCAGAGTTGCAGTCATTTTGTCGTCAGAGAAAGTTGCTTTGCTTACTGTTACAGCAGAGCTTCCTCTCTTAACTTCAAACTTCGCTTTTGCAGTATCAACTGCTTGGTTGAACTTAACTTCGATTTTCTTCGCTCCAGCAGCTTTAGCTTCTGCTGTAAGTTCAGCCAGCGTTACTTCAACCGTGTATTTAGCGCCTTTGTGCTCGACTTCTACTTTCGTAGCTACGCCGACTTTCAAAGGCTCAGCCAGTTCTTTCTTAACTACTTCGTCATCCGAGAAAGTAACTTCGATGTTCTTCGCATCGACTACTTTAGTGGATTTAACGGAGATTTGACCCTTCGAGTACACTGTGTAAGAAGCGTCTACCAGGTTACCGCGAGTTGCAAGAACCGTGTAGTCTTCTACTTTAGTGATCAGGCCAGATTCAACAGCTGCAGCTACATAGCCAGTTGCCCAAGCGGAAGTTTTACCTTCTACTTCAGCGTCTTCTTTAGGCTCCAAGCCCATAGCGCCAACTACGATCTTAGCAAGTTGCTCGATCGAAACGTTGACTTTAGGACCGAATTTACCAGCGCCAGTGCCGTTCATGATTTCTTCAGCAGTCAAGGCACCGATTTCGCCGATTGCCCAGTGGTTAGCAGCAACGTCGCTGTATACTTTCGCAGCAGCTGCGTCGTCTTCAAGACCAAGCAGAGCAGCCAGAGCTTTAGCGAACTCAGCGCGAGTCATTGTTTCTTCCAGGTGGGACTTACCGTCCGGGTAGCCTTGGAAGATACCAGCTGTTTTCATTTCTTGGAATTTTTGTTCAGTTGTCTTAGTGTCTTCAGCAGCGAATGCTGCAGATGCGAACATCGAGAATGCCATAGAAGCGGCTAGGATTGCAGACAAACTTTTCTTCATAACCTTTTTTTCTCCTCCTCTAATGTGTTTCGGGTCTTGAGTGTTTTGTTTAGAATATTGTTTGCTCGATTCACTCATCAGGTGATTCACCCCCTTCCCAGAGCTGAGCCTAGTTCTTATAAATAATGTCTACGATCATGTCTGTCGAATTCGAGAGAAACACGTCGCAGAAACTTGGAAACTAGTAAAATCATCCAGAAAAGATCGATAGAGTTGTCACACCACTTTAACATTATACAATGGGTCAATTAACCAGTAAAGAGATTTTTGAGAATATGTACCAAGCTTCTTGAGTCCCCGTTGCTGTGGTGTTGTTTTGTGTTACATGTAATTAAACGCAGTAGTTTCTAAAAAGTTGCGATGTTGCTAAAAAAACTTTGAAAAACTTTTTTCGTTGTCTTACTGCACTCCATCATTCGCGTGATCCATATGTATTCTGGGTTGTGATCGAGTTATCCGCCAATCGTGTAATACTTTGTCGATCACCTAATCAGTATAGCTTGTTTACCCAACTGGCGTCGATATAAAACATTTGCCAATTTATAATAGCTCTTACCAATTACATGCATAGCGACCGCCCAGGGTTTTCCTGCACGGCCGCTACTCTAATTTAAGGCTAGTTGAGCTTCGGCAGACGCTTCTGATCCGCTAGCACCTTGCCGATAATGATAGCTGCGTCGGAACGAAGCAGCTGCGATTGCGGCTCGAACACATAGCCTTTCTTCTTGTCATTCGCATCGACTGGCGAGCCTTGAATATAGCCTTTCTTGGCTATGGCCAGGACAGAAGACTTGGCGTAGTAGCTAATATCACCGTAATCCTTGAAGATCTTCTGCAGCCCTTTATCGATCTTCACCGGATCCGTCTCGAGCTTCAGCTCAAGCGCACGGGCTAGAATAACAGCAGCTTCTGCACGTGACAGATTTGTGGATGGCTCGAACGCACGCGGCTGCGTACCGCGAATGATACCGTTCCTAGCTGCTGTCTCAATGTAGCTGTAGTCCCACAGCGCATCTTGGTTAATGATCGGCGGCACATCGTCGAAGTGCGGCTTGCTTAGCTCATAGTTGAGCGGAATCTCCAGACCCTTCACAACCATCCGGGCGAATTCACCACGGCTTGTGAACAAATCGGCACCGAAATCATCGAAATTAGCAGCGTTCATGACACCCTTCGAGAAGATCGCTTCCATATAATTGCGTGCGTATGGATGATTCGTTACGTCAGCGAATGAATAGACCATCTTGCCAACAACATAGTATCCGAACTGATCGAACGGAACCGTGATCGTATTCTTCTTCGTATCTACGACTCCGCCCAGGTTAACCCAGAACTTGTTCTTCACATCATAGCGGAAGACGGACACGATCGTTCCGATTCCATCTCTCATGCTTGGGTCATAGGAAAGGGTAAGCGTACCACGCTTGGATGCAACCAGCTCCCGGTCATCCGGACGCTCGTCGTACGTTGGAATCTTGGTATTGTTCGGACCCTTCGCCCCTGGATATTGATAAGGGTCTACACCCTGCGTAAGCGGGTCGTAACCTGGCGTAGACAAATCATCCGCTAAGCCCGAGTCGATCCAGAAGACAGGACTGGACTTCGTAAACCGGGTCGGGAACGATACTCTAAAGCGCGTACCGAAGTTTTGCATGATCAGGTCAAAGCCTGCAGGCGGGTTATCATACTCGCGGCGATCTACCACACCGTCTTCCGGGTTAGCGATCGCAAACATCAGCTTATGACCGGTAAAGACTTGGCCCTTGAATTCGCTAGGGACATTATAATCGCGACGAATCAGCGAAGTTCCTTTCGGGAACGTCAGCGTGAGCGCACCGTCGAACACCTTGTTGCTGTTCTTCATTTCCTCGAGCAGCTGTGCGCCAGGAATAGAAGTCGGTGTATAGGTAATTTCGAAAAAGTTCGTAACCTTATCGGTTCCACTTTCAATGGTAAAGCTGATTTTATTCTTGCCCGGCTTAAGACCGGATACGGTAGCCTTAAATGCGTGAGGGTAGTCTACCCCGTCTTGAATAACGCCGTCGTTGTTATAGTCGTACTCATATTTATCTGCGACTTGCTTGTTGATCGTCACCTTGTTGGCGCCTTTGGCATTGATAATCACGTCAACAAAGTTCTTGTTTACAATAGCTTCGGCCGGCAGATACGGACGCAAGATTTTGTAAGGCAATACGGTTGGGTCTACTTCCAGGCGATAGGTAGCTTTCGGACCTGTCTCCCCGCTGTTGTAAACATTAAACACATAGACGCTTGAGCTGCCGTCTGCAGTCAGCTCTTGACGCTTTAATATGAAGGAGAACGATTCGGTCTTCACATCATACCTGACAACCAAATCGCCCGTAATGCTGCCTGATGCCGGGTACATTCCCAACACCGTATCGCCATCGACGACCTGGAAAGTGTCGGAGAGCTTCCAAACAATATCGTTTGTAAGCGTTGATCCGGTAATCTTGAAGATGTAGTCATCTGCTTGACGCGTACCGCTAGTGCCTGGGGTCAGCAGACGAGTCATATTGCTGTTCACTTCACTCAGCGATCTCCCCAAGTCGATAAAATCGAATGTACCGAAGATGTTCATATACGGTTCGGTTGTCGTAAAGATCGCGCCCTGTTTAGGGAATTTCGGGTCATTGGGAATCGGCTTCGGATCCGTCACCGTATCTTGATAGGTGAAAGGATAGACACCGGCGGATTCTACCGGTATGACAGGTAGATTTGTTGGAATCAGATTAACCTTAACAGCTTTCTCGTAATAGGTCTTCGAGCCTTGGAAGACGAGCTTAATAATATTCTCGCCGCTGAACATCGCATCCAATGCTTCATCCGCCAAATCTGCCTTCAGCTTGAAGCGCGTGTCGTTCGCGCCGTTAATCGGTACCAATTCAAAAGGTTTGTTATTGATGTAGAAATAGACCGTTCTTGGTCCTACTGTTGCGTCGTAACGTATTTCACTCGTGTTGTTAATGTTCTGCAATTCACCTTCAAACAGACCCAGCTTGGACTTCTCGTCCGCAGGCGTAGGTGCGGCGGAATCAAAGATAATATCTTTGATTCGATCTCCCGTTGTTCTCGTTGTGTCGTCATAGATCGTCATGCCGTCGTACATCTTCGTATAGTTGACATACGGCCCGTACAGCAGCGTGAATGTAGCCTGGGAAATAACACTGTTCGTGTTCAAGTTCATCAAGATCGTTTGCGTGCCTTCAAAAGGCATCTTGGCGAATTCAAGAACGACACGCTGGAACGTTTGCGCTTCACCATTAATGATCTTTGTAATTCTATCTTGTACCAATGGTTTCACTGCGGGCGCGGGAACCGGATTGGCACTAATGTTGGATGCATTCTTAATATCGGTGACCGTTACAACACTATTCGTAGTTGTAGGATTGGCAATCAACACTTCAATCCCGACAGGCAGACCATGAAGGTTCTTCCCGTTCAAAGATACGCCCTCAATACCTTCATAGTTATCCGACTTGTAACCTGGCAAATAATTAATTTGGCTAATGAAAGGCTTGTTTTTATCACGGAGAGTAAAGAAAAGCGCGTCTGTACCCTCGTCTGTTGGCGTCAGATTATTGTGGATATTCTCTTCATTGCGAGTTGTGAGCTTGATATTATAGAGCTCGTCCATCGCATAACTGCCGACCGGACCTAGATCTACTCGGTACTCATAGGTGAAGAACTTATCGTTAACAGCCGGATTGCCCAAGACCTTCACATACGTGATATTACCCGAAATATTATTAAATGCAGAATCAGATACTTTCTTACTATAAGCCATAAAGCCAAGCAGCGTATCCGGATTTCCGCCAAGACTTGGAATCGGATTAGGGTGAGGCTTAATAGTAGGATCGCCCGGATCCGCATATGGGCTATTCGGCACGATAACCTTACCTGTTAATGTCAAATTACTGCCTGCAGACACAGCAAAGTTAGGGCTGCGCTCAATCGAAGCGGAGTTTGAGGTTCCATCTTCATTAATGTTGACATCAAAGAAAGTAACGCTGCCATTATAGAAAGCAATGTCTCTCGTCGTCTCGATCACTTGCGTTCCATTCGAAATCTTAATCGTAACGAGATTCTTGCCCTTCTGGAGCGTAATTGGCGATGCCGCGAACGTGTTATTGTTCGTATTGTTAACCGAGTACGTCTTGCTGCTTCCGTTAACAATGATCGTCACCTGCTGCGCGTTCGGCGCTTTACCGGTGATGCTAATATCGGCACTGCCTTTGCCTCTGGAGGTCTGGGATTGGACGACTGTCGTGCCGTCTTCTACAACAGGGAAGTTATTGCCGTCGAGCGATGCCGTCAAATCATACAGCATCGGTCCATTCCGGTAATCGACATAGATGGAGTTTGACACTTCTCCACCGCTTTGCGTACCCTTGAACGTAATTTTATTCAGTCCCGGGAACAACTGAATGTTGAAAATTTGAATTGCGAACCCGTTCACCGAAACGTTGCTGGTGAGGTTCTCCCGTTTGTTGCCCACTTCTTCCGTGGCCGGGTTTATGATCTGATACACATTATAGGAAATAGACTTCGGATCGACATTGCTAAGTGTACCCGACAAGGTGATACGTTCATCTGTTGTCACTCTTGGCGAGCTTATAACGTCGCTTTCGCCCGGGAAATTGAAATTCCCCACGGCCGCTGTCGCCGTCTGCACACTGCCCGCAGGCAGCAGTTGAACGACTAATGCCAGCATTACGAGCCACATACCCAGTTTCTTAATCACGGTAAACCTCCTCCAAATCTGGTCCATCATCGAATTTTGTTGTATTGCTTTTATCGGCCTCGGATTGGTAAAAGTTTAGGCTTACAGCAGATTTGAAAGAGGAAATGCATGCCCCTGCTTGCGGTAACGAAAAAAGCCCCGACTCCATGTAGGAGCCGAGGCTTACGTCGCAGACATATAATAATATTTATTCCGAGCGCTGCTGGGTTCGCAGCAATACGCGCTGCAGGAAGTTAAGAACGGGACGCCGCGTCTTGTCCACAATGCCGATAAACTCGGCGCCGATCTGGAGCACGAACAAGAGCACGCAGATGACGGCGAAGGTAATCCAATTGGCCGCATCCGATTGGACGATAACCGCTTGGAAGATCGCGCACAGACCGAAGAATGCAGCGATACCGTAGATGATCAGCACCGTGCGGCGATGGCTGTAACCAAGCTCCCGCAAGCAATGGTGCAGATGGCCCTTGTCGGGCGCGAAGATCGGACGCTTGTTGATCCAGCGGCGCACGATCGCGAAGAACGTATCCGACAGCGGTACGCCGATGATCAGGAGCGGCGTTACGAACGATACCATCGTAACCTGCTTGAAGCCGAGCATGGAGAGCGTCGCCAGCCCGAAGCCTAAGAACAGCGAGCCCGTATCCCCCATGAAGATCTTCGCAGGATGGAAGTTATAGACCAGGAAGCCGATAACCCCGCCAAGAAGAATGGCGCTAAGCAGAATGACGGGAGTAAAGCCCATAAATATGGCCATGACGAGTATGGTGCCAATCGCGATACCGGACACGCCTGCCGCGAGGCCATCCAGTCCGTCGATCAGGTTAATCGCATTCGTGACGCCGACGATCCAGAGAATCGTCAATGGAATGCTGATCCATGATGCAACAGGCTGCATTGTCTCGCCGAATGGAATATTCAGCAGGTCGATCTTAATGCCGAAGCCGAATACGACCACGCATGCGGCAATAATCTGGCCCAGAAGCTTCACCTTCGCCGATAGCTCGAAGCGGTCGTCCAGAGCGCCGATAATGACGATAATCGTTCCGCCCGCCAGCATGGCATTGATCAGATTGTTGTCATAATTCCGAAGCAGCCCCTCCGGCAGGAAAGGCTTGATGGCGAAGTAACCGCCCACGAAAGCAGCATATATGCCTAAACCGCCAAGCCGCGGCATGATTTTCGTATGAACTTTACGGTGATTGGGCTTGTCGATCGCCCCCACCTTGTACGCCAGCTTGATGACAAGCGGGGTTAAAACAAGCGCAAGACATAATGAAATGATAAATCCGATTGCGTAAAGAAAGCCAACAGCCATCTTCATCTCCCTCTCATGTTAGGAACCGGGATGCTTCCGCATTCGACCTTGTCGTACACAAAAAGGCCGAAAAACAATCCGATTCGCTACCTGTGACAGTATAATTGGGACTAAAATGGAACATCCGCCTAAAACAAACTATCACCGGAATGAATTATACTCCGATTTAATTCGAAACTCCACTCTCATTTTCAAGCAATTTTTGCGATATACCCGAAAATTTCATGTGGAAGGACGATGTTTCGTGACATTCTCTTTATCGCGCATCACTTTCACTGCGAATTTCGGCAGCGCAAGCATCCGCTTGTAACGCGTCGGCTGCTTTATCAGCCGGTAAAACCATTCCAGCCGCAGCCGCTGAAAAACGACCGGAGCACGCTTGACGACGCCGGCAATGACGTCAAAGCTTCCGCCGACGCCCATCATGATAGGCACGTCCAAAGCTGACTTATGACGGGACAACCAAGGCTCCTGCGTCTCGACGGACCGGGCGACGAAGAGCAAATCCGGCTTGGTCTCACGCACTTGAGCGATGACCTCTTCGTCCTGCTCCGGTCCGAAGAAGCCGTTCCGGTAACCTGCGATCGTGATTCGCGGATACTGCTGCTTCAGACGCTTGGCGGTTTCTTCGATAACCTCCTGCGAGGATCCGAGCAGGAACACCCGCCAGCCCCGCGTCTCGCCTGCACGCAGCAGCTCATGCATGAGATCGTAACCCGCAACCCGCTCCGCTACCGGCTGCCCCACGCGGGAGGCCGCCCATACGACGCCGGTTCCATCCGGAACGACCAGCTCCGCCGCCCTCATCGCCTGGTCATAGACGGGATTCTCGATCGCGGCCATAACCATGATGGGATTGCCTGTAATGACGTGAGTTAGAATGCGATTGTCCACGCGCTCCGTCAAGAAGCGAACCGTATCGGCCATATTCAATTTCGAGAAAGGGATGCCATAGATCGATACGGTCGGAATTCCGGCGTCAGCGGCCGCTCTTACCGGCGCTTCGCCGTTTGTTTGACGCTTGGAAGTGGACTGGCTCATTTACGTATTTCACCTCAATTTGTATTAACGAAGCAGATGGACGATTTGTTGCGCAGGCCTGCGCGCTTCCTGCTTCAATTGTTCGATCCCCGCCCGGTGCGTTTCCAGCCACTCGCCGCGATGATCCAGGAGACGGGATGCCTCGGAGGCGAATACCTCGGGATCCAGCGACTCCGTCGTACCGACGGGCTTCAGATCCAGCCGGTTAAGGAACTGGTCGATCTTCGGATCGTAAGACAGCCCCAGCATCGGCACCGATTGATTAGCGGCATAAATTAACGCATGGAGCCTCATGCCGAACAGCAAGTCGCACCGGCTCACCTCCAGCAGCATTCGCTGGGGGTTGTCGCCTGACTCGGCGAGCTCGGCCGTAATGCCGGGGGCCAGCTCGCCGAGCTGCCCGATCACCCATTTCGACGCTTCCACGTCCGATGGGGTGTGAAAGGGCAAGAACCGCAGCCTTACCGCCCGGCTGCGGGCCAGCGCGCCAAGCGCGGCGGCTGCGCGCGCCAGGTCGGCCCCATCTTTGCGCCAATGGCGCAAAGACACGCCGACCAGCGGCGCCTGCGCCGCTTCGCCCGGCGCCAAGCCGCCTGCGGCGGCCGGCCCCGCGGCTGCGCCCGCGGCACCGCCGCCCCCTGCCGTGCCGGCTTCGCCCGGCGCCGGCAGCGGCAACCCCATCACCGGATCGGGTACAACCTCGATCCGGCCTTGCTCCACGCCCATCCGCCCCAACAAGGCGGCGGATTCGGCGTCTCGCACGGACACGTACGCGCTGCGGCGCATAACGCCGCGGATCAACCGGTCCATCCACCGCCGGTTCACCGGCCCGATGCCTTGCGCGTACACGAACGTCGGCTTGCGCAGCAGCTGCGCGAGCCGCAGGATGCCCGTGTAATACGGGATCGTCAGCGCACCTGTCGCATCCTGCAGCAGACTGCCGCCGCCGCTGATGAGCCCGTCGCTGCTGCGGATGGCCTTGATCACATCCGGCAGACGCATACGGTGTGCGGACTCGACGCCGTACATCTCGCTCGTCCAGGCCGGATCGATCGACAAGACGATCGGCTCGATCCGGATGCCTGTACTTGCGCCCTCTTCCGCAAGAGCGGTAAGAACAGACTTCAAGACCGCCTCATCGCCGCTGTTGCGGAATCCATAATAACCGGAGACGACTACGCGCCGGACTTGAAACTGTGCTGCACCTTCAGCGCGATGCGCGATAGCCATCGATTCCAAACCCCTTCCAGTACCTGCCATACCGCAATGAACACCAGTCCGATAATCGCGCCCATTCCGAGACCGAGAGCCACGCGAATGAGTGAAATGTAGAGCGGCGTGTGAATATGGGCAAGCGTGTCAACCATCGACAGCTGGCCGATTGAGCCTACGATAAAGAATACCCACGCCGCGCGGTAGCGAAGCGCCAGGAACAGCCCGAACAGGAATAACGGATGCGACAGCATAAATTCCTTGAAGCGCGGCCGCACGCCGAACGTCGATTCGAGAATGTTGCGGAAGACCAGCTCCAGCTGAGAAGCTTGTCCTTCATTGCCGGTCCGGGACAGATAGTACATGCCCACGACACCGAGCACGGCCGCTATGACGACCCACAGCACGGTAATTTGCATCGTGAGCAGCTTGCGAAGATTGCCGATCACGGAATCGCCGGTATACAGGAATACATACAGCGCGGATAAAGCGATCGGCGCCAGATGAAGCAGACTGACTCCGCGGAACTGCTCCAGTACAAGCGAATACGTAATATTGTTCAACAGTCCGAATACGTATGGAGTCCCTAGCATCGAGATGACAGCGGTCATGGCAAAGATCGAGAGCGCCATGGCCAAGCGGCGTCCTGCCGATAGACCTGGGAAGAACCATCTCATCCCCCCCGCCGGTGTCTCGCCCGCTCCCCCTATCGGACGCAAATGTCCGGTTGTGTGGGCTTTTACGCGGCCAACAGCCCATATAATCCCAAGTGTCGGCGCACTGATGGCTGCGCCCAGCGCAAGTCCTTGCTCCAGCATCGGCTTCGAGACCACATACAGTCCGGCACTGCCGATAAGCCCCAGCAGGAACACCGGAATGGCGGTGCCGGGCAAGAATGCACTGATTAACAGGGCAATGAGCGCAACCGCCCCAAGACAAATGATCGCCTTCAGCGGCTTATGCCAGGATGGCGAAGTATGTTCGAACGGCTCCGCCTGGCCCATCGTGAACCCAAGCCCTTCAAGCTTCGCTACCGCGCCTTCCGGCCCTTTCAACGCTTCATAAATATTGTTCAGCGGGTGCACCACAGACGCCTTCTCGCTGTTGCGGGACGGTGCCGCCTTCAGGAAGAACATCCGGATGTTTCGGTCCTTGGCAGCCAGCTGGAACCGGTCGGATATCGCCTCCGGACTCATGGTCGCCGCATCGCCGTCAGGCAGCGAATACAGCCGGACGACATTGTAATCCGACAGATAAGCAAGTGAATTCATGCCCTTCTGCTGCTTAGAATTCTCGATTGTTACGATTCCAATACCATATTCCTTCAGAAGCGAAGCAAAGCCGGCGATGCTCTTCTTCTCAGGGTTATCGCGGTAGCCCTTGACGGCATTGCCTTCAAACAGGATCCGCTGCACACCCATCTCCTTATAATCAGAAAGCAGCTTCTCCGTTTCCTCCTGATCGTAGGCCATCCGGTCAGACAGACGGAGCACGATAGACAGTCCTTTGTCGCGAATCTTCTGGACCGATAGCGGATCCGGATCCATCGGCTTGAGGAGCGCATTCGCCGTTGGTGTTTCCAGCACTAGCCCGGAACGCCCTTCGAAGCTCCAAGGCCGAACGGGAATGTCCCAGCCCTCGAACGTTGCCTCGATCATCGGGCGCAGTGCGGTTTCTTCTTCTTTACCCGCGAACAAGATATAGGTGAAATTTTCATCGCCAGGAATTGGCTCGCCGGTAAGCTCGCTGGCGCTCTCGGTATCGTAGACCGAGAGGCGGCCCGACCATATCATCTCTTCCAGCGTGCTCTCGTACACAGCCATAGAGTGAACGCCAGCTTCCTTCATATTCGTTAGCTGCTCGTCGATGAACGCCTTCGGATGCGCTTGATAGGACGCCACCTGGACGAGCGCGCGATAATCGAAGACGAACTCCACTTTCTTCGCCGTTTCTTCCATTTGCCAGCGCGTTGCGCCTAGCGGCAGAGCCGCCAGGACGCCCACGAGGGTCAGCACCCACATCAATGCCCGCGCCTTACGATTCCATTGCTGCCAAGATTGTTGCACGCCTTCCACTCCTTAAGCCTAGTTGTCGACCCTTTTCATAACCGCCTGCGTCAGGCGTTTGATCGCCGCAGCCGCTTCGCTCTGCGATGTGCCGCAAACGGCAAAATATACTTTGATCTTTGGTTCCGTCCCTGACGGACGCAAACAGAACCACGATCCATCCGCCAGCATAAACTTCAGCACATTCTCCGGAGGCAGCCCATCCAACCCGGGTGCGTAGTCGAGAACCTTCTCGACCTTCACGCCGTCCACCTCGGACGGCGGGCTGCTCCGCCAATCGTTCATAATAGAAGCAATTTGCTGTACGCCGTCGATTCCTTTCAGCGTTCTGGATTCCAAGTGTTCCATATAAGTGCCGAACTGTGCATACAATTCTTGAAGGATGTCGTACAGCGTCTTGCCTTGGCTCTTATAATAAGCAGCCGCTTCCGCAATGAGCATCGAAGCGATTACCGCATCCTTGTCGCGAGCGTAAGTCCCTGCCAGATAGCCGTAGCTTTCTTCGTAACCGAATAGAAAGCTCTTCTCGCCCGTTTGGGCGTACGCCGTCATTTTTTCCCCGATGTATTTGAAGCCCGTCAAGGTGTTGACCACGTCTACTCCGTAATGACGGGCAATATCCGCCCCCATCTCGCTGGTAACGATCGTCTTCACGACGACCCCATTGCCGGGCAGCTGACCGCGTTCCTGCAGCGTGCTCAGGAAGTAGTGGACCATAATGGCGCCGGATTGGTTGCCGGAGAGCACGAAGTAGCTGCCTTCGTTGTCGCGCACGACCGCGCCCATCCGGTCGCAGTCCGGATCCGTACCGATAATGATGTCGGCACCGATTTCTTCGCCAAGCTTCATCGCGAGCGTGAAGGCTTCGCGCTCCTCGGGATTCGGCGATTTCACAGTGCTGAAATAGCCGTCAGGCTGCTCTTGCTCCGCAACAATATGTACGTTCGTGAAACCAGCCTGCTTCAATACGCGGCGTACCGGCATATTCCCCGCGCCGTGCAGTGGTGTGAACACGACCGAGAATTTTTCGCCCAGGCCGCTCTTGAGCAGATCGCCGTTCAAGCTTTGCTGTACAACGGTATCCACATACTGCTGATCCGCCTCATCATCCAGCCAGCGCAGCAGGCCTCTGCCTTCCGCTTCCTCACGGCAGATCCGCTTCACTTGATCGAAGCCCGATACCTGCTGTATTGCGCTAATTGCCTGCTCCGCATCGGCGGGAACAAGCTGGCCGCCATCCGCGCCATATACCTTGTAACCATTGTACTCCGGCGGGTTGTGGCTCGCCGTGATGACGATGCCCCCTGCGGCGCCCAGCGCGCGTACCGCGAACGACAGCTGCGGAGTGGGCCGCAGCGACGGGAACAAATAAGTCGTGATGCCGTTAGCCGCCAGCACCAGCGCTGAATCAAGCGCAAATTCCGGCGAGTTGTTCCGCGAATCATGCGCGATGACAACCGATGGGCTTGCGCTCTTCCCGTTTAGCCAGTTCGCCAAGCCTTGCGTCGCCTTCCCTACCGTATAGGGATTCATCCGATTCGTGCCTGCGCCCATAACGCCGCGCAATCCGCCCGTCCCGAATTCCAAATCCCGATAGAAACGGTCCTCGATTTCTTTTGCGTTGCCTGCCAGAGCGGACAGTTCGTCCTTCGTAGCTTTATCGATCGATGGATCGTTCAGCCATGCTTCATAACGTTCTTGTGCGGTTAGAGTCATAGTTCCTTACCGTCCTCTCCAGTTCTGTCTTGTTTCCTAATAAATATATATCAAGTTAGATGTTTACGTATCCTTATGCTTTCTTAGGGTCAGACAAGGCGAACATGATTTCGCCTTCCGCCACGACTTTGTCTCCAACCTTCGCCGTAGCCTGGCCTTTGCCAATCGGCCCCTTCAAGCGCGTAATCTCCACTTCAAGGATGAGGGTGTCGCCCGGCGTTACCTGCCCGCGGAAGCGGAAATTATCGATTCCGGCGAAGAAGCCGATTTTTCCCCGGTTCGCTTCAACCATTAAGATGGCGACGGTCCCGACCTGTGCCAGCGCTTCCACAATAAGAACGCCCGGCATGACCGCATATTCCGGGAAGTGACCGGCGAAGAAGGGCTCATTCATCGTAACGTTCTTAAGGCCTACGGCGCGCTTCCCTTCTTCTACCTCCAGAATTCGGTCAACGAGCAAAAATGGCGGACGGTGAGGTATAATTTCTTGAATTTGTTGAATATCGAGCATCGATGCATACTTCCTTTCATGATTCACGTTTAATTTTCATTCAATTGTGCCACACTAGACCATATCCTTCGTGAAACTGCAGTCATGGGGGTTAAGATAAGGGAGCTTGGCCGAAAGAGACGAAAAGCGTCGACGGCCAAGCTTCTTCTTTTTGTTATCGCCTTATCCTCTGCCTCTCGTCCCCCGCTTCCGGCTATCCCCCTAGGCAGCCTAAGCTTGATGCGTATCGTCCCGGGCTTGCTCCTCTTCCATCCGCTGCGCGGCGGCTTCATCGGTCCACTCTTCTCTGTTAAGCGCAACGAACAGGAATATGTAGATAAACGTGGTAATAAACGAAAAAATGATGACCCCCCATAGATAGGTACGGGCAAAAGGAAGCTCGAAGAAAATGAACATGATGGCAAAATAATAAAGCACCGTCGTTAATTTGCCCATCCAATTCGCCGGCACCGTCTTCTTCCCCCGAAAATGGAAAAATGCCGATCCGGCAATCATGCCTAAATCCCGTATGAAAATCGCCGCGCCTGCGCTCCACGGTATATGTCCCGTAATTAACAGCGACAAAATAACCGTGATCATCATCGTTTTGTCGGCGAGCGGATCCAGCATGGCACCTACGGTTGTCACCTGACCGTGCTTGCGTGCCAAGTATCCGTCCAATATATCTGTCAGACCGGCGACAACGACGATGACGAAGGCCCCGATCAATTGTCCCGATGCAAAGACAGAGATATAGACGGGGATGAGCGCGAATCGCAGCATCGTGAGCAAATTCGGCAGATTCAACTGTCACGCCCCCCCAACCTTTTCTATTGTTTCTCTAAGGATGACGCCGCAAAGTTCCTCAATCATTATACCTCTACGTATGCAAAAATAAAACCACTTGCAGCTTCATAAACCCGTGTATCCCCCCCGACCTGGGTCCTGTTTATGCAAAATAAATGGGCGTCTTTTTCCACATGTCTTCAATTTTAGCGGATGGATACCGTTAATAACAGAAGGAGAAGAAATCACAAGAAGCTGGAGGTAACCTAAAAACTATGATAAGTAGACCGACGTCTTCACCGGCACGGACGCTGCGCGCCGCGCTTGCTGCAGGACTTGCACTTGTTCTGATGTTGTCCGCCATGTCCGGAGCAGCCATCGCTGCCGAAGAAACCGTAACCGGCATAGCCTTCGAGACTGTGCCGTCGCCCGCCAAGCTGTATATCGATGACGAGACCATGGCACTGCGCGTCAATGCTGCGATCTCAGGCGCAACATCCGTTAAAGACGTGACTCTCGATGCGGTTTGGACATCTTCCAATACCTCTGCCATCAAAGTTGACAAAGGCGTGCTCACAGCCGTCTCGAAAGGCACCTCGACAATCAGGGCCCAATATAAAGGTTTCACCGTATCTGTTATCATGACATCCGAATACAAATACGACAAGATTACCATGAAGTCGGACGGTGCGGCCTTGGAAGACAAAGAGGAGGTCAAACTCGGCCAAGATCCGAGCTACACCTTGACCGCCACCAAGGACGACGTCGACAGCGAAATTACGAAGCTTGCTTCATGGACCAGCTCCAATGAAGCGGTCGCGACGGTTTCAGAAGGCAAGATTACGCTGCTGGCTGCGGGGGAAACGACGATTACGGCCAAATATAGAGGAAGAAGCGATTCGGTTAAGCTGAAAGTAACTTCACCTTATAAGAAGCTGACGATCTCGCCCCGCAGCTTGATGGAATTCGAAATCGGCAACGCGGCCAAGTCTGTTACGGTATCGGCCGAGCTGATTGACGGCGGCACAGACCAATCGCTGACGGATAAGGTAACGTGGCTAAGCGCGAACTCCGCCGTCGCAACCGTTGAGAAAGGCGTCGTCACGCCGGTGGGCGCCGGAACGACAACCATCACGGCGGATTATCTTGGCGTAAGCGATTCATTCACGGTCGTCGTCCGCCCGCCTTTCGAAGCGATGCGCATTAGTCCCGATCAAGCACAGCATATCCTTCTGAAGGATAAGGGCACTGGCATTCAGTTCAAGGTTGAAGTGCTCGACCCTCCGGCAGAAGCGGAGGATGTAACGTCATCCGCTACCTGGACATCGGATAACGTATTCGCCGCTACGGTAAGCGATACCGGCCTCGTAACGCCTAAGGCTGTCGGCAAAACAACGATTAAAGCGGAATACAAAGGACTCAGCCGTCAAGTCGTCGTAAACGTCTACCCGACCGTCTCGAAGCTTGAAGCGGCCAAAGACAAAGTCGAAGTGTTTGTGGACGATAATATTACGCTGCCTAAAGTAAATGCAACTTCCCTTACCGATGAGATTGTGGATGTCTCCGATCTCGTCACCTGGACGAGCAACGACAACTCGGTTGTCCGTCTGGAGAAGGACAAATGGGTCGCCAAGAAGGTCGGCACCGCCGTCCTGACCGCCGAAATTGACGGGGAGACGGTAACCGTCAAGGTCGCTGTCAATGAGAAGCCATTGATTCTAATTCCGGAAGTAACGGATATGTCCATCGTAATCGGCCAGGAAGTGAAGCTTCCTAAGATTACCGTAACCTATGAGAGCGGCAACGAAGAAGACGTGAGCAGCCTGGTTACATGGAAGACGACCTCCACCAACATTCTTGTTAAAGCGCCGAACGTTAGAGGCCTCGTCAAAACAAGCGCTACGTTGACGGCCACTTATCTGGGCAAGTCCACGACCGTCCGCGTGACCGTGGAAGAAGAGATTACGAAGATCTATGTAGAGGCGAATTCACTGCTGCTGAACCCTGGACGTTCCAAGTCCATTAAAGTGACGGGCGTATACAAAAGCGGCAAATCGGTTTCCCTTGGATCCAAGATGAATTGGACCATCGATCCGGATACGCTCGCTACCGTCAAGGGAGCCACTGTCAAGGCGTTAGAGGAAGGGACCGGCAAGCTGACCGGCAGCTATCAAGGCAAAGTCGTTCAAATTGCTCTCATCGTGAAGCAGAAGCTGAAGAAGCTGACCGCTTCGGATAAATCGCTCCAGCTCGCGATCGGCGGCACCGGCACATTCAAGATCACCGGCGAATACGAGAACGGACGCCTGATCGACGCCACGAAGAGCGCCGTGTGGACCTCATCCAAGGCTTCTGTCGTTAAAGTGGAAGGCGGTGTCGTAACGGCCGTCGCCAAAGGCACTGCGACCATTAAAGCGGTGTTCGAAGGCAAGAGCATCACGATGCGCGTCACGGTAAAGTAACTCCTCCGGAATAGTTGTAAATCGGCCGACAGATATTACTGTGGGCCGATTTTTTTTGGGCCTGCGAGCAGGAGCCCTATACAAAGCATGAGGAGGCTGACCGCATGGCCAACCTCCTCTTCCTAAGAAAAAAAAGCAGGAGTCAAGGGCTGTCCCTCTTCTCCCGCAATAATTATGAATCCGCAAATACGAGGTCATACATATGTCTCCATGTCGACCATTCGAACACTTCGCTTCCAGGCTGCTTGCCTATAACGGAGAAACCGATATAAAGACCGCCTACAACTGCAAGTAGACAGAGCAGCGGAACGATGCTTTTGCGAAGCAGCCAAAGGAAGACGCGCAGCGCCGGATTGCGCTTGACCCGGACTTCGCTCTTGCCGGGCTGTTCCTTGTCGGCCTTTCGCTGCTGCGGAGCGCCGGTACTCTTATAGGAAGATGAAGCTCCCTGCAAGCCGGTACGTTCAGCAGCGGTCAATCCTTCCAGCGCTGCGGCCGTTTCTTTCTTCGTTTCCATCATGCTCCACTCATTTCTTACCCGCGCAGGCTGTTGGCCAGTCCCAGCATCGTATCGCTCGAGGACAGCGCTCTTGAACTCAACTGATAGGCACGCTGCACGTTAATCAATTCCGTCATCTCATTGGCCAAGTTGACGTTGGATTGTTCTAAATAGCCTTGCCGGATCGAGATGTCGTTATCCGCGGCAGCTGTTACCGTCCGAAGAACGTCCGCCACATTCATGCCATCTGCCACCGTATATAAATTGTCTGCCACTTGCGAAAGAAGAGCAGGCTTCAACGCTTGCACCAGCTTGATCTGGCCAAGCGCAACCGCCCCTGCCGCCGTCTCGCCGACTAGACTTCCGTCCGCATCGATTCGCAGCGATTGAACCTCGCTCGGAATTTCAATCCGGTTGCCGTCTACGTCGGAAATCGCATAACCATCCTTCGTCGTGAGGAAGGAGGAGCCCGTATTGTCCATCGTTAACTGAAGAGCCCCGTTCCGCGTGTAAGCACGCGTGCCCGCAGTATCCGTTATGACTTCGAGAAGCGCATCGCCGGTAATCGCCACGTCGTACTGCTCATCCGTCTGCTTCAGCGGTCCCTGGGCAAGATCCGGCTGAATCATGCCAAGCCTTGCGCCCCAGCCCTGATTGAACCCTAGCGGCGTCAATCGGCCGGGCTGCGAGAAGCCGCTCGGCTGCTGTGTCTTCGTGGACAGCAGATCCTCGAAGGAGGCTTCCTTACGTTTATATCCTACCGTATTTGCGTTCGCAATGTTATCCGCCAGCAGGTCCAATTTTTGCTGCAGGCTGTTCATGGATACCATCGCGTTGATCATTGAGCCATTCATGCGGCGGCCTCCTTAAGTTATACGCGTCCGATCTCATTGACCGCTTTGTCCAAGCTGCGGTCATAGAACTGAACCACTTTCTGATTCGCTTCATAAGCTCGCAATGCCGACATCAGGTCGATCATCGATTGGGCGGAATCGACGTTAGAGCGCTCAATATACCCTTGGCGCACTTCAACGCGGTCTCCCGCTGCGATGGCCCGTGCCGTATTGGGATCCCCCATCAAACGGAACTTGCCGTCGCCCTCCCGAACAAGGTCGTTGGGATTATCCACTCGCGTAATAAGGAGCTGGCCCACTATCGCTCCTGTCCGCGAGTCTGCCAATTGGCGATTTGCCGTGATTGTCACCTGATCCAGCGATACATTCGCGGGAAGCTGAATCGGAGTGCCGCCTTGACCAAGCACCTGCGAGCCGTCGCCTGTAATCAGGAAGCCCTGCGTATCCAGAGAGAACTTGCCCCCGCGCGTATAGCGGGTTTCTCCGGCAGCGTCCCGAACCGTGAAGAAAGCCTGGGGCCGGAAGGTCGTCTGTCCGTCCGGCGCGACGTACTTCCCGGATGAATCGAACGCCATCCCCGGCACTTCGATATCGGAAATAATGGCAAAATCGGAGGAGCGATTCGTCTGTGTCAAATCCCCTTGAAGCTGGATCGACAGACTTTCTTCGGCGAACACGCCCGTATTGACATGCCCGACTGTTCCGCCCTGTCCCTCTTCCACACCTGTAAGCGAGAGCAGCATCTCCGGAAAGGAGCGCGTCACCGCATTGGCTTGCTTGAATCCGGGCGTATTCAGGTTCGCAATATTATTCGTTACGGTATCATGACGGTGCTGCTGGGCAATCATGCCCGCGGCAGCCGTATAAAGACCTCTCAGCATGGAGCCGACCTCCTGAGGATTAACCCTTATGGTATAGTTCTATCGTATATATCGGCATCCATATTGAAGAGCTGAATAGATTGGCCATGCGTCTTTAGACCCATTTGCGCTTCGGCACGCCCCCCTATTAAGCGTCCTACCTGCACAAATAACAAGAGACGATTGCTCTTGACGTCTTCGCTGAGCTTGTCCCTTATTGCGGCTCCCTTGGCTTAACGCTTGCGGGGAGACCGGTCCAGATGATCCAGCAGCAGGCCTGTCCCCTTCACGACGCAATGCATCGGATTCTCCGCAATGAGCACAGGGACCTTCAGCTCTTCCGCAAGCAGCGCGTCCAGCCCGTCCAACAGTGCGCCGCCGCCTGTCAGAATAACGCCGCGGTCGATAATATCCGCCGACAGCTCCGGCGGCGTACGCTCCAGAACCGACTTAGCCGCCGACACAATCGTGATCACGGATTCCCACAGCGCTTCTCGCACTTCGTCGGAATGGATCGTCATGGTCAGCGGCAAGCCGGATACCATGTCCCGGCCGCGGATGTCCATTTCGTCTCTGCGGCCGCTCTGGTATACGGTACCGATTTTGATTTTGATATCTTCGCTCGTGCGTTCCCCGATCAACAGCTTATACTTATTCTTGATGTACTTCATAATCGCGGAGTCGAATTTATCGCCCGCTACTTTAATAGAAGAGGCGGTAACGACGTCGCCCATGGAAAGCACGGCTACGTCCGTCGTCCCCCCGCCGATATCGACGACCATATTTCCGCTTGGCTGATAAATGTCCATTCCTGCGCCGATTGCAGCCGCTTTCGGTTCTTCCTCCAGAAAGACGTCTTTTGCCCCGCTTCGCTCGGCCGCTTCACGGATGGCCTTCTGCTCGACCGACGTAATATTGGTCGGCGCGCAGATCAGGATGCGTGGACGGCTATACCACGAGCGTCCGCCTACCCGATCGATGAACGCTTTGAGCATAATTTCCGTGATTTCGAAATCGGCGATAACGCCGTCGCGAAGCGGCCGGATTGCGATGATATTCCCTGGCGTACGTCCTACCATGCGGTGGGCCTCTTCTCCTACGGCCAGCACGCGCTTGGTTTCGCTTTCGATCGCGACGACCGAAGGCTCATCCAGAACGATACCCTTTCCTTTCACATGAATGGACACATTAGCCGTGCCTAAATCGATCCCGATATCCTTACTAAACATAAGTCGTAAGTCCCCCAAAGCGAATAGTAGTCGATCCAAAACTGATATCGTACAGTATTCGCTAATTCGAACGAAAATCCTCTATTTTTGTTGAAAAAATCGCTTACGATTTAGCGGCTGCCAGCACTTCGCGTTTGCGGCCCGTGCTCTTCTTATATTTTATTTTCGTCGCTTCTCCTCCCCTCAGGTGCCGGATCGATTTGTGGTATTCCAGTATATGTTTAACCTGGTCTGCCAAATCGGGATTTATTTCCGGCAATCGCTCGGTTAAATCCTTGTGCACCGTGCTTTTGGATACACCAAATTCTTTGGCGATCGTTCGAACCGTATGCTTTGTCTCGACGATACAACGGCCGATTTTTATGGTCCGCTCTTTGATGTAATCGTGCACGCTCCCGCCTCCCTACTCGAGATAGTTTGGTACATTATATGAGGGGTACGGGTATATATTCTTTGTGTCCAAGCGTGACAAGCCCAGTTGTGCAAATATTTTCAAAAAAGACCGCTGAAAAATAAAAAAAGGCAGGGATTTCCCTGCCTTTCCAAAACTTTATTGTGGGAGCTCGTCTGCTGTCTACTGCTCCAAAAGCGTATTCGGGTTAATCGAAGTGCCGTTCTGGCGAACCTCGAAGTGAAGATGGTTGCCATATTCCTTCTCGATCTCGCTGCGGCCGGATTTCCCGATCAGGGAACCCTGTTTCACTTCTTCGTTAACCTTCACCTGTACTTCGCTCAAGCTTTGATACACCGTGACGATACCGTCCGCATGCTTAATCTCGATGACATTGCCGTTAATCGGGTGCTTGTCAACGACGATGACGCGTCCGCTAAGCGCGGCTACGACGTCGAATGGCTTCTCGTCGGCGCTCGTCAGATCCAGACCCGTATGAGGCGTAAAGGTGTTGCCCGTTTGGACCATCGCCGCCTGGCGCTCTTCGTTCGATGCGGTTGCTTCATAGAAAGGCGTTGCTACGGTCAGCTCGCTGCGGTTGACCACCGGCCATTGCAGCGTCTCGTTGGAAGATGCGACTTCGAGCGTGTCGTCGACAGGAGTTTCAAGCGCGACTTCATCGGTACCTTCGGTGATTTCGAGGCTGTCGTTGCCGGCTGTCGTAGGTGTCTCTTCCGTTCCCCGATAGATCCACATTAAGGTTACGATGATTGCTGCCGCGGCCACGAATGCTGCTGGTGCCACCCATTTTTTCGACAGCAGCTTTCTCCATGCAGAAGGTTTGACGGCAGTTCCTCCCATTGCAGTTTTGGGAGATTCTTCTTTCAGCTTTGGTTTGTTTTGATCATTCATTGTTTGATCACCTCACTAGCCATTGTTGCCACAACCTAGCAGTTTATACGTGAGGATTCGGATTTTTTAAGATTGCAAGTTTCATGCTCTATGATTGGATCCGCTAGACCGGGAATTTGAAGCCTCACGGACTCTAGCAAGCTCTCCAGAAACTTTATAGGCGGGGGGTATGGCCGAGTAGTTGAAAGTCAGAGACGACGGCTCTATGACCGCATCGGAAGCTTCGAAGCTTGCTCGACCTTCGCGCCCGAGTAATAATATTCCACAATTTGCTTCGCCGACTTGCCGCTTTGCGCCATGCCATTGGCTCCCCATTGGCTCATTCCGACCCCATGGCCGAACCCGTACGTCGTGATCGCAATTTCGCCGTCACCGATCTTCCAGCTGAATTGAGAGGATGCAAGACCAAGCTTCTCTCTTATTTCCCGACCCGTGAATGTCTTGTTCCCTACCGCCACTGTCTTGATCCGTCTTCCCTCCGTCTTCTCTAAGACGCGCATGGAAGGAACGGCGCTCTTCTTGACATTGAGCTTGCCCGCGAACGTGCTGAGCTTCATCGTAACCGTTTCCTTATATCGCGGTGAAATTTCTTTATCCCATGGGCTGGCAACGCTGTGCAAATACGGAAGGTCGATCTCCCAATAATCTGCCGCATTCTCCGTGTACCCGTTGCTTGTCGAGAAGAAAGCCGCTTGAATCGGTTCGCCGTTATACGTGATGATCTGCCCTTTGGTCTCCTCTACAGCTCGGTTTAATATAGCCAGATTGTCTTCCTTCGCTTCGCCCTTCCATCTTGTTAACAGCTTCTCCAGCGGAATATAGACTTGATGCTGGACCGTATTGTTCACATCGGCCTTCACCGCCTTCAAGCCGCTCCGGTCGCCGCTGCTCATTCTCCGATAGATATAGGTTCTCGCCGCAATAGCCTGTGCTTTCAAGGCTTCAAGCTCAAAATCGAGCGGCATCTCTCCGGCGAGAACGCCGCGTACATAGAGCTCGATAGGCATGGTTTCAATTTTCTTCTCATCGGTCAAGTAAACGCGAACCCGCAGCCGGTCGTACCAGCTCTGAGCCAATACGGGCTCCGCCTCATTAGCTTGCGGCTGCTGCCCGGACGCCTGACGATCTGGAACGGAAGAAGCCGCATCCTGTCTGCCGGGTCCTTCCCCGCCCTTCGGCGCGTCGGCATTCTGTGAATCCGGCGTATCGCCGGATTGACTTATGCTGCTATCGTCAACCGGACGTTTCCCGTCTGACGGCTCAAGCTGAATGATCGGAGCTGACTCCATACTCTCATGCTGCTTGCCATTTTGGATCGGCGTGTTATTCGAAACCAGCAATCCCTTCACAATCAGAATCACAAGGGCTCCGCCCGCAAATCCGATCCACCAACGTCTTGTCCCTATCCGCAAGCCTCTCCGGCGCGCCGTTCTCCATCTCATACGTTCCATGAATTTCTCCTTTACGCCCAGTATGGATTTGAAACTCTCGCGACTCTTAACCTCTTGTCCTGCTATAGTCTATGAACCGCACTGCTAGGATAGAACGCAAGCCGCTCATCCATAGCGGAGTCTCGCTTGATAGCTTTCGCCCGCGCATAGTTAAAAAGCCGCCAGACCGGTAGAGTCTCGCAGCTTCACTATTCCAATCCAATATCGGGTCTAAATATGAATTCACTATGGGCTGTAAAGAGGCGGGGCGGTGCTGGAACGATAGATTGCGGGGTTACCGTTATAAACGGATAGTATCAGGAGAACTGCGGCGTCTTATCGGAGCGTTATGTTATTTAAAAGCGAAATAAAAGAACCTGCTCGCTTAAAAACAGCCAGCAGGTTCCGGTTTGGTCGTCCGATTCCATCAGGACGTATAATTGTGATTCCTTGTCGACGCCGGTCTTATTAAGCCCACGTCGGCTGTGCTTTAATGCGGGCGACATCCTTCTCACGCTTGAAGTCCGTCTTCTCGGCCGCATTATCGGTTTTATCGGATTTGTCGGATGCCGAAACAGCGATAACCGCATCGGCTTGCGTAACCGCGCTGACGGCTGCTTCGACGCTGGAAGTGAACGTCTGCATCGCATCGGCTTTTGCCGATTCTTCTGCCGCTTCAAACCGCCTGATGTCCGCTCCCAAGCCTGCCAGCTTGCCGGTAATATCGACATATCCCCGATCGACGTGGTGAATGCCGGTTATTTCCGTTTCGCCTTCCGCATGAAGAGCCGCACAGACAAGGGCCGCACCCGCCCGAAGATCGGTTGCGCATACCTTCGCGCCAGCAAGCGGTAGACCGCCGCTAATAATAGCCGTACGACCTTCCACCTTGATTTGTCCGCTCATCTTGCGGAATTCCTCCACATGCATGTAGCGGTTCTCGAAGACGGTTTCCGTTACGATACTCGTGCCTTCGGATACCATCAAGAGCGCCATCATTTGCGATTGCATGTCAGTCGGAAAGCCTGGATACGGTAATGTCTTCACGTCAACCGACTTTAACGGACTTGCCGCTCTGACATGGATGCCGTTATCCGATTCTTCGATCTCCACACCCATCTCCTGCAGCTTCGAGATGACAGGGGCAAGATGATCGGCAATGGCGCCTTCCACATGAACATCGCCACCCGTAATGGCAGCGGCGATCATATAAGTACCCGCCTCCACGCGGTCTGGGATCACCGTATGTGCTACGCCGCTTAACCGTTCCACGCCTTCGATCCGGATGACACCGGTACCGGCTCCGCGAACCTTGGCTCCCATGGCATTCAAATAATTGGCCAGATCAACGATCTCAGGCTCCTTGGCCGCATTCTCAATCGTCGTCGTTCCTTGCGCAAGCACCGCCGCCATCATAATATTCTCCGTTGCGCCTACGCTGGCAACGTCCAAATAAATTTTGGCGCCCTTTAGCTTACCGTCGGAACGGGCATCGATAAAGCCTTGACCGAGAACAATTTCAGCGCCCATCGCTTCAAAGCCCTTCAGATGCTGATCGATCGCCCTCGTGCCGATCGCACAGCCGCCAGGAAGCGAAATTCTGGCTCTGCCCAGTCTGGCAAGCAGCGGCCCCAGAACCAAGAAGGAAGCGCGCATCTTACGAACAAGCTCATAAGGCGCTTCATAGGTTGTAAGCTGCTGCGCCGAGATTCGCATTGTTTCGTTCTCGTATGTTAGGCTGGCCCCTAATGCGGCAAGCACTTGTTGAATGGTATTAACATCGTCAAGAGAAGGCACATCGGAAATGATGCTTTCTCCCTCTTGGGCAAGTAACGTGGCCGCGAGAATTGGCAGTACGGCATTCTTGGCGCCGCTGACACGAACGTTTCCGGTTAGTCGCTGGCCGCCGCGGACGATTATTTTGCTCATCTTTAGGTTTCCCTCCGCGCGCAGTAGATTCTTCTTCCTAATACTGAAATAAATGCCACCCTTAACTGATACACAGTCTCCATCTTATCATCGCTTTACATGAATCGACAAGCGTTATTTTCTCCCTGTCGAAACCCACATTTCATAATATTCGTAAGCGGTTTAGCTTTTCGGACCGTCCTTGTATTACCCATTGTTAACATGTTTCATCGTTGTTATTCGACAAGCCATCTGAGCGCATTCGACCATTGTCCATACAAAAACAAGAAGGATGCGAAAAGGTGTCCGATGATCACGGCAAGCATAATCTGCAGGATACGCGCTTTTGGGCTGCCTGGCTTGCGCAGAAACAGATCGAACCGGACTTCTTGGATAACAAACCATGCGACCGTAATGGAAAACAATTCTATAATAATCTTCATCAGGCCCTGCATGCCGGCTTCCGCCGCAAGTTGATCCAAATTCATCATACGCCTCCAAGGTACAGGTGGTGACCACCTAATTGCTCTAAATTATAGTATCGGAATAAATACGTTCAAATGTTAATGTGGTTGCACTTAAGCCAAGGATAGTCCAATATCGTCAAGTTTCGTTCCCTATCCGTCCTTGCTGCTGCTTCCCAGCGCCCGCTGCAGAACCGCAGCGAATTCGGCGCGGCTTGCCGTTTCTTCCGGCATGAAGCGGTTGCCTTGATATCCGCTTACCCAATTTTTTAGCTTCATCGTGTTCAGCGCTGCGGATGACCAGCGTTTCTGGTCGACATCGCCAAACGGAGAACGAGTCGGCCGTACCTCTCTCAATTCCCATGCCCTTGACAAAATGACGGCCATTTCTTCCCGCGTAATCGGCTGGTCCGGTTTGAATGTGCCATCGACATAGCCGCCGACCCAGCCTGATCTTACCGATCTCATAATGGAAGCATTGGCCCAATGCCCCGTCTTCACATCCGTGAACGACATGGGGCCCGCCTTGGCTGCGGCCGGACTTAATGTCCGCGCGAGCATGCTTACGGCTTCTGCGCGCGTGATGCTGCGGTCAGGGTTGAAGCGGTAGCTGCCGCTGCCGCCGATAATGCCCAGACTGCTCAATTGGACAATGGGCGACTCCGCCCAATGCCCGTCAATATCCCGCATTCCGGATACGACCTTGTCGGCATCCATCCGGAGCTCATAATACTGCCGGTCGAAGGGGATATCGGCTGTCACTTTCACGTAATATACGCCGGGATCCAGCAGCTGCTCGCGCATCATGACGGTCCGGTTCCGTTCCGACTTCAAGGTCGCAAGAAGCTTCTGCCGTTTATCGTACAGCTCAGCTTTCATCCGTACGCCGGAAGGAATGCTTTTGACCGTCAGTGTAACGATGCTTCGGGAGTCGAGCCTCAGCTGATACCAGTCCAGGTCCGACTTCTTATTGATCACGCCGAAATAGTCGGACCCGAGCCCGATAACAGTCGCCTCGTACATTTTATTGTTGGGCTCGTTCGGGTCCGAATACTTCGTGCGGTACTCCATCTTTAATACGTACTGGGCCGGTGTCGGGCTCGCCTGCGACGATATCGCATTATGAACACGAATGTAATACGTACCGGGCGTGATCGTTATTTCTTGCGAAATTTCCGTCTCTCCTTCGCCGTTCTCATCCGTTTCCATCAGCTTGCCTCCCTTGCGCTGGATGCCGATCGCGGGATCGATCCGTACCGAGCTCGGCGTGGCCGTGACGCGAAGCGTCCCTCCATTCTCGAAATGCACGACGTACCAGTCCCGGTCCCCCGTTTGATGAAAGTTGCCGGTCAAGGTTTGCGTCCGCGGCATCAGCGTGAATGCTTGATACTGCTTATCGTTTGTCTCATAAACATCCGGACTATTCCGGAAGGAGGTCGTCAGCAAGTATGGAAGCTGCGTTTTGTTGCGCTTATCGTACAGCTGAAGCTGTATGTAGTTTCGTCCCTTTTTCACTTTCCATTCAACGGTTTGGTTTCCTAATTTCGTATCCTTCGTACTCTTCGATTGATCCCCGGCATAGTGAATCATTCGAACCGGCGGGATCGCCTGACCTGACGCTACGATACCTTGAAATTGCAGGGAAAGAAAGCCGTCATAGGGTGCGTCGACGATGTACCAGTCCTTGTCGCCGCCACCCCTCAAGTCCCCCGTAATCTTCGTGCCGAGCGGGAATTTCTTCGCATATTCGCGGGTGTTGTTCGGTTCGTACGCATCGATCTTCAACGTTGCGGTCACGGCCCGGTCGACCTGCAGCAGCCCGTACCCGGTAGCTTCGTCTACACCCGCCGATCCGATATCCTTCGCGCTCTGCCGGAGCAGCTCTCTCACTTGATAAGGCTTATACTCCGGATGCACCGCCCAGATCAATGCTGCTGCGGCAGCCGCTTGAGGAGCGGCCATTGAAGTCCCTTGCTCCTTCTTGTATCCGCCGCCGACCGCTGTCGTATACACGTTCCATGGTGCCGCAATATCGATTTCCGATCCCGGATTCGAACGGGGTTCCGGCTTATTGTTCGGCGTGGCTCCCGCGACCGCCAGCACCGACGGGTAAGCGGCCGGATATTTCACCTCCGCCTTCGTACCAAGAACAAGCCCGTCATTGCCGCTTGCCGCTACCAGCAGAACGCCTTTGCTTTCGGCATATATCGCGATATCCTCCAAGTAAGGGGAGTACCGGTACAAGCCGACGGAGAGCACGACAATGCGGGCACCGTTCTTCACCGCATATAGAATCGCATCGCCCAATCGTTCCTCATCCCCGTACCCGCCGGCATCCAGCGCCTTAATCGGCATAATCTTGGCCTTCCATAGAATGCCGGATATGCCCGCTCCATTGTCGCCTTCTCCCGCAAGCACGCCGGCAACGCTGGTGCCGTGCCCGTTGTCGTCCTCCGGCGGCTTGCCGGGAGCGACAAGATTCGTACCGGGTACCAGATTATCCTTCAGATCGGGATGATCCAAGTCGACGCCCGTATCCACGAGCGCAATCGTAAAATTCGTCTGGTCGTGCACGGTCGACCATGCGGTCTTCGCTCCGATTTGATCCAGATAGTGCTGCTTGGGCAGCTCCGGATCGTTGGTGGTCTGCGCTGCGAGCAACGTTACGCGGCTGTTCGGGTGCACATATTCGACGCCCGGCGTTTCGCGCAGCCGCCGGAGCCATTCCTCCGTGTCCGCCCCCGGATCCGCGGGGCGGACCACGTCCACCGCAGCAGGCTCCGCCTGGCGGTGAATGACGCGCGTTCCCCGCAGCGGCTTCGCCAGCGCGGGGTCGCGCCACTTGAGGAGCCAGCTATGCGGCTCCTCTTCGGCGCCATCGGCGGTGCCGGCGGCGGGCTGCCGCTGCGCCGGGCCGCCGCTTGGCGCCTCCGGCGGCGCTGCCGCGGTCCCGCTGGCAGCGGCCGCAGACAGCGGGGCGCTGCATAGCAGCAGCGCTGCGAGCACGCTCAGCAGTGCCCGCCAAGCGGCATGCGGCAGCGCCGCCGATGCGATGCTCGGCGCTTGTGCGGCTCTTGCTCCGTGGCCGCTTGGAGGAGCGTCTGAAGCACGGGCCGGGATGGCCGTTCTGCAGCTCGTTCCATTACTTTTGTAGGAATTCCATCCCCAGCTCGATAGCTTCATCATAATATGCCTTTAACCTTGCAAATTGGTATATGAAACTTTTCGCGTTTCAAGTACGCTTCTCCTTGTGACAAAATGATTAAATATTCATAAAGGGCAAGAATGGGTAGAAGGTCTTAGGCCATTCGATACCTTCATGTTCATGATACGTGAACTAAATTCATCTTGCAATCGCTAAGAAATGAAACAAGGGCTGAGCACGGCATACAAGCCGTTCTCAGCCCTACAATCAAGTGACCTGTCGTTATGAAATGGTGATGAAGAGGTCGCGGACAATCGAGAAGTTCTCGTTCACCCAGCCGATTACCGGTCCTGGAACGACGCCCAGCACAATGGTAAGCAAAGCGCATATCCAGACCGCGATACCCGTCATTGCCGGCATATGGACCTCTGCTTCATCTCCGCCTCCGCGCATGAACATTTGACGGATGATGCCGAAGTAGAAATAATACGAGATCACGCTGCTTGCAACCATGATGGCGACGATCCAGTAAGCCTGAGACTGCGCGGCACCCAGAAGGATGAACAGCTTCCCGAAGAATCCGCCTGTTATCGGCAAGCCGGCAAGCGATAAGACGAAGACGATCATTGCGGCAGCCGTCCAGGGGGCTCGGTAATACAATCCGGCGAAGCCCTTCAGCTCGTCATGCCCGGCAGCTCTGCTTACGACGGATAGTACCGCGAATGCGCCAACGTTCATCAGAACATATGCCGCAAGATAGAATAAGAACTCCCCGTAATTCTGCATATGCAAGCCTTTAATGGATACGCCGATCGGTACGAGTAAGTAGCCGGCATTCGCCACGCCTGATAATGCCATTAACCGCTTCGCATTACGCTGCCTCAAAGCCGATGTCGTGCCCACGATCATTGCGGCGGCGGCCAAAATCAGCAGCGCCATGAAGATATCCTCGCCGAGATGGAAGCCCGGCGACATGAAGAACAGCAAATTGAACGTGATCCGGAACAATACGGCCAGCGCCGCGCCCTTCGAAACAATGGCCAGGAATGCGGTAACCGGCGTTGGCGCGCCCTGGTAAACATCCGGCGCCCACACGTGGAATGGAGCGGCCGCAACCTTGATCCCGAAGCCCGCAATCATGAGGAAGAATGCGACGTACAGCAGCTCTTGAATATTTCCTGCGGCTCCCTGCATCTGCAGCGCTTGATTAATCACGCCCAGGTTCGTTGCGCCTGTCAGCCCATACAGGTATGACATACCGAATAACAGCAGTGCCGATGAGATCCCGCCTGTCACCACATACTTGAATGCGCCTTCCGCAGACTGGGCCGAATGCTTACGAATACCTACCAGAATATAAGTCGTAATGCTGAGCAGCTCCAAGCCGACATAGAGCGTGATCAGATCGCCCGAGGATGCCATCATCATCGCGCCGGTAACCGCCGGAAGCAGAAGGTAGTAGAACTCCCCCTTGTCGGGTATATCTTCCCGCTTCACCGTTCCGAGACTCATCAATACGATGAGTATGGTAGCCGACAGGAATACGATCTTCAGCATGCTGCCGAAGGCGTCGATCCGGTAGCTGTCGCCGAGCAGCCTGATCGGTCCGTCTGCCCCGGCATTCATATCGATTACCCGCCAGATCACGAAACCAAGCGAGGTCAATAGTCCGGCCAGCGTCAGCCAGCCTATTATATTGCGGCCCGCCCGCCTTGGCAGGGCTAGATCCAGCAGTACGAGTACAACCATGAATACGATTAAAATCCATTCCGGGGCGAGATACATCGCATCGCTCCAGGTCAGCGGCTGAAAGGACTGCTGCGCTGTGTCCACGCTCATGTCATCCCCCCACCTTCACATTAAGCTGCTGCAGAAAAGCGTCGAAGCCATGCTTCATCGGTTCGGTTACTACCGATGGGTAGACCCCGATCAGGATGATGAAGGCGAGCAGGGCTATCATCGGTACCGCTTCAATGAGCCGTGCGTCGCGCAATGCGCCGAACCGTTCCGGCATAGGGCCGAATGTGATCGAGAGGACGCTCCGCAGCACATAGACAGCCGTTAGAATGACCCCCAGCACCGCTATTGCCGTGAGCACCTTCATCGAATCGAATAATCCCAGAAGCGATAGAAACTCGCCGATAAATCCCGACAATCCGGGTAAGCCCAGCGAAGCCATGCCGGCCGCTAACAGAATGCCGCTCATAAATGGCAGGCTGCGCGCCAAGCCGCCAAGCTCGCCAAGCTCCGTCGTACCCGTCCTCTCCTGCAGGCTGCCTACAATCAGGAACAGCAGCGCTGAAATCAAGCCATGGGAGACGAGCTGAACCATCGCGCCCTGCAGTCCGATTTCGTTCAATGATGCAATGCCAAGCAGGACGATACCCATGTGGCTGATCGAGGAATAAGCCAGCACGAGCTTAAATTCCTTCTGTACGAATGCGAGTATCGCGCCGTACAAAATATTGATTACGCCAAGGACCGCCAGGACCGCCGCCCACTCTCTCGTCTCCGCCGGGAAGAGGAAGACGCCGAATCTCAGCAGGCCGTAAGCGCCCATTTTCAACAGAACGCCGGAGTGTATCATGACGATTGAAGGCGGCGCCTCCGTATGCACCCGCAGCATCCAGGTATGGAACGGGAAGATCGGCAGCTTGATGCCGAACGCGATCAGAAGCAGGATAAAGATTGACCACCGCATCGTATCCGACAGGTAGAGCGGACTTTCCGGGCTGGCGTTAACCAATGAATCCGGAGCGGTCATATTTTCTTTAATGATCTCGTAGCTGCCGCTATAATACACATGCTGCGTCTGTTGGTCGATCTGATCGACCTGCAATCCGGCCGTCATGACGAGCATCACGAATGCCATGAGCATTAGAGCCGAACCAAGACCATTATAGATCAGGAACCGGTTGGCCGCCTTCTCGCGTCCACCGAAGCCCCATATGCCGATCAGGAAGAACATCGGGATAAGCGTAAGCTCGAAAAAGATGAAGAACAGAAAGACGTCCCGTGCCATGAACACGCCGAGCATCCCGATTTCCAGGAGCAGAAACCACAGATAGAAGGACTTCCATCGTTTCTTCACATGAACGGAAGCGAGCGCTGCCATGACAGCGACGATCGTCGTTAACAGAACAAGAGGCAGCGATACCCCGTCGATGCCCATCTGATATTGAAATTTGAATACATATGAAGCAAGGTCGGGCATCGTTTCTTTATTTAAAGCAGCATTGACCCATGTTGCGCTTTCACTGTAGGATTTGCTGCTTGCTGCCCCGTCATAGTCGGCATACAGCCAAAGCGAGAGAGCAAGAGGGATTATCGTCGCCGTAATCGCGGTCACCTTCAGCAATCGGCTGTTTTGTTTCGGCAGGAAGAGCAGTATGAGTATGCCAATCAGAGGCGAGAAGGTAATGAGTGACAAAATCGGAATATCGGCCAGCATTACCAAAACCTCCTTCCGGCAATCGCCACGATCAGAATGATCAGACCAAACAGCGTGATGATTCCGTAAGTCTGCACTTGTCCGTTCTGCAGCCTTGTTCCGCCTCTGCCGAGCAGAACAGCCGCCCCGCCGACGCATCGGACGATACCATCAATGATAAAGTCATCCATGGCTTGCAGGAGCATGCCCAGCCCGCGCAGCCCGCGAACGAATACGGCATGGTACAGCTCGTCGATATAATATTTGCGTTCCAGCAGCTTGAGCAGCCATGGCATGCGTGAGGATACCGCATCGCTCGCAATCGTCCCCTTGACGTACATCAGCCAGCCTAGGTAGATACCCAGGGCACCGACCGCCGCAGAGATCACCATAACAAGCCCGCCGCCCGTATGCGTCGTTTCCGTACCGCCGGAGAGCCACGTTCCAAGCGTATTGTTCCATGGCGTTTCCACGAAGCCGGTAACAACCGCAAGCACGGCCAATACGATCAGCGGCAGCGTCATCGTCCAAGAAGACTCATGCGCCTGCTTCTCGCTCTTCGGCTTGCCTGCGAAGACGAGGAAGAACAGGCGTGACATATAGAAGGCCGTGAAGAAAGCAGCCACTACGCCAACCGCGAAGAGTACAGGGTTCTCATGAAGAGCCGTATTGAGAATGGCATCTTTGGACCAGAAGCCCGATAACGGCGGGATGCCCGAGAGAGCTAATGCACCGATCCCGAACGTAACGGCCGTAATCCGCATTCGGCTGCCCAGGCCGCCCATCTCTTGAATATTTTGCGTATGTACCGCATGAATGACGCTCCCTGCCCCAAGAAACAGCAGCGCCTTGAAGAACGCATGTGTGAACAGATGAAAGATGCCGCCTGTCAACGATCCCAGACCCAGCGCCATCATCATGTAACCAAGCTGGCTGACGGTGGAGTAGGCCAATATGCGTTTGATATCATTCTGCGCAACGCCGATCGTCGCAGCGAATATCGCCGTAAAGGCGCCCACATAAGCCACGGTGTCCATCGCCGCTTGCGACGCTTGAAAGATATCGAACGTACGGGCGACCAAATATACGCCCGCGGCCACCATCGTAGCCGCATGAATGAGGGCGCTGATCGGCGTAGGACCTTCCATCGCATCCGGCAGCCAGACATGCAGCGGGAATTGACCCGATTTGCCGACCGCGCCGACGAAGATCAGCAGCGCGATCAAGGTTGTAATGCCTGCCGCGATCGCCCCGGTCTGTTCGTCGAATACGTTCTGGATGCTCACAAAGTCGATTGCGTGATTCGGCATATACCAGTACAGCAGGAGAATGGCGATCAGCAGTCCCGCATCGCCGATCCGCGTGACGATGAACGCCTTCTTCGCCGCAGCCTTCGCCTCCGGCTTCTGATACCAGAAGCCGACGAGTAGGAACGAGCAGACCCCTACCAGCTCCCAGAAGATATACAGGGCAAGCATATTGTCTGCGAGCACAAGTCCCAGCATGGAGAACGTAAACAGCGCGATGTAACCGTAGAAGACGGTAATGCGCTCATCGCTTTTCATATATCCGGCTGAGTAGACGTTCACCAGAAAGCTGACGACCGTAACGACCACCAGCATGAGCGCCGACAGGTTCGTGACTTCGAATCCGATGTTGAGCTGGAAGGTGCCCAGATCGATCCACTTGAACCCGTCCCGATAGTCCTCCACGCCCTCTCCCATGCGTTCGAAAAGCACGAGAATGGCCATCACGAGCGAGGCGAGCGAGGCCAAGGAGCCGATCATGACCCCAAGCCCCTTGAAGCTGCGTCCGAATGACGTTAGCAGAATGAATGCAGCCAGTGGAAAAAGCGGGATAAGCCAGGCGTATTGCGTAAATACGGTTTCCACGTGCGACTACCTCCTCATCTCGTCGAATTCGTCAACGTTAACCGTACCGCGTGCCCGGAACAGCGCGATCAGCACCGCGATGCCAACAGCCGCCTCGGCTGCGGAAACCGCAATGGTGAACAGCGTAAACACCTGGCCTGATAATGCGGGTACGGCTCCGTATTTGGAGAACGCCACCAGATTGAGGTTGACCGCATTCAGCATCAATTCGATCGAGAGCAGAACGACGACCGCATTGCGCTTGACGAGCGCGCCGTAGAGCCCGATGCAGAACAGAATGGCAGCCAGCGTCAAATAGGAAGATAACATCTCAATCCGCCTCCTTCTTCGCGAGCACGATCGCACCGATAAAGGCAACCGTCAACACCACAGAGACAAGCTCGAACGGCACGACATAGCCTGTGAACAGCAGCTTGCCGATTTCCAGCGCACTATCCTCTACAAGCTGAGCAGGCTGCGATACCGGAAATTCGGTTTGGCGGATCGCATAGAATAGAATGCCGAACAGCGCCAGGGCTCCGACCGCGGCCAGCGCCTCATGCGAAGGTCTGCCCTTCTCCGCTTCCGCATCCTGGTGCTTCGTCATCATGATGCCGAAGATCATCAGAATGGAGACGGCCCCCGCATAGATGAGCACTTGGACGAAGGCGAGAAAATCGGCATTCAGGAGAATAAACATACCGGCGATCCCGATGAAGACGGCTGCCAGCG
The DNA here is from genome assembly GCF_024734895.1 of Paenibacillus spongiae. NCBI lineage: Bacteria > Bacillati > Bacillota > Bacilli > Caryophanales > Paenibacillaceae > Paenibacillus > Paenibacillus spongiae. The sequence goes on from NZ_CP091430.1 coordinate 7,132,501, forward strand.
AGACGACCATATGAATGACCTTCGCGAAGCTGACCATGAGCACCGCACCGCTTATAATGATCACGGATAAGACAAAGAAGGCGACGAACTCGCCTGTCAATGGTACGTTAAACATCCTTCTTAGCGCCCCCCTTCCCCGCTTGGGGAGCGCCGATATTATTATTATCCTTGCGCACGTTCTTGTTATTGCCGTCCAGCCAGTCGATATCCATATACAAATCATCGCGGCTGTAGGACGCCAGCTCAAAATTATTCGTCATGACGATCGCTTCGGTCGGACAAACCTCCGTACACAGATCGCAAAGGATGCATATTTCAAAATTGATGTCGAAGGTATCGATGACCTTCCCTTTCTTCTCCGGATCCGGATTCGGCTTGCCGGTCAGCGTGATGCACTCTGTCGGACATACGCGTGCGCATTGATTGCACACAATGCATTGATCCGGTATAAAATGCTGAATCCCGCGGAAGCGGTCCGGCATGACGAACGGTTCGTCGGGATAGGAAGTGGTAACTTTCTTCGCCGTCATCGATTTGAGCGTGACGCCAAGCCCTTTCAAGAGACCCTTCATTCCTCTTCCCTCCGTTTATCCTTTAATGAACAGCTCGAGATAGACAGCTGTAATAAACACGTTCAGAATCGCCAGCGGCAGCAGCACCTTCCAGCCCATGCCCATCAGCTGGTCGATCCGGATTCTCGGCAGCGTAGCCCTTAGCCAGAACAGGAAGAACACGACCAGCGCAAACTTGAGCAGGAACCAGAGAATCCCCGGCACAAAATCGAGGAACGGCACCGGTGCATGCCACCCGCCTAGGAACAGAACCGTCGTCAACGCTGCAATGGCGTATACATACACATATTCCGATAACATGAAGAACGCGAAGCGGAAGCCGCTGTACTCTACGTGATAACCGGCGACTAGCTCGGATTCCGCCTCAGGCAGGTCGAACGGCGTACGGTTCAGCTCCGATACAGCCGCGATAATGAACACGATGAAGCCGACAATTTGCGGAAGGAAGTTCCACTGCCAGAACCAATCGCCCTGCAGCTCGCCGATTGTACGGAGATTCATGCTGCCCGACATCATAATGACGCCGGCTACCGATATGACGAGCGGCACCTCGTAGCTGATCATCTGCGCGGCTGAACGCATTCCTCCTAGAAGAGCGTACTTGTTGTTCGATGCCCATCCGCCAAGCACGATCGCAATCGTGGTGATGCCCGAAATCGCAACATAATAGAGCACTCCGACGTTAATATCGGCGAAATATAGTTTATTCGTATACGGAATGACCGCGAGCACGCTGAATGCGGGAACGTATGCAAGCGCGGGCGCAAGAATGAACAGCAGCCGGTCGGCTTTCCGCGGAATCGTGTCTTCTTTTATGAGCAGCTTGGTGATATCCGCCACCGTCTGCAGCAGGCCGAGAGGGCCTACCCGGTTCGGGCCGATCCGCAGCTGCATCCATCCAATAACTTTTCGCTCAAAGTAGATCGCATAGGTGACAAAGCCAAGAACCAGAACAAGCAGTACAATCCCCCATAGAGCAAAGATAAGGGTATTGCCCCAAGTTAGCGTTTCGTCCAGCCAGTTGCCCATCAGCAGTCCACCTCTCCGACGACAATATCAATGCCGCCTAGAATCGTAACGAGGTTCGTCATGGTTTCACCAACAAGCAGCTTCGGCAGTATTTGAAGATTAACGAATGACGGACGCCTGAATTTCAGCCGGTAGGGCTCTGCTTTGCCCTTGGAAACAATGTGGCAGCCGATCTCGCCGCGCGGCGATTCGATGCTGACATAGACCTCTCCAGCCGGCGGCCGAATGACGCGAGGCACTTTGCCCATCGTGTCGCCGGAGGAAGGAAACTGCTCCACGGCCTGCTTCAGAATGCGCAATGACTGACGTATTTCTTCAAGCCGAATCAAATAACGTTCATAGCAATCGCCCCTCGTGCCAAGCGGCACATCGAACTCGAAACGGTCGTACAGACTGTACGGCTTTGCTTTGCGCAAATCCCAGTCTACGCCGGTACACCGCAGGTTCGCCCCTGACAGGCCGTAATCGATCGCGGTCTGCGCATCGTATCGGCCGACATTCTTGATGCGCGCCAGAAATATTTCGTTGCCGCTCACCAGATTGTCGTACTCGACCAATTTCTTTTCCATATAGGGGATAAAATCGCGCACTTTATCGATCCAGCCTTCCGGCGCATCCCACTTGACCCCGCCTACTCGCATGTAGTTGTACGTGAGTCTTGCGCCGCACAGCTCGTTAAATAAATCAATAATGATTTCCCTGTCGCGGAATGCATATAGGAACGGACTCATCGCCCCAATATCGAGCAAATACGTGCCCCACCATACAAGGTGGCTTGCCACGCGCTGAAGCTCCATGACAATCAGCCGCATGAACTCGGCGCGCTCCGGGATCTCCAAACCCATTAACGTCTCGACCGCATGGCAGAGAACGTAGTTGTTGGTCATAGCCGATACGTAATCCATCCGGTCGGTATACGGAATGATTTGGGTATAGTTCAAATTCTCCGCGAGCTTCTCCGTACCCCGGTGCAAATAGCCCATCACCGGAATAGCTTCTTTAATGACCTCGCCGTCCAGCTTGACGACGATGCGGAATACGCCGTGCGTGCTCGGGTGCTGGGGGCCGACGTTAAGCAGCAGTTCTTCAGTGCGAATCACGGCTTGTCACACCTCCGGGTCTAATGGTTCATAATCTTTGCGCAGCGGGTGGCCTACCCATTCATCCGGCATCATGATGCGCCGCATGTCGGGATGGCCGGTAAAATCTACGCCAAGCAGGTCATATATTTCCCGTTCGTTCCAGTTCGCTGTTGCCCATATCGGTGTTGCAGAAGGAATTGAAGGGGCCTCCCGGTCTGTCCGCAGCTTCACGGCCAGCTCCCGTCTCGTTTCCAGCGAGACGAGATGATAGACGACCTCCATGTGCGTCTCATAGTCGACACCGGACACGTTGCGGAGATAGCTATACTGCTGACCGGCATGCGTTCGCAGCAAGTCCGCCGCTGCTTGCCAGTGATCGCGGGATACGACGATTACCGGCATGTGGTCGTTTATTTCATTTATGTATGCTTCCTCAACGGCATGCTCCGAGATTAATGAGCGCAGCAGCTGGACGGTCTCGTCGAGCTGCGGCTGCTTCGGCGATGGCGGCTTCGGTTCGGCCGGCTCAGCATCGGCTGCCTTCGCCGCCGCACGGGCCGCGCGCGCTTCCGCCGCGGCCTTCAGCTTCGCTTCGCGGTCGGAATCGCCGCCTGCGGCATCGCCCTCCGACGCCTTCGCAGCCGCACGGGCCGCACGCGCTTCCGCCGCGGCCTTCAGCTTCGCCTCGCGCTCGGGATCGCCGCCTGCGGCATCGCCCTCCGCTGCCTTCGCCGCCGCACGGGCCGCACGCGCTTCCGCCGCGGCCTTCAGCTTCGCTTCGCGCTCGGGATCGCCGCCTGCGACATCGCCCTCCGCTGCCTTCGCCGCCGCACGGGCCGCACGCGCTTCCGCCGCGGCCTTCAGCTTCGCTTCGCGCTCGGGATCGCCCTCCGCTGCCTTCGTCGCCGACTCCGGCTCTGTCTGATTCCGTTCCGAATCAGACAATTCCTGCCCTGCCTCCAATGAGTCGGCTCCGCCAGTCTTTTCGACCCGCTGCGTCTCGGCTTCCTGTATGCCATCCTTCTGCGGTTCAACGTTATGTTCGCCGGAAAGCTTCTCGTCCTTATTGTCCTTCTCTTCGCTCATCGGTTCGTCACCCGCTTCCCGGTCTTCGCCTCATAGCGGATTTTCTCCTGCAGCTTGTTAATGCCATAGATGAGCGCTGCCGGGTTAGGAGGACATCCTGGTATGTATACGTCAACCGGTACGATCTGATCGACGCCTTTCATGACCGCATAAGACTTTACATATGGCCCCCCTGCCGTTGCACAGGAGCCCATGGCAATAACCCACTTCGGCTCCGGCATCTGATCATACAGCCGTCGCAGCAGCGGGCCCATCTTCTTCGTTACGGTTCCGGCAACGATCATCACGTCCGATTGCCGCGGGGAGGTACGGAACATCACCCCGAACCGGTCCAGATCGTAATGCGATGCGCCGGTGCCCATCATCTCGATGGCGCAGCAGGCCAGCCCGAATGTCAGCGGCCACAAGGAGTTGCTGCGTGCCCAGGCCTTCAACTCCTCAAGCGTACCCATAAAAACGTTGCGTTCCAATTCCCGCCGTTCTTCCGGTGTAACTGACTCTAGATTGAATTCCATTTCAGCACCTTCTTCTTCCAGGCGTAGGTGAGTCCGATTAACAACAACCCGATAAAGATCGCCATCTCGACAAGAATAAATAGGCCGAGCTGATTATACGCAACGGCCCAAGGATATAGGAAAACGGTTTCGATATCAAAGATCACAAACATGAGCGCAAACAAATAGTAGCGCACGTTAAAACGGATCTGACCGTCCCCCACCGGTTCGTTCCCGCTTTCATAAGTCGTCTTCTTCTCTTCCGTCGGCTTGTGCGGGCGCAGCATGCGGCCCACAGTCAAGGCTACCACCGGAAGGAGGATGCCAAGCAAAATGAAAATCGTTACAATCACGTAGTTGTTGATGTATTTCTCCATACAATCGCCTCCGTGCGCATCGATATTCGGGCGGATAGGGGCCACGCCACTAGGTCAAAATTCACTCACAATTATAACAAAACCTGCCACTTCCGTCTATGACGTTATTGCACAAGACTCCCAATAATTAACGGTTGTGTACGTTTATTTCCTGCTTCTGCGGCAACTTCCCGTTGGATGATTGAGGCTTGAAATTGTCCGCGCAGGTTTCTGCCGCATCGGATTCATTCAAAAAAAAGCACCGCTATGCATCTGCATATCGGTGCTTCATCGAGTCTTTTTACATCCGGCCTTTGACATCCAGACGGTTCATAGCCCGCTGGAGCGCAAGCTCCGCACGGAGAGCGTCCAGATCTGCACGCTTCTTGTCGGACAAACGCTGTTCGGCACGCTGCTTGGCAGCTTGTGCGCGATCTACGTCGATTTCTTCCGGCATTTCTGCGCTTTCGGCCAGGATAACGACCTTGTCTTTGCGAATTTCCAGGAAACCGCCGTTCACGGCGATTACATGGCTCGCCCGGTCCTGCTTGATCGTAACCGGTGCAATCTTCAAAGGCGTTACTAGCGGGACGTGTTTGGGCAGAATGCCCATCTCGCCCTCTACGCCTTTGACGATCACCATATTGACTTCCTCAGCGTAGACTTTACGCTCAGGAGTAACGATTTCCAATAAAAAGGTGCTCATGCGGATACCTCCATTAACGGCGAATTACAATCCTTGAGCAAGCTGTTTAGCCTTCTCGATTGCGCCTTCAATCGATCCGACGTTATGGAATGCCGGTTCCGGAAGTTCGTCATGCTTCCCTTCAAGAATTTCCTTGAAGCTGCGGACAGTATCTTTAACAGGTACGTACAGTCCTGGCATGCCGTTGAATGCTTCGGCAACGTGAAGCGGCTGCGACAGGAACAACTGAATACGGCGAGCACGAAGTACGATCAGCTTGTCTTCCTCAGACAGCTCATCCATACCCAGAATCGCGATAATATCGAGAAGCTCTTTATAACGTTGAAGAAGCTTCTTAACGCCTTGCGCGACTTGGTAATGCTCTTCGCCCAAAATCTCCGGCGTCAAAATCCGGGAAGAAGAAGCGAGCGGGTCAACGGCTGGGAAGATACCCATCGCCGCGATGTTACGCTCCAAGTTGGTCGTTGCGTCCAAGTGGGCGAACGCCGTTGCTGGAGCCGGGTCAGTATAGTCATCGGCAGGTACATAGATCGCTTGGATCGATGTAACGGAGCCTTTTTTGGTGGAAGTAATACGCTCTTGCAATTGTCCCATCTCAGTTGCCAGCGTCGGCTGGTAACCTACCGCGGAAGGCATACGGCCGAGTAGTGCCGAAACCTCGGAACCCGCTTGCGTGAAACGGAAGATGTTATCGATGAACAGAAGAACGTCACGGCCTTCTGCATCACGGAAGTATTCCGCCATCGTCAAGCCGGTCAAAGCTACGCGAAGACGCGCGCCCGGCGGCTCGTTCATCTGACCGAACACCATCGCCGTCTTGGCGATAACGCCGGAGTCGCTCATCTCATGGTACAAGTCGTTACCTTCACGCGTACGCTCGCCGACACCGGCGAATACGGAGATACCGCCGTGTTCTTGAGCGATATTGTGAATCAACTCTTGCATCGTTACGGTTTTACCAACGCCCGCGCCGCCGAAGAGTCCGATTTTACCGCCCTTGGCGTAAGGAGCCATCAAGTCGATGACTTTAATGCCGGTTTCCAGCATCTCTTGCGACGTGGACAGTTCTTCGAATGGCGGAGCTTGACGGTGAATCGGATTCGAGATCGAACGGTCTACGTCGCCGTTGTTGTCGATCGGATCACCCAGTACGTTAAATACGCGGCCTAGCGTTGCAGGGCCTACCGGTACGGTAATAGGTCCTCCGAGGTCAACTGCAGTTGTACCTCTAACGAGGCCGTCCGTGGACGACATCGCGACACAGCGTACCATGTTGTCGCCAAGGTGAGTGGCCACTTCGACAGTCAAACTAATGTCGACTTCACTCGCGTCTTGAGCTTTTTTTTCAATTTTTATCGCATTCATGATGTCCGGTAATTGACCATTGTCGAATGCAATATCGACTACCGGTCCAGTTACCTGGACAACGCGCCCGTTGCTCATTGGGGTCCCTCCTAACAGTATTGTGCGGTTATGCCGCTTCTCGCTGATGCTTTGCAGCCGCAGCATAACTCGCTTCGAAAGCATAAACCACGTTTCATACTGCTAAAGGCTGGTTCATGCAATCAGAACATCGATACCTACTATTGCTGTGCGTTCGCACCGCCGACAATTTCCGAGATTTCCTGCGTAATTGCCGCTTGACGCGCACGATTGTACGTTAATGTCAGACCGGAGATCATCTTCGTTGCGTTCTTCGTCGCATTGCCCATTGCTGTCATACGAGCGCCGAACTCACTTGCTTTGCTCTCCAGAATCGCACTGTAAATAACGGTTTCCGCATATTTCGGCAGAAGTACGTTCAATACTTCTTCCGGAGACGGCTCGTACTCATATTCAGCCTTGGCCCCTCCGCTCGATTGCGGCTGTTCCAGTGGAAGCAGCCGTTTTACGACGGGGATTTGCGTCATAGCATTCTGGAACTGGTTATATACGAGGTACAGCTCGTCGTATGCTCCGTCTTCAAAGCCGCGAACCGCTTTAGCCGCAATGCTCTTGATGTCGGAGAATTTCGGCGAATCCGATAAACCCGTGGTTTCGTCTGCAAGGGCAATATTGCGGCGGGTAAAGTAATCGCGGCCTTTGCGTCCGATTACGAAGATGTCATATTCGCTGGCCGACTTATGATTCTCTTTCAGCGTATTTGACACTTTGCGAAGTACGTTTACGTTGTAACCGCCTGCGAGCCCACGGTCCGAAGTGAGTACCAGGTAAGCCGTCCGTTTGATTTCACGGCTTTGCAGCATTGGATGTTTCACGCTGCCGCCGCTGGAAGCGATGCTTGCGACCACTTCCCTGATCGTGTCGGTATACGGTCTTGCGGCGATGGCTGCATCCTGTGACCGCTTGAGCTTGGCAGCTGCAACCATCTCCATCGCCTTCGTAATCTGCTTCGTATTCTGTTTGCTCTTAATCTGGCGTTTGATTTCGCGCATTCCCTTAGCCAATCGTTGTCACCACCTTATTGCCAGGCTTGACACGTTAGGCAAGCCCGGCTCTATTCCGCGTTATTAAACCGACGCTGCAAAGCCCTTCTTGAAGGTGTTGATCGCTTCAATCAATGCTTTCTCATTGTCGGAGTTCAAATCTTTGGTATCGCGGATGGAAGCGAAGATTTCAGGCTTGTTCGCATCCACGTAGGCAAGGAATTCGGCTTCGAAACGGCGAATGTCCTGCACCGGAATAACATCTGCATGCCCTTTGGTCACGATATAGAGCGATACGACTTGACGTTCCAGAGGCAGCGGCTGGTTAATGCCCTGCTTCAGAATTTCAAGCGTTCTCTCACCGCGATTCAGACGGGATTGCGTAACTTTATCGAGATCGGAACCGAACTGAGCGAATGCAGCCAGTTCGCGATATTGTGCCAAGTCAGTCTTGAGTGTGCCGGCCACCTTCTTCATAGCCTTCGTCTGAGCCGAGCTGCCGACACGGGAAACGGAGTTACCTACGTTAACCGCTGGACGCTGGCCAGAGTAGAATAGATCGGACTCCAGGAAGATCTGTCCGTCCGTAATCGAGATAACGTTCGTTGGGATGTAAGCGGAGATGTCGCCCGCTTGCGTCTCGATGAACGGAAGTGCGGTCATCGAACCGCCGCCAAGCTCGTCGTTCAGCTTAGCTGCGCGCTCGAGAAGACGGGAGTGCAAGTAGAAGACGTCGCCTGGATAAGCTTCCCGACCCGGAGGACGGCGGAGCAGCAAGGAAAGCTCACGGTATGCTGCCGCTTGCTTGGAGAGATCGTCATAGATAACAAGAACGTGTTTGCCGTTGTACATAAAGTACTCGCCCATCGAGCAGCCTGTATAAGGCGCAATGTAGAGCAATGGGGATGGCTCGGATGCGCTCGCCGTAACGACGATCGTATAATCCATCGCGCCTTGCTTACGCAAGGATTCAACGACGGTACGAACAGTGGATTGCTTCTGTCCGATTGCAACGTAGATACAGATAACGCCATTGCCCTTTTGGTTGACGATCGTATCGATTGCGATTTGCGTCTTACCCGTTTGACGGTCGCCAATGATAAGTTCCCGTTGGCCGCGGCCGATCGGAATCATGGCGTCGATTGCTTTAATACCGGTTTGCATAGGTTCGAAAACGGATTTACGAGCCATAACGCCCGGGGCTGGAGATTCTACCGGACGCGTTGCAGTCGTTGCGATCGGGCCGTTGCCATCAACCGGCTCGCCCAGTGCATTCACGACGCGGCCAAGCAGAGCTTCGCCAACCGGCACTTCCATAATGCGGCCGGTTCTTTTGACTTGATCGCCTTCACGGATGCCAGTATAAGGTCCCATGATAACGACACCGACGTTATTCTCCTCCAAGTTGAGGGCCATGCCGACAACGCCGTTCGCGAACTCAAGAAGCTCGCCCGCCATTGCATTCTCTAATCCGTGTACACGAGCAATACCGTCACCGACTTGGATGACCGTACCGACATCGACGACTTGAATCTCGGATTTAAATTGTTCGATCTGTTGTTTAATCAGCGTGCTGATTTCATCAGGTCTGATACTCAATTCCGCTCACCCCTATCTACAGTGCTTGAGATTTCAACGCTTTTTCCAGACGTGCCAACTTGCCGGACAAGCTTCCGTCATACAGACGGTCTCCGATGCGCACCTGCACACCGCCAAGCAAGGATGGTTCCACGATCTGCTCTGCTTCGATCCGCTTGCCTGCAAGCGCTCCGAAGGTTGCTTCTACATTGGCCAGCTCCGCTGCCGACAAACGTTTCGCGGTATAAACCGTGGCATGCGACTTGCCCAGCGCTTCGCCCGACACTTTCGTGTACGAGTCGTAAACACCGCTCAGCGCGTCCTGGCGGCCACGTTCAATAAGAACTCCGATTGTACGCAGGACGACCGCAGATACCTTGTCGGATAAGACGCTATTAATAAGCTCGATTTTCTTCGTTACGCTAACGTTCGGTAACGCGAGAAACTTGCGTATTTCGGCATCTCCCTCGAGCGCTTCCACGACGAGTTTCAGCTGCTGCTCGACGTCTGCGATAATGTTCTGCTCCTGCGCAATGTCAAACAGCGCTTTGGCGTAGCGCTTCGCTACTGCGCTATCGCGGCTCATTTGCTTCCAACCTCTTTCAAGTATTGGTCAACAAGCTGCTCTTGTGACTTCTCGTCGATTTGCTTCTCGATAATCTTGGACGCGATTTGAACGGACATGCCGCTCACTTCGCTGCGGAGCGCAGCGATCGCCTTGTTCTTCTCGCTTGTAATATCTTGTACAGCGTTTTCCTTCACACGGTTCGCTTCAGATTTCGCCGTTTGCACGATTTCGTCGGCTTGTTTCACGCTGGTAAGCTTGGCTTGCTCGATAATATCGTATGCTTCTTTACGCGCTTGCTGAAGGGCAAGCTTCTGTTCTTCCAACTGCTGTTCCGCTTGCTTGCGGCTTGCTTCCGCCGAATTCATCTGTTCAAGGACAAGCAATCTGCGCTTCTCCATGATTCCCAATAACGGTCCGAATGCGTATTTGCTTAACAGCCAGTACAGTACTCCGAAAGCGATAATCGCATACACTGTCGATTCCCAATGGAGGGACATAGATGCAGCTCCTTTCTGTTCCCAGTATCCTCTTAATCAAAACGAAGGCGTGGAGGGCTATGGCCTTCCCCGCCATGATTCGTTATTACGGGTCTATTAGCTAAAGAACGCCAAGAAGCCGATAACAACGCCGATAATCGGAACAACCTCGACGATACCAACGCCGATAAACATCGTCGTTTGCAATTTACCTTGAAGTTCTGGTTGACGGGAGATGCCTTCTACTGTCTTGCTGACGATCAGACCGTTACCAATACCAGCGCCAAGGGCACCCAAACCAACTGCTAGAGCTGCTGCCAATACTTCCATTGTTAAAATCCTCCTCAAAAATGTAAAAGTTTTTTATTGTTGTGAATCGTATGCCTTATCCCGTCCAAACAGCGGTATGCGCCTGTTCCAATCGGGTCAACACGGTATTAATGCTCCTCGTGCACGGTCGTCTTGGAAATATAAACCATGGTGAGGATCGTGAACAAGAAGGCCTGGATAGCGCCTACAAATAGGCTGAAGCCCTGCCATGCGATCAGGAACGGAGTACCGACCCAACCCAGCATCAGAATCGTTGCGATCAGAATCTCGCCCGCAAAGATATTGGCGTAAAGCCGCAGTGCCAATGTGAGCGGTTTCGCCAATTCCTCAATAATGTTGAGCGGGAAGAAGATCGGGTAAGGCTCGAAGTAGTGTTTAAAGTAATGCTTGCGGTTCAGCTTCAGACCCAGGAAATGAACGAGCGCGAAGACAATCAGTGCAAGCCCTGCCGTTACGGCAAGGTCGGCCGTCGGCGATTTCCACCAAGCGATTTCCACGTGTCCGCCATGCTTATCCAAGTCCGCTTGCGTAATGCCCAGCGTCTCGTTAACCGTGTGCGTCTCCGTTACAATACCGAACGGAAGGCCCAGCACGTTGGAGATGAAGATGAACATGATGAGCGTCATGCCGAGACAGATGTAAGGTTTCACCTTATTCAGCGGCATCGTGCTGGCAATCGTGTTATGCACGAAATCGACGACCCATTCCAGAAAATTCTGCATTCTGGACGGATTATCGACCGACAGGTTGCGAACCGCCAATCTTGCCAATACAAACGTGATGATCACGGAAACCGTAATGGCGATGAAAGACGAAATATCAATGGTCAAGAATCCGATGCTAAGCTCTGGAAATAAATGCATACCGTATTTCACCCCTTTCCGCTACGAATTTCGTTTGTTCAAAAAATAGGCGTATGCCAGAGTTACAAAGGGCATGATGAAGCATGCGCTCAACGTCGCCGGCATACTAAATTGTTCCGGGTACTTCTTGGCGATCATGACGGCTAGCAGTACAGTCGCCAGTCGGCCCGCCAAGCCAAGGCTCATCTTCCGAGGCCCCTGCATGGCCGTAACCTTCCCAATCCAATCTACCCTTCTGCGCAGCAGAAACGTATTCGACACGCTCGCAGCCAAGCCCAGTACCAATCCGGCAGCTACGGTACGCCATTCCGGCACAGCAGCCCAGACGAGCAGGCAGCACGCCGAAAATAACAGAGCCGCCCGGGTTGCCTTCTTCATCATTTCATCCATCGGTGTCCTCCAAAGCTTTCTTGACAATGAGGATGGCTGTGATGATTCCGGCAGCCAGACCGAAGAGCACGCCGAAAATGATCCATCCCGGCGATCCGCCAAGCCACTTACCCAAGAATAGGCCGAGCACGGTACAGAATGCGACATCGAAACCTAAGGCTCCGACCATGGCTAGCGTACGCCACGGGTTATCTCCATTGCTCTTTTGTGTCATGGTTTTTTACCCCTGTCAATCCTCATACATTTTATCGGAGCAAAGGAAGGTTTGTCAATTCAATTAAAAGAAAACATTCCGTGAACAATCGGCTTCAAACCCTTGATATCTCTGGCTTTCTCAATTTTACCAACCGTACAGTACTACTGTATGCTGTAATGTTCGCGATTTGACTTATCTGACATGTCACTTATGAACGTTCTGTGAACAAGCTCGGACGTTCCTCGAGTTTGCCAAAATGATGCAAGATGGCTTGTACAATCCTCACCGACGCTTGTCCATCACCGTACGGATTAGCAGCCTGGCTCATCCGCTCGTAGTGCGCCGCATCCGTCAGCAATGCGCGTGCGCGGTTGTAAACATTCTCCTCGTCCGTCCCTACCAGCTCCAGCGTGCCTGCCTCAATTCCCTCGGGACGTTCCGTCGTATCCCGCAGAACGAGCGTCGGTACGCCGAACGAAGGGGCTTCTTCCTGCAATCCTCCCGAATCCGTCATGATCATATACGTATGCGGGTAGAAGTTATGGAATTCGAACACGTCGAGCGGTTCAATCAGCTTGATTCGCGGATGGTCGCCCAATATTTCATTAGCCGGTTCGCGCACAGCAGGGTTCAGATGGACGGCATATACGATGGCCACATCTTCGAACTCGTCCGCGATCCGCTTCACGGCGCGGAAGATATTGCGGTGAGGCTCTCCGATCGCTTCGCGGCGGTGCGCCGTCATCAGGATCAATCTCTTGCCGCGCGCCCATTCGATAACCGGATGGGAGAACGAAGGGTCGACCGTATACTGGAATACATCCGTTGCCGTATTGCCTGTAACATAGATCGAGGCTTCCGATTTGTTCTCTCTGCGCAAATTGTCCGCAGAGCGTTCGGTAGGCGCGAAGTGCACATCCGAGAGCACCCCCGCCAGCTGGCGGTTCATCTCTTCCGGATAAGGGGAGAGCTTGTTCCACGTACGCAGGCCCGCCTCGACATGTCCAACCTGAATCTGCTGCATGAACGCAGCATAGCTCGCCAAAAACGTCGTCTGCGTATCGCCGTGAACAAGCACGATATCCGGCTTGGCTTCACGGAGCACCGGATCAAGACCCTCCAGCACGCGAACCGTCGTTTCCGTCAATGTCTGACGGTCCTTCATGACGTTCAAATCGTAGTTCGGCACAATCTCGAAAAAGTCGAGCACCTGATCGAGCATCTGCCGGTGCTGCGCGGTTACGCAGACGATCGACTGGATCTCATCTTCATACTTTTGCAGCTCAAGAACGAGAGGCGCCATCTTGATCGCCTCCGGCCGTGTTCCGAATATCGTCATTACTTTCAGTTTAGCCAATCTTTGTCACTCCTATGAAACGCGTTATTTGGTGCCGTACATCCGGTCTCCGGCATCGCCGAGACCCGGTACAATATAGCCGTGGTCATTCAAGCACTCGTCAAGCGCCGCAATGTAGACGTCGACATCGGGGTGAGCCTCCTGCACCGCCTTAACTCCTTCCGGCGCAGCGATCAAACACATCAGCTTAATTTGTGTACAGCCTCTCTGTTTGAGCGTTTCGATAGCAGCGTTCGCCGAACCGCCTGTCGCCAGCATCGGATCAATGACGATGAGCAGCCGCTCCGTCGCGTCCGTCGGCAGATTGACGTAGTACTCTACGGGAACGAACGTCTCGGGGTCGCGGAACAGTCCGATATGGCCGACCTTGGCGGACGGAATCAGCTTCAGCATCCCTTCAACCATGCCGAGTCCGGCGCGAAGTATAGGCACGATCCCGAGCATGCGTCCGGAAATGACCTTACCCTGCGCTTCCGTAACGGGTGTCGATACGGGAATGGTTTCGAGCGGCAAATCTCTCGTGATTTCGTACGCCATTAAAGTCGAGACTTCATCAACCAGCTCGCGGAAGTCTTTGGTGTTCGTGTTCTTGTCTCTGATGAATGTCAGCTTATGCTGAATTAGCGGGTGATCGCAAATGGTCAATTTGCTCAAAGTATCGTCCTCCTGGGGAAGCTTGTTCGCGGACGTGCGACTTCCATGTTTACGATTGAATCACAATCTTGTTTATTATAGCACCGGATGATTCTATTTTGCACAACTTCACTTCTTTTTCCGAATTTCGACGCAAAAGCAGGGCAGTCCCATTATTTCGGAACTACCCGAATTCGTCAAGAGCTTTCTTTTGGCACCTTAACTGCTGCATCCGCCGCCGCAGCCGCTGCTGCAGCCGCCTCCGCTGTCGCCGCCCGAGCTGCCTGAGGAACCGCCTCCATCGCTGCCGCCCGAGCCTCCGCAGGAAGAGCCGTCATTGCCGTTTGAACCGTGATCGCGGTCGCCATCGCCATAACCTCCGCAGCCTGAAGCCCCACCGCCGCTTCCGCCATTAGCCTGCCGCTGTACCTCCGTCTGGGCTTCGTCCATATGGCGGTCGAACTCATCGGCCGGACCCATGGAAGAGAAGAACAAAGCGCCCGATAGCACCCCAGTCGCCATCATCGAATCGCTCGCCATATTACGGTCTCGATAACGGTCTTCATGGATGCCGGCCGTCCCAACCCCGCTTCTGGCTTCTTGCGCGAGCTGGCGGCCCCGCTTCACCAGGTAATCGACCGTCCCGTCCAAATCGGGATAGGCTTCCGCCGATTGCCCATTGAACCGGCGCGCGCGAAGCTCATCCGCCTGCGCGAGCTCCAGCTCCTCGATCCGCTCCCGGGACAGCGGCGTGCGATAGAAGGCGCCCCACAGCTGCGCGCTTGCCGGGAAAACCGCAAACAGCTCCCCATAGACCCAATCGAACCAGGCGCGCTCGGCAGAATCGGGCTTCGCTCCCGGAGCGTGCGGCGCGTGATGGATGAAGGTCCCGCTGAACGATTTGCAGAACTGCTCGTATTCCCATGTAAACATCAGCATTTCATGCCAGACATCATCCACCTTGGCGCTGTACATCGGAACATTCCGGAGCACGCCGCACATCAGAAAATATCTCTTCAGCTCAAACCAGCGCCACTGCCAGTCGTTCTCCGACATGCGCGGCTCTTTCCTCAGCATACGATCCTTCACTCTGGCTTCGAAGTCTGCCGTAAGCGCGTAATCCAGCCGCTGGGCCGCCTGCCGGGCCGGATGGCCCTCCGGAACGCCCAGCGCCGCGGGCGGCTGTCTGGTTGCGGATGGACGGCCTATTGAGCTAGTCAAAGAACGGCTATTGCCGCGCTCCGTGCGCTGCCTATTTGGACGCCGAGTTGATCTGACAATTAATCCAATGACAACAATGACACCTATAATGACTAGAGCTTCCATATTGATCACCCGCTTATCGTAGTCTGCCTCCAGCATACCATGAAGAAGCTGTGAGCATCTGCCGCTCCATGCAATTTTTAACGATCTTTTAAACATAGTGCGTGCAGTCGCCTATAGCAGCTTCGTTTATCCACCGGATTATCCACAAACTATGCACAACTATCGACATTATTGTGGATAACATGAAAAAGGCCTCAGATTCATCCTGAAGAGGATGTGTCTGAGGCCGCTGAAGCGTTCATCTACCCACTGAAGCAGGAGCTTGAACGAATTAGTATTTCATCGTTGGGTAAAGCGGATATTGAGCCGTCAAATCCTGAACCATACCGCGCGCTTTGGCCAAGATGGCTTCGTCGTTCGGATTCTTAAGCGTCATGGCAATAACCTCGGCAATCGTCTTCATGGCATCCGTGCCCATCCCGCGGGACGTAGCAGCAGGAGTACCGATCCGGATACCGCTCGTAATAAACGGACTCGTAGGATCGAACGGAATGGCATTCTTGTTCGCCGTGATTTGGACGCTGTCCAGCACATGCTCGGCATCCTTGCCCGTAATGTTCAGGTTCCGCAGGTCGATCAGCATCAGATGGTTATCCGTACCTCCGGATACGAGGTTGAGGCCATGCTCGATCAAGGATTCGGACAACACCTTCGCATTGTCGATCACATTCTGGGCATACGTTTTGAACGATGGCTGAAGCGCCTCGCCGAACGACACGGCTTTGGCTGCGATTACGTGCATCAACGGACCGCCTTGGGAGCCCGGGAATACGGCCTTGTCGATCGCTTGCGCCCAAGCTTTGCGGCATAGAATCATGCCGCCGCGCGGTCCGCGAAGCGTCTTGTGCGTGGTCGTCGTAACGAAATGGGCATGCGGCACCGGATTCGGATGAAGACCCGCAGCGACCAGACCTGCGATATGTGCCATGTCGACGAAGAACAATGCGCCTACTTCATTGGCAATCTGACCCAGCTTCTCAAAATCGATAATGCGCGGGTAAGCGGAAGCGCCGGCTACGATCATGCGGGGACGGTGCTTGAACGCCGCTTTGCGCACTTCATCGTAATTGATCGTGAACGTGTTCTCGTCAACGCCATAAGCTACGAAGTTATAGAGAATACCCGATGCGTTAACAGGGCTGCCGTGGGTCAAATGGCCGCCATGCGCAAGGTTCATGCCCAATACGGTGTCGCCGGGCTTGAGCGCCGCCAGATAAACGGCCATATTGGCTTGCGCGCCGGAATGCGGCTGCACGTTGGCATGCTCTGCTCCGAACAGCTCTTTGGCGCGGTTGCGGGCAATATCTTCCGCGATATCGACGTGCTCGCAGCCGCCATAATACCGCTTGCCCGGATAGCCTTCGGCATATTTATTCGTCAGCACGGTGCCCATAGCTTCCAGCACGGCTTCGGAAACGATGTTCTCGGAAGCGATCAGCTCAATATTGTCGCGCTGACGCTGCAGCTCGAGGTTCAGTGCATTCATCAATTCGGGGTCTTGTTTACGCAAATTTTCCATTGTTCAATATCCTCCTTAGTATTATCCATTATGACGAACGCCGGTTCGGCTGCGCTGCCGCTGCCTGGACTGGCGTAGTTTCCTTGAATCGAATCTAAATGCTGCTCGTTAATCGCAGGTTCCGCCGGGCGCTTCCGGACTGCCCGGTACTGGGCCGTCCTTATCGATGGCGGATGTTCCGGCAATACCGGCTGCCCCCAAGGTATAGACCGCCCGTTCGCCGCCGATAAGCTTCGGCCGGGTGTACGCCATCGTCAGATGCGCTTCGCCGATCGATTTCTTCGACGGACGAAGCGGTACCGCGACGCGGCGCAAATGCATGCCGATGAAGGTGTCGCCGATGTCGATGCCCGCATGGGCCTGCACCGTCTCCGCCAAGCAAGCATCCGGCAGATGCCGGTATGCATATGCCGCCATCGAGCCGCCTGCTCTCGGCGCCGGAATGGCCGATACCAGCTCCAGCCCGTACCGTTCCGCCGCTTCTTGCTCCACGACGAGCGCACGGTTCAAATGCTCGCAGCACTGGAACACCGGATAGAAGCCGATTTCGCGGCGCACCTTGTCGATCCCCGCAAATATGGCTTCAGCGGTCTGCAGCGTCCCCGATGTGCCGATTCGCTTGCCAAGCACCTCGCTCGTGCTTACGCCGACGATGAGGAGCTGCCCGGAACGCAGCTTGGCTGAGGACGCAAGCTCGCGTACGGCTTGTTCCACATCGCGCGATATCCCCTGGAATAACTGTTGATCGTCCATTACAGCCCCCTTAAGGATGTACCGGGCCGGCCGATTCGATCCGCATCACCTTGTTAATGCGACCGATATGACGCTCGCCGCCCGAGAACGGCGTATCGATCCAGATCCGCACGATTTCCTGCGCAAGTCCGGGGCCGATGACCCGTTCGCCCATAGCCAGCACGTTCGTGTCGTTATGCTCGCGCGTCGCTTGCGCGGAGAACATATCGTGCACGAGCGCACAACGGATTCCTTGTACTTTGTTCGCCGCGATCGACATGCCGATGCCTGTGCCGCATATAAGAATGCCGCGGTCTGCCTTCCCTTGCGTTACGAGGTCGCATACCGGTAGCGCATAGTCCGGGTAATCGACGGATTGCTCGCAATTGCAGCCCACATCTTCAATTTCATGTCCAAGCGATTTGAGAAAAGGTACGATTTCGTCTTTCAGCCGGTAGCCGGCGTGATCGGCGCCAATAGCGATTTTCATCGAAGTTAATCCTCCCGAAAGGTCCGCCTGTAGGACGGATAATGTCGAATCACGATGGTTCCATTATACCCCATTATCCCAAAAAGACGAAAAAAGAGCATGACGCGCTTAACGCACGCTGCTCTTTGCCCAGGCGACCGGCCGTATGATCCGATGCTCCACCGTGGTTTGATCCACTTTCGTCGCCAGTCACATCGGAAACTGTCTTAGTTGTCACTATCATACCGGATCGCGGCATGAAAATCAATCGGCAATGTCACTTTCCATAATCATCCATCTTGTTTAAAAGCTTATGCAGCGCCTGTTCAATCTCATCGGCGCAGCTCTCATAGAGACTAATGGAGCCTCCGAAGGGATCCGCGATATCGAAGCCCGGGATTCGCTGCTCCAGCTCGATCAGACGGTCTCTCTCCTCGTTCGAAAGCTGCTGGCCAAGCGCTTGCTTCATATGCCATTCCGTATATAACGTTTCCAGCTCGGCTATATCGGACAGAACCGACTCGTCCCGGTGCACGTATTCTTTCAGCGTATAGGTCTTGTCCACCGCATCGGGAAAACGCTGCAATACATGCTTCTTGTGGCTTGTCGTCATCGTGAGCACCAGATCGGCCCAGCCGACCATTCCTCCATCGAGGGCGCTTGAGCCTTCGGGATGATGAATATTCCGCCGCCGCAGCGCAGCCTTGGCATTCTCGGATACCGGCAGCCCGTCTACGGTCGAGACTCCGGCAGACCGGACCTCCAGCTCCAGGCCGGCGCTGCGCGAGTGCGCGATCAGCATGGCTTCGGCCATTGGCGAACGGCACGTGTTGCCGGTACAGACGAACAAGATTCGTTTCACGTCAGTCATAGCGGCATCCGCTCCTTCTATAACATATAGGCGCTCCCGCCATTGGTGAGCTCCAGATTAATTAAAGTATAAACAAAATGCCGAACGTAAACAAAATGACGCCGCCGCATGCCTCGCCGTATTCGCCGAGGCTCGTGCCCACCCGGCGGCCGAGGAGCAGGCCCAGAATGGACATCACTCCGCCGAAAAAGCCGAACAGCAGCACCGTTATGGCAACATCCGCCGCAAACATGCCAAGCGAAATGCCGACCGAGAAGGAATCGATGCTGACGCTGAGAGCAAACAGCAGCATTCCCCATATTGTGCGATGATTGATCGATTGCACGGCATCTCCGCGCAGCGAGCTGTATATCATATGAGCCCCAAGCAGAAGCAGCAGACCGCCTGCAACCGTTGTCGCCACGCCGCCGAGCAGCGTGCTCACATATTGCCCCGTGAACATGCCCATTAGCGGCATCAAAATATGAAATAGCGCAATTAGGGCGCTCATTTTTAAAATGTCAAAAACCGCAATCCCCCTCAGCCCGATCCCGATGCCCAGCGAAAACGCATCCATGCCGAGCGCGACCGCGATGATGAGGAGCGTGAGCAGTTGACCGGCCTGCAAGCTCGCTTCAATCATTGACATACCCCCTGTCCCATTCTCATCCAAGCATATGCGGACAAGGATGGAAAGATGACGGGGGATGCTTAAGACACAAGCGCTAGACGCGGACGATCCGGTGTCCGGCGGCTTTGACGAGCCGGTTCATCAGGGCATGTCCAATCCCTTCTTGCGGACAGCCTTCCGCCCATATATATTGCGCGCCGCGTTCATCGAAGGTCCTTAACGCGGCGTACAAGCCTTGTGCAGCCGTCTCCAGCTGAGATAGACTGCCCACGATAACGGTATCATCGCCTTCATAACAGGCCCCGTGCTCGGCAAAAGCAAGTATACCGGCCCGTTCGCCGCGCGACCTTGCTGCTGCGGCTTGTTCCTTAATGTAGGCCGTCACATCGCCTGCATCTCCGATGACGAGCTGCATGAGCCCTTTCGGTGCATAGTGCGTGTATTTCATACCGGGTGAGCGCGGAGCTTCAATCGTCCCGGCGCGGACAGCAGCACCGGTTGCTTCGTCCGGAACAGCCTCAACATCATGGATTACACGGCCTGTTATTTCACGCAATGCTCCAGCCGTTATGCCGCCTGGGCGCAGAATGCGCACGGCATCGCCATCGATCTCGACCACCGTCGATTCAAGTCCGACGCCTGCGGGGCCGCCATCGACAATCCCGTCGATGCGGCCATCGAGATCGTCCTTGACGTGCTCCGCCCGCGTCGGGCTCGGCCGGCCGGACCGGTTCGCGCTGGGCCCTGCGATCGGGCAGCCGGATGACTCGATAAGCTGCAGCGCGACAGGATGGTCGGGCATCCGCACCGCAAGCGTATCAAGACCGGCCGTAACGCGCTGAGATACGGCACCAGGCTTCACGGGAAGCACGATCGTAAGGGGACCGGGCCAGAATCGCGCCATCAGCCGCTGCGCCGCTTCGCCATAAGGGAGTACCAGCTCGTCCAGCTGCTCCAAATTCGCGATGTGAACGATGAGCGGGTTGTCGGACGGCCGCCCCTTCGCCTCGAAGATACGCGCCACCGCCGCATCATCGCGGGCATCGGCGCCAAGCCCGTAAACCGTCTCGGTCGGAAAGGCAACCGTCCCGCCATCCCTTAACACCGCGGCGGCTTCATTAAGCGCCTCGCGTTCCCATTCCTTTGTGTTTGCATGCCAAATGCGAGTATTAACCATTACCCAGTTCAATCCTTATTATCTCATAGTCAGTTGCTGGTATTTATTATACCACAGCTCGTTTTTCAGTCACCTTTTGACTTGAATAAGCAGCGGTTGTATATTAATTCCCGTTATTTGGATAGTTATGACATCTATCGTTATGGAGGCCCTCACTTATGAGCAGCAAGGACGATTTGAAGAATAGCGGAATTGGTCATATTTTTCACCATAAAGCAAAGGCTCGCCCTTCCACGGGTGAGCCTTTGCTTTTATTCGTACATGGATCGTATTCGCATTCGGCCTATATGGCAGCTTGTGTTCCAATCAGCTAAACAGGTTTTTAAAAAATTCGAGGATCGATTGGATGATCTCCCACAGAAAAAATTTCACTTCCGGGTCGGCGTTTGCGTTTGCAGCATCCTGTGTCGGTTCGTTGGCCTTAGAAACGCTCTCCGCCCCCTGGCCGGCGTCTGCCGATGTCGTTACGGCAGCTGCAACGGAAGCCTCGCCGCTCACCGCATCCACGAAGCAGAGCGGCGGAAACAAGACGCACCACCAGTTCTGACCCTGGCCGCTGCCCAGCGTAATGCGAAGCGCTTCGTAGTTACCGGCCGGATACACCGTGTTACCGTACATTTTGGTTGGAAAAGGGACGATGCCCAGCTCTGCTTTGAAGCTGTATGTAAAACCGCGTGCACGCAGCTCATCAGTCACAACCTGCTCAATCTCTCCCATGCGGGAACGAATCGTCGCCCGGGCTTGCTCGATCGACTGCGGACCGCTAACCCAGCTGCCCATCTCGGCAATGACGGCATCGCGCACATAACGCTTGACCGCCTGATCGGCCGGCGAATCGGAATTGGCCAGAATGCGAAGACGAATCGATTCGGCTGGAATTTCGCCGCCGGCAATCGATGCATCGGCTCGTTGGCCTTCCCAGCTCATGAGAAGAATGGCAATGACGAATAAGAGATAACCGTACGTTGGACGGTAAGGAAAACGGGAATAAGTGCGGATCATATATACACAAGCTCCTCTACTGGCACCCGTCGGTGCGCTCGGCTTGCGTTCCGGAACGTCTATAACCCTAGTATGTCCGGCCGATCTCGCAATTAAACCTAGCATTGTGATGAAAGGTTGATAGATTTTCTTCGGGTTGCGATGCGGGTCAGCCTCGCAAGCAGGACTTCAACCATGAAAAAGCCAGCCTGGGCGGCTGGCGCAGATCGATGTATTGAACGTCTATTTTTGGCCCATATACTCCTTCAGCAGTGCAATAATGGTGTCATAGTCGCTGATGGTCGGTCTCTTGGCAGGGAGGTTGTCCATATAGCCGTATCGCAGCTGCTCCCGCCAAAACTCCGCCAATTCAAGCGCCGTGCTATCGGTCCCCGACTTGATCGTATGATCGGCGCCGGCGGTCAGAAGAAACTTGACGACCTCGACCCGGCCATTGGCAGCCGCATTATGCAGCAGCGTATAGCCGGAATAGTCGGCGCTTTTCGCATTAATATCCATGCCATGCTTGATAAACAATTGGGCGATGTCCACCGAGTCGTCGACGAATGCGAAGATCGCTGGGCCCAGCGGCCCAACGAGCACTTCCGGATCCGCTCCGCGCGCGAGCAGCTTCTCGACCTGTGCCGTGTTCTGAGCCACAACCGCTTGGTATAACTCATTCTGGATGGCCGAAAGCATCCATACGACGTTCAAGCCGCCTCTATACAGCTCTACGGCCCCACCGCTCGCCGTGCCGACGAACCGGAGCGGGATATAGGTCGTATCATTCTTGATGACCGGAGCAAGGAGCATCGTCTCGGCTTTGCCGTTAACGGTCGCTACCTTGGAACCGAGCGTGAAGACGATCTCCCGTTCCGCGTTTGATCCGGTGACTTGTTTTGTCTTGGCATTCCATGAAACGCGAAGACCGATCCGTTCGAACACGGTCCGGAATGGAACCATCGTCGCCCCGTTCTGCAGGAATGGCGGGCTGGATAGCGCAAGCTTCGTTCCGTCGAGGATAATATCGTACGTCGGCGTGGTCGCTTCTTCAGCGGCGGCGAAAGCAGCCGTCTGTGCGAGCAGGGCCGTCATTATACCGATAAGAGCAGCGAGCTTGATCTTCTTCTTCATATCGCGCCTCCTTCTCTATCGCCTTGCTGACAAAGAGGTTATCACACCGCGCCTCCTGCGTCCATTCCTCTTTCTGGACAATCACGGGAGAAAACGCGGAAAAAGGGACGGTTCCCATCGCTATCGGAAACCGTCCCTCCCGGCTTGCGTTATTCATGCGCAAGGCCGATCGCCATGACGTGGCGGTCGATGCAAGGAGAAAACGCAAGAATAGGGACGGATTCCTTTCTCAATCGGAAACCATCCCCTCTTTCTCGTGCGTTATTCTTGCGCAATGCCGACCGCCATAACATGGCGGTCGATGCCGGCGTAATCGCGGATCGTGCGGATCTCGCGCCACGCGCCGCACTGCCGGAGCAGTCCGGCGACGGCCTCCGCCTGGCCGAGGCCCAGCTCGAAGGCGACGATCTGCGGCATCGCCGCCAGCTGCGGCAGCTGCGCGACTATGGCGCGGTAGGGCGCGAGGCCGTCCGCGCCTCCGTCCAGCGCGAGGCGCGGCTCGTGGTCGCGCACCTCGGGCTGCAAGCCCGCGATGTCTCCAGCCGGGATATACGGCGGGTTGGAGACGAGCACATCGATGCGCATTCCGGCGGCGGCGTTATCTTCGCCGCCGGGTGCGCCCGTGGCCGCCTCGCGCCGACGCAGGAACGGCGCGAGCAGGTCGCCCTGCACGAACGCCATGCGCGCCGCTGCGCCATGGCGCGCCGCGTTCGTGCGGGCGACCTCCAGCGCGTCCGGCGACAGATCGGACGCGCACACGCGCCATTGCGGACGCTGCGCCGCAAGCGTCACGCCAATGGCGCCGCTGCCGGTGCCGACGTCCAGCACCGTCGGCCCGCAGCCGCTGCCGCGGCGCTCTGCGCCTGCGCCGTGCCCCCCGGCGGGCGTCGCAGCCGCAGCCATGCTTCCCGCAGCTTCCGGCCAGAGCCGGTCGGCGGCTTCGAGCACCGCCTCGATCAGCAGCTCCGTCTCCGGGCGCGGGATCAGCACGGCCGGCGTCACCGTGAACGGCAAGCCGTAGAACCACTGCTCGCCGATAATATACTGCACAGGCTCGCCGGCCGCCTTGCGCTGCACGAGCCCTTCCCATTCCGAGTGGCGCTGCTGCGGAAAGGGCTCCTGCCAATCGCGCATCAGCGCCGCGCGTTCGATGCCGAGCAGATGCATCAGCAGCAGCTCCGCATTCGGCCGTGGCTCGCCGATGCCCCGCTCCTCCAAAAACAAAGAAGCCTGCATGCAGGCTTCCCTAAGCGTTGCCGGAGCTTTCCCTTGGGAATTCTCCGCCCCGCTGCCGTCCAATCTGCGCTCCATGGTACAGCGCCCCTCTCTCTATTGAGCAAGACCGCTGTGATTACCGTAAATACAGCGGTCTTGCGTTCTTGAACGATTGAATTATTACCGGCGCATCCGCTTCTTAGATCTGATTGTCCTGATCCAGCAGCTCCGCCTGCGCGGTTATGGTCAAGGCATTGATAATTTCATCCATATCCCCGTTCATGACGGAATCCAGCTTATGCAGCGTAAGTCCGATCCGGTGGTCCGTGACGCGGCTTTGCGGATAATTGTACGTGCGTATCCGCTCGCTGCGGTCGCCGGTTCCGACCTTGCTCTTCCGTTCGCCGGCATACTTGGCTTCTTCCTCTTGACGGCGGATATCGGAGATGCGGGCGCGCAGAACCTGCAGCGCCTTCGCTTTGTTGTCGTTCTGCGATTTGCCGTCCTGACAAGTCGCCATGATGCCTGTCGGAACGTGCAGAACGCGAACGGCCGATTTCGTCGTGTTGACGGACTGCCCGCCGGCGCCGCTCGAACAGAACGTGTCGATGCGGATGTCTTTGTCGAGAATTTCGACCTCGACTTCTTCTACTTCCGGCATAACGGCAACCGTCGACGTCGACGTATGGATCCGGCCGCCCGATTCCGTGACCGGAATGCGCTGTACGCGGTGTGCTCCGCTCTCGAACTTAAGCTTGCTGTACGCGCCTTTGCCTTCGATCATGAAGATAACCTCTTTGAAGCCGCCGAGATCGCTCTCACTTGCTTCCATGACCTCTATGCGCCAGCCCTGCGCATCCGCAAACTTCGTATACATCCGATACAGGTCGGATGCGAACAGAGCCGCTTCGTCGCCGCCTGCCGCACCGCGGATTTCCACGATGACGTTCTTCTCGTCGTTCGGGTCCTTGGGCAGCATGAGCACGCGAATCCGCTCCTCCAGCTCGGTCATCCGGGGGCTCAGCTCTTCGATTTCCATCTTCACCATTTCGCTCATTTCGTCATCCAGCTTCTCGCTTTGCATCTGCTTGGCGTCCTGAAGCTGTTCCGAAACTTCCTTGTATTCCGTATATGCCGCGTAAGCTTCCTGCAGGTCCGACTGCTCCTTCGAGTAGTCGCGCAGCCGCTTCGGATCGCTTGCCACATCAGGATCGCACAACAGCTCGCTCAGTTTTTCATACCGATCGGCGAGCGCTTGCAAACGGTCTAACATGTGCGTTCACCCCTATGTCGTTAGTCTTTTTGAGTAGTCTTCCTATTATATCATACTGCCGCACGTTCGATAAACGTGTGATTATTGGGCATCCGCGCGCCTATTTCCACAGAACAAAGGACCCGCATCCGGGTCCTTCTTCTCTTGCATCAGCCTTTTGGGGCCGGTGTGTTGAGCGGTGCAGCTTGCCTGCCGTCTCTACACGTTGAAGCGGAAGTGCATGACATCGCCGTCCTGCACGACATATTCCTTGCCTTCCAGACGAAGCTGACCTCTCTCCTTGGCCGCGTTCATGGAGCCCGCCGCTACAAGATCGTCATAGGATACGACCTCCGCC
This sequence comes from Paenibacillus spongiae, assembly GCF_024734895.1. Taxonomy (NCBI): domain Bacteria; kingdom Bacillati; phylum Bacillota; class Bacilli; order Caryophanales; family Paenibacillaceae; genus Paenibacillus; species Paenibacillus spongiae. The sequence goes on from NZ_CP091430.1 coordinate 7,158,287, forward strand.
CGGATAAAGCCGCGCTCGAAGTCCGTATGAATAACGCCAGCCGCCTGCGGCGCCTTCATGCCTTTGCGGATCGTCCAAGCCCGAACCTCCTGTACCCCAGCCGTGAAATACGTATACAGTCCCAGCAGCTTGTAGGCCGCCTGGATAAGCCGGTTCAAGCCGGATTGCTCGAGGCCAAGCTCCTCCAGGAACATGTCCTTGTCTTCGCCTTCCAGCTCGGCGATCTCCGCTTCTACCTTCGCACTGATCGGCACCACTTCCGCGCCTTCCGAGCTGGCGAATTCACGGACAAGCTTCACGTACGGATTCCCGTCGGCATTCGCCGCTTCGCTCTCGCTCACGTTGGCCGCATAGAGCACCGGCTTCATCGTCAACAAATGCATGTCGCGAACGATCAGGCGATCCTCGTCGCTCAGTTCTACTGCGCGCGCCGGTTGATCGGCATAGAGCGCTTCCTTGATGCGCTCGAGCGTCTCGACCTCCTGGGCGTACTTCTTGTCGCCGCCCTTCATGTTCTTGCGGCTGCGATCGATGCGTTTCTCCACGGAGTCCAGATCGGCCAGAATCAGCTCCAGATTAATCGTCTGGATATCGCCGATCGGGTCTACTTTTCCGGATACGTGCGTAATGTTCTCGTCTTGAAAGCAGCGAACGACATGAACAATCGCGTCGACTTCGCGGATATGGGCGAGAAATTTGTTGCCCAGCCCTTCGCCCTTGCTTGCGCCCTTCACGATCCCGGCGATATCGATAAATTCGAATGCCGTCGGAACCGTGCGGTTCGGCGTGACCAGCTCGGTCAATTTATCCAACCGCTCGTCCGGCACTTCCACGACGCCGACGTTCGGATCGATCGTACAGAACGGATAGTTCGCGGACTCCGCGCCCGCTTGTGTAATTGCATTAAATAAAGTCGATTTGCCCACGTTCGGGAGACCGACGATTCCTGCCTTCAAAGCCATATGAATGACACCCCTGTTCCGAATAGCAATACTTCGAACATTATACCCGATGCGGCTCCGGAATAAAAGACATGGGTCGCTTCCTATATCTTGACGCGAATTACAGTGTCATCCATAATTCTCTTGGATTTTGGGATGAATCAGGGAAGTAAGTCTATAGGCGGTATCAAAGAGAGGACGAACTTGAAATGTCCGGAATCTGAAGTCCTCTGGATTGTTAATGACATCAAAATTATGTACGAAATACAACAATAGGGGGCGAAAACGCCGAGGAATCGGGTATTGTTGCATATTCTGCATGAATTCCAACTGCAGGATGGTACAAACCGGCTTCAAACTGCACATTTTTGTATGTAATACAACAAAATGATCATTATGGGGCTGGAAGAAGGCGAATTGTTGCATGTTGTACAACATTCGAGGGCCCCGGCCGATATCGCATCCCGCATGGTCCGTATAAGCAGTTGGCATACAAGATTCGGTTACAGTAGAGTTGAGTTGAGTTGAGTTGAGTTGAGTTGTGCAACCATTTCTGCTTATTTTGCGGGATTGTGCTGATAATGGATTCATTTCATGTAGCTAACTATCTTGATGCTTGATGTCTACAGAGCTTGAGTTTACTCGCTTTGAGCTCTAACGGAATGAGTTTCCCGTCACCGTTGCATACTACCTCCTTAGGAGGTGACAATCGCCATGGAAAACAAAACGCATGCAGGCAATTACAAGGGCACGACCCATATGAACGCCAAAAACCAGGATATGGCCTTCGTCAACGACACGCTCGAGGACACTAAATCCGTTACGAATTTTCAGGACAAGAAAAATAAGACCGATAAGTAGCGCCTTGCAAACACATATATACATCCCTAAAAAGAAGGTCCTGAGAAAGCCGCGGCCGCGGTTTCACAGGACCTCTTGCTTTATTCGTACGCTCAATAGTGGGGTACAGCTTCTTATGGCTGCTGTTGTTGTGCAGGAAGCGTTATAACGAGCGGCTCGGTTGCGTTCTCATAGATTTGGAAGGGAACATTCAATCCCAATGTAAAACCTTGATCTTTGAGATGATAACCAATGATTTTATAACTGCCCGGCTCCAATAATAGCTTAACCACTCCATTTTGTACTGGTAATCCAAAACCGTGATCGGAACCATCTTTATAAACGATAATTGACATTTCCCCCGCAGCCGGCTCGCCTCCGTTCCCCCAAACCACGCTTGCCACTGTGGGTTCCGGAACAACGAAATCAAGGAGGGAATCTTTGGTCGGTACTCCTCCCTCTACCTTAATCACATTCCAAGTGGGGAAAATACCGCTCACAGAAGGCATATAAATCCCTGATAACCGATACTCGCCGTCTGGTAAATATAAGCTGTACGTACCGTTGCCTGAGACAACGTAATTTTCCGAAGAATCGACCTTAGTTATATTCAATGTACCAGAAACAGCCAGTCCATCACTATAAATTGCAGTGATTGTCACATTCGGCCTATGGGCAACAAGATTTAACTCACCCTTCAGAGATCCGTTTTCGACAACGAATGATGCATACAATAGTGTCGCCTCATCGGTCGTCAAGTCCCGATATCCCATAACCGAGTAATTACCGTTCGGCAAATACATGGAGAAGCTGCCATCATTCACCGGGACAAAATATGTCCGTCCTTCCAGTAAATTTACAATCTCAAGATTGACCGCATGGATTGGTGTATTGTCTTCATACACCAAAGTACCTGTTACATTGTGTGCCGGTACTATCAATTCAATGAATTGCGGCTCAGTTACACCGTTCTTCACACTAAAAGAACCTAGAAGAGGCAAAACAAACTCACGAGAAGAAGACGAATATGAAACCGCCGAGTAGTTACCGTCTGTTAAGTACGTCTGAAATGTGCCGTTCTTTACCTTAGTCCAGTATTCTTTTCCTGTCTTTTCCTCCCGGAATATAACCTCTCCATCAGGGAGTAATTCGTCGTCCTTAGTGACAGTTCCATTTACATTCAGATCCGGCAGCTCCAGTTCCATGAGTTCCGGCTGATTACCTGCGGCATCTACCGTAAATTTGAATGTCAACGGATACTCCACCTCGGTTTGCCCATCCTTGTAAGACGTTATTTCATAGTCTCCATCGGGCAGTCGGATTCCAAACTCTCCTTCATGTACACTTATGAGATGGGCGATGCTATTATCAGTATCGTTTGTACGACGGGTGATTTCCACTACACCTTCTCCCGATTTTTCACCGCTTGCGGTATATAAGCTTCCAGTCACCAAAGCATCAATTTCAATAACAATTGGGCCATTCTCCAGTTTTCCGTCTTTAATGGTGAAATTTTTGTTATGATTTCTGACGGCGAATCCTATAAGCGAATCTATGTTTGCGGTATACATGCCATCCGGTAGATAAGCTCGAAACTTATTGTTCATGACTTGCAGCCAATAAGTTTGTGATGTCACGGAATTAGTCACTGCAACCAGACCATCATTTACTTTTGATCCATCTGGAAATTTTAACTCACCCTCCACATTATCCGCATGAACAATTAGTTCAAGCGGATGTTCGGGTTGACCGTTTATAACATTGAATGTTGAGAACAAATTATAATATCGCTGCGTTCGTAGCTCCCTTATTCCCGTAACGACATATTCGCCATCAGGTAAATGGAACTTGAATGTACCTTCTGTTGAAAAGATTTTGTAATGCTTGTCTCCTTGTTGGAGAAGAATAACGACTTCTGAGACAGGTTCACTAGACTCATATTTGATGGTTCCTCTTCCAGGAGTCGTTAGATGGATAGATATCTCTATCTGCTTCTTCTCATCATCCACACTGAAAGCAGGTGAGTCATACAAGATGTATGTCCCATCCTGCGTAACATAAGCATTCATTTTGTACTCGCCAACCGGCATGTATAAACTAAACTTACCATCGCTCACTACGGCAGTAGTACTGTAGACGCTACCCTCGTCTGCACTATAAAAAAACAATCGCTCTGCACGATCCCCATCTGTAGAAGCCTGTTGGACCAACGTTCCTTTAACATTGGCTGCCGGGATAGTAATTCTAAAATCATTGTTCGGGTCCGGCTTACCATTCTTTATCGTGATGGTATCCTCTAGCTTCATAGACTGCTTACTTCCAGAATAATAAATTTCATATATTCCATCCGGAAGGAAAATACTGAATTTCCCTTCTTTAATAGTAACAGTAAAGTACTTTTTAATTTCTACATTATAGAGATCCAGCATCGCCTTCTCATCTTGTTCACCCTTCCATTCGACCGTCCCTTTCAAGTTGACGACGACACCGCCTGGATTCGGCGGGAATCCGCCTCCACCACCACCGCCTCCTCCGCCAGAAGGAATGCCTCCAACCGGAAGACCGCCGGAGCTCTCCGTTACTTTCTTGCCCGCAACGGTCGCGGAGATGCCGTTGTCGAGTGTAAGCTTGTCCGGATTTTGCTGGAGGTTCGAGCCTTCCGCTGTGATGATTGCCGATGCGATGCCGCCTTCACCCGTAACGTCCGTACCAGCTCCGAGCGTCAGCTCGTCCACCTGCGTGCCCTTCTCAAGCTTGAATGCATTGCGGCCTGCCTCCGGCAGGAAGTTGAATGTGCGAACGGAGCCGGATTGCAGCAGAATCGAGATTCCATTCGACAGTGCGTCAATTTGCTGGAATGCTCCGCTTAAACGGACTTCCGCGCCTTTAGGAATAAGGCTGCTCAAGATGACGCTTCCGATCGGATTCGTACCTGCGCTTTCCAAATTCGCCCCCGATCGAAGCTCGAACTTCTGAACGGTGGTAGAGCCTTGAGTGACGACACGGATCACTCCGTTCTCCTTGAAGATAATGACCGTACCCAGCGTCGAGTCGATAAGAACGATACTGTTCGGACCGCCGCCGAGCAGGCTCGTCTTCCCCTTTACCGTGACGCCTTCCAAGGTCACATCGCCTTCGCCTACTGATTTATCTACGGTCAGATCGCCTGTAATCGTCATGTTCCGCAGCTTCGTTCCCGGCTTCGTAATGCGAACCGAGCCGTTTACGGCAGTCATTTCATCGGTTCCGTACTCGCCCGGCTTATCGTACACGATCGTTGCGTTGGCACGATCTTTGAAGGCTAGCGCACGATCGAGGATGACAACCGCTTCCGCTCTCGATGTCTGGGCGTGCAGCCCGAAGGACTGCTTGTCCTTGCCGATCATGAGGCCATTCTTCATAACGGCGCCGATCAACCCTTTGCTCCATTGCGGAGCATCTGCTGCATCTGCATAGGCCGGATCCGGTTCGCTCGGTTCCAGCTCCAGGAGCCGCGCAACCAGAGCCGCAACCTCTTGACGAGTAATCGTTGCGTTCGGCCGGAAGGTTTTGTCGTCGAAGCCTTTCATATACCCGGCTTTCGCGGCGATCGAAATATCGTTATAGAACCATTGTCCCTGTTTGATATCCTTATAACTGAGTTCACTGCTGGTCTCGGTATACCCGAATGATTTGTTAATGAGCGAAGCGACCTCAGCTCTCGTAATCGGCTGATTCGGATTCATCCGTCCGGGCGCTTGACCGCTGATCCAGCCCTTCTCGTGCCACTTGGCCAGCGTTTCCTCCGCCCAATGACCGGTCGTATCGGTGAAATTCTTCTCGCTCGCGTATACACTGTTCGGTAATGCAAGTACTAGTACGATTAACAATGCCATAACCTGCTTCAACTTGGACAAAGCGTTCTCTCCTCATCATTTTTTTGTGAAAATGATACAAAACGTAGTGCTTCCAGAGTAATCCTAGCAGGACGTTCCATTTCTGTAAATACATATTTAGGAAAATATTGCTCCGAATATCTTTCTTCCAGTGTCCGGTCCTGTTAAGCAGACGCTTCGGCTGCCGCCGCCTCATTAACACAAAAAACCTTCCAGCACCGCACCAAACACGGCAAACTGGAAGGCTTTCTTTATCATATATTCATTTCCTCGCGGCACTACCGCAGCTACACCCATGCGTCCTTGGCGTATCCGCGCTCTTCCCAGTACCCGGTATGGTCGCGGTCGATAAGCTCGATTCGATTTAGCCATTTGACCGATTTATAAGCGTACATCTTCGGCACGACAAGCCGCACCGGTCCACCGAGGTCGCTCGGAATCGGCTTGCCGTCGTGCAGGACCGCCACCATGACGTCGTCCATATCCGCCTGTTCAAGCGTCAGGCTATCGGTGTATACCCCGTCTCCGGAATATAGTTTGACTGTCGTCGCCTGAGGTTTGACGCCTGCCTGCTTAAGCAGCTCCTTCAGCGGGATTCCCTCCCACGTATTCGAGTAGACCGACCACCCCGTCACGCAGTGAAAATCGCTGACCTGGACGGTGCGCTTCAGCTGGACGAACTGCTCCCAATCCCACTCTATACTGCGCTCGACCAGTCCGTCCACAACGAAGGACCAATTGGTATTGGTGAAGGCTGGAATAGGCGTTACCGTATACACGCGGAACGATCCCTGGCTTCCTCCGCCGAGCGGCGGCGATGATCCGGGAAGCGGTACCGGGGCGGGCATGAGCCGGTTGGCGTCTTCCTCGATCAGCTTCTCCAGGCTGGCACCGGAGCCGAGGCTGCTGCCCAGCCATTGCAGGAAGGATGGTCCGAGCGTAAGCGCCAGTCCCGCTCCCACCGACACCTTGATGAAGGCTCTGCGCGTGTAGACCGCTTGCGGCCCGGCAGCGGGGTGTATGCCGACTTCAGGCTCCGGTTTGCCGCTCTTAATGGTACGCCTATGAGGCTCCTTCAACCATTTGGTCCGTGCCAGGGAGTGATAGATGATGTAAGGCAGTCCGATCCAGGTGAGCAGATCATGCGCGTACAGCGCGGCATTCGACCAATACGGGCCAACCGCCCGGAACTGCCAGAGCAGAACGCCCGAGAGCAGCCACCCCAGAAGGAGCGCAAGCACGATAAGCACATTCGCCCGCTGCCATGGCCTACCCTTCAGCTGCTTCCAATGCTTGCCCGCCAGCAGGAGATAGTACATTACCGGAAGCAAGGAAGCCAGGCCCACAACGATATGCAGCCAGCGTACCCACACGCGTCCTTCTCCAAGAACCCCGCGCCAGAAGCCGCCGAACAGGACGAGGCCGGTTATCGCCAGCAGCACGACGATCCAGCCGTTCCAAGCATGAAGCTGTACGAGTTTTTTCCCATATCCTCTGCGAAGCGACTTCAGCCATTCCCGCATTCCGCCACTCTCCTTCTTGCTCTCGAAATTCCTTCATCCGTTTCCGGTCTTTTCACCCTATGCCAGCGTGCTTTCATACTTGCGGATAATTTTCTTCGCTTCCCGGACAAGCTCCTGTGCCAACGATACCGGCTCCAACACCGTTACATCGGTGCCATAGCTCATCAGCATGGCGCGCACCCACGGTTCATCCGGCTGAACGACGGTGACGAGCAGCGTCCCTTCTTCCTCCGTCTCGATCTCGCAGTTTGGAAAATAGTCCTTGACCCGCGCTTTGTGCCGAGGCTGGAACCGCAGCACAAGATGGAGCGTCGGCGCATCCTGCGGACGAATGGAACGGTAATTGAGCTGTTCCAAATTGCCTTCGCGGCGCTCGAACGTCTCGGGCAGCTCCGCCAGCTTCCCGATGCGCGACAAGCGGAAGATGCGGAAATCTTGGCGTAACCGGCAGTATCCGTACAAATACCAGACATAGCCCTTGAGCACGACGCTCATGGGCTCGCATACGCGCTGGGAATCTTCTCCGTTCCCGTTCGTATAGTCGAACCGGATAAGGCGCGCCGAACGGATAGCTGTCTTCAGCACGTTAAGCTTCTCTTTATCCGCCTCTCCCTCGTGCCAAGGATTAATATCGATTAACAGCTGCTGGCTCATGCTGGCGGCTGCGCCCTGCTCCGATTTGGCGACCAGCGCCCCGACCTTGTCGAGCAAGCCGCCGATTTCCTTCTCGTCCATGGAGGACCTGATCCCTCTTAGGGCAATGACGATCGACTGGAGCTCCTCCAGCGACAGGAACTGGCGGTCCAGCCGGTATTGATCCATAATTTCGTATCCGCCGGTCGCCCCCGTATACGAAACGATCGGAATGCCGGCCTGATTAATCGTCTCCAAATCCCGGTATACAGTGCGCAGCGATACCTCGAAGCGGTCCGCCAGCTCCTTGGCGCTGACTCTGCGGCGTCCGAGGAGCAGCATGGTAATGGCCAGCAATCGATCCAGCTTCACTTTAACGGCAGCTCCCCTCCTGATCATCCTGTGACAAGAACATACCAGAAGGCGGCCGTTTCAAGCAAGAGCCGGAAGAATCAGGCCTGTCCTTAGACCGCCTTCTTCGCGAAATACGTCCAGCCCGATACCAGAAACAGCAGGAAGCTTCCTCCAATGACGACAAACAACGTAACCGGAGAGATATTGAACGCGCCGAAGCTCATCTCATCGCTCGGAATCATGGCAAGCATCGGCTGCACCCAAGGGTAATACGGGCCATATTCAGTCGAGTTGGCCACCAGCATGTTCGGCAGCGTGAAGACCACATTGACGGCAAGCGGGGCTGCGAAGCTAGACCATGCCGTAGATACGGCGAGCTGCAGAGCCGCTAACGGCAGACAGGCAATCCAGCCGCCGGCGCAGGAGATGATAATTTCCTTCCATGGGATAGGGCCAGGGAAGCCGAGCGCCAGACCGATTCCAATGAGCGCTGCCAAGAATAACAGCTGCGTAATCGCAAGAAGCAGCATAATAAACACATATTTCACCAAATAAACCTGGCTTCGCGACACAGGCAGCGAAAACAGCTGCTTCCACCCGCCGCCGGCATGCTCGTACCTGCATACGAGGGCGGCGAATACGCCGGTCAGCAGCGGCAGGAACAGCATGGCATGCAGTGCCGCCATCATCGATAGCGCGTACAGCCAAGGAGAGCCGCCAATCACCTCCGCATCTTCCAAGCTGCTAAGAAAGCCGACGAGCCCCGCGAGGAGAGGACTGACCACGGCAAGCAGCCAGATCACCGACTTGCGCAGCTTCAGCCATTCCGAACGAAACATCCGAATCATGGCTATTTCACATCCTTTCGGACAAAGTTCAATGTACCGGCAGCGAGAACCACGATACCGGTTGCGACGCCGGCCGCAACGGAGTAGAGCGGATTATCCGCCGCATTGATCAAATAAGGCCATTTGTAGGGCATCCAATCCTCGAACCGGGTGGAAAACATGGAGAATACGGTTCCCACGATGCCGACAGTCAAAGGGATCGCCTGATTGTGCATCATGACCGACATCCATACCTGCAGAGCAATGAACGGCATAATGGCCAGGTAAGGGTAATAGATCAGCTCGAGCAGCTTGGCATAAGGAACAGTGCCGGGATCGAAGCCCAGCGCGGCTCCCAGCCCGATTGTTCCTGCGACCAGCAGAGTGCTGGAGCAGAACAGCAGCAGAACGCTGAGCAGAAACTTCCCTGCGAATACCTGAGCCCTTGAAATCGGCAGCGCCAGCGTCTGCTTCCATGCATTCGTCTGATGCTCGATTCCGGCCGTCATGGATGCAAGGATCGCAAGCCCCATGAACAAGGTCGGCACCATGAGCATGGCGACGTTGCCGATTAAACCGCCCCACAGGTCGTCGGCGTACTGCTTGGTTAAGTAATCGTACCGCAGGCCGAAGTTCACTGCTTGAAGGCCGATGACCCCTAGCGGTCCGAGAACAACCAGAAACCAGACCATCTTTTTGCGGATTTTGAGCAGCTCGGCGGACATCACGCGCATCATCACAAGCTTCCCTCCCCCCCGGTCAGATCCAGGAAGATATCTTCCAGCGAAGCGCCTTCCTCCTCCACCCGGTAGACGGAGAAGTCATGCTTCACCAGACTCGCGACCATGGCCGCGACGGTCTCGTCCGGCGCTCTGTCGACCGTCAGCTTCTGCCGGTCCCAATCGGCTTGGTAACCGCCCGCGAGCAGCTGCTTCCACGCCGCTTCCGGATCGCTGACGCCGATGCGGATTTTGCTGCGCGCCCGGTCCCGCAGCGTATCGATAGAGTCTTGAAAGATCATCGCACCCTTCGTAATAATGCCGACGCGCGTCGCCATCTGCTCGATCTCGGACAATAAGTGGCTGGAGATGAGAATCGTGACGCCCTGCTCCCGCGGCAAGCTCTTGATGAGCTCGCGGATTTCGAGGATGCCGGCCGGATCAAGCCCGTTCGTCGGCTCGTCCAGCACGAGCAGCTCCGGCTGGCCCAGCAGCGCGGTTGCAATGCCCAGACGCTGCTTCATGCCCAGCGAGTAGCCCTTGACGGCCCGCTTCGCATCCTTCGTCAAACGAACGACCTCCAGCACTTCATCGATCCGGGATTTGGGCACGCCCAGCAGACGGCGGACGGCTTCCAAATTCTCTATTGCGCTCAGATGGCCATAGTAGGACGGGTATTCGACTAACGAGCCGACCTTGCGCAGTACAGCCATCCGCTCCTTCCGCATGTCTTTGCCGAATATGCGGATCTGGCCCCGCGTCGGCTTGGCCAGGCCGAGCAGCATACGGATCGTCGTTGTCTTCCCGGCGCCGTTAGGTCCGAGGAAGCCGTAGATATCCCCTTTCTTTATTTTCAAATTCAAATTGTTGACGACGGCTTTGCCGCCCAGCTTTTTCGTTAAACCTTCCGTTTGCATGATCCATTCATTCACTTTAATCACCTCGGTATTTATCGTAACGGATGAAGTTTAAAGCGAATGTGCACCGGCGTTTAAAATCCGTTTAAAAAACGCTGCGGAACCTCCAGTGCGGCTGCCTCGAAACGAAAAAAGAGCCTCCGCGCCACGGCTCACGTGGTTTGGAGACTCTTAACGCCGATTCGTTCTACCTTCATGATCGTAATGGTCGTTCCGGTTTCGCCGCTTATAACCTCGCTGCGAAGCCCCATTTCCTTCAGCATCAGCGAGGCGATCGACAAGCCCAGCCCTGCGCCCTTCTCGTTGGAGTCGCCGCCCATCCCCGGTCCGCGGTCGGCGATGACGATTCGGCCTCCCAACTCGGCGCTTACCTCCAGCCGGACATACCGGCCCGCCTTGGCGTGGCGTATCGCGTTCTGGAAGTAATTGTCCAGCACCCGTTCCAGCCACTCGGGATCGACCGTCCAGTGGACCGACTCCTCCGGCAGATCAAGCTCGATCGTGAAGCCTTCCTGCTCGAATACCGGATACCAGCCTGCGAACGACGTCCTGGCCATCCGCACAATATCGAAGGAGCGCGGACGGTAGGGGTATTTGCCCGCCGAGAGCAGGGAGTAGGAGAAAAGGTTCTCGATCAGCTGACTCAGATAGACGATTTTGCGGTCGATCAGATCAATCGATTCCTTGCCGCGTTCCGTCAGCGGCTCGCTTCGAAGACTATAGGCATGGCTGCGGATCGTCGTTAGCGGGGTACGCAGATCATGCGACAGCTTGGCAATCAGCTCCTTGCGAAGCGCTTCCTCCTCGGCCTCCCGCAGACGGCTGCTCTCCAGCTTCTCGACCATCCCGTTGAACGCGCTCTCCAGACGGCCGATCTCATCCATATTCAGCACGTCGACAGCACCCGGAATTCCGCTTCCGCTCGGCTCGGTCATCGCGGTCTGCAGCCGTACGAGCCGCTTGCGGATCCGATAGAAGAAGAGCAGGGAAATAAACAGGAATAAGCCCAGAACGAGAAAGGTGCCTCCTATAAAGATCGTATTGTAATTGTCCTGAATGTCCTGGCCCACCGGCTTCATGACCGTGCGCGGCAGCTGGAAGACCATGAACCCGCCCTGCTGCTTGCCTCCGATGAAAGCTACAATCGTAAACGGATTCCCGTTAAAGCCCTCTTTCATGAATTGAACCGTATACGAAGGCGTCCACACCTTCGGAAGCTTAGGATTCGCCGGCAGCTGCAGGCGCGTCGCTCCCGACTCGTCCACCCAGAACATGGCCGCCTTCGGATACTTCTCCTTGAGCGCGCGCAGGCGGCGGTCGATTTCGGAGTCTTCCGCATCCTTCAGCTTGCCCGCCTCCGCATGCCACATCCGCTCTAACTTCAAGCCGTCCTTATACATCTCATTCTCGGCAATGAATGCATCATTGCCGCTGAGCGTCATCGGCAAATAGATCAGAACCATCATGATCGGGAATGTAAACGGAAGCAGCACAAGGGCAATCAGAATAATAAGCAAATACTTCGAAAGCAGCGAATTCTTCAGCTTAAAAAACTTCATTGCTTCACCCGGTAGCCCAGCCCGCGGATCGTCTCGATAATCGTCGGATTGCCCGGGTCCAGCTCGATTCGCTCCCGCAGATAACGAATATGGACCATGACGGTTTTGTCGCCTTCCATGTAGGGCTCCCCCCAGACCGCTTCATAAATTTGCTCTTTGGTCATAATTTGGTTGGGATGCTTCAGAAAATACATTAAAATTTGCAGCTGCTTGGCGGTCAGCGGTATTTCCTCGCCCGTCCGGCTATCCGTCACCGTCTGCTGATCCGGCCGTACGACGAGATGGCCCAGTCTTACCTCCTGCCCCCCGGTCTGCCCGAACCGGCGAAGCAGCACATCAAGCCTCGCCGCCAGCTCATCCGGGTGAAACGGCTTGGTCAAATAGTCGTCGGCAAACTGCAGCCCCTGCAGCTTATCGTCAACGGACGACCGGGCGGACAGCATCAGGACCGGCACGCCCGGCGCTTCCTTCTTCAGGCGCTGCCCGACCGTGAAGCCGTCCAGCCCCGGGAGCATCACATCGAGCACGACAATATCCGCCGCATGCACCCGCTCCGATGCGCCTTCGCCGGAGGTCAGCCATTCCACCGTATAGCCGCGCTTCTCCAGATCGCCGGCCGTCCAACGGCCGATTTCCAAATCGTCTTCAATATAGAGAACATTCGTCATTGCATTCACCACGTTCGTTTTTTCTAACCATGATAGAGAAACCTCATTCAAAAAGAAAGTTAAATTTCGTGCATTTCCTAGATTTCGCATGAATGACGGCTCTAGTGTCCGTTACAAGTCCAATTCGGCTCCATATCCAATAGCGCATCCGATGTCCATTCCAGCCCACTTTCATTACACGGTATACGGACATAGCTATATAGCCCCCTAATCCACTTGGACACTTCACCCACTTCAGATACACTAATAGATAAGCAGGTGAAGGTTCATGAAGAGACGGTTTCGGTGCCCCGTTCAAGTGAAGAAGGAGTTAGTGGTTGAAGTGTTATCCGGTTATCGAACAGAAGTGGTAGCACGTCAACACGGAATGTCCCCAAAAACGCTTAGTAACTGGGTCCGGCAATACCAGGATGAGGTGGACGAACTGATGGCAAAGAAACGTGACGATGCAGAAAAACTAAAGCAAGATGCAGCCGAACTGGAGGAGCTCCAGCAACGATATGACCAAGCGATCAAGCAGCTGGGTGAGAAGGAATTAGAGCTCAGCATATTAAGAGAGCTGGTAAAAAAAGCACCCCGACTGGAGACAGCGCTAGCATGGATTGAACGAGGTCATCCCGTTCGGACAGTGCTACGAATCTGTGATGTGCCTCGCTCCACGTATTACTACCACTTGCGGCATCCTGAAAGGCGGAAGCCTGTAAGTACGGGACGTTCGATTCCGGGCTATTCGTACGATAAAACAGGAAAAGTTGTCAGCGATATTCGGATAAAGACGTATTTACGACGTCTGTTTCAAGGGCTCAACGCATCTTTTGGCTACCGGAAAATGACCGTCTTGTTGCGTCGGAGATACCGGTTGGTCATCAACAAGAAGAAAGTGTACCGGCTTTGCAAGGAACTTCACCTACTTGCTCCACAGCGAGAAACAAGCCATTCCGTACCCAAAAAGATCGCGAATAACCGGACCGTTACAGGACCGAACCAACTGTGGCAGTTGGATATTAAGTACGGGTATATCGCCGGAATGCGCCGACACTTCTACCTTGCAAGCATCATCGATGTGTTCGACCGTGCCATTGTGGCGTACCATCGGGGCAAAACATGCAGCACAAGTGATGTCATAAGGACGGTACAAAAAGCCTTACTGAAACGTAACATACATGAGCAAGCTGACAAGCTGGTGATTCGGACGGACAATGGGCCTCAGTTCATTAGCAAAGCCTTCTATGCCTTTTGTGAGCAGGCAGGCGTTGAGCATGAGCGTATCCCGAACCAAACGCCAAATAAGAACGCGTATATTGAATCGTTCCACAGCATTTTGGAGAGGGAATGTTACCTCCGCAATTGCTTTGAACGTTACGAAGAAGCTTTTGCTGAGGTCGATCGATTCATTCGTTATTACAACAATGATCGTATTCACGGCAGTCTTAAAGACTGGCCTCCCAAAGAATACTTACGTTTGGTTACCTCCGGAGCACTAAAACCGAAAGAAATTGCGCTATGATGTAATTTCGGTAGTATGAGCGTGGTTAGTGTCCAATATTAGGGGGTTGAACCGATAGCATCCGTTATTTGTGACAAACACCTTATATGGACGAACCGTCCGGACATCAGATCCGCTATTCGCACCAAATGACCACATTTCCTCCGATAATCGCATGAATTACGGATCTAGTATCCGTTACCTCTCCAATTCGGCTCCATATCCAACAATAGCGCATCCGATGTCCATTCCAGCCCACTTTCAATATACGGTATACGGAAATAGCATCCGTTATTTGTGACAAACACCTTATATGGACGAACCGTCCGGACATCAGATCCTCTATTCGCACCAAATGACCACAATTATATTCGCATGAATAGCGTCTCTGGTGTCCGCTACCTCTGCTGCTTCAGCTCTCTTGCTCTGTTGTGGGATAGATTTGGGATAGATTCTGAACCAATAAGCCGTATTCACGTGATCACCCCATTCGTCGATTATACCATAAAAAAGGAATGTACGTTCGTATGTTTGTCGGCAAACAAAATACTACGAGCACCGATTCGTCCCTCATCTACACGCTCACTACCTGAGTCAGGAAGTTTAGAGGCAAGGGACTTCCCGGATTTGAGGGTAAAAAAGAAATGGAGCACCGTCATTGGCGGCTAATTGAGTTGTGGGTACTTATTCAAAAAGAAGATCCCGTTCACCAGTGAACGGGATCTTCTTGTTCTATATTCGCATTAATCGTTGCGGAGCGGCGCTTCCTTCAGATCGGCGCTGACGCTCAGGAACCGGAAGAATGCGGCAGCCGCTTCTGCGCGGGTCACTTCACGGTCCGGCACGAAATTGCCGTCCTTGAGGCTCATGATGCCAAGGCCGACGACAATGGCTGCCTGACCCTTCTGCTCCGTTTTGGCCGCATCCTTGAACGTAATATTGAATAGCTCGTTCCGCTCGGCAAGCGGGTTGTATCCCAATGCACGGACGATCAGCTCGGCCATCTCTTCACGGTCGACCTTGCCCTCGGGATTGAAAGAGCCATCGCCGCGGTCGATCAAGTTTTGCTGCAGCGCATTTTGCACATACACGAAGTAGCTGGAGTCTGCACTCACATCGTCGAAGCTCGATTTGGCTGCAGCCCCTTCGTACATGATCGGCGGACGGCCGCTGTTCATGGACAGCACCAGCATCTTGATCAGCTCGCCGCGGGTAATGACCTGGTTCGGACGCACTTTGCCGTCGACAACGTCAAGCGCCTTGTAGGCTACCATCAGCTCCAGCTCGCGCTGCGCCCAGTGGCCGTGAATATCGTTTGCCTTCGGCTTCTCTAACGATGCCGCATCGCCTGTGCTGTAATCGCGCCATTGGCCGGTCTGCGCATCGAGGAAGACAGGCTCGTCGATCGCCTTGGGCACCAGACGGTAAACCAGCTTCGTCTTCGTCTGACCTTCATTAGGCTTCAGCTCGCCTGACGCTACCATCAGATTGTATTTCTCCCGCGAGATCGGCTGCCCGTTCAACATAAATTCGGAGTCGAACACATACGTAAGTTCCAGCTTATAGTAGTTTAACCATGCATCCATAGCCTTATCACGGCTTATGACGGCCGGGGCTTGCTTCGGATAGTCGAATGTTGAAATATTGCCGTAGTAATTCCGGATCTCACCGGTGTTAGCATCGATGGACACGCGGATATTATCGTAATCGACTCGGGCATCGCCCACCTTGTGTACGAATTGGAACGAATACTCGCCGTACTTCTCGTCATTCATCCGCTTGATTTCCGCCTCGCTCGGCTCGCTCAGATAGAGCTCTTGGACAAGCCACGGCAGCTGCTTCTTCACCAGGTCAACCGCTTTCTTACGCGCATCCTCATATGAGATTCGCTTGGCCGATTGCCCGGATTGCTCCTGCCACGTATACGAGTAGAAATTCCGGATGACGCCCGTACGGCTGTCGACGGATGCATTCACGCTGCCGATTTCTTTATCCCCGTCCTTCAAGGTCCATCCTATATTCCATTCGGCTGTCGTAATTCCGCTGTTTTCATCCGTATATTCGTTATAATTGGCTTGATCCTGAGCAGCTCCGGCCGGGATCGTGAAGCTGTCCTTCACGGCCTGCGCCGCCTGCTCGCGCGTCAAGTTCTTCCCGCTGCCAGGCTTGCTTCCAAGCGCGGACTCGGCGAGAGGGGCCGGTGCAACCTGCTGCGAATCGCCCGAAGGCTGCAGAACCTTGCCGGTTACAGCATCCAGAACGGCCGGCCCTAGCTCATAGCTGAGCACTGGCTTGCGCGGCTGCTTCATTTGATAAGGAACGACATACGCAAGCTCCAGCTTCGCCGCCTCGCGGATTTTCGCCAACGCCTCCGTCATCGACAGCCCCGGCTTCGCTTGTTCGAATTGGGCATCATTATTCCAATTGATCTGATAGCTTAGAACGCGCCCCTCGCTATCCACTTCGATATTAATGTAGTTGTCCGCGAACGGGAACTCGCCCACAAGCCGGTCATAGCGCAGCAAATGCCGCACCTGCCCGTTCAGCGGCGGCTTAACATCGGCGCCGTAATCGGCGTTAAGCCGGATCTGATCCTTCAGCTTAGGCGACATCTTCGCAATGAAGAAGAGTGCGACTTCCTGCGCCTTCTCGCGGTCTACCTTAAGCGGATAAGACGGCTTGGCGCCGGGATCGTCAATATACGTATTGAATCCGAGCATATCGCCGTTATCGGCATCGAGACTCACCTCGATGCTGCCTTTATGTTTGCCGTTGACCGTCTTTACGAAGGACAGGTTCCACACATTGCGTTTCGTATTGGTTATATCCAAACGACTGTTCAGGCTTACATTCTGAAGCTTATAGTCTTCCGGTACGCTGACGTAGCTCTTGGCAAGCGCGATCGCTTTCTCCTTCGTAATCGCCGTATTCACCGGCGCGGTCACCTCGGTTTTAATCGGTAAATCCGAAGAACTGTCCCCTGCACCCGCCTGTACCCCGGGAGCTGTTTTGTCCGCATAGGCGGCCGCCGGTACTACCGCGCTCAGCGCAACCGCGGTCGATAGTGCGACTAGCCATTGTTTATTGCGTTTACTCATCCGTTCTCCCCCCCAATGTTTGCCATTCAGGAGTTATGACGCATGGTTGGAAGGAAAAGTTGCAAGGGGTTACATAGATTTTTTGAACAAAGTAATTATACGGATGAATACGATATATCCGATAGGCTGCACCAGCTTTTCTATACGAGTTGGATGTACAAGGTTATGTAACAACTCGCCCGCATTCACCGCCATCGATACAGACCATTTGAAAATGAAAATGGAGCAATGCCGCTGACAGTGAGGGCACGTAATCTCAATTGACAGCCTATCCCGTTATTCCGATTATGTACACACAAAGAATCCCTACGCCATATTGGCGCAGGGATTCTTCTGCCTCTAGGCCGCTGCAAGCTGCGGTCAAACCGTCTTACAGTTGGCCTTGGATTTTGTTTTTGAGCGCGTCTTTGGATTGCAGGCCGACCATTTTGTCTACCGGCTGTCCGTCCTTGAACAGAATCAGCGTCGGAATGCTCATCACGCCGAATTGGGACGCGATTTCAGGCTCTTCGTCAACGTTGATCTTCGCGATTGTTGCTTGGCCTTCCATTTCGCCGGAAAGCTCTTCAACGATCGGAAGCTGCATTTTACAAGGTCCGCACCATGGCGCCCAGAAATCAACGAGCGTTACGCCGCTCTCGATGTTTTGTTTGAACGTATCTTTCGTCAATGCTACTGCCATTGAAAATCATCCTCTCGGTATAATAATATTTATTCTCCATGTATGAGAAGGGAAAGACCCATCACACCAATTCTTGCCTCTCTTGCCGGCTTCAGCATAAGAGAGTCAGCATTCCTCGCAGCTGTGAATTTGTCCAAGCACATCGGCAATGGTAATGCTCCCAAAGTAGGCTTCCAGCTGTTTCTCCGCTTTGCAGAAAATCTCGTGCATAACCTCCTGCATATTGGAGCCGACAACGCAATCCATCTCCGGATTGCCTGAGCACCAGTTCGGAATAAGAGACCCATGCGCCATCAGCCGATACACATCGGATAAGGTTACAACAGCCGGATTGAGCGTCAACCGGTATCCGCCGCCGGCACCTTCGCGGGTATCCACATAACCAGCCTTGCGCAAGCAGCTCATGACCTTGCGGATCCGAGCCGGATTGGTCGACACATTCTCGGCAATCGCCTCGCTGGATGCCATTCGATCCGGTATATAGGCCAAGTAAACCAAGCTGTGTACGGCTATCGTAAATTCGCTATTCATGTGTAACCGCCACCCCCGCTTTGTACTGTAATCATATCAGTTACAGTTGTCGTTGTCAATGCGGACAGGTTCCTATTTTGCGAAATGGGGCACTTTTTTATTCGACGCTGCCGTCCCCAATAGATGCTGGCTTTATTTTACGCCCGCCGACCTTGCGCTCCCACCTTCCATTACCACGTACCTGGCAAGTCAAACACCGTTTCACCGTTTCTTCTTCATGATTCTTCCCGTGATAAGGCTATTCGAACAGATCCAGCTGCCGCGGGGCCATCGGTAAGGTGTCCATATGAAGCAAGTTCATCAATTCCTTCGCATTGGCGGCCGCATCGCCTCCGGAATTGTTGTTGAACACGACATAGACCTCTTTGCTCTCCTGTTCGAGTAAGCGCAGACGGTCCGCCCATTCCCGAAGCTCGTCCCTGCTGTAACGATATAAGTAACGGACAGCACGCCAGTTCGGATCTCCGCGTTTGCTCCAACCGGATATATTGCGTCCATGCATGCGCACCATCGTCACCTCGGCATCGGTTGCTTGAAGAACGGTCGGCACTGAAAAGGGAGGCACTTGGGGCTCGTCGCATATGCTGTGGATCCAGCCTTCACGCTTCATAAAGTGCAGCGTCTTCGTCCGGTATGCATCTGAAAACCAGCTTTCATGCCTAAATTCCAGTGCCGCCGGCAAATGACCGATCATGCGCTTCGTCTCCCTTAGAACCTCGACGTTGTCCCGGGTACAGTCAAACCAGGGCGGATATTGACATAATATCGCCTTCAGCTTGCCGGCCTCCCAGAAGGGCTGAACCGATTCGAGGAATGAGCGCATCGCTGCCTCCAGCTCCGCGAGGCTTGGTTGGCGGCGGTCATGACCGGTAAGCCCTTTGTAGGCCTTGACAATGAAGGAGAACGATGCCGGCGTCATGTCTGCCCATTTCCTGCAAGTCTCCGCAGCCGGAATGGCGTAGTACGTCGAGTCCACTTCAACGACTGGAAAATGTTTGGCGTAATGCGTTAATTTATCGCCCGCTCTTACGCCGGGATTGTAGAGCTCGTCATGATCCCCCCAGCCGGCAAGGCCAATTGCGATCACGCTCACTCCCCCTCTCTAAAGTTGATGAAGAAACCTGACTTGCAATCGAATGCAAACTGATTTAGCATGAAAATGAGGTTCCAAATCGATAAGAGTAAGGAATGATCACACATGAAAATCGATATCTATTCCGATATGGTATGTCCCTGGTGCCGAATCGGCAAGCAGAATTTGAATAAAGCGCTCGAGCTATGGGCGAGCGAGGGCGGCGAGCCTGCCGAAATTACGTTCCGTGCCTTCCAGCTTGATCCGGATCTGCCTCCCGAAGGTCTTCCGTTCAAGCAAGCCATGACACAGAAGATGGGAGACAGCTCCCGCGTGCAGCAAGCTACGGAGCAGGTAACCAGCGCCGGTGCAGCCGTCGGACTGACATACCGGTTTGACCGGGTACAGCGGATGCCGAATACGAAGCTCGCGCACCGGTTCGTCGCGCTGCTGAAGCCGGATCTTCAGGAAAGGGCCGTAAACGCCATATTCCGCGCTTACTTCGAAGAAGGCCGGGATATTGCGTTATTCGGGGAGATCGAAGCCATTGCAACTGAGTTGGGCGAGGAAGCCACTGCCGTCCTTGAGCAGCTCCGCCAAGGAGCCGGCGAGGATGCCGTGAATGCCGACCTGGAATCAGCGTCGAGAATCGGCGTTACCGGAGTGCCTTTCTTTATCTTTGATAACAAATATGCGCTGTCCGGAGCCTATCCGCCCGATAAGCTCGTCGAGCTCATGCATCGCGTGAAGAACTCGGAATAACCGAAAAGAAGCGGGCTCCCTGCCAGATGCAGGCGCCCGCTTCTTCTGTTATAGGGTCATGCGCTCGCTTGCCCTTGCTCAGGACTTGAACAAGCGATAGCCTTTGCGCACGCCATCCATGATCCATTCCGGGATCGGAACAGGCCGCTTCGACAGATAGGGCAAGTAGAGATGCTTATATGCTTTCTTCATATCGTCCCACATCGTGCAAGCATCCTGCTTCAGAAAATCCGATACATCCACGACAAATCCGCGTCCTTCATTTATCATGATATTCTTCCCGTGAACATCGTGGGGGCGAAGCCCTCTTGACCGTGCATAGTCCAACGCTTCATCTACATCCTCAATGGCCCGGGCAGGAATCGGAATCCCCTCCAAGATGCATTGATACAGCGTCTTTCCTCTCAGCCGTTTCAATATTAAATACCGAAAGCCTCCGGTTTCGTTCGCATCATAACATTGCGAGTAGGCTGCGTGCTCGCCGAGCCGTCCGTACACCTCAACCTCGTCCTCGAAGCCGCCCCGGCCGGGCGTATATACTTTGACGACGAGATCATCCGCAAGGGGATGCGCGAATACGCCTGCATAATTGCCGGCTCCGAGCTTGCTCCACTGCTCCGGGTAACGCCGGACAATGATCGGCTCTCCGTCATGCACGCTTTCGAGCACCAGCTCCGGAAGCAGCGATTGCTCTACCCATGATGCGAACTCGCGAATTTGGTTAGGGTTGATCACGTCCGATTTTGCCCCTTCAGTCACGATTATTATCTTCTCTTGCATACCATTGTAATCCGCACTGCAGCAAAAAGAAAGATCGCCGCAGGCTCGGCACTAATGCCCTCCCCCAACGATCCGCAAGCCGGCAACGCCGGCAATAATCATGCCGATAAACAGCAGCTTCCGCCTGTCCTTGGACTCTCCGAACAGATACATGCCCAGCAGAACGCTTCCGGCCGAGCCAATGCCGGTCCATACGCCGTAAGCCGTACTGATCGGAATTTCCTGCAGCGCTTTCGATAAGAAATAAAAGCTGAAGAAGCCCGAAATAATAGCGCCGACCGTTCCTTTCCACTTCTTAAATCCGTCCGACCATTTCATACAAGTAACGCCGCTGATTTCACCTATGCCGGACAGCAGCAAATAGATCCAAGCCATTCGTCATTCCTCCGTTGCCTTACTCTGGTGCTAATATCAATGTTCAATTATCGGCTTGTGCCGCTTGAATCGAAGCTTCCTCCTGCTTCGCCCCGGTTTTATCCGACTTATCGTCTGACGAGATCATCTTGAGCCCGATAATGCCGCCGACAAGCAGCGCCACAAAAAACAGTCTCAGCCAATCCGCCGGCTCGTTCAGCAGCAGCATTCCGATCAACACCGTTCCTGCCGTGCCGATCCCCGTGAAGACCGCATAGGCCGTACCGACTTCGATGATCCGCATCGACTTCGCGAACAGATAGAAGCTGGCTGCCAGCATAATAACCGTCAGCACGGAAGGCAGCAGAATCGTAAATCCTTCCGAAGCGCGCAGCCCGAATGCCCAGCCGATCTCAAGCATGCCGCCCACGAGCAAATACACCCATGCCATATTTAATTTTCATCCTCTCTTGCAAGTTATTGCTTTACAGAACCAATTCCACAGCTGCTCCTGTCTTTCCAGAAACAGCTCCTTCTCGTACAGCTCCCGTTCCACGATCAATCCATCCACCAGCGCATAGAACAATGCAAGCAGCCGCTTTTCTTCCTCTTCGTCAAGCTCATCGCCATGTGTCATGCAACCTTGGATGAGAGGAGCAAGATGACTAGTCAGAAACCGCTCATGCCCGTCGAAATCTTGACGAAGCCGGTCCCGCAGATGGCGGGGCGGCACCATTATCGTCCTTTTCAGGAATGATTTCTCCAGCGTCGGTTCCCCATGGCCGGAATAATAATGGAAAGCCGCCCGCACCCGTTCCAGCGGCGGCCAATCGGCAGTCTGATTGACAATCTTCAAGAATTGGCCGCAATCTTCCCGGATCACATCCTCGACCAATGCAAGGAACAGTTGCTCCTTCGATTCAAAATGGGCATAGATCGACGGCGTCTTAATCCCGACAGCCTTAGCAATCTGAGACATGGAAGTCCCTTCATAGCCCGACTCCGTAAATAGCATTAACGCTGCATGCTTCAATTTCGAAGCGGTCATATCCAATCCCTCCGCGATTATATGAAAACAAAGTCCCGTTGAGGCTCATGCCCACTTACCTAACGATCGTTAGTCCGAAAGAAATTTTATCTTCTCCCCAGCCTGTTGTCAATGGTCCAGATAAGCACCCCATACAGAATTTCCACATCAAAGAAAAGATTTACAAATGATGGATCCGATGTTACTATTTAATTACGTAATAACGTTATTACGTAATTACTGCAATGAGGTGATGTTTATGACTCCATCCAGAGACTTCGCCGCTGAATTAGATGACATGAAGACACAGCTCGCCGATCTTGCCCTGCAAGTCAGACAGCTGACGGGAGCAGCCGATACAGGTGCAATCCGAGCAGCATCTGCCCGTCAGGATCTACCCGCTGCGGCGTATACGCCCGCCGAGACCGATAAGTCCAGCTCTTCCTCCGGCGAGCTTTATTACTCCGGCCACTACAACCAGGATAATGCCCGATTCCGCTGGGAGCCGAAATCGCGATCCGTGAACCAGATTTTGTCCACCGACGGGGAAAAGGCAGCCAAAGTGGTAGGCGCGCTCGGGCATAAGCAGCGGCTCGATATTATCCGCACGATCCTGCAGGAGCCTATGAGCGGGGCCGAGCTGGTCGAACGGCTGAACATGGGGACGACCGGTCAGCTGTACCACCATCTGAAGGCGCTGCTCGGCGCCGACCTGCTGCAGCAGGATGACCGCGGCGGCCGATATTCAATTCCCCGCCACCGTACGCTACCTTTGCTGCTGCTTCTTGCCGCAGCTTCCGACCTGCTCGATGCGAGCGATTATATGGACATGACCGAGGTCCGCGGCAATTCTTCCGCATACCTGGGCAGCACGGAAGGCAAGCACGACCCGCATGCCCTGCTGGGTGCTGTGCTGGAGAACAGTCTATTGGAGCACAATGCCGGCTATTGCACGGAAGTGAATATTTATATTCATGACGATTCCAGGGTGACGGTAGCGGACAATGGACGCGGCATTCCAGCCCGCGCGTTCCCCGGGGCGGATACCGATCGTTCCTGGCTCCAGACCGTCATGACCGATCTGCATAACCGAACCGCAACCGGCGCGTCCTACACCGTGCCGGGCGGAGAGAAAGGAATTAGCATTGCAGTTGTCAATGCCCTGTCGCTCCACCTGCAGGTCGAGACGAGATGGGACGGCTCGATTATTCGCCAGGACTACAGCCACGGCATCCCGCGCAGTGCGCTGACTCCGGTTGGCACGACAGGCGAGACGGGAACAAGCGTGACCTTCGAGCCGGACCCGGAACTGTTCAGCTCCGCGTTCGATCGGGAGACGGTGGAGAAGATGATTGCAGAACGTTCGGCGATGTATCCACAGCTAACCCTTCGGGTGCACGTATAACAGAACAGGCAGGTCAAACATCAAAGAAGCCTCGGGCTTGAACGGATTCCCGCCTGCCCTCGGCTTCTTTTTAATGCTGCTATTCTTTCGTATCGTTAACCTTCTCCGAATCCCGAATGATATTTCTTCTGACTGGAGGATTCGTTCTTCGTATGCGTCTGGCGCTTCTCCTCTTACTTGTCGGGCTTCAGATCCTCCATCGGGACCGGGTTGACATTCTTCTGACTTTCCCACACATCGAACAGGCTGGGCTCATCCGTCGGATACTGCTCCGGATGGTCCCGATTGTTCTTGGGATCGACGCGGGTTGCCCTGTCCTTCTCGTTCGCCATATCTGTTCACCTCTGCTCGCCAACTTGTACTACTTACATACCTCCGGGGCGTTATGCCCAAACAAGGAAGATTGAGGAGACCGGCTCAGGCTCGCCCCGCCCGGGCGATAGATTCGCAAGCAGTAAGACCTTTTTGGGCGTTACAGACGCCCGTGCGCTGACGCGGACCGGCCGGATCACGCTGTAACGCCCTTTTTCGGTCTTACAGACCCCGCCGCCCTGCTGCGGCGCTTCTGTAAGACCTTTTTTGGGCCGTTACAGACGCCCGTGCGCTGACGCGGACCGGCCGGATCACGCTATAGCTCCCGCCTATCCCTATCCACTCGTATACTGCTTCAACACGCTGCGGATATCCGCATTCAACTTACTCAATGACGGCGAAGCGACCGGCTCGTCATTCAACTTGTAGCGCTGCTTCAGCTCCAGTATCCGCATCACGCTCTCATCGATCCGCTGTTCGGTTAGCTCTCCCTTGGTTACGCTCTGCTTCAGAGCCTGGATGACCTTATCGACATTGCCGTACTCATGGGCTACCAGCACAATATCGCTACCTGCCATGACCGTACGGACGGCCGCTTCGCCAATGCCGTAATTTTGGGCAATGGCGCCCATCGTCATGTCATCGGTCATGACCACCCCTTCGAATCCGAGCGTTCCGCGCAAGTGATCCGTTATAATCGTCTTCGACAACGAGGAAGGATAGTCCTCATCTATCTTCGGGAACAGAATGTGGGCCACCATGACGGCATCGGCCCCCTGTCCGATCGCTTCAGCGAACGGCTTCCATTCAAATTCCTTTAACTGCTCCAGATTCTTGTGCACGACCGGCAGCTCCAGATGAGAGTCCACTGAGGTATCTCCATGCCCCGGAAAATGCTTCACGACCGGAATTACGCCCTCGTTGCGAATAGCGCTCATAACCGCCATCCCCATGCTCGTCACTACCTTTGCGGTCGCCCCGTAAGAGCGCGTGCCGATAACCGGATTATCCGGGTTGCTGTTAATATCAAGGACCGGGGCATAGTCCATATTAAGCCCCATGGCTTCCGCTTCCCGTCCGAGCAGCGAACCTACCGCCGAGGCGAACGGCACTTTCCCCGTTGCGCCAATCGCCGCCGCGGAAGGCAGCCGTTCCAGCCCGGGAAGCCGGCTAACCTTGCCGCCCTCCTGATCTACCGACAGAATGAGCGGTGCCGCACTTGCTTTATTCCATTCTTTCAACTGGTTGATGTACGTAATGACCGCTTTTGGTGAAGCCAGATTATCTTTGTAGAAAATGATGCCGCCCACATGCTGCTCGGCGATCATTCGCTTGTCCTGGTTATTCGCAGCGGTCCCATCCACACCGGCTATGATGAGCTGGCCGATCTTCTGGTCAAGCGACATCTTCGCCAATACTTGCTGGAAAGCGTTATTCTCCGGCTCATCGCTTCCTTGTGCGCTATCGCCGTTGTTATTCCCCTTATTATCCGTTCCGGCAGGAGGCTGCTCTTCCGGCTGCGGACGGACTTCTCCCGGTGGTGTCGGTTTTCCGCCGTTATCCGGCGTCGGATTGCCGCTCTTCGCGCATCCGGCAGCAACCATGCATATAAGAAGCACGGCTGCGATAATCCATAATTGGCGTTTCTTCACGCTGCACCTCGCTTTCGGCTCTCAACACTCAGCCTATTCATAGCCTTGATCCTATCATTATATAACTTCATGCATTCCGTTTCATTCTCCCCAATCCACAGCACATGCCTCCGAGATCGAATAAAATCTATCGACATGTGGATAACTTTATCATCACACCTTATCCACATACTTACTAACAATTAATCAACATTATCCACATGCGATTGTGAACTTTAGTGGCATGAATGATTAACCTTGTTTATATGCGTCTCTTCTCCGCAGCTAGGACGCATTCGGATGAACGGCAAAAACGCCTTGCCGCTATGGTTACCCCATAATGGCAAAGCATTTCGCAATCAATCTATCTGTTTCATGGCATTAAATCGTCCAATAGCTCCAATCCGAACGGCGCTTGCCGAGCGATTCAATCCAGCGGAGCGTAAATTGGAACGCTTGGTCCCGCGCCGATTTCGAGGAGAAGGTGTGGTCCGCCTGCATGATGACTTCCTTGTCGCAGCAGCCCTCCTTGCGCAGCCAGAAGGTCTTCTGATAGAGGAAGCAATAGTCGACCGGAACGACCGTGTCGGCCGTACCATGCACGATCAGCACGTCTCCGCTGTAGCCGCGCAGCTCCGTGAGCGGCTGATATTCCACCAATGAATTAATGAAATGCTGCGTAAGCTCGTAATGCAAATAATCCGTTTTGCCTGTCTTCTCGATTTCTGCGACCGCTTGTTTCCCGATAATGTTGCGTATATCCATATAGGGGTGCGCGACCGGCGCCCAGAGCACGAGCGATTTCACCCGGCTGTCCCGCGCCGCGGTCAGAACCGCCACAGCCCCGCCCAAGCTGTGTCCGAGCAGCATGATCCGATCGGGATCAACCAAATCCAGGCCAGCCGCATAATCAATGACGGTCCGCGTCTGATCGATGAGGGCATCAAGTCCGCCGCTCCCGTAATCTCCCGTACTCTCGCCGCAGCCGCCATAATCGAAACGGAGGACAAGGTAGCCGCTGCCTGTCAGCTGCTCTGCAGCCTCGACGAACAGCCGATCCGTGCCGATGCGGTTGCCGATAAACCCGTGGCAAATGATGATGATCGGGAACTTCTTCTTCCACCGGTCTTCATTATCGGACGCGGGATACTGCAGGACGCCGGATAGATGCACATCGCCGCTCTTGATCGTTATGGGATGATTCATACTTGGGCACCGCCTTTATTCCTATAATTCATACTAGTTTACTTGGTTATAAGTTTACCATGCTATTCAATGTCCGTCAAACGTTTTTTGACCCTTCCTGACGCCGAGCCCCATACCCTGTTATTCACTATGTATGCCGGCTATGCCTTGGCTTCCTTCGCCTTCACCCACTTCAAGGCTTCGCGCACGCTGAGCGGTGACAGCTCCGTCTCGGAGACGAACCGGATGACGGCCTCCTTATTCGTCTTCGAATATTCCCGCAGCGCCCAGCCAATCGCTTTGCGGATAAAGAACTCCTCTTCACCTTCGCATCGTCGGATATATTCAAATAAAAGCTCCTGATCCGTATTGTCCTTATAGTGGAGCTGAAATAAGATGGCGCTTCTTCGCAGCCATAGATTGTCTGAAGCAATCCACATATCCGTATATACCGGAATGAGCTCCGGGTACCGGGTAAACAGCCCGCCGACAAGCTTGCCGGCGATCAGATCTACGGTATCCCACCATGATTTTTCCGTGATCATCCACTGCAGCAGTTCAATCCATTCCGGCTCCGACTGCTTCAACCGCTTCTCCAACAGCTGCATGGCCGTATAGTGAAACTCCCGTTCCGGAAGCAGCCACAGCTCGCGCACAACCCGCTCCAGCTCGTCATCCGCCGGCATCCCGTATTCGAGCAGGAAAGACCTTGTCAGAATGACCCGCTCCGGATTCTTCAAACCAAGGAACGGAAACAAATTCCGCATATAAGCGGACATAGGGCCCGCATTCTCCGGATTCGCCTCACTGCGCAGCCACTCTTCCAGCTGATTCACATAGGCGCTATTCATCTTTTCCCCACCCCGATCGTCCATTATTCCGATTAACTCCATTAAGTGTACACTATATTCAATAGGCTTCCAAACACAGATCGGAACCCACATCACCGCCCGAGTTCAATAGTTAACGGACACCAAATACGTTACTGGGGATTCTTGAAGGTTTCTGCAAGATTACGGACACGAGAGACGTTATTAGTGCTGGAGTAGCCCCGAATCCCTGCGATTACTACAAATAGAGGTTCTGATGTCCACAACGATATAAAAAGAAGCCGAATCCTAAGAATAAGGTATTCCGTGTCCGCAACACACAAAAAACCGCATCATCGGTAAGGATGATGCGGTCTTCCAATCCTACAATTAAGCGTAGTGGCAAGCCGCCAGATGGCCCGGCTTTACTTCGCGCAGCTGCGGCATCTCGGCCGCACAGCGTTCGGTCGCAACCGGACAACGCGTGCGGAACGGACATCCGCTCGGCGGATTGATCGGGCTCGGAATATCACCCTTGAGCACGATCCGTTCTTTACGGGCTTCGATGTCCGGATCCGGAACCGGAATCGAAGACAGCAGCGCTTGTGTATAAGGATGCTGCGCATCGGCATACAGATCGGCGCTGTCCGCAAGCTCAACCAGCTTACCGAGATACATAACCGCCACCCGGTCACTGATATGCTTCACCATCGCCAAGTCGTGGGCAATGAACATATACGTGAGACCTTCGTCGTTCTGAAGCTCCTTCAGCAGGTTAACAATCTGAGCTTGAATCGAAACGTCGAGCGCCGAGATCGGCTCGTCGCATACGATGAATTGCGGATCAACCGCGAGCGCCCGGGCAATCCCGATACGCTGGCGCTGACCGCCTGAGAATTCATGCGGATAACGGTCCGCATGCGAAGACTGGAGTCCAACGCGCTCGAGAAGGCTCTCCACCTTCATCCGGCGCTCCTTGCGGCTGCCGGCCAAATTATGCAGGTCGAGCGGTTCTGCGATAATGTTCTCCACCGACCAGCGCGGATTGAGCGAAGCGTACGGATCCTGAAACACCATCTGCATCTGACGGCGCAGCTCCTTCAGCTTGTTCCCTCTCATCTTATAGATATTCTGACCGTTAAAATTAACGATACCCGCCGTCGGCTCATATAACCGCAGAATCGTCCGGCCGGCCGTAGATTTGCCGCAGCCGGATTCACCCACGACGCCAAGCGTCTCGCCCTTGCGGATGCCGAGCGTCAGATCGTTAACGGCCTTAAGCGTCTGTCCGTTAGCCACTTGAAAATGTTTGCTAAGCCCTTCGATTTCCACTAAAGGCGCGGAAGTTCCATTCATACGATTCACTCCTCTCTATACGAGCTATGGTGAAGCCAGCACCTGGACGAATGAGTCTCGCTATGCGCGATCATCTCCGTATCTGCCTGGGTGCATATTTTCATCGCATAATCGCAGCGGTCGCAGAACGCGCAGCCCTGCGGAGGATTGGCCATGTTCGGCGGCGTACCGTCAATCGGAATAAGAGGCTCATCCTTCGGCTGATCCAGACGGGGGAGTGAACGGAGCAATCCGCGCGTATACGGATGCTTCGGATTCTTGAAGATCTCCTCCTTCGTACCTTCCTCAACCACTTTGCCTGCATACATGACGATGACGCGGTCGCACATGTCCGCAACAATACCAAGATCATGCGTAATCAGAATAATCGATGTGCCCAGCCGTTCCTGCAAATCCTTCATGAGCTCCAATATTTGCGCCTGAATCGTAACGTCCAGAGCCGTCGTCGGTTCATCCGCAATTAGAAGCGCCGGATCGCATGACAGGGCAATGGCGATCATCGCACGCTGCCGCATGCCGCCCGAGAATTCATGCGGATATTGGGAGAAGCGCTGCTCCGGGCTCGGCAATCCGACCAATCGCAGCATCTCGATCGCACGCTCCCGCGCCTGCTTCTTGTCCATGTTCTGGTGCTTCATCAACACTTCCGTAATTTGACGGCCGATCGTCATGGTCGGATTAAGCGACGTCATCGGATCCTGGAAGATCATTCCCATTTCCTTGCCACGGATCGCTTCCATCTCTTTCTCCGACTTCTTCAAGATATCTTCGCCGTTAAACAGGATTTGTCCGCCCTTCACCATTCCCGGCGGCGATGGAACAAGCCGCATGATCGATTGGGCGGTGACGCTCTTGCCGCTGCCGGACTCGCCGACAATCGCGAGCGCCTCTCCCTTCTTCAGGTCGAACGTGACGCTGCGGACCCCTTGAACTTCACCGCTCCGCGTCCGGAACGCAACTTGAAGTCCCTCAACAGATAATACTGTATCGTTATCTTTCATCGACAATCACCTCCGTTAAACCTTCATCTTCGGATCGAATGCATCACGCAGACCGTCGCCGAAGATGTTGAACGCCAGCATCGTGATCGTCAGCATGCCGGCCGGGAATAACAGCTGCCACGGATACATCTTCCAGCTGGACAATGCGTCGTTAATCATAACGCCCCAAGATGCAGCCGGGGATTGCACCCCAAGCCCGAGGAAGCTCAAGAATGCTTCGGCGAATATCGCCGATGGTACGGATAGAGCAACCGTCACGATAATCGGACCAAGCGAATTGGGGATCAGATGACGGAGCAAAATATGAAAGCCGCCTGCGCCCATTGACCGCGAAGCGAGCACGTATTCTTGATTTTTCAGTTGCATAATCTGCCCCCGCACAATCCAGGACATGTTAATCCAGCCGGTAATGGACATCGCAAGAACGATTGTCCACATATTCGAACCCAATACGACGCTGACCAGAATGACGACCAGCAGGTAAGGGATCGCATACAGCACTTCAGAGAAACGGTTGAGAAACTCGTCTACTTTCCCGCCGAAGTAGCCCATGATGCCGCCCATCAGTACGCCGATCAGCAAATCGGCAAGAGCCGCCGCCAAACCGACCGTGAGCGAAATTTGCGCGCCTTTCCACGTGCGGGAGAACATGTCCCGGCCAAGGTTATCCGTGCCGAACCAATATTCGGAGGATGGCGCCTGATTCGTTGCGTCCAAATTCGTCGAGAAATAATCATACGGTGAAATCATCGGACCGATAATGGCCATGATTATAACGGCAGTAAGAACGTACAGTCCGAACATGGCCCAGTGATTCGTCCGCAGCCGGTACCAGATTTCTTGACCGGCGGAACGGCTTTGGACGACCTTCTCTTCTTTTACCTTCGCACTCTTTTCGATACGGGCAAATTGGGCGGAATCGATGTGCCCTTCCTGAGGATTAAATTCAGCCGGCTGCATGGCCTCCGCCTCCTTTTTTGATCATTTTAATCCGAGGATCGATTAGTGCATAAGCGATGTCCGTAAGGAATCTCGCAAACATAAGCACTGCCGCATAGAACAGCGTGATCCCCATAATGAGCGTATAATCCCGGTTCGATACGCTCATGGTAAAGAACTTGCCCAGTCCGGATATGCCGAATATCGATTCGACGACAACCGAGCCCGTAATAATGTTCGCCGTCATCGGTCCGACATATGATACGACCGGCAGCAGCCCGTTGCGCAGCGCATGGCGAATCAGAATCGTGAGCGAACCGATCCCCTTCGCCTTGGCGGTCCGGATATAATCGGCCGATAACACCTCAAGCATCGTAGACCGGGTCAACCGGGCGATAAAGGCAA
Organism: Paenibacillus spongiae; assembly: GCF_024734895.1. NCBI lineage: Bacteria > Bacillati > Bacillota > Bacilli > Caryophanales > Paenibacillaceae > Paenibacillus > Paenibacillus spongiae. The sequence continues at coordinate 7,189,978 of NZ_CP091430.1, forward strand.
TCGGCAGGACCGAGAGCGCAATGGTCGGCAGCACGAAGTCAGAGGGATCGTTCAGCCCCGCGACATCGAAGAGCCTAAGCTTATTGGCAAAATAATATTGAAGGAGCGTCCCCAATACGAAGTTCGGAATGGCGATCCCAAGTGTCGCAAAGAGCATCGCCAGCTTATCGATCAGCTTGCGGTGATACAACGCCGCAATCAGGCCGATTGCGATACCGACGACAATCGAGACCACGATCGCGACAAGGCCAAGCTGCATCGAGTACGTAAATGAACGGGCAATGATGTCGCTGACGCTCTGATATTGTTGACGCATCGACATGCCCAAATCCAGGTGAATCAAATTGTTCAAATAAACGAGGTACTGCTCCCACAATGGCTTGTCAAATCCGTAAAATTTGATGAGGTTCTCCCTTACGACGTCCGGTACGTTCTTCTCCTGCATAAACGGATCGCCAGGAATGGCTTTCATCAGGAAAAACGTTGCGGTCGCCAGCACGAACAGCGACATCACGATGTTGACCGTTTTACGAAGTAAATATCGGAACATGACCCACCACCTCCCATGTAGATGTCAAAATTGAAAATACGTAGGCCGTCAAGTTGACGTCACCTACGTATTTCCGCTTCACTTGAGTAAAAACCGGACCTAATGGTTATTCTTGCTCCATATAGGCTCTCGTGTAGTCAATATCGCCTTTGTAATCCATTTCGACACCCTTCACGTAAGGTTTTACCAAGTGCGGGCTAGTGTAGTAGTACAGCGGAATAATCGCCATGTTGTCTTGAACCAAGATTTTCTCCGCTTTGGCCATTGCATCTACGCGCGCCTTCTGATCGGAGGTCGTGCTCGCTTCTTTAATCAGCTTATCGAATTCGGCATTGCTGAATTTGGCGTCGTTGTTGCCTCCGCCTGTCAGCCACATGTCGAGGAACGTCATCGCATCATTGTAGTCTGCGCCCCAGCCCGAACGCGCCACATCGTAAGCGCCGGACGTACGGTTCTGCAGGAATACTTTCCATTCTACCGTTTGCGTTTTAACGGTAATGCCCAAATTCTTGTTCCACATATCCGCAATGGCTTCCGCCACTTGCTTGTGAAGACCTTCGTTGAAGGAAACCTCGAACACTGGCATTGCCGTCATGCCTTCTTCAGCAAGTCCTTCGGCCAGCAGCTTCTTCGCTTCCGCAACGTCTTCCTTGAACAGGTTGCCTTCAACTTCATCGCGGAAGTTTTTATCCGTACCATGGATACCTGGCGGTACATAAGCATATGCAGGCGTTTGACCGCCCTTCACAACCTTATCGACCAATGCTTGACGATCGATAGCCATCGCCAGCGCTTTACGCACCTTCACATTGTTGAACGGCTTCTTCTCGTTGTTGATGACGTAGTAGTAGACGCTAGCCGTGCCCGGTGCGGACAATTCCGGATTCTTGTCAGCCAAGAATTTCGACAATTGCTCGGTAGGAATCGTACCGGTCGGCATGCCGCTCCAATCAAGCTCGCCGGTTTCGTACATGTTCGCTTCCGTATTCGGATCGTCGATCATGACAAAATGAACCTTCTGCAGCTTGATCTCGTCTTTCTTGTAATAGTTCTCGTTCGGAATAAGATCAATGGAATCATTGTGCTTCCACGATTCCAACTTGAACGGACCGTTGGAAACGAACGACGATGCTTCGGCAGCCCACTTCGGATTGTCTTTTACCGACTTGTGAACCGGGTAGTACGTGTAGAACGACGTCAGGTTCAAGAAGTAAGGCGTTGGGTTTTCCAGCTCGACCTCGAGCGTGGTATCGTTGACCGCTTTCACGCCAACCTCATCGACCTTCACGCCGCTGTCCGGCGTGTTATACTTCTGCGCGTTCTTAATATAGTAAAGCTGGTAAGCATATGGAGCAGGCGGGTTCAAATTAGGGTCCAAGGTACGCTTCCAGGAATATTCAAAGTCATGGGCCGTTACAGGATCTCCGTTGGACCATTTCGCGTCTTGGCGGATATGGAACGTATACTTCTTGCCGTCTGGCGAGATGTCCCATTTCTCAGCCATGGCAGCAACGGTTTCGCCTTTCTCGTTACGAGTGAGGCCTTCGAAGAGACCCGTCATAACCGTAGAGGATACTTGGTCTTGAATCAGTGCCGGATCCAATGTAGGCGGTTCGGCAGTCAGGTTCATGCGGAACGTTTGATCTCCGCCGGCGTTATCGGAGCCGCATGCGCTCAGAACAGTCACCATAGCAACAACTGCAGCTAACAGTAATGTTAACTTAACTTTCATTAATTGACACCCCTCGTTTAAAATATAGACTGAATTATAACCGCCCAATATAATAGTCACAATAATTTTCACAAAATAACAATTTAATTACCATTAATTATGAAAAATAATTGCATCTATTGGGTAAAATCATAAGTGAGGCACGAAAACGACCCGACCATTTTGGATTGAAACCGCTTTTTTTCCACACTCTACGTTTATTATAATCCCATTCCAGCAATTTTCCCTTAGGTAATTCGAACCAACCTTCATTACTTCAAGCTATTAATAGCTTTAAATGGAATTTCATGCTAATACAATGCGCAAAAAAGCCTGATTTTACTGACTGGCATTCTTTCCCCTCCTCCATATTTTTTCAAACCCAACGATCTTTGTGGGGTTCTGGAAAAATAAACTTATGACTTTAGCCCCTTGAAGAGATCCATTTCGATGTATGCTTTATGGCTTTTATACGTTGTTGCTTTAGTGCTTTTATGTACCACACTCCAATGATCTAAAGCACTTTAGCACTTTTATGCAATTATGCTTTTTTGTTGTCCCGCTTTCTAGTGTTAACACTTTAATGTAATGCGCTCTGATTTGACGACGAGATCATGCAGCCCTTGAACGGCTGTGGAATTTTATTATCATTACCTTGTGGAACATAAGACTTAATTAAATGATTTTTTAATGTAATTATATGTAATATTATAATAATACTTTTCATTTTTTCTATGACCTATCGCACACCATACCTGACATAATTATGGAATATTTGTGAACATATATCCTCCCGAATTATATGCGAAAAGACGCCTATTCATCACTTATTTCGACGATATAATGAACTTTTCGGGGGCAAAAAGCACAAAATGGACAGCCCTCCGGCTGCCCCTTCAATACTTCGCGGATAACAATTATTCTATAAGTCATCCATCCATGGATGACCGCCCGGAAACTGCCTTTTCAACGATGCCGCAAGCCATTCCTTCGCATGCGGCTCAAGAAGGGGGAGGAATGTTTGAAAATCACGCTCATCCTTCTCTCTGATCCCCGAGCTGCCGCCTTTATAAAGCAGTTGAATTTCCGGTTTTAAGAAGGGAATCCCTTCCTCAGTCGTCATGAATATATCGCTTACCTCTCTCCGGATCGACCGTTCTCTCTTGTAGATCCAGGAGTCGCGCTCCGTATCGACCAGCATAATTTGAAAGACCCATGGCGAATCGCCGCCCTTGCATACCCATATATCATCTGTTGCAGCCAGAAACTCACCTTCTTCCCATAGACTCAACTCCCCCTTCTCGGCCTTATATAGCGTCCAGTCGCCGGATAAAGCCTTGAAAGCCGTTAGATGCTCTTCCCGAAATAGAATGACATCGATATCGGCGTGCGCCCTCGACTGCCTGCCCAGGTACAGATCCAATGCCCAGCCGCCTGCTATAAACCATCTCACAGGAAGAGCCGAGAAAATTTCATTCACTTCCGGTACGGATATAGGTTTCCAATTATAGATGTCCGTCCTCAATAGAATCCCCTCCTTAACCTTTGGTATCTACGAAAATAATATCAATACTCTCTGAACAAGCAAACACTCTCCATACAGCTTTTCTTATGCAGATTGAGCGAATGATTCGTCCAACGATAAAAAAAATGACATTCAAACGTTTGGCCGTCTGAATGTCATTTCTCGTCAATCAAGTATTAGCTCCACAAAGAGCAAAACCGCTAATAGCCATTGTTTCGAGAGCTTAAGGCTAAGACTTATACTTCACTTGCATTCGCCATGTGGCCTCCGTCAACGGTAATCGTCGTTCCGGTTACATAAGAGGACTCCCCCGAGGCCAGGAACAGGAACACGTTCGCCACTTCCTCGATCGTGCCCAGGCGCTTCATCGGCGTCCGTTCCGAATAAGGCGCAAGCCCCTCCTTCTCCCGCAGCCCCCGGTCCAGCGGCGTATCGATGAAGCCGGGCGCTACCGCATTCACGCGAACGGCATGGGGAGCAAGCTCTACCGCCATCGACTGCGTGAGCAGGATGATTCCGGCTTTGGACGTATTGTAGTGAGCCAGCATGGAACTGCCCGCCAAGCCGTTCTTCGAGCTCATGTTCACAATGCTGCCGCCCGTTCCCTGCTGAATCATCTGGCGTGCCGCGATTTGGCTCAATTGAAACACCGCATTCAAATTAATGTTCATGACTTTGTTCCAATGATCGGGAGTAATGTCCATGAATGACTCGCGGAACGCAATACCCGCATTATTAACGAGAATGTCCAAGCCCTGCCAATAACCGATCGCCTCCGCCGCTTGGCGCGTCAGCAACTCCGGCTCGCTAATGTCGCATACCAGGAACCTCACGGAATCGCCATATCCGGCTGCCGTCAGCTCGGCTTCCGTTTCCTTCAAATCCGCTTCGCTGCGGTCCATCACGATAACCTTGGCTCCCTCAGCCAAATAGCGTTCCACGACGCCTTTGCCGATTCCCCGCGCGCCTCCAGTTACGAGCGCTCTTTTGCCTTGCAGTCTCATCACGGTTCACTCCATTTTCCGTAGATTTCCCAGGACTACCCCGATCTGCTATATGCTCCTTAACGTTCGATGAATCGCCGCCTTAGAGAACGCCGTATTTGTCGTAAACATCTCTTAGGTACTTCCCATCCAACAGCTCTTGGCGGCTCGAGTTTTCACGCGTCGCCTTGTTCATGGACAGCTCGAACACTTGGTCGAACAGCGCGCTCGGAATAACAACCACGCCATCGCGGTCGCCGAAAATAATATCGCCGGGCATTACGCTAACGCCGCCGCAGACAACCGGGCAATCATAGTCGATGACCATTCCGCGTCCCCGCGAATCAACCGGCTTCGTGCCGGTCGCGAATACCGGGAAGTCGAGCTCCAGAATTTTCTTCGTGTCCCGGATGAGGCCGTCCACGACGGCGCCATTCGCACCGCGCATCTTCGAAGCGGTGGACAGCAGCTCGCCCCAGAGACCGTTGCGTTTCGATTCATTCGTACAGCCGATCAGCACCTCGCCCGGCTTGACGCTGTCGATCGCTTCGATTTCCTTCGCATACGGATTCTCGGATTCATGATAGACGTCTACGGCAAGAACGGTTTTCGCACGGCCTACAAGCACCCAATCCGTCGAGATCGGGTTGATGTCCTCACGCATCGCCTGATTGCGGTAGCCCAGCTCATCCAGCGTGTCGCATATAACCGCAGCGTACAGAACCTCTTTCATCTGTTCGAACTTTTCGTCTAATGTCAATTGTTGAGTCATCAGTAATCTTCTCCTTATTATGAAGTATATTAGTGCAACTGCCGAATCATCCCCGCTGCCGTCCTTAACGGTCAGCCTTTGACGGCGCCCGCGGACAAGCCTTTCACGAAGAAGCGCTGGAAGCTGATGAACAAGGTCAGGATCGGCAGCAGCGTAAGCGTAATCCCGCCGAACAGCAGGCTCAAGTCGGCCATGCCGCGACCTCCGAAAAACTTATACAAATTAATGCTCACCGTCGGATAATCATTCGAGTTGAGCAGGATCAGCGGGAGCAGCAGGTCGTTCCATACATAGATGAACTGAAGGATAATGAGCGACGCCGTTACCGGCTGAACCAGCGGGAATATGATTTGGAAGAATGTCCTTACTGCCGAGCTGCCCTCCATATAAGCCGACTCTTCAAGCTCATATGGCAGCGCGCGCATGAACCCGCTGTACATGAAGATACAGAACGGCGATAAGATGGCAGCGTAGACAAGCGAGATGCCGACAAGATTATTTTGCAGATGCAGGTCCTTGAGCAAGAAGGTGACGGGAATGATCGCCGACTGAATCGGAATCAAGATCGCCGACAGATAGACCCAATACATGAATCCGAACAGCGGATGCTTGATCCGCGACACCGCATAAGCCGCAAGCGCCGAGAGCAGAATCGCCAAGACGAGCGCCATTGCTCCAATGGACACGGTAACCCCGTAGGATTTCACGATGTTCATCTTTTCGAACGCCCGGACGATATTGTCAAATCCGACATCGAATGTAGGGAATGACAGCGGTTTCGTCAAAATGTCCTTATGGCTCTTGAACGTATTGATAATGACGAGATACAGCGGAATGGACACAATTAACGCCGTGATTACGACGACAAGCTCGAATACATATTTCTTTAATTTATGTCTCATCACAGCGCCCCCTGCTCGTATTTTCTGGAGACCGCTATGAAGACGTAAGTAATCACCATCGCAACCAAGGTGAGAACGAATGATGTCGCAAGGCCATACGCCATGTCCGGCGAGCTGAACGCATACTTATAGATACGGATCGCCAGCGTTTCGCTCGCATTGGCCGGCCCCCCGCCCGTCAAGGCATACGGCAAATCGAATATCCGAATGCCGTTCGCCAGCCCGATGAGGACGTTGACCGTAATGCCGGGAGCGATCAAAGGCAATGTAATGGAGAAGAAGCCCCGCACCTTGGACGCTCCGTCGATCATCGACGCCTCCTTCATTTCTTGCGGCACGCCCTGCAGCGAGGCGAGATAGATGACCATGATCGGCCCCCACATTTGCCACACGGCAATCATAATAATCGCGAATACCACATAATCCGGCGAATCGATCCACGGAATCACAACTCTGTCTTCGCTTACTTTGCTGAGCAATGTATTAATCAAGCCGTTGTTAGCATCGAGGATATAGCGCCATACGAACGCCGCGACAACGATCGGGATTACATTCGGAATGTAGAACAATGCTCTTAACAAGCTCTTCGTCTTCAGCGCCTGATCCAGCATCACGGCAAAGATGAGCCCGAATAAATTAGACAATACGGCCGCCGATATTCCTATGATCAGGGTCCGCTTCAAGGATTCCGTAAACAGCTCGCTATTGAAAATGTCGACATAATTGTCGAAGCCGATAAATGTATAGCTGCCAACCCCGTTCCAATCCGTCAAGCTATAGTAGAAAGATTGTACGATCGGATAGAAGAAGAAGATAACCATGATCGCCGTAATCGGAATGATAAACATAATGCCGGTGAGAAACAGTTTTTTCTGCATAGGGTAACCCCTTTTTCCTCAAATTCACTGATGCTGCTCTTGTCAGAAAACTTGCGCATCGAAGCGGCATAATGACAGATCAAGCGGCGGAATCGAAATGAAAGGAAGCCATCCCGATTCCCCGCCCCACGCCATCGTTACTTCTTCATCTTGTTGTATTCGCTAATAAAGTTGTCGACGACTTTATCCAAGTTGTTCTTGAATGTGAATTCTTGTGCCAGATTGCCAAGCGTCAGCCAAGTCGCCTCTTCGATCGGCCCCGAATTCGCGAATGTGATGACGCGGTCCGTCTCCATCCAGCCTGGCACCTCCGTATAGGAAGGATCGATATCGCCTACGCCCGGCATGGCGGAGAAGTTGCCCTTCGCTTTCTGGACCTTCGCGTACGTCTCTTTGCTAAACAGCCAGCCGATGAACTTCTTCGCCTCCTCTAAGTTCTCGCTCTTCGCATTGACCGATATTCCGTCCTCGGGCACGAGAACATAAGCATTCTGGTCTTCCGGCGCATACGGCAGATTCATGAATCCAAGATCAAGATCCTGGTTCAAACCGCGCAGAGCGCCCGCTTCCCACGTACCGCCCAGAATCATAGCCGCTTCCCCGTTGGCGAACGCTTGTTGGGCGATGGCATATTCGTTCGTAAAGCTGCCTGTGCGTACATATTGATTCAATTCGTTGAATTTCGTAAATCCGTCCACCAGCACCGCACGATTCTCAGGCTTGCTCCAATCGACCGACTTGGACAAGTATGCTTCCTTGAACGCAGCGTCTTTTGAAGCGTTTACACCGAAGGCCCAGTGAAAGACATTGCCAATGCCCGTCGCCCATTTGGAGGAGTATACGAGCAGATCCTTGCCGTTGTCCTTCAGCTTCTTACCGGCATCCATCAATTCTTCCCATGTCTTGGGCGGCTCGTTATAGCCTACTTCGGCTAGCATCGCTTTGTTGTAGGCAATGCCAAGCACACCTACCCCAATTGAAAATATAACCTGTTTGTCACCGTAATCTCTCGTCGCTTGTTGAATGGATTCGGAATAATTCTGCACCGGAGCCAGGTCCTTCAGGTCTTGAATATAGCCTTCACGTTCAAGGTCATCCGTTAATGTCGCGTGTATTGCGGCTTGATACAGGTCCGGAACCTCTCCCGTAGACAGCCTTGTCCGCATCGTCTCATTATAGGAACCGTCCGGAATCGTCTCTGCCTTTATCGTTACATTCGGATTCGCATCCGTGTATTCTTTGAATATTTCTTCATGACTGCCATTGAATAATGACTCTTGAAAAATCATGGACAGCGTAACCTTCTGTTCCCCGCCATCGCCCTGTTCTCCGCCATTCTTGGAATTTACGTTTGAGTTTGAGCATGCCGTGAATACGCTTACCGTTAACAGTAAAGCCAGTGCAGCAATGAATCTCTTATGTCTGTGCATGGATCGTTATCCCCCTAGTGTTTGAATATGATCGTACGCGTTTGCTCCCCCTACGTCTTTCCTAACCGGTACGATAGCCGAGCCTGTCCCAAGAAGAAACAGAAGACGCCATCCTCGGCGGCGAAAATAATCTCATCCTCAGAGATATTAGCAAGTATCCTGGACACTTTAAAACAAAGCCGCCGTTTCACCTCCCGCCATATAATCCTCCGCTGTCGCCCAGCCTTGTTCATTAGCATTTTAAACACCGTTTAATAATATAGTTAGATTATAAAATCACGCCTTAAGAGTGTCAAGAATAAATTACGAAATATGACACTTCTACACGCTGGATGTTACATGATGAGTCACTATACATTACATGTATATGATGACTTTTCCTTAGAATGCGCTTACAATCTACGGTGTTTTTTACTTTCTCAAATAATATTCCGCCCGATTCCGCATGCCCAATCCATTGTTGCCATCGATCAGGGAATAAACTATACTGACTATAAAGCTATGAACCCGTATTTTCGTTCATTATACTATATCATAAACACTGTTTAAATAAGGAGGTTCTTCCACGTTGGATGCATCCAAGAAATATACGGTTCCTTCCCTGGAAAAGACGCTGCTGATCATCGAAACGATCGCCGCCCACGAGACTCCGCTGGGCGTATCCGAGCTGTGCAAGCTCGTCAGCATGCCGAAGACCAGCGCTTTCTTCATTCTCAATACGTTGGAGCAGCGTCAATATATTACGAAGACCGACGAGGGCAAATACTCGCTCGGCACCCGGTTTATCAGCTTGGGCCAGAGCGTGCTGGATAAGCTGGATATTCGCCAGCAGGCGAAGCCATTCATGGAGGAGCTCGCCCAGGAGACGAAATTCACGGTACATCTGGCCATTCTGGATCATGGGGAAGCCGTTTATCTGGAGAAGGTTGAGAGTCCCGCGTCGTTCGTGAAATTCAACACCTACATCGGGCAGCGGTGGCCGCTTCACGTATCGGGCGTCGGCAAGGCATTGGCCAGCCACTTGAGCGATGAAGAGCTGGAGCATATTATCGGGCAAACCGGGCTGGCCCTCAAGACGGAGAACACCGTCACCTCGCTCAAGGAGTTTAAAGCCATTCTGGCCAGCGCGCGGGAACAAGGCTATGCGGTGGAGGACGAAGAGGGCGAGATCGGGATACGGTGCATCGGATCGTCCATATTCGACCACAACGGCAAGCAGATCGCTGCCATTAGCATTACGGCCATCCGGAACGAGCTGCCGGTCCAGGATATCCCGGTCATTGGAGCGAAGGTCAAGGAAACCGCAATGAAAATATCCACTCACCTCGGGCACAACCCCTAAGACAAGCACACGTATAATAGAAGGCATCAAGCGACCTTATTGACGATAAGTCGCTTGATGCCTTCTATTTTTGTTTATATGGATTGTATCGGCATTCCGCCCCGCGGCGGATAGTCGCATTCCTTCTCAGATTCGTTCAATCGACATCGCCGCGGCTTGTGCGCTCGATATAGCTCTCGTACATCTCCGGGCTATTCAAATTGACGAATGCCTCCTCCTCCTCCGGCGTCGGCTGCACGAGATGATTGTTTAATGTATCGAGCATGCGCATGACGCTATAGTCGCCTTCTTCTAATCTTAGCCGCAGCTGCGCGGCAATACGCGTATGATAGATCGCATGGAAGGGCTGCTCCGGCGTCCGGAAGACATCCGGGGCCGACGGATCGGCTGCCGGCAGCCGAAATGCGGCTTCTGCCATTCGCCGCAGGAGCGATCCCGACAGTACAGGCATATCGCAAGCCATAACGAAAGCATAACCCGCCGGCAGGGCGGATAATGCCGCGTGCAGGCCTGCGAGCGGCCCGCAGCCGGGATAGATGTCGCGGACGAAATCCACCCGCCCCTCCCTGTCACAGAGGATGGAACGATATTGTTCTTCTTTCTGCCCCTCGCCGACAGCTACGGCGACCGGATGGATGCCAGCCGTCAGCATCTGCCCGGCAATTCGGCTCAGCAGCGGCTTCCCTCCGATATCCAGCAGCGCCTTATCCCTGCCCATTCTCGTGCTTTGCCCGCCTGCCAGAATGATTCCGCTCAGCGGGGGATCATCACTTCTTAGCTCCAACGTATGGTTGCCTCCCTTGCATATCATTTGCATCGGCTCACAAGTCAGACTGCCGCTTGAAGCAAGCATCTGTCGAGATTCATACTCATTTAACTCAGGTTTACTCGACTATATGCCGTCTCTTCTCCTCCGTCAACCGATATCATCCGGGAGAGAACAGAACGAAGGGGGATCAGCTGCACAGCTGATCCCCCTTCTTGTTTGAAGCCGGTTATTCGTTACGCCTTCACGTCAAACGAGCTCTTAAGCGATACGATCCGGTTGAATACGATGCGGTCTTGGCCGGACAGCTTCGGATCGACATTGAAGTAACCGTGGCGGAAGAACTGGAATTTGTCATTCCCTTCGGCATCCTTCATATTCGGCTCGACGAAGCCTTCCAGCACCTCCATGGAATTCGGATTGATCCGCTCCAGGAACGGCTTGTCGTCGTCTTCATCCTCGGCATCCAGCAGCAGCGGCTCGAACAGCCGGAATTCGGCCGGAATGGCTTGCGAAGCCTCGACCCAGTGGATCGTTCCTTTCACCTTGCGACCTGTAAATCCGGAACCGCTCTTCGTCTCCGGGTCATAGGTGCAGCGCAGCTCGACTACCCGACCCTCGGCATCCTTGATGACCTCTTGGCATGTAATAAAATAGGCATGCTTCAGCCGAACCTCGTTGCCCGGGAACAAGCGGAAATATTTGCTCGGCGGATTCTCCATGAAGTCGTCCTGCTCGATATAGATCTCCCTCGAGAACGGAATTTGGCGAACGCCCATCGCTTCGTTCTCGGCATTGTTCTCCGCGTCCAGCATCTCCACCTGCCCCTCCGGGTAGTTGGTGATGACGACCTTCAGCGGCTTGATGACGGCCATCGTGCGCAGCGCCTTCAGCTTCAAGTCCTCGCGGATAAAGTGCTCCAGCATCCGCTCGTCCACAACGCTGTATGCACGGGATACGCCGATTTCGCGGCAGAAGGCCCGGATCGCTTCAGGCGTGAAGCCTTTGCGGCGCAGGCCGCTGACGGTCGGCATGCGCGGGTCGTCCCAAGCGTCGACGACGCCTTCGTCGACGAGCATTTTCAGATAGCGCTTGCTCATGATCGTGTTCGTCAGATTCAGGCGCGCAAACTCGTATTGATGCGGCTCCGCGTCCATCTCGCACTCGGCAACGACCCAGTCGTACAGCGGACGATGATCCTCGAACTCCAGCGTACAGATGGAGTGCGAGATGCCTTCGATCGCATCGCCCAGCGGATGCGCATAATCGTACATCGGATAGATGCACCATGCGTCCCCGGTGCGGTGATGATGCGTATGCGAGATGCGGTACAGGACCGGATCGCGCAGCGTGATATTGGGCGAGCCCATGTCGATCTTGGCGCGGAGCACCTTCTCCCCGTCCTTGAATTCGCCTGCGCGCATGCGGGCGAACAAGTCGAGATTCTCCTCCACGCTGCGGTTGCGGTGCGGGCTGTCTTGGCCCGGCTCGGTCAGCGTTCCCCGCGTCTCGCGCATCTGCTCGGCGGACAGGTCGCACACATATGCCTTGCCTTTCTTGATCAGCAGCACGGCACGGTTGTACATTTCCTCGAAATAGTCTGATGCGAACCGCAGATCATCCCATTCGAAGCCCAGCCAGCGCACGTCCTCTTGAATGGCATCCACGTACTCTGTATCTTCTTTCAATGGATTCGTATCATCGAATCGCAGGTTCGTTTTGCCTTTATATTCATCGGCAAGCTCAAAGTTCAGGCAGATCGACTTGGCATGGCCGATATGCAGGTAACCGTTCGGCTCCGGCGGAAAACGGGTTACGATCTCGCTAACTTTGCCGGCTTTCAAATCGGCTTCGACGATCGTTTTGATAAAGTTTGAGGATGATGTCTTATTCTCCACAGCGACCAACCTTTCAACGAATTTGTCTATCCTATTATAATACACAATTTTCAGAGTGATTATAAGATCAATGTCTGGCGAGGGGAACCGCATCGGCCTTCCCGGAGCTTCCGAAATTGGCGGGAGGGACCGCATCGGCTTTCCCGGAACTTCCGAAATTGGTTTTTTGCGAAGGATCCCTGCAAGAAGCTTGATCCGCGGATTCAGCGTGGATCGCATGTCACTAGGGTATCAGCGGCTCCTTTACGGCAGGGCGCCGTCACCGATGCAAGAAGCCCGATCATTGGGCCATAGCTGCGCCTGCCGAATGCTTGACTGAGACTCCATTGCCCAGGCGCATCCGCATAAGATCGCCAAACCTTTCGGCAGCCCTTACTTCGCTAGGGCTCTGTTGGTTTGGTAGATCGCCTGTCGGAGGCTCGGTCAGCGGCTGCGTATCGCTAGCCCTAAGGCCGAAAAACGGCGTTACAGCCGTGCGATGTGGGGGCGGCTGCGTATCGCTAGCCGTAAGACCGAAATTGTTATAGCTGTTTTCTGCCTTGACACGGCAAAATGATCTCTCTATAGTTAGGTTAGCTAAGTAAATATTTTACAGCCTTGCCAACTGACTTGGAGGGTATTTCACGATGTCTACCGACCACACCGCCTCCCACGCGCTCTTACACGCATTACGGCAGCTGAAGCATATCCCTTGGGGCGGACGTCAAGGAATTGACGGCTGCACACGCAGTGAAACGATCATGCTGCTCAGCATTCGCAAGGGCATGAGATCCAACCCATCAGGTCTGAAACTGTCCGATCTCAGCACCTTCCTTCGCGTAACCTTGCCGACCGTCTCGCAGATGGTGAATGTGCTCACCGCAAGAGGGCTTCTGGAACGCTCGGCCGATCCGAAGGATCGCAGGATCGTCCGGATCAAGCTGAGCACCGAGGGCGAGGAGATAACAAGCGAGATCGATTCTTCGATGCACCGCCGCCTTGAAGAGCTGATGGAGCATCTGGGCGCGCAGCGCACCCGAGAGCTAATCGAAACGCTCGAAGACATCTACAATTTCTACAACGAAGGCAATCCCATCGCGGCGTCTCCTTGCGAGGCCGACTCCGATGCCAATTCTTCCGAAACGAAGGTGAACAAGAAGAGATGATTAAGCTCCTGCGTTTTTTAAAGCCTTACCGGACGCCCGTCGTTTTTGTGCTGCTGCTCGTCTTCCTTCAATCTCTCTCGGACCTCTACCTCCCTACGCTAATGGCCGATATCATCGATAAGGGAGTCACCCCCGGCGATCAATCTTACATCTGGAAAATAGGCGGCTTTATGTTGTTTATCGCAGCCGTTGGCGGCTTCTGTTCCATCGGCGCCAGTTATTTGTCCGCCAAGGCCGCGGGCGGCTTCGGCAAAGATTTGCGCAGCCGCGTATTCAGCCATGTCGAGCGCTTCTCCTTGAACGAATTCGACAAGATCGGCACAGCTTCGCTCATTACCCGGACGACCAATGACATTACACAGGTCCAGATGGTGCTGACGATGATGATGCGCGTCATGGTAATGGCTCCGCTAATGTGCTTCGGCGGCATTATTATGGCGCTCTCCAAGGACGTTAAGCTGTCGTTCATCATTATTGGCATTATTCCTATCCTTGCGGTAATCATTCTCGCGATTGTCAGCCGCAGCGTCCCGCTGTTCAAAGCGATGCAGGTCAAGATCGATAAACTGAACCTCGTGCTGCGGGAAAATTTGACCGGGATTCGCGTCATCCGCTCCTTCAATCGCACGGCCCATGAGCAGAAGCGGTTCAACGCCGCCAACCGGGATTTGACGGATACGGCGGTTGCCGTTAACCGGCTGATGGCCATCCTGATGCCGATCATGATGCTGGTCATCAACATCGCCAGCATCGCCATCGTCTGGTTCGGCGGGCTCCGTATCGATAGCGGCGATTTGATGGTCGGCGAGCTGATCGCGTTCATTCAATATGCTTGGCAAATCATGTTCTCCTTGATCTTCGCCTCCATGATGTTCGTCATGGTTCCCCGCGCTTCCGCATCGGCTATCCGCATCAACGAGGTGCTGAATATGATGCCGAATATTGAAGATCCGGCGGAAGCCTCCTCCTCCACGCAGCCCGCTTCAAGCACGGTGGAATTCGATAATGTCACCTTCTACTATCCAGGGGCCGAAATTCCGGCGCTCTCGAATATTTCGTTCACGGCAGGCCCTGGCGAGGTAACGGCGATCATTGGCGGTACCGGCTCCGGCAAGTCGACGATGATCAACCTCATCCCCCGGTTCTATGACGTCAGCGAAGGGCGCATCCGCATAGGCGGGTCTGATGTGCGCGGCCTCACACAAGAGAAGCTCCGTGAGCGAATCGGGCTTGTCCCGCAGAAAGCGCTGCTCTTCACCGGCACCATCGCCGATAATATTCGCTTCGGCAAGGAGGATGCGACGGAAGAGGAAATTCGCCATGCAGCCGAGATTGCCCAAGCGACCGATTTCGTGACGGCGATGCCGGATCAATTCGAGTCCGCCATCTCGCAGGGAGGGACGAACGTATCCGGCGGCCAGAAGCAGCGGCTCTCGATCGCCCGCGCGCTTGTCCGCAAGCCGGATATTTACTTGTTCGACGACAGCTTCTCGGCGCTAGATTTCAAGACCGATGCGAAGCTTCGCGAAGCGCTCCGCTCCGAGACGGATGATGCCACCGTGATCATCGTCGCCCAGCGGGTCAGCACGGTCATGGACGCCGACCGGATCATCGTCATCGACGACGGGCAGATTGCCGCGATCGGCACACATCGCGATCTGATGCAAACCTGCGAGATCTATCGTGAAATCGTGAAGTCGCAGCTTTCAGAGGAGGAGATCGCATGAGTGAGCAGCAGAAGCAAGGACCTCAAGGACCGAGCGGCGGCGCCGGCGGACCGGAGCGCAAACCGGGCGGCCCCTCTCCGGGAGGCTTCGGCTTCGGGCCCGGACGGGGCGGTCCGGGCGGAATGGGAATGCCTGTCCAGAAGGCGAAGAACTTCAAGGCAACGCTAAAGCGGCTTATCGGCTATCTGATGCCGCATCGGGGCGCGCTTCTCATCGTATTCGTTACGGCCGTGCTCGGCACCGTCTTCTCCATCCTCGGGCCCAAGATTATGGGCAAAGCGACGACCGAGCTGTACAGGAGCTTCGTCGAGCGAACTCCCATCGATTTCACATACATCTGGAACATCCTGATCATTCTCGCCGGTTTGTATGTGATCAGTTCGTTGTTCAGTTATATTCAGCAGTACGTCATGGCGGGGGTCGCTCAGAAAACGGTCTACGACCTGCGCAAGGACGTGAACGAGAAGCTCGCCCGTCTGCCGCTTAAATTCTATGACTCCCGCACGCACGGCGAGATTCTAAGCCGCGCAGTGAATGACGTCGATAATATAAGCAGCACCCTGCAGCAAAGCTTGACCCAGTTCATCACCGCCGTTATTACGCTGATCGGCGTCATCGTCATGATGCTGACCATCAGTCCGCTCTTGACGTTGATTACCGTCATAACGCTTCCGGTCAGCTTCCTGGCCATCGCCATGATCGCCAAGAAATCGCAAGCCTATTTCAAAGGCCAACAGGCGGCGCTAGGCGAGCTCAACGGCCATGTTGAAGAGATGTATACCGGCCACCCTGTGGTCAAGGCGTTCGGTCACGAAGATAAATCGATCCAGAAGTTCGACGTTGTGAATGAGCGGTTATACGAGTCGGGCTGGCGCGCCCAATTCGTCTCCGGCATGATCATGCCGATCATGGGCTTTATCGGCAACATCGGGTACGTGCTGGTCGCCGTCGCAGGCGGTATTCTCGTCCTGCGCAAATCGATCGAGATCGGCGATGTTCAGGCGTTTATCTCATACTCCCGCCAATTCACGATGCCGGTGACGCAAACGGCGCAAATCGCCAATATCATTCAATCGACCATCGCGTCGGCAGAGCGGGTATTCGAGCTGCTTGATGAGACGGAGGAGGTACCGGAAGCAGACAAAGACGCGAAGGTCATCGAACTGCCGAAGGGCCATGTCCGGTTCGAGCATGTCCATTTCGGCTATTCGGAGGAAGCCATGCTCATCGAGAACATGAACATTGATGTCAAAGCAGGTCAAACCATCGCCATTGTCGGACCGACCGGCGCGGGCAAGACAACGCTGATCAATCTGCTCATGCGCTTCTACGAGATCAACGACGGCCGCATTACGATCGACGGCGCCGATATTACCGAGATGAAGCGCGGCGACCTCCGCAGCCTGTTCGGCATGGTTCTCCAGGACACATGGCTGTTTAACGGAACTATCCACGAGAATATCGCGTACGGCCGCGCCGGTGCCACGGACGAAGAAGTCTTGCAGGCGGCGAAAGCCGCGTACGCGGACCACTTTATCCGCACATTGCCGGACGGCTATAACACGGTCCTCAACGAGGAAGCGTCCAACATCTCGCAAGGCCAGAAGCAGCTGCTGACCATCGCCAGAGCCATTCTGGCCGACCCGTCGATCCTCATCCTCGACGAAGCGACGAGCAGCGTCGATACGCGGACCGAGGTTCATATCCAGCAGGCGATGAACGAGCTGATGATGGGAAGAACGAGCTTCGTCATCGCGCACAGGCTGTCCACGATCCGGGATGCCGATCTCATCCTCGTGATGAACCACGGAACCGTGATCGAGCAAGGCTCGCATGAGCAGCTGCTCGCCCAAGGCGGCTTCTACGCCGATTTATACGAGAGCCAGTTCAGCGGTAGAAAGTCATCCCGGCATGTAATCTAACTGCATGTCGCATACCAATATCCGGTTAGCGGCAGAGGCTCTCATCAGCTCTGCCGTTCGGTATGCCGATGCCGCCGGGATCGATCACCGTGCACGAGCCTTATGAGCGGACTAACGCTATAAGTATCGGCAGATGCCGTCCATGGCCGCGAACGGAGTTTCTTCCCTTAGTAGTAGAGATTTATGCTTTCTTATATTAAAAACTCCCTTTTCGTTAACGCTCCAACATTTGGGCGATACTAATACCGGGAATATGCAGCGGGGGAGTGTGATCGTCTTGTTACAACGCGTAAATTGGGGACTGCTGGGCGCAATCGCCTTTTCGGTTTCCTTCTGGATGCTGGTCATCTTATTGGTGTCCAAGCTCTGATCGAATAAGGCCGGATGAAGAGAACACGATGGATGCCGTCTTAACGGCGAGAAGAACACAAGCCCGTGCAAGCAGCCCCGATCGGCCGCCCCGCACGGGCTTGCTTTCGTTTAGAATCGTATTAACCCCGTCGAATAGAGAAAGACAAGAACGACGAGAATCGGCGCTATATAGCGAAGCATGAACAGCCAGACCTTGAACCATCCTGCCGTGAGGCCGGCTTCCTCGGAGGCATTCTTCCAGAAGTAGCCGGCGAAGATCGTCACGATCAAGCCCCCGAGCGGCAGCATAATATTCGAGGTCACGAAGTCCACCCAATCGAATATCGATCTACCGCCGAAGCTCAGCCCCTTCACCGTTCCCCCGACCGACAAGGCGGAGGGCAGGCCCACGATAAAACAGACGATGCCCGTGATCCATACCGTCTTCGTCCGCCCCCATTTTACCCGCTCCAGCAAAAAGGAGACCGACACCTCCAGCAGCGATACAGCTGAAGTTAGTGCAGCAATCGCCAGCAGGATGAAGAACAGCCCGCCAAACCACGCGCCCAGCGGCATCGCCGAGAAGGCGACCGGCAGCACGACGAATGCGAGTCCGGGACCTTGCGCCGGCTCCAGCTGGAAAGCGAATGTCGTGGGGAATATGATCATCCCCGCCAGAAAGGCATACAGCAAATCGCCGATTCCCACGGCCATTGCAGCTCCGCTAAGCGATTGCCGCTTGTTCACGTACGCGCCATATGTAATCATGATCCCCATCCCGAGCGAAAGCGAGAAGAAAGCATGTCCGAGCGCGGCAAGCACCGCCTCCGGCGTCAACTTGCCGAAATCGGGATTCAGAAAGAAGCCGACCCCTTCCGCGGCGCCCTCCAGCGTTAGCGACCGCACGACCAGCGCGACCAGCAGGATGACAAGGCCGGGGATCAGAATTTTGTTGAACCGCTCGATCCCCGCCGAGATCCCCGCCGTGAGAACCAAGACTGTCAGGAGAAGAACAATCCCCTGCCAGAATATCGGCCAATAGCTGCCGATGAAGGTATCGAACCTGGCGCCGAAGTCCGTCGACGTGAACAGGTTCCCCGTGAAGGACAGCATCGCATAATGAAGCGTCCACCCGGCAACGACCGCGTAATAGGAGAAGATCAGAAACGACGCCAGAACGGATATGAAGCCAAGTCCTCCCCATGTCTTGTTGCCGCTCAGACGGGTGAACGAGGCTGCCGCGCTGCCGCGCCCGCCCCTGCCGATCGCCATCTCCGCCAGCATGATAGGCAGGCCGATAATAATCAAGCAAATGATGAAGACCATGAAAAATGCCGCTCCGCCGTATTTTCCCGTGATATACGGAAACTTCCACATGTTCCCAAGGCCTACCGAGCTCCCGATCGCAGCGAGAATAAATCCCGCACGCGAGAACTGCTCGCCAGCATTATTAGTGCCGTTGTCAGCTTGCTTGCCCATTGTTATCCCCCTCTCCAACTCTTGATGTCTTCGTGTAGTATTACCCATGGAAAGGAGTGTCAATGCGGCTCATGATAAGTTCGTTATTATTTTTGCTGCAAGCATGCGTGTAAGGAGTAGAGAATGATCCTTCAGGAACACCTCCAACATCATGGATCGGCCGCCGGGAAAAAAGAAGAAGAGAGCTTCCCCCCGCTCCAAGCGGCGATGCTCCCTTCCTGATCTCTTGCTCAAAAAGAATCCATCAAATAGGTCTGGCGATCCGGAATGACGCTCTCCAGTATTCCTGCCGCCTCGGCGGATCCGGTCAGCCTGCCGTAACGGTGCAGCGCCTGCGGCCGCTGATAACCCATCAGCATGGCCGTCAACGTTTGAATATCGCAGCCTGCATCGACTGTCTCGCCGGCTTCCAGCGCCGTTCCGGCAAGCGAGCCTTGCCCATCGGCCCCGATCGTCCACGTCCACACCCCTTCATTCCACGGGGCATGGGGATCGATGATTTGGAACTTCAGCAAGACCGGCTCCCCCGTCCCCCGGAACGCATACTGCTCCACGAAGGAAGCCGCGTCGACGATGCGCGCCATGAAGAACGGGACGATCTCCTGACTGATCCGCGGTTCCGGCAGCAGGTAAGGAAGCTCGTCGTTCGCCGGCGCACTCAAGATGATCTTCTCGAGCATGGAATCATGATTCGCCAGGAACGTCCAGAGACCTTGCCTTGCCGTTTCGTCCAGATAAACCATCTCATGGATGTGCAGCACCCGATTCTCGATGTTGTAGAGAAGGTACCCTCCCGCTTCGCCATCCGGCCGGTAATATACGGCTGCTTTGCCCGACTTGCGCCTGATTACGGAATTCGTCCACCAATCGCGGTCTCGTACCATTGTACCGTTGTATCGCGAGGCATAGGCTTCATAAACGGGTTCCAGCAGCGCGCTATCCGGCGTAATACGCTTTACATGCCCTTCCGTGGCAGTGCGTGGGGGGAATTGCGACGGCAGGACCGAATATCTCTTCAGATCCGTATAGAGCTCCCATCCGTATTTGCGATAGAATCCAAACGAGAATGGAGCAAGGCAGGACACGACTTGGCCCTTCTCCTTCATCTCGACGAGCGAATGGGAGAGCAGCTTTGCCACATGTCCCTTACGCCTTTGTTCCGGAAAAGTCGCCACTCCCGCAATCCCGCCCATGGCCATCGGACGCCCTTGAATATAGAGCTGAAATGGAATGAGCGTGTACATCGCCTGAAGCTGGCCGTCTTCAAACGCACCCCATTCGCCCACAGGCTTATATTGATTCCGCTGTTCATCCAGCTGTTCCTTTGAAAGAGAATATTGAAACGCATACATGGACAGCTCGGTCCGCATATCGAAATCATCCTTGTTCATGACCCGGATTTCCATCATACCACCCCGTTCTTGTAAATTCGCCCGCACCCCCTGGACTATAATCTCTTCCATTCCAAGGCGTGAAACTCCTGTTTCCCTTCAAAAATAATCGCAGTACCGGATTACCGGGGTACGCACGTCCAAATAACGGATTCTGTGCCCGCAGCACTTCATATATCTGCTTCGTAATGTATCGGATGCTCGGCAGGCTATCGATCCAACCAGGCTCAGGCATCGGCACGGCTCTTGCGTCACGCAAGAAAGACCGCAGGAAATCCTGCGGCCTTCAGTGGCATCATCGTTATGACACCGGCTTACACATCCAAGCCTTGATTCTTGCAGTACACAATCATCGCCTCGCGCAGAAACGCCGCGTAGCCCGGTTTGTTCTTGTCGATGTTGGCCGTGAACCGCGGATCGTCCACATACAAATCGGCCAGTCCCCGAAAAATGTCCAGCGTGCAGTCATAATAATACCGGGTAATATGCGCGCGCAGCTCGCCCACACCTTCCTGCACTTGAGGATCGGACGGCCCGCGGTCCATCGCGGCGATAATCTTGGCATTGCTGGCCTCGTTCTCCGCGTGAATGCTAGCCCAATCCTCCTTGGTGTATTTATTCGTCCGCCGTTCCGCAGCTTCATAGGCTTCGCCGTATTTTTGCCGCGCTTCAGCGGCATACTTCGTTTTGTGTTCTTCAATTTCCTTCATATCGAATCCGTTAAACATTTCGTCTCGGCTCATAGACAGCCCTCCATCCAGGGATTGTATCGTTTGATTCACGGTATCGATGATTTCCTCAAGCCGCCGCTTCTTCTGCTCCAGCAGCTCTTTATGCGCCGTCAAGGCATGCTTGCGGTCGAATCCCGGGCTGTCCAGCACCCGCTTGATCTCCTCGAGGGAAAAACCGATCTCTTTGAAGAAAAGCACCTGCTGCAGCCGCTCCAGGTTGCGTGCTGAATACAACCGATGTCCACCCGTCGTCACGGATTCGGGAACGACCAGCCCGATCTCGTCATAATGGTGCAGCGTCCGGACGCTAACACCAGCGGACTCCGCCACTTCCTTCACCTTGTGCGTCACATCATCACCTCCGTATCTGTATCTTAATTCATCACGTAACGTGAGGTTCAAGAGGTATTTTTTAAATTCTTTTCATATTACCGTATGGCACTCATCCATTGCCAGACATCTGTCTCCTTACTGAGATAAGATTTGAAATGCTCTGCTGCATGACGTGAAGAAATCCCCGCCTGCATGCTGCAGCGGAGGCTCCTCTTGCGTAGTCGCACGCCGCTCATTAGAAGTTGTACGCCGTTCAACATTTTAGTTGTAATCATGCAAAAAATACGACTTCACGACAACTCGAATTTTGTTATAACTCACCGCTGTCCATCTCTATAGTGTTCTATTGCCAGCCATACATATTGTTGATACACAAATAAACATCACTAATCCGGTCGATTCAAGGAGAAGTTCCCCGCATTCGGCGCGACTAGTGATGTTCATGTTGGTTCCATTCATTTTAGTTGTTATTTTGCATTAGACTATTTCATAGACTGCCTTGATATTCCTCGCCATGGCCATTCAGTGCCGCCTTCTCACTTGAAAGCCATAGCCGCCTTAACCGCCTTCTTCCAGCCGCCGTACAGCTCGGAACGCTTCTCTTCCGCCATGGAAGGGGAATACGTGCGCCCGGACTTCCATTTCGCAAGCAGCTCCTCGCGGTCCTTCCAGAAACCGACGGCAAGACCCGCCATGTAAGCCGAACCGAGCGCCGTGATTTCACGGATTTCCTGACGTTCTACATCCACCCCAAGCAGATCGCTCTGGAACTGCATGAGCAGCGCATTGTCCACCGCTCCGCCATCAACGCGAAGACCGGTCAAGGTCAACCCGGAGTCCTCCTCCATGGCAACCAGCACGTCCTTGCTCTGATACGCGAGCGACTCCAGCGTAGCCAGGATGAGATGCTCTTTGCTCGTGCCGCGCGTCAGCCCGAAGATCGCTCCTCTTACATCGCTGTCCCAGTACGGCGTGCCCAGACCGACGAAGGCAGGCACAACGTAAACCCCTTCCGTCGAGTCGACCTTGCGGGCATACGCTTCCGCATCGGCAGCCGTCTTGATCATCCGAAGGCCGTCGCGAAGCCACTGCACCGCGGACCCCGCCACGAACACGCTTCCTTCAAGCGCGTACTCCACTCGCCCGCCGATCCCCCATGCGATTGTCGTCAGCAGGCCATGCTTGGAGGCAATCGCCTGATCGCCCGTATTCATCAGCATGAAGCAGCCGGTCCCGTACGTATTCTTGGCCATCCCCTTCTCGAAGCAAGCCTGCCCGAACAAGGCCGCCTGCTGGTCGCCGATTACCCCCGCAATAGGTACGCTCTTCCCGAAGAAATGATGCTCCACCGTATTGGCGTACACTTCCGAGGAAGACCGGACCTCCGGCAGCATGCAGGCCGGAATGCCGAGAATCCGCAGCAGCTCTTCATCCCAGCGCAGCTCGTGAATATTATACATCAGCGTCCGCGAAGCATTCGAATAGTCGGTTACATGCGCCTTGCCGCCGCTCAATTTCCAGACGAGCCACGAATCGATCGTGCCGAACAGAAGCTCTCCGCTTGCCGCCTTCTCATGCGCCCCTTCGACATGATCGAGGATCCACTTCACCTTCGTTCCGGAGAAATAGGGATCAATGAGCAGCCCCGTCCGCTCCCGGAACAGCTCGCTATGTCCGTCCCGCTGCAGCTGCTCGCAATATTCCGCTGTCTGCCGGGATTGCCAGACGACCGCGTTGTGGATGGGACGGCCTGTATGGCGATCCCACACGACGGCTGTTTCCCGCTGATTCGTAATTCCGATTCCGGCGATCTGCTCCGGTCGAATATCGGCCTCCGTCAAGGCAGCAGCCATGACGCCAAACACCGAGACCCATATTTCGTTCGCATTATGCTCTACCCAGCCTGGCTTTGGAAAGTGCTGCGTAATTTCCTGCTGGGCGATTCCCGCAACGCTGCCGTCGCGATCGAACAAGACCGCTCTCGTGCTCGTCGTGCCCTGATCGATCGACAAGATATACCTGGCATCCATCTGCATCCCTCTTTCTGTTATCGTCGGATTTGTTTATGGGGTTGGCGTCATCGCTTCCTGAAGCTGCCGGTCCAGCTCCGCCTTGTAACGGTCCCGCTGTTCCTGCGTATAGCCCAGACAGTCCGTCATCGCCTGAATAACGGCATCCTCCCATTTCTTTACCCATGCGATGTCGAAGAACAGCGCTCCGGTGCGCCGGATGAAGAAGTCCGAAGGCGTGGCCGTCATCTCACAGTCCATGCTGTACCTTAGAGACGCGCAAACCTCCAGAGGCATGTTATACCGCGCTGCGTCGGCAGCTACAGCCGGCAGCAGGCTGTACACCTGATCCACGTTCGAACCGTACCGGCGCGTCAAGCGCTCCGCAGCGTCCCGCGGCAGACCCAGACGAACGCCTTCCCCCGTCTTCGTCATCACATAGGAGGGGAAGCCTGCCGAACCGCCCATATCCCCGCCGGATAGCGGCAGCGTCTTGGTGGAGCATCCGGCGAATCCTTCGCGCCCGCTCTTCCCCAGTTCCGATGCGAGCAGATCGGTCACCGTCTCCGCCATCTTCCGGTAGCCGGTAAGCTTGCCGCCCGCAATCGTAATCAGCCCGGAATCGGAGCGGAAAATCTCGTCCCGGCGCGAAACCTCCGACGGCGATTTGCCCTCCTGATAAATAAGCGGCCGCAGACCTGCCCAGCTGGATTCGATATCCGCCTGGCTTAGATTGAGCTTCGGAAACATGGCCCGCGAAGCCTGCAGGACATAGTCCAAATCGGCTTGGGTCGTCGTAGGATGCGCCGTGTCCCCTGTATAATCCGTATCCGTCGTGCCGACATACGTCTTGCCGTCGCGGGGGATCGCAAACATCATCCGGCCGTCCGGCGTATCGAAATAAATCGCCTGATGCAGCGGGAACCGCTCCCCATTGAACACCAGATGCACGCCTTTCGTCAGCCTCAGCGTCTTGCCCTTCTTCGATTTGTCCTGCTCGCGAAGCGTGTCGACCCAAGGTCCGGTAGCATTCACGACCTGCCGGGCGCGCACCGTATAGGTGCCCCCGCCAATCCGGTCGGTCACTTGGACGCCGGTCAGCTTGCCGTTCTCATAAAGCAGCTTCTCCGCTTTGGCATAGTTAACGGCGTCGGCCCCGGCTTCCACCGCTTTCTTGAGCACCTCGATCGTCAAGCGCGCATCGTCGGTGCGGTATTCGACGTAATAGCCGCCGCCCTTCAAGCCCTCTTCCTTCAGCAGCGGTTCCTTGCGCAGCGTCTCCTCCCGGCTGAGCATCTTCCGGCGTTCTTCGCGCTTCACGCCCGCCAGAAAATCATAGACCTTCAAGCCGATCGATGTCGTGAACGCGCCGAACGTGCCGCCATTATAGAACGGAAGCAGCATCCATTCGGGTGTCGTGATGTGCGGGCCATTCTCATATACGACGGCACGCTCTTTCCCGACTTCGGCGACAACCTTGATTTCAAGCTGCTTCAAATACCGCAATCCGCCATGGACGAGCTTCGTGGAACGGCTGGACGTGCCGGCCGCAAAGTCCTGCATTTCTATAAGCGCCGTCTTCATGCCCCTGGTCCGGGCATCAAGCGCAATACCCGCTCCTGTTATGCCTCCTCCAATAATCAATACATCATAAATCTCATCCTGTAAGCCGTTCAACAGCTCATGCCGCCCAGCAGCTGAAAATGTTCGTTCCATCCTGTAGTGCCTCCCTTGGTGGTTACGAGTCAGAATACAAAAAAAGAAACCACATTCATCCCTGCATGCATACATGCAGGGCAAATGTGGTTTCTCCGGGTTCTCCAACCGTGTATTAACTTACTGCCATCATACCACTTACAAGCGAGGAAATAAAGCCTTCTCTTCCGCGTAGCAGCGGGAGGCCGATGTAAAGGAGCCGTCTTAAGCAAGACCTTCAAAGTGCTTCCACAGCTCCTTGTCGGATGTCGTCACCGCACTCGCCCCGGCAGCCAAAGCCTGCTCCACATCTCGAACCGAACGGATCAGACCGCCGGCGAAGATCGGAATGCCCGTCCGGTCGTTGACCTCCGTAATGATGCTCGGAATGACGCCGGGGAGCACTTCGATATAGTCCGGCATCGTCCGCTCCAGCAGCGAATAACCCTTCTCCAGCGCGCCCGTATCCAGCAGAAAGAGGCGTTGAATGGCGAGCAGCCGGTTTTGCTTCGTTTTCATAATGACGCCCGACTTGGTCGATATGATGCCGCTTGGCTTAACGACCTGGCACAGATACTCCGCCGCGTATTCGTCGTTCTTCAAGCCTTCGATAAGATCGGCATGAATCAGCGCTTTTTTCCCGTTCGCCCTTGCCATCTCCACAACATGCTGAACTTGGCTGATGTGGCTGTCGAGCAGGACGATATACTCATAGCTCATGCCGAGCAGCTTCTCCAGATCCTTGATCCTGCGGACGGCAGGCAGTATGAGCTGGCGATGAAAGGCCATCGTTTACAACCCCGCTTTCCTTAACGGCAAAATGATGAAAAGAGCGGCTAAGCCGCATTAATCCCGTTCGTAAATCGACCCGCTGCGGCTGGCGAACAGCTCGCCGTATACCTTCTCCGCATAAGTATCCGTCATACCCGAGACATAATCGGCAACCAGCCTCGGCCACGGCCAGCTCTGCCGCTGACGCTCATAGCTCTCTATCCAATCCGGCGGAATGATGAGACGTCCGGTCGTCTCCTCCTTGAAGCTCTCCCACAGCCGCTGGAGCATGATTTCACTGCGCTTCTGCAGCCGCTGCACACGGAAATCCTTAATGAGCGTTACCCAAGCAAGCTTCTTCAGAATCTCCATCGTCCGGAGAAGCTCCAAATCTTCCGCGCCGTCGCGGACGAACGTTACCCGCTTCCAGCCTGTATCCGGATCGTCGATAATGCCCACCTGCGCCGCGAATTGACTGACCCAACGGGCCTTCATCTCCCGGCGCGTACGCGATACTTCCCGGTCGCAGGCAAAATAAATATTTTCCCATTGCTCAAGATACAAGTCGAATACCCGTCGGACCATCGCGGGAATATCGACCTGTTCCCAACCCACATTCCCGTTGCCGTGATCCTCAACAATCTCCTGAACCAGATGCTCCGCAAGCCGGTCATCCTCGAAGAAGCTCCGGTTCATCTGGATCTTGCCTGCCCGGATCCCGTCTTCGATATCATGGGTGGAATAGGCGATGTCGTCGCACAGATCCATCAGCTGGGCTTCCAGCGTGGCGCGTCCTTCGGGCATGGCCCACAGCTCCCGAAGATAGTTGATCCCTTCCCACTCCCGTGGGTAGACGCCCTTCATCCGTCCAGGTTCGCCCAAGCTGAACGGATATTTGTTGATTCCAAGCAGAACCGCGGCTGTCAGATCCAGCCCGCTATCGCTCCCGGCCCGCTTCTCAAGAAACATCAGAATACGGAAGTTCTGGGCATTGCCTTCATAACTCAGCCCATATTGCGAAGAGAGCAGCTTATGGAGTACCTCCTCGCCTTTGTGCCCGAACGGAGGGTGGCCCAGGTCATGCGCCAGCGAAGCGCATTCCACCACCTCCGGCTCGATGACGAGGCCGGGATGCTCCCGCTTCGCGAGGAAAGCCTCCGTCTTGTTCAACCGGCGGGCGACCTCCCGGGCGATCTGGGAAACCTCAATCGAATGGGTCAGCCTCGTCCGGTAATAATCGCCGGTGCCTGCGCCGAAGACTTGCGACTTGCCCTGCATGCGGCGAAAGGCGGGAGACTGGATCAGCCTGGCGTAGTCTTTCTCATATTCATCGCGGTTTTCGCTGGAGTAGACGTTCTCGGTATCAAACAACCGCAATTTGCGTATATTCATGGGCTCTCCCTCCCAGCTTCCGGAATATTGTCAATCTTCGTTATCGATCAGTATACCCTTTTCCTTGCATGCTTCTGCGAGCTTCCGCCGGAACGAATCCTTCAGCTCCCGTCCGATGAAAGCCGCTTCGAATCCGCTGCGGATGACCCCCGCGATATCGCCGATACCGAAGCCGCATTCATCCATCAGCATGCGGTATTCCCGGGTCATCGTCGTACCGGAGACCGTGCGGTTATCCGTATTGACCGTCACGACCAATCCTTGCCGAATATAGTCACGCGCCGGATAATCGTTCCATCCGGATACCGCCTTCGTCTGAATATTGCTGACCGGGCACATCTCGAGCGGAATGCGGCGCTGCTTCACCAGTTCCAGAATGTCCGCGTTCTCCCGCAGACGAACGCCATGTCCGATCCGGCTTGCGCCGAGACGGACAACCGCTTCCTCAATATTCGCCGGGCCTGCCGCTTCTCCGGCATGAATCGTTACCGGCAGCCCCTTCTCGCGGGCCAGCGCGAACAGCCCCCGGAATAACGATGCCGGGTAAGAAGCTTCGTCTCCGGCCAGATCGACGGCGACGACGCCCCGGTCCTTGAACCTGGCTGCAGCTTCTATCGCTGCACGGTTCTCAGGCTCTGCGTGATGCCTCATGCATATAACGATCACGCGGGCCGTAACGCCGAACTGCTCTTCGCCGCGCCTCAAGCCTGCAAGCACACTGCCGATTATCGCATCGAGCGATAGTCCCTGCCCGGTATGAAGCTGAGGTGCGAATCTCACCTCCGTGTAGATGCACTGTTCTTGCGCAGCCTGCTCCACCAATTCGTAAGCGATGCGCTCCAGCGCTTCCGTATCCTGCATGAAGTCCAGCACGAATTGAAATTTACTTAAGTATTCCCGCAAGCTCTCACAATCGTCTTCAACCTTCATATAGGGAAGCAGCGTATCCGCCCGGTCCGCCGGCAGCGTTATGCCCCGGCTTCGCGCGAGTGCCAGAATCGTCTCCGGCTTCACGCTTCCGTCCAGGTGAATGTGGAGATCCGCTTTGGGCAGAGCGGCTAGAAGCTCATGGCGAGCGTAATTGTTATCCATATCTTCCCCTCCGAATGACGACTCATGTTATCTTATTCGCATCGAGCTGCCATTGATCTTACTTAAGGTGTTTGTCCGAATACAAGGCAGCGGATCATGAGAGCAGCTCAACCAAATCCTTATAGAAACGGATAGAGCAGCTGCTTGGCCAGTCCAGCTGGACCGGTAAGCGCTGCTCCATATCCGCCTATGTTATTTTAACCCACACGAGATTTAAAGCATAGACAAAGCCTTCTCCCCTTACAGAAGAGCTTCGATATCGCCCTTAAGATCGGCTGGCTCCACCGTCGACTCGAACCGGTTGACGACATTTCCTTCACGGTCGACAAGGAATTTCGTGAAATTCCATTTGATCGAATTGTCTCCCATCCATTGCGGCATCTTCTCGCGCAAGAAGGCATCCATCTTTTGACCGCCGGGCTGAGTCGTATCGAACCCTTTGAACGGCGCCGCTTCCGTCAAATACTGAAATACCGGATGGGCGGTTTCGTCGCGCACGTCGGTCTTCGCAAACAGCGGGAACGTCACGCCGTAATTGACTTGGCAGAAGCTCTCCACTTCCTCGTTGCTTCCCGGTTCCTGCCCGCCGAATTGATTCGACGGGAAACCGATGATCTCCAGCCCTTGATCGCGATATTGCTCGTACAGCTTCTGCAGGTCGGCATATTGGCGGGTGAAGCCGCACTTGCTTGCCGTATTCAGAATGAGCAGCACCTTGTCTTTGTAATCGGCGAGCGGCTTCGTTTCCCCTTTGATGGTTTGCGCCTCAAAATCGTAAATGGTTGACATTGTTGTGACCTCCTGAAAGTTTTTTGTGTACATAGTGACGGTAGTCGAACAAAAACTGCTTCGTAAGCATAAGCTTAGTTTTTGTGTACATAGTGACGGTAGTCGAACAAAAACATCTTCGTAAGCATAAGTCTAGTTTTAGTGTGCATAGCGACGGTAGTCGAACAAACACTGCTTCGTAAGCATATCGCCCAATTAGCGCTCCGTTTGCTCAGGCTCAGCCTGCTCGTTAATCATAGCGGTCAGCTCATGAAGCTGATCGCGGAGCGCAGCAATCTGGTCGGGCGTCAGCTTCGTCTGCCGGAACACTTGCCCCGGTATGCCTTCTGCACGCTCCCGAAGCGATTGTCCCTTGCTGGTCAGACGAACGATGACGCTGCGCTCGTCCTCCCGGTCCCGTTCGCGCAGAATGAGCCCGGATGCCTCCAGCTTCTTGAGAAGCGGCGTCAGCGTGCCGGAATCCAGATGCAGGCGTTCGCCCAGCGTTTTGACCGCGATGTCATCCTTCTCCCACAGCACGAGCATGGTGACATATTGGGTATAGGTTAATCCAAGCTCATCGAGAAAAGGCCGGTAAAGCTTCGTCACCTCGCGTGCGCAGGCATACAGCGCAAAACAAAGCTGATTATCTAGATGAAGCAAGGCGTTGGATTCCATAGCCACCTCCTGGCCGCATGCCCTTATTTGATTTTACAAAATTATATTTTATACAATATAAATACTAGCAAAGGATAAAAGCCCTGTCAAGATTGTCTGCAGATACGCTGCCCGGACAGCACCCCTCCAATCAATTAAAAAAGTCCCGATGGCATTTCTCGCCGCCAGGACTCTGTTTGAGCAAAGTTATTTATTCACCTTATTACAGCTCTTTTCTCATACAAGCAGCCTTATTCCTTGCCTTAATCCCGTTCCCGCTCCCGCTGAAGCTCATTATATTTGCGCAGCATGACGATCCGCCATACCAGAATCATGCCGAATGCGAGAATGAAGAATAACCCGGCTGTCTGCGGAATGCTGATGTAAGCTTCCAGGACATCGTGCAGCAGAAGCCTTATCACGAACAAAGCTAACAAAATGATAATGAATGCCTTCGACCGCTTCAGCACAATATCATCACCGGAGCGTTCGAGCTTCGAGGTGCGGATGAGCGGATAAGCAAACAGCAGCGCACCGGCTGCGAAGGCTGCCAGCGCCCACAGCCATGGGACCCGCGTCACCGGCACGGCAAACATGAGGAAGCCGGAGGACATCGCAATCGGCGGGATGATGATTTTGCGCATCGAAGTCGGCTGGTTGGAAGCGCGGAGGCGAAGAAAGACAACCGCCGCGCCGGCAAGCAGCGAGAAGAGAATCGATGCGATATGGGACAATTGAAACGATTGCGGGAACAGATGCACACGCCCGCCTCCTTCTTCAGTGGGCCTCCTATCAGCCACGGTTTTCTTAATAAGCGTACTGCAATTATATACCCGGTTTCAAATGGATGCTCTATACGGTATGCATTAGACCGCTATATTATTTCCGCCCTAGCTCTTGCGGCGGTTCCCCGCCCATTCGACGAATAACGCATAGTCATATTCCACTTGATCCGCATACGACAGCGCCCATTGCGCGACAATCGCGCAGAACGTTTCTTCATCTTCGCCCATCGCGAGGACAATCTCATCCTCGCTATGATAAGCAAGCACCCCTTGCCGCACATCGATATCAGCCCGGGCATGCAGCTTAGCGGTCAGCCGGCCCATACTGTCGACCACCGTCTCCAGCGATTCAGCCGTCTCCAGCGATTCGAGCTTGAGCCGCTTCTTGTAGGGCGAACGCTCGCGCACGTAGAAATGCCGGTCACCCATCGATAAGAAGCCGAGGTATTTGTCCGCCTCATGGTGCATCGCCTTCTGGGTCATGACCACCCGTTCCCCTTGATGGCCGTGAGCCGCCCAGAACGAATCGTCATACGGCAGGAAATAAGCGGGAACGGGAACGCGAACCTCTTTGACCTCAAGCACAACATCGTCCAATCCTTCGGCCGCCTCGCCTGCTTCGATCAGCACATAATACCGGTCCAAGCCGATCGACGCCGTGCCTGAACCGTGCTTAACCGCCATGTCTTTGATGTTGAAATGAACGGCCGCCTCCCCGCTGGCTTCTACAGACGCCAAATATTGCGGCCAAGCCTCCATCAGCGCACGGTGCTCCTCTTCCGTGGGCGGCACGATCTCATCCGTCTCCGCGAACTGCCGCTCCTGCTGCATGAGCGCCGTCACCTTCTCCAGAAAATGCTGCTCCTTCCGTTTGCGCAGCTTCTTCAACAGCCTGCGAATCTGTCCTTCCGCGCGGTCTTCATCCATGACGAACGTCGCCGGATTGTCCTTTCGCTTGGCAAAACGGCGTATTTGATCCCTATAGCCTCTCAGAAATGCGCCAATGATTCCTTGCTGCTCCTCCGTCGTCATCATTTTTACACGGCATACGAGCGCGATGCTGACGGACATGCGCAGCAAGTCGTACAAATAGGAGCCCAGATAGCCCTCGTCAAAGTCGTTCACATCATAGACCAGCGCCCCGGATTCGCTGCGAAACGCCCCGAAATTCTCAAAATGAAGGTCGCCTTGAATCCAGGTCGGCCGTTCCGGTCTCGTATGGTACGGGAACCACTCCCGCGTTACGTCGCTATAGAATAAATAAGTGCTTCCCCGAAAGAAAGAGAACGGACTGTCCGCCATCTTGCGGTACTTCTCCGCACGCTTCCGCCGGTCCAACCCCATCAGCTTCCCATCGAATTCGTCAAAAATAACCGTAAGCGTCTGTTTGCGCAGCTTTCGCCTGGTTTGCCGTACGCGTTCCGTCAGGTTCGAGTCCATTCGGATATCGCCTCCTTATGCGTCCAATCCGCTTATTCCGTCATTACCAACGTACATCATAATCCGGACGTTTTCAATTCCTCGAGCCCCAGCTTCGGAAGTCGATGCATATAAAAAGCTGCTGCCGGTAACGTTCGTGACGCTCCGGCCGCAGCTTATGTAGTTCTGTACGGGGATAAGACAGCCAGCCTAAAAATTTGAGCTAGCGATATTGCTTGACCTTCATTTGATCCAGGCTTTTGAAGGTATAGCCCTTGCTTCGGGCATCGTCGATAATTTGCGCCAACGCTTCCGCATTATCCTTGGATACGGAATGCAGCAGCATGACCGCTCCAGGATGGAGCTGCGCCATGACGCTGTCGTAAGCGTACTTGGCACCCTTCTGCGCCTTCGTATCCCAATCCTTGTAGGCAATGGACCAGAAGACGCTAATATACCCCACCTGACGGCTAACCGCAAGCGTTTGCTCGCTGAAGATGCCTCTTGGCGGCCGCAAATAATGCATCTCCTGCTGACCCGTCAATTCCTTCACCGCAAGCTTCACGCGGTCGAGCTCCGATTGAACCCGCTCCGCAGGCAAGGTGGTCATATCCGGATGGCTCCACGAATGATTGCCGACGATATGCCCTTCTGCGACCATCCGCTTGACCAGCTCCGGCTTATCCTTTACATAATGACCCGTAATGAAGAAGGCCGCAGGAACACCCTTGCTCTTCAATATGTCGAGAATAGGCGCCGTGAAGCCATTCTCATAGCCATTGTCAAATGTCAGGTAGAGCTCCTTGTCCGACGTGTCGCCCAGGAAGATGGCACCATGCTTCTTCACAATGTCCATGAAGCCTTCCTCCGCGATAGACGGCAGCTGGCCATTCTTGCTCTTCTTGAAGCCAAAGTGATACGGCTTACCCCCGGAAGCATCCGCGGCTCCATGCCCGATCAGCAAACTGCTGCACAAGAGTACAGCCACTAGCAGTTGAAGGACGCCACGCATGAACGTCAACTCCCCCTTCGCACGATTCGCCCCAACCGTTAATGGTTGGGTTCGGGGTTATATTGCGCCACGCGCGCCATTTTCATGCATTCCGCTCATGTCTTTGCAAGAATCGAACCGGTCCTCCGGGCACTTTAATAGGCATGGCGCTCCGGTAAATACTTTCATACTTGCTGGCAATTGCAAAACCGGTCTTTGTGCCGTGGAGAAGCGCCATGTCGAGCACCAGGAGCTGCGCATGGCTGATGCCTATCCCCGGTCGGCGAACAGGTCCTGATGGATCTTAGCAACCGCCTTGCGAATGGGAATGTCCTCTTCAACTGAGCAGTTGGGCCGGTGAATATCGGTGGGGTACAAGACGACGAACGCACCGGGAACCAGGTCCACGTCAATCTCGCCGCTTACCGCTCCATAGAAGGCAATGTCCTGTGCTGCAAACCGGTCATCCTCCGGCTCCAGCGATGCAGAAAGCTTCGCAACCACCATCCGCTCACGGCCCGTTAGCAGCAGCTGCAGGTCTGTATGTACGAGGTGCGACTCCGGTTTGACATGTTCCTTCGGCTGCGTGGTGACCTCATTGATGAGCAGATACATCCCGGGTTCGCCGAACTCGTGGCGCCCTGCCGGCAGAGCGTCCAGATCCATATCGAGCAGCCGGTCGATCGCGCGGCGTACAGGCGCAGGAAAGGTCGCTTTCTCGTACTCGTAATTGGCCAAATTGCTGTAAATCATTGTTCGTCGCCTCCGATCGCATATTCTTGCAACGTCATTATCGAACAGGCGGTACGGACTGTCAACGACAATAAACAAGGCGCCGTACGGCTTGGCCTGCGGCACCTTGTTTATTGTAAGCTTTAACGATATCCGGTATGCCTCTTTCGTTGATACCGGCTCATCGGATCAAGCAGGCTTATACGAACTCGCTCAGCAGCCTTATTGCTCGGAGCCGGGAGCGATGATCGATTTTACACGGCCGACCTGTCCGCTCTGCAGCCTTACTTTAATGCCATGCGGATGATTGGGCGAATTCGTCAATATATCCTTCACGACGCCTCGCGTCAGCTTCCCCGTCGGCTGATCCTGCTTCAAGACGATATCCACTGTAATACCCGGGCGGATCGACGCCCGCTGTTGTCCATTCGTGCTCATGCCTGGTCTCCTTCTAATCATTCTAGATGATTATAGCGTACCATTAGTAACGGCAAATAGACAAATCACGACTGTATGGTTAAAACGCAGGCCGCCTGCCCAATCGCTTTTATCGACTACATATTAGCGGCATCGCCATCCGTAACCGCGATATAGATCTCAACGACCGCATCTGCCGGATCGGCCGCGCGCCCGTCGTACCGTTCGAAGTCGCCTGTGAATGTACGGGTGCCATTGCCCTCCGCGAACCATGCCCATATCCGTCCCCAAGCTTCGGGAACAACCTTCGCGACCGGTCCGCGTTCTGTCGTGAACACGGCATAGCGAGATGCGGGCAGGTCAATTGTTTTCCACTCCTGGTCAGGCAGTCCGGACGGTTCCGATTCCTCAAGTAGACGATGCCCCAGCAGTATCGTGTACTCACCGCTCGCATCGCTCTCATATTCGGCGTAAAGTCCATACATGTTGGACGGTTCCGCATAACCGCTTAATGCGGAAGTAACGCCCTTGGCATGGAAAGCCCCCCACAGCGCCGGAATTTGCCCGCCCGGTCCCGCTTCTGCGGCATTCGTCGTTCTCCCTGCCAGACCGCATAATTTCATCGCTTCCACTTTCTCATATCGAATATTCATCTGTTATTCCCCTCTCGGCTTGTCCACTTTATTATACGACGACATTACTGACAGCTGTGTGGCAGGGTTCCTGCACATCTCCTAGATTAATCCTTCCGCGATTAACGCTCGCATTGCTTATCGAATCCAGGGTTATATACACCATGGCGGTGACGTATATGAGAAATCGCGATCAGCTTCTCCTCCTGGAAGAAGCCCTCCGCGTCCTCGATGGACATCCCCAGCACATCGTTATTCGACTTGTCCTTGCTGCTTGTGCACAGCATGTTGATTAGCTCCGCCTCTCTCGCTACATCGCCTGTTGACAGATTTAATGAGAATGAATATCATTGAGAAAGGAAAGTGCAGACCACACCCGGAAAGGTCGGTACGAGCGGATGAAGAAAATCAAATATTGCTGCCGGAATTTCAGAAGGCATGGCTCGAAGGCCGTATACAAAACGATCAAGGATGAATACCCCGATCTCAAGCAGAAGAAGAAGGACTGCCTAGGCAATTGCAAGCTATGCGTCAAGCAGTGCATCGTCATGATCGGCAAGAAAGAGGTCATCGTCGCACCGACTGCCGACATGCTGGTTGAGGAATTAAAGAAGCGAATAGGCTAAAATCATCCAATTGTGATACACTATAGAGACTGATGTCCAGCCGCTCGCAGCCGTTGCCATGCATCCTGCGCAGGGGCTTGTCTGCCGTTAGAACCGATGAAAGGTGCGTGAGGCCCATGATGAACGATAAGCTCAGTCAGGCTCTGAACGATCAATTGAATTTCGAATTTTACTCCGCCCAAGTTTATTTGGCCATAGCCGCGTACTGCTCGGGAGAAAGCTTGGACGGGTTCGCGAATTTCTTCATCGTCCAGGCCGAGGAAGAACGGTTTCATGCCATGAGAATTTACAAGTACCTGAACGACCGGGGAAAACGCGTCTACTTGCAAGGCATGGATACCCCTAAGAACGAATACAAGTCGATTCTGGAAGCGTTCGAGCACGCTTATGAGCATGAGCAGATCGTAACGCGCCGCATTTACGATCTGTCCGATATTGCGATGAACGACCGCGAGCATGCGACCATTCAATTTCTGAAATGGTTTATCGATGAGCAGGTTGAAGAAGAGTCTATGTTCGACAGCATCATTAACAAGCTGAAGCGGATCGACCAGGACAGCAACGCCTTCTTCATGCTCGATAACGAGTTCGCGCAGCGCGTATTTACGCCTCCTGCGGTGTAATAGCCTTATAAATCAGAAAAAGGACGGTCTCCGCGGAGACCGTCCTTTCTTCTTTATTATTGTTCCGTAGACTGGGATGAATCCAGCCAGTTGATCAAACCATCGAAAAATATTGCCGATAATTGGATCTTTCTTCGTCCATTGATTCTCATTTCATATCGCCTACTCCCTATACTCCCTCCTACAAAAACCAACTAAATACAATTAATTAAAATAAATAACACAATCTTTACTTGGATTTTACACCCCATTTACACTTATCCCCTACACTATGAATGTCTGAACCGGGTCAACACAAGCAAAGCCAACGAAACACATGTTTATCCATTTTGCTACGTTAGGAGATTGGCCATGAATCGAGAGGGACTGACCATACGAAATGTCCGAAAGTCGTTTGGATCCTTTCAAGCGTTAAATAACATTGCTATCGACATTCCAAAAGGCAAATTCACTTGCTTGCTCGGCCCGAGCGGATGCGGCAAAACGACTCTTCTGCGCATTATTTCCGGCTTGGAACGGCCGGACTCCGGAACGGTGCTGCTCGGAGGACGCGACATCACGATGCTTCCCGCGGCCAAACGAAACTTCGGCATTGTATTTCAATCCTACGCGCTGTTCCCGAATTTGACGGTTGCCGCCAATATCGCGTATGGGCTGAAAGGAAAAATGCCTCGCCGGGACGTGGAGGCAAAGCTCGATGAGATGCTGCGGCTGATCGACCTGGAAGGTATCCGCGATCGTTATCCTTCGCAGCTGTCAGGCGGCCAGCAGCAGCGCGTCGCATTAGCCCGCGCCGTGGCCATGTCGCCGGAGGTGCTGCTGCTGGACGAACCGCTGTCCGCGCTTGATGCGAAGGTGCGCGTCAAGCTTCGGGAAGAGCTTTGTCTGCTGCAGCAGCGCCTTGGGATCACGACCGTCATGGTGACTCACGATCAGGAGGAAGCGCTCACGATGGCGGATCGGATCATCGTCATGGATCACGGCCTCGTGGTGCAAACCGGTACGCCTCAGGAGGTATACGACCGGCCGAGCACGCCTTTCGTCGCCGATTTCATCGGAGCGATCAACTTCTTCCCCGAACATGCAGCGGATAAGCAGCTCTATGCCATGCGCCCGGAACATATCATTATCGCACCTGACGGAGCAGTGGACACTGCGGACGGTTCCCGATCGTTCCGCGCCATCATCCAGCACATTGAGTTTCGCGGTTCATTCTACCGGATCAGCCTGCTTCCGATAAGCGATCATGGCGGCAAGGCAGCCTCGGCGGTTACGGTCGATGTATCGGCGCAAGCTGCTCAGCAGCACGACCTGAGACGCAATACCGTCATGACGCTGCAGCTTCCGGCCGACCGTCTGCTGCAATATCCGGTTGAAGCAGACGGGGCGTATGCCGAGGCTCGCCTATGATAAAAACCGATAACGCAGCGCGGATCGATTCTCAGCCCGAACAGCCGCCGAATCATCACGGACCCGCGCCGGGCGGCAGGCTCCAGAGCTCCTTAGCGCGATTCCGGCGCACTTGGGGCACAGCCGAATGGATACAAGCCGCAGCACTGCTGGCCATGCTCATATCGCTCGCCGTCCTGATCATTTTGCCGCTCATTGCCATTTTCAAACAAGCTTTTCTGACCGTTGACGGCAGCTATGCGGGTCTTGCTTATTTTCGAGCCTATCTCGAATCCCCGGCTCTGCTGCAGTCGCTTCAAAATACGGTTTTCGTCTCGTTCATGACAACGGTCATTGCCGTACCGCTGGCGTTTCTGCTGGCTTACGCGCTGGCCCGTACCGACATTCGCGGCAAATCGCTGTACAAAGCAGCGGCACTGCTGCCATTGTTCGCACCGACGATGATGCACGGTATCGGACTGACTTATTTATTCGGCCATCAAGGACTCATCTCCACCGGTTTCTTCGGCTGGCTGCCTTTTGAGATGCGGATT
Organism: Paenibacillus spongiae; assembly: GCF_024734895.1. NCBI lineage: Bacteria > Bacillati > Bacillota > Bacilli > Caryophanales > Paenibacillaceae > Paenibacillus > Paenibacillus spongiae. Next base: position 7,228,366 of record NZ_CP091430.1, read on the forward strand.
CCCCTATACGGACCGGTCGGCATCATTATTTCAGAGGTTATCTACACGTTCCCGCAAGCATTTCTGATCTTGTCAGCCGCGTTGTCCATCAGTGACTACCGGCTGTATGAGGCTGCTGAAACGCTTGGGGCGAGCAAATGGAAGAAGCTGTTCACCGTAACGCTGCCTTCCGTCAAATATGCGCTTATGAGCGCCATTATTGTCTGCGCCACGCTAAGCTTTACCGATTTCGGCGCTCCCAAGGTGGTAGGCGGGCAGTTCAACGTACTGGCAACGGATATTTTCAAGCAGGTCGTCGGTCAGCAAAATATGGCCTTGGGAGCCGTCGTCAGCATCGTGCTTACCCTCCCGGCCGTCGTTGCATTCATTATCGACCGGGTCGTCACGCGCAGGCAGCAAGCGTACGTCACATCCAGATCGACGCCTTATATTGTAAGGCCTCACCGGACGCGCAACGTCATGGCCCATACGTATGCGGGAATGATTGCGCTGGCGATGCTGGTCTTGCTCGCAGCGGTTGTCACCGCGTCGTTAGTGAAGGTGTGGCCGTACCAGATGACCCTCTCCTGGGACAACTATAAATTTACCGATTCAGCCGCAGGCGGCTTCGCGCCATTCTGGAACAGCTTGCGAATGGCTGCGTTAACCGCCGTCATCGGTACGTTAGTCACCTTTATATTCGCGTACTTGATTGAACATATCCGCATCCTGCCGTTCTTGCGGCAAACCGGTTATTTTCTCTCTATCGTGCCGCTGGCTCTGCCAGGTCTTGTCATCGGTTTGGCTTATATTTTCTTCTTCAACGACCCCGGCAATCCGCTCAACGTCATTTACGGAACGATGAGTATTCTCGTGCTGGCGAATATCGCCCACTTTTACTCCGTTCCCTTCATGACCGCAACAACGTCGCTGAAAATGATGGACAAAGAATTCGAGAACGTCTCCTTGTCGATGAACGTTTCCCGGATTCGTTCATTCATGCGGATTACACTGCCTCTTTCGCTGCCGGCGATTATGGAGATGGCCATCTATTTCTTTATCAATGCCATGGTAACGGTATCTGCGGTCATTTTTCTGTACGGCGCGGATTTGAAGCCTGCGTCCATCGCCATCGTCAGTATGGACGATGCCGGAGACACCGCTCAAGCGGCGGCCATGTCCGTGTTGATTATCTTCACGAACCTGATCGTCCGCCTGCTCTACGAAGCGTATTCCGCCCGCATCCGGCGCAAGACGGCCGCTTGGCGCGAACGTTAAACGGAGCCTTGCAAAACAACAGAGCCTATGCTTACGATGCAAGTTTTGCTCGATTTCCGCTTCCAACGAAGCGATGTACCTCACAAAACTTAGGCCCATGCTTTCGAAGCAAGTTTTGCTCGATTTCCGCTTCCACGAAGCGATGTACCCCACAAAACTTTTAGGAGGAATAAAGAATGATCAAAGCAGTAATTGTGGATTGGGCAGGGACGATGGTTGATTACGGCAGTTTTGCTCCGGTGGAAGCTTTCCGCCGAATGTTCCTGGAGCGCGGCATCGATGTACCGGCTTCCGTTGTCCGGGGTCCGATGGGGCGGATGAAGAAAGACCATCTTCGCGACATTTGCGCCGCACCGGAAGTCGCGCAAGCCTGGACGGCGAAATATGGCCGTCCGTCCGAAGAAGCCGATATCGATCAAATGTATGAAACGTTCGAACCGATGCTCATGTCCATTCTCCATGAATTCGCCCAGCCGGTTCCAGGCGCCGTCGAGCTCACGGAACGGCTTCGAGCAAGCGGAATCGCCATCGGATCCACGACAGGCTACACCCGCCCGATGATGAACATCATTAAGCCCGAAGCGGCGAAACGCGGTTATGCCCCCGATGTCGTCGTAACGCCGGACGAAGTGCCGGGCGGCGGCCGGCCGCATCCGTGGATGGTCTATCGCGTCGCCGAGCTGCTCGGCGTTTATCCGATGCGGGCTATTGTTAAATGCGGCGATACGGAGGCGGATATGCTCGAAGGGCGCCATGCCGGAGCATGGACCGTCGGTGTCGTATTCGGCGGCAATGAGCTCGGCTTGAGCCTGGAGGAAACGAAGGCACTATCGGCCGCGGAACGCGAACGGCTGTATGTAGAAGTGTCCGACCGCCTGACCGCAGCCGGTGCCCATTACATCATTCGGGAAATCGGGGAACTGGACGGCGTCATCACGCATATTAACAATGCGCTCGTACGGGGTGAACAGCCATGATCAAGCCATTATCTCCCGCTCCATCGCCGGACGTAAAACCCGTCGTTCCAAACGCAAACCCCTATTTGCTTCTTACGCCGGGCCCGCTAAGCACGACCGCGACCGTGAAGGAAGCGATGCTGCGCGATTGGTGTACATGGGATAACGAATATAACCGGCTCGTTCAGTCGATCCGCGAGCGGCTTGTCCGCTTGGCCGCGCCATCCAATCCCGCCGAATACACGGCCGTTCTCATGCAAGGCAGCGGCACGTTCAGCGTTGAGGCCGCGCTCGGAACCGCGCTTCCGCGCAATGGCGGCAAGCTTGCTGTCATTACGAATGGCGCTTATGGAGACCGTATGGCCCAAATAGCAGCCGTCCATGGCATCTCTACTGCCGTTATTCCATTCGGGGAGGTTGCGAGCGTTCAACCGGATACGCTCGAACAGGCATTAGCGGAGGATCCGATGATTACCCATGTGGCCGTCGTCCACTGCGAGACGACGACAGGCGTTCTCAATCCTCTTGCAGATATTGCGAAGGTCGTCCGCCGTCACGGTAAAACGTTCATCGTCGATGCAATGAGCAGCTTCGGCGGCATCCCTCTCGACATGGCCGAGCTCGGAATCGATTTCTTGGTCAGCAGCAGCAACAAATGCATTCAAGGCGTCCCGGGCTTCGGCTTCGTCCTCGCACGCGGAGAAGCGATCGGGGCATGCCGCGGCAATGCCCGCTCGTTATCGCTCGATCTGTACGATCAATGGGAGACGATGGAGCGGATGCAGGGCAAATGGAGATTCACGTCGCCCACTCACGTTGTCCGCGCCTTTGACCAAGCGCTGGTTGAGCTTGAGCAAGAAGGCGGCATCGAAGCGCGCCATAACCGGTATGCCGATAATCAGCGGGCGCTCGTCGAAGGAATGGAAGCCGCGGGATTTGCGCCGCTGCTGCCGCGGGAACTGCAATCGCCGATCATCACTTCGTTCCGCTGCCCGGAGGACGGAGGCTTCACGTTCCAATCGTTCTACGAAACGCTGAAACAAGAAGGCTTTGTCATCTATCCCGGCAAAATTTCCTCCGCCGATACCTTCCGGATCGGCAGTATCGGCGAGATATATCCAGGCGATGTACACCGCTTGCTAAAGGCAGTTGCACATTATAAAGCGCTGTCCGCCAGGCAATAACGGCACCGCCGGATTGTGCAGAGCAACGGTTTTTCTCCATACCTTTTCCATTCGAAGGGAGTTATTGAACATGAAAGTATTTTGCTTGGGCGGCGCGGGCCGCATCTGCCGGGAAGCGGTGCTGGATCTGGTCCAGCATACGGAATTCGAACAAATTACTATTGGCGACTATAACGTGGAAGAGGCTGAGCGCGTAGCCGCCGAGCTTAACGATCCTCGCGTCAATGTCGTACAAGTCAATGTGCGCGATCACGACGCTACGGTCCGCCAAATGCGCGGCTACGATATTGTCATGGACGGCACGACCATTACGCTGAACGGGCTGTCGACGGCATGCATCGCCGAGGCGGGATGCCACGGCATCAACTTGAACGGCTTCGGGGAGGAAGATCGCAGCCACGAAGGCTTCGTAGAACATGGGCGAACCTGTCTGCCGGGCTTCGGCATGACGCCTGGCGTAACCCAAATGATGGCCATGCATGCCGCCAATCAGCTGGATGACGTTCATGATGTGCGCGTCAGCCACGGGTCGTATCGCCCTATCGCATTCTCCAAGTCTATCGCAGAAACGACAACGTACGAGTATGATCCGCAGCTGCCGGGCCGCATCGTTTATGAGAACGGCGAATTCATTCAAGTGCCGCCTTTTGCCCGTCCTCGCGAAATCAAGCTGCCTGAGCCATACGGCACTGCCGTTCAATACATCATTCCCCATGCCGAGACGCGCACCCTTGCCCGCGCCCTGCAAAGCAAAGGCGTCCGATTGATCGAAGTACGGGGAACTTGGCCGCAGCAAAATATGCGCCTTGTCCGGGCCCTGTACGAATACGGGTTTATGCGGAATGACGCGATTCGTGTCGGCGATGCGGAAATCGGCATTATGGATGCGATCGGGAGCTATTTATGCGATGCGCCGGAAGGCAGCCAAACAGAACTGTACGGCTATGCGCTGCACGTCGAAGTAACCGGTGTGAAGGACGGCATTTCACGGCGCCATACGCTCACCCATACCCATCCGTCGTCCGACGGTTCAGTGCCGGGCTGGGAAGCGCTTCGCGCCTACACGCGCAACGTCGGGATTCCGCTTGCCATCGCAACGGAGCTGATCGCAACAGGCCAGACATTATGTGCGGGCCGCCCTGGAATCGTAACGCCTGAGGAGGCATTCGAGCCATCTGCTATTTTCGATCAGCTCCGCAAACGCGGCATTCACATTCACGAAACGATTGAGAATTTGTAAACGGACGACATGCAAATGCAAATCATTGTGGCAGTGTCCGCAAGTGTTGCAATCGTGAATACCGGTTGTCACTTGTCGGCAAAGCTCCGGATGATTGATCACGCAAAAAGGAGAATACGACGATGTCGCTTGCCGGGGAAGAACGAAAGCAGATTATATTAAACATGATTCAGCTTCAAGGAAAGGTTCGTTCGCCCGAGCTCGCAGCCAAGCTTGAGGTGTCATCGGAAACGATCCGCCGGTACTTGGAGGAGCTCGAGCTTGAGAACAAGCTGAAGAGAGTTTATGGGGGCGCGGTCAAAATCAACGTGGAGCGCGAAGAGCCCGTCTATGTGCAGCGGGAAGTGCTGCAAGCCGCGGAGAAACGCCTGATCGGCAGCGCCGCGGCTGCTCTCGTGCAGGACAAAGAGGTGATCATCCTCGATGATGGTACGACAACGCTGCAGATGATCGACATGCTGGCGCTCAAAAGCCAGTTAACCATATTGGTCACGTCTATGTATACGCTGAATTCGCTCATCGCCTACAAAAACCGCGGCGTATTCGACGGCGAAATCGTCCTTCTCGGCGGGCGCGTCAACCCGAAGCATTATCGGACCTCCGGCTCGCTGGCCGTCCATTTCATGTCCTATTTCCATGTCGATAAAGCATTTGTCGTGGCGGACGGGCTTCAAATCGACGGAGGCGTTACGAGCTACGAGGACGAGCGCGCCATGCTTTCCCGCGCATTCATGAAGCAAGCTAAGCAAACGATTGTGCTCGCAGACCATACCAAGCTCGGCACGAACCACTATTGCAAGATTGCAGGCTTGGAGGAGATCGACATGATTATCAGCGATGTAGCTCCGCCAAGAGAATGGAAGGACAAGCTGGACGAGAATGACATTCATTGGATCGTGGCGGAATAACGGGCCGGAATGCTGCCGGCCTTTCCATTATATGAATAAGGACTACGCCTGTGCATCGGCGTAGTTTTTTCATGATAACACACGATAAAACAACCAAACAGAAAACAAAACAAAATATTTACTTGTATTTTACCTTCGTTTAACGAATCCTCCTTATAGTATAAGGAGCAAGAGCACAGAAAGAAAAAGGGAGCGATAACAATGAAAAAACGTTGGTTACTCATCATGAGCGCATTCATCGTCTTGTCCATTTTATCGGCATGCGGCAGCAAAAACAACGCACCGGAAACAAATGGAGGCGGCAATAATGCGGCCGCCGCGGCTGGCAGCGCTGAAGCCGGCGTCGACACGGAAAGCAAGGAACTGACCGTCTATACCGCGCTTGAGGATGATCAAATCAACGAATATCTGAAGACGTGGAAGAGCAAATACCCGGATGTGAAGCTCAATATTGTACGCGACTCAACCGGTATCATCACAGCGAAGCTGCTTGCCGAGAAGGACAATCCGCAAGCCGATGTCGTCTGGGGAACCGCTGCAACGAGCCTTCTCGTGCTTGACCAGAACGGCATGATCGCACCCTATTCCCCCAAGGGCATCGAGCGGATCGAGCCGAGCTTCAAGGATAGCGCGAATCCCGCGCATTGGGTCGGCATAGATGCTTGGGAAACGGCCTTCACGGTCAATACCGTGGAGCTCGAGAAGAAAGGAATTGCGATCCCGCAATCTTATGAGGATCTGATTAAACCCGAGTATAAAGGGCTGATCACCATGCCTAACCCCGCTTCCTCCGGCACGGGCTTCCTGACGGTATCCGGACTCGTTCAGCTCAAGGGCGCCGAGCAAGCTTGGGCTTACCTGGACAAGCTGCATGAGAACATCGGCTTGTATACGCACTCGGGCTCCAAGCCTGCGAAGATGGCCGGTACGGGTGAATACCCGATTGGCATCTCGTTCGGATACCGCAGCATATCGGAGAAGAAGAAAGGCTCTCCTGTCGAAACGGTATTCCCGGCAGAAGGATCCGGCTGGGACGTAGAAGCGAACGCGCTCGTGAACAAACCGGCTATCAAGCAAGTGGCGAAGGACTTCCTGGACTGGGCAATTTCCGATGAAGCCATGCAGGAGTACAACAAGAATTTCGCCATCGTTTCCGTGAAGAGCGATTCCAGCGTAATTCCTGAAGGATATTCGAAGAACCCTGTCGAGCAGTTGATCAAGTATGATCTGCAGCAAGCCGCTAAAGACCGGGAAGCCATCCTCGGCGAATGGACGAAGCGGTACGACGGCAAGAGCGAACCGAAATCATAATAGTCCGCAAAAATGGCCGGCGCGTGTAGAAACTACATCGCGTCCGGCCATTTCCATTGCGGGGGTGACAATCTCGATAATGAGTCCTGTTCGTTCCGCTAGAACAAACCGGCAGATAACGGAGTATCAGGACCGGTATTTGTTCTTTAGTATTCGTCGTATCCTGGAACGGCTGCTAATTTCTAATAACGCATGATGGCATCTTCATCCCCGACGGGGCAGGAAGGCCTGTACCGCAATCCGTTCTCCGTAATTTCCGGATTGGATGCAGCCGAATAGCACATGATGAAGGATCTTCGGTGCCGGTCGGATTCGTTCGCGGCCGAAGCATGGAGCAGGTTGCTGTGAAAGAACAGCACCGAACCAGGCTTTAATTCGCAATAGACCCGCTCGAACATGGACTCGATCTGATTTAACCGGGCTTGCTCCGCTCCCGTCTGGGTGCCTACTCTCCCGTGGTCCAGCCTGCCTATTCTATGCGAGCCTCTAAGCACCTGCAAGCAGCCGTTCTCGACAGTGGAAGCGTCCAATGCGACGAAGGCGCTGATCAGGTTCGGGAAAACAAAGCCATGGCCGTACCAATAGCCGTAATCCTGATGCCATTCCCACGCGCCGCCGGATTTCGCTTCCTTGAGCATCACCTTCCCGTGAAAGAAAGAAGCGTCTTCGCCGAGCAGGATCCGGACCGAATTGACAATCCGGGGCGCCGTGCTTGCGGCAGACCAGATATCGTCCCGCAAATCATACCAGAGAGCCAGTCTCGAACTTCTGCCCGAAGCGTCCCGAGGGCCCCCTGCGTTCGCTTGCGCGACGCCCTCGCCCCGTTCTACCGTGTCAATCATCCTTCCAACTTCCTCTTGGCTGAATACGTTCTCCAGAATGACGTAACCGTCACGTTGATAATCGAACACATGTTGATGCGTTAACATGAAACCCGCCTCCTATTATCGATGAGCTCGGCATTTGCTCTTCTAGTTTAGCCAACCGGCAAGAAGGGCGTAAACCTCGGGAACGGCTAAATACCCATACGATTCTGCTGACTTGACGGGCAGGCATCCCGCACTTACAATGACTTTCATAATCAGGAACCTGTAACGACAATCACAGGACGAATGAGGGATCCGTTCATGGACGATAAACCGCGCAATCGCGTATTGGAACAAACGCCCGCTCCGCCTCCAGGAGCTCTCGTGTCGGGCTACACGAACGAACCTTACGGTTTTTATGGCTACCGCTCTTGGGGTACCAAGGATTGGCTTGTCATGTTCACGCTCTCGGGTGAAGGCTGCGTGAGAAACGATGACCTGCTGCAGTACTGCCGATCCGGCGATCTGATCATTTTGCAGCCGGGAACCCCGCATGATTACTTCACTCCGGAAGGCAGCCATTGGGAGATGATGTGGGCTCACTTCATACCGAGATCGTCTTGGATGTCCTGGATCAATCTGCCGAAATTGTCCAAGGGACTGCTGTTCATCCATGTTCGTGATCCGGTAGTACAAGAGCGCATGCGCACGGCTTTCTCGAACCTCATTGCCGATAATCAAGCAATGAACCATCCATTGCGCGAAGAGCTCGGACTTAATTCGCTGGAGGAAATCATGCTGCTTGCCACAAGCCTGCACTCCGATTCGAAGCATAAGCTGGATCCGCGGATCCATGAAGTTCTGAATCTGATCTCCCATAACATAAAGGAGCCCTACAGCATCCGGGATCTGGCGCAGCACGTATGCCTTTCCCCTTCACGTCTCGCCCACTTGTTCAAGGAACAAACGGGCGATTCCATACTCGAATTTCTGCTTAAGATGCGCCTTCGCCAAGCCGCCAAGCTGCTGGAGTTCACCTCCCGCAATATAACGCAGATCGCAGCAGACGTCGGCTTTCATTCTCCGGACTACTTCACGCGCAAATTTTCGCAATACACCGGAATGACTCCGAGCATGTTTCGCAATAAATCGCTTGATCGAACCGGTTCGAATGAGGATGGCGATCCGTTCTTAGGTTAATCATGGGATCGTGTGGGAGCTGCGCTTCAACAAAAATAAAGCCGTCCAGACGAGCGTCCGGACGGCTTCTCCCATATAAGTCGAATCGATGATGGATGCACGATGATGCAGGCGTTCAATCACCGTCAATATGTTTTCAGGATCAAGCATTCATCTTGGCTTACCCCATCACTACCCTGCCCGGTGTGAATCACGGCTCTTCGGCTGTTGTTTCCTCCTACATGCTTAACGTTATCCTCATTAAATGGTTATAGTCCGCCGAATCCAGGAGAATGGCTGAGCCGTGCATACCTGCATAAAGAAAATTAGGCATCGGAATAATAGTAAGTGTTTATGACACTGGCAGATATATATAAAAAGGAGTCTAAAATGGAAAAAAGCGAACGTAACCCGGTTATCCGTTCTGAGGGTCAGAACGAAACGAATGGTGATGAAACACAGATCATTCTGGATGGAAAGGCAACTGCGAAGGCTCCAAGCGAGCCAAGTCTGATGGAGAGAACAAAAGAAGCATTGGAGAACATAGGAACCAAGATTAACGGTATTTGATATAAGGCTTGAACGTAGTTCACCTCTTGCGGTGCTTTTGATCACTTCACAAATTCAACTTCCGGATACAGGGTGGACGGTTCGAGCAATAACGATTGTGGAATGCCTTTCAAATGGAGGTCGAAAAATGCCGTGATATAACTTCGCTGTGCAGCCAACATCCGATCGGGACCGGCGAAGCCGATTAAGCTTTGAATGACTTGGGGCGACATACTCAGCTTGCTTTCCAGTTGCGGAAGCAAAAACTGATAGTCCGTAAAGGTGAAGTGCGCCCCCTCAGGTATGCTCAAATCCAGTTTCCAGCCGCTGGAATGCCGCCAGAAGGAGTTCCGGTCTTCCGCGGTAAGATGCGAATCCACTTCCCCGTCCGAATTGTAGCCGGCTTCCATAAGCAGGAACGGACGATCCAGTCCGTGCTGCGCCACCGGCAGCGGGTAATCCGGCATAAAACCCATAGTCCCGTCCATATCGATTCCTGCAGCGACTCTGTCATCGACATACATCAGTTGAGCGGCTGTCGCACCGCCGGCGGAATGACCGAATATGCCGATCTTGGACAGATTCATAACCTTATCAAGACCTGATGGCAGTGGTATTTGTTTGTGGTCAGAATTTCCGCCTTCCCGGATTGCTGCAAGCTGGTCCAGCACGAAACGCATATCATCGACTCTGACGTCCAGCATCTTTAGAATAATCTGTGCTCTATTGCCTCCCGGCAACTGCTCCGTTACCAGATGCCCGTTCGGAAATTCAACGACAGATGTTTCATAAGTGTGATCGACGGTCACCACGATATACCCTTTGCTGGCCAACTCTTCAACCAGCACCGTGCCAAAGATTCGCGGAATCGAACCCCCAGGGGAGTACAAGATCACCGGCCAGCCCTCCTCGTTAATTGCCACGGGTGCTCCGAGCCATGCGTTGGTGCGGGCTTTCGACCATTCAATTCGTCCGGCATCCAGCCCGATGGTGGGGAGTATGTTCCGGTCGTAATGCTCGGCAGCCCCGGGCTCCATGTATAGTGCACGCTTCTCGCCCTCTTGCTGTGCCGGATACCATACGCTAATCATGAGTTCTCTTGCCCGGTCCTTCATCCATGGATCGACCCGCTCGCTGTCTGTCAAATGCAATTCAACCGTACCTACCGCATATGTGCCTGTCGGCTTAGGCAGCTCCAGTTGTACCTTCTCGAAAGAGGCGGCCTCTTCCTGCGGGGCTGTGGCCGCCGACCAGACGGATATACCGATTAAAGCAATCATACAAACCGCAATGACCGATACGGCAGCCGCTCTTAGCATAGGAGCCGACTGTTCTATGACGCTCTTGCTGATGGAGTTGACGGTAATTGTGTAATAAGCTGCGTAAATGAGTACAAATGCAATGACGCAATAAACAATAGGCAAAGTTAAATTGACGCCAGCCATACTGCTCATCAGCTTTTTCAACAGATTTAATATCGCAAAAAAGTGCGCCAATCCGACCGTCAAAGGTAAAAGAAAGATAAAGGCATTCTGCTTAAGAAGTGACTTGCCAATATCCTGGTTGCTAACGCCGATTTTTTTAAGAATATCGTATCTCGATTTATCGGCTGAAGCCTCTGTCAGCTGCTTAAAATAAATAATGCTGCCTGTTGCCATCACAAACACAAGCGCAAGAAATCCCAATACGAAAACATTGACGGCCGACTCTTCCAGACTGAACCGGTAAACCGAATAGAATGAAGACAGCTTCGATTCCGGCGTTTTGACGGCTGCAAGCGCATCGGCAGTCGCTTTTGTCGTTTTTTGCTGTTGTACGGAATAACCGATGTAGTCAGTTGGCGGAATTTGAGTCTCGATCGATTGATACGTACGGTCATTGACTACGATCATCACATCCGGATAGCTCCAATTAAGGACTCTTTCGACCGTCATTCCGGCAAAGGGAAGCGTCATGTCTCCGTCAGGCAGTCGGAGCGTGATGGACTCGCCTTCATAATCAGAGAGTTCATAATCGGTGTACATGGGGCGAATGGCAATCGCTTTCCCTTCATCCACCGGGTCAAGAGGAGGGAACTCTAATGCTCGGGCAACCTGATTATATTGCTGGATTGAGATCACTTTCACGGGGTTCTCGTCCGCTTTCAATTCTTTCTCCGACAATAGATCCCGGCTCGAATCTTTTCCCTTGCTTTTAATGACGCTAATGGTTATTTGCGAGATGACCGGATGATCCTCATCCGCTCGAATGATGCTGTCGACCCTCTGATTAAAATCTTTGTCCTGCTTGATAAACATGTAGCTAAATGGCGCCGTCAGCTTCGCTGTCTTCTCAAACCCGTAATATGTGCCGAAACCTACGCTTAAGGCGCACAGCGCCACAGCGGACAAAAGGGAGATGACGCTCAAGGTGCGCGCATTTCCATTAATGCGATAAACCAGATTTGAAACGGTGACCAGATTCATTCGATTGTAATAATATTTCTTGCTGCGCTTTACGACTTTCAGAAACAGAACCGCAAGCGATGAGAACAGCAGTAGCGTTCCCAGAATGATTCCGCCAAGCATAATGCTAATATTGGTCAGAATTTCCGTCGTGTTATTGAAGCTCCTGAAGGCAAACCAATAACCGACCGCCAGGCAGACAACCGCTAATATTGAAGGGATTACGAAAGCTTTCGGCTGCTGTTCCCCGGCTTGCTCCGCTCGAAAGAGCTCAATTAACTTATTTGCATAAATGATGCGATAGCCCTGAATAGATGTGAATAAGTTAAGGGCTGCGAATACGATAACGGTATTGATGACAGCATCAACGGAAAACGTCATTCCCGCATCTGCCGGCATTCCCAGCAGTTTTAGCAATATCATGTTGAATAGTTTGGATAATAGAGTACCTATTGCAATTCCTGAAACTAGAACAAAGGCACCCAAAATCAGATTTTCGTAAAACAGCATTTTTCCGATCGTGGACCTCTTCAAACCGAGCAATGCGTATAAACCGACTTCTTTTTTGCGTTTTCTCATGAAAAAATTGTTTGAATACAGCACAAATACGGCTACGAATAAAAATAGAATAACGGATGCAGACATGAAAACGGATTGCATGCTTTGCGATTCCATATTTTTCTGCACATCCGGGCTATACTGCAAGGAAACGAAAGTAAAGTAAATCACGACACTGAAAAGCATGGAAATGAAGTAGACAAAATAATTTTTCACATTTCCCCGGATGTTTTTCTTGGCGATATCAAATAATGTCATTGGAGCTTCCTCCCAATACGGTGAGCACATCCAATACTTTCTTAAAAAAGTCGTTTCGGGATGTGCTGCCTTTTGCAAGCTCTGTAAATATGTTTCCATCCTTAATAAACAGCACCCGTTTGCAGAAGCTCGCCGCGTAAGCATCATGGGTAACGAGCAATATCGTGGCTTTCTCCTGCTCATTGAGATTCCTCAAGCTCTCCAATAAATCGGTTGCCGACTTGGAGTCAAGCGCGCCTGTAGGCTCGTCCGCCAAGATCAGGCTTGGCTTGGAAATTATAGCGCGGGATGCCGCCGTACGCTGCTTTTGTCCACCCGATAGCTGATACGGATATTTGTCCAAAATCGGGTGAATGCCGAATTTGTCCGCGATTTGTTCCACTCTTTGTTCCAATTCCTTTACCCTCGTCTTCGCCAGCGCCAATGGCAGCACAATATTTTCCTTCACGGTTAAAGTATCCAGCAAATTGTAATCTTGAAATATAAAGCCGAGCTTTTCCCGTCGGAAGGCGGCTAATTGATCTTCATTCATCTTGGCCGGTCTCGTTCCGTCAATGACGATGTCGCCTGAAGTCGGCTCGTCAATCGTAGCCAATACATTAAGCAGTGTCGATTTGCCCGAGCCTGACGGACCCATTATGCCTACGAATTCGCCCTCTTGCACGGTGAGGTCAATGTTATTCAATGCAGGGTATATGTGCCCATTAGAGCCGTACACTTTTTTTATTCGCTTTGCCTCCACTATGGTTTTCATCGATTTCTCTCCATTCGTCATACGTTTGATTTATATTTTCCATTGTATAACGGGGCACCTAAACACAAGCTTACAAGCTTCATCGCAAACTTACATTTTCGTCACATTGGCATTCGAAGCCTTGTTCGATTACTATGATCGATTATAATCATGTATAAGGCATCGTCATGACGGAAAATGGAGAGCGATATTGTGAAAATACTGATCGTTGAAGACGATCCGACAATATGCGATATAGTTGGCGAAACATTGGCAAGATGGGGTTTTGAAATCGTTCAAGCCGAAGATTTTGACAAGGTGTTGACGCTGTTTCTCCATGAAAGCCCGCATCTGGTTATTATGGATATCAACTTGCCTTCATTCGACGGGTTTTACTGGTGCAATAAAATACGAGAAGTCTCGAAGGTTCCCCTCATCTTCCTGTCCTCCCGGGATACGTCATTGGATATGGTGATGTCGATGAATATGGGTGGGGACGATTATATTCAGAAGCCTTTCCATACGGATGTCCTATTGGCCAAAATAAATGCGCTGCTGCGAAGAACTTACTCCTATCCGGAACCGCGCTCTAACATTATGGAACATGACGGAGTCGTATTAAGTCTGGATGACGGGGATGCCCGGATCGATGGTCAGAAGGCGGATCTGACCAAAACGGAATTTCTCATTCTGAATATTCTCATGAAACATAAAGGGATGATCGTGGACCGGAAGAAATTGATGCGAAGTCTTTGGGAAGATGAAAGCTTCGTGGACGAAAATACGTTGTCGGTCAACATGGCCCGCTTGCGTAAGAAGCTTGCCGAGCTTGGAAAGGACAACTTCATTATGACGAAGAAGGGGAGAGGTTATATCATCCAATGAGTTTTTCTCAATATTTGCGGGATCAAGGGAGCTTCTTCGTCTTTTACATCATTTTGATGGGTATCGTTACGATCATGACGGCGGTGGGGGCGGAAAGCCTCTATGAGGCCCATAATGTCGTTTATATCCATACGATTGGCTTATTTATTGTCCTTGTATATATCCTCATCGGATATTACCGCCGTATGAGCTTTTACCGTGAATTGAATGATTTGGCCGGCACCGGGCATGAGGAATTTCTTGCGGCCATGCCCAAACCTCAAAATAATGAACAACAGCTTTATGTAAAGCTGCTAAAGAAATTACGCGATACGCATGTCAGGCAGCTGCAAAGCTTGCATACCGAGATGAAGGATCATCAAGATTTCATTGCTTCATGGATTCATGAAGTCAAGGTTCCGATTGCCGCAAGCCGCTTGCTCATGGAAACCGGTGGCGAAATAGCGACCAAATCTACGATTGACAAATTGGAGGATGAAATTGACAGAATCGAAAATTATGTGGAACAGGCTCTGTACTATTCCAGGATAGACTCCTTTTCCAAAGACTATTTCATTATGGAAGTACTGCTGGATCCTTTGGTTAAAAAAACCGTCAAAAAATATGCCAAAACCTTTATAGACAAAAAGATCCGCTTTCATATGGATGATACCCTGCAAGCAGTTCATACCGACAGCAAATGGCTCAGGTTTATCCTGGACCAAATCGTATTCAACTCGTTAAAATACACGGAGCCCGGCGGGGAAATTTCGGTGAGGTTTGAAGAGGACCACAAAGAAAAAAGGCTGTTGATTCAAGATAACGGCATCGGAATCAAAGAGGAGGAGCTCCACCGCGTATTTGAGAAAGGATTTACGGGCTCGACTGGCAGAAGATATTCTAAATCAACAGGCATAGGGCTATATCTGGCAAAACAATTGGCTCTTAAATTGGATCATGACCTTTCCATTCAGTCGGAAGAAGGCTTGCACACGACGGTTTTTATTCATTTTCCCAAATACCGAAATTATTACCCGTTCGATTATGATCCTGGCGGATGAATAACTCAGATTAAGCGTGTTCCTCCCTCAAGAATCCAACGGTCTTGCGGTTGAGCTCGCACTCTCGATCGGCGAGCGTGCGCTCGCGTTCGGATCGGTCGAGATCCTCGCGCGCTACGGAATCCATACGAAAACCGTTTGTATGCCGGCTTTACTGCGCCCCCCAATAATCGAAGAAGTGGTCGGATGCCACCTTCTCCACCGGAATATCTTCATGAAATCCATCCCAATCGTATTTGTCTCCGGTTAGGGCTGTAATCGCTTCAACGTCATCCCGCTTCGTTCGGACCCGCAGGTGAATCGTAGCCCGGTCATAGGTATACGCCCAGCTGCTACGCGGCGAGCGGTGAAAACATTCCCATTGCATAGACTCCATCTCCTCTATTCGATACGGCCGGTCTGCAATGTGCGGCCATTAAGGAGAATCACACATTAACCAAGGCGTCTGAATCCCGGGCATAGTCGGACCAGTCGGACCAGGCTTGTTTCAATCACCCTATAAGGTGGTAATACAGATCAAGCCTCACCTGGCAAATCCACATGAAAGACGGAGGGATTATGATGCAATCTATCAAACCGACTGTTCAAATTGTGACAACTGCCATGGATGCGCTGCACGCGGTCCGGGAACTGAACCAACGCGGCTACAAACAGGATGATATCTATGTTCTAGCCCATGACAGTGATCAGACCAAATCGCTCGCCGATGCAACGGACGCTAACCAAATCGGCATGTCGGAGGAAGGGATGTTCACCTCGATGGCCAACGTCTTCCGCTCGCGCGGCGATGAAATTCGCTCCAAGCTGACATCAATCGGGTTGACCGAGACCGAAGCCGAGCGGTACGAAGAGGAGCTTGATCGAGGCCGTGTACTTGTTATTACGAACGTCCACTGAATCGATTGACGATTGATGCGGTTAGGTCGCAAGCCTTGCGAGGCTGGCGGCCTGTTCGCATGTTCGTAAAATAATCCGCCCATTTATATGGAATAGAAGGGTAACAGGTGAGAGATCGAATGAAAACAAGAACGAAACTGATCACCAGCTTTATCGTCATGATGCTGTTAATCTTATTCATATCGTTGTCCGGGCTGAGCAACTTCTCCCGTGTCGGGGACAAGCTCGATGAAGTATATGAGGAACGTTACCAGAAGGTTATGCTCGCCTTCGAAACCCGCGGCGCCGTTAATAATACGGCCAACGGGCTCGTTAATGTGCTGACCGTGCCGACCACCGACAGCATTAACAAGAATGAGTACCTGCTCACCAACGAGCCGGCAATTGCATTGGACCGTCTGGCTCAGCTGAAGAGCCGGGCTTCCACTGAGGCGGAGATTACACTGCTGCAGGACGTGGAGCGCAATATGGATCTCTTCTTCGGCTATCAGAAGCAAATCACTCAGTTGATCAGCGATGGCAAAGGGAGCGAAGCGATCGCGCTGCGGGAGAAAGAAGGCATTCAATATCAGGAAGACACTGTCGCCCTGTTGGACAAGCTTGCCGACAGCCAGCGACGGTTGACCGACGAAGCCGTGCAGGCTGCACAGGATACGAATCAGTATTCACGCAGCATCTTGCTCTGGACAACCATTCTCGGACTTCTGCTGGGGCTCGGTACGATGCTGTGGAATTTGACCGGGGTTACGCGCGGGCTCAACAGCTTGTCGATGCTGATTACGGCCTATACGAAGGGCACCCTTGACCGCAACCTGCGCCAAAAGACGGAGACCGGCGATGAGTTTGGCGATGTCGCCAAAGCGTTCAACCGGCTGGCCGATACGCTGGAGCAGAAGACGGCAATTGAACAAGCCTATAATCAGAACGTCGAGGATGAAGCTTGGGTCAAATCCAA
Organism: Paenibacillus spongiae; assembly: GCF_024734895.1. Lineage (NCBI taxonomy): Bacteria > Bacillati > Bacillota > Bacilli > Caryophanales > Paenibacillaceae > Paenibacillus > Paenibacillus spongiae. The sequence continues at coordinate 7,245,526 of NZ_CP091430.1, forward strand.
CCTGGCGAATACGACGGTCGATTTGCAAAGCGAAACGAATTTGGAGCACATCGCCCAAGCCTTCGTCACCAAGATGGTACCTCTTGTAGGAGCCTCATATGGCGGACTCTATATCCGTGGAGGGCTGGGAAGCGAGAACCGCCTTCGCCTCATGGGCGCATACGCACCGCATGACGGGACCGTGTTCGAGCAGACATTCGCCTTCGGTCACGGCCTGGTCGGACAGTGTGCCGTCAGCAAAGAGACGATCGAGCTGTCCGATCTGCCGGCCTCCCACATTAAGATTAAATCCGGGTTAGGCGAGACAGCGCCGCTCCAGCTTATGCTTATGCCGGTTATGTATCAGAACGACAGCCTGCTTGGCATTATCGAGCTTGCCTCTCTGCAGCCGTTCACGAGCCGCGAGAAAGAACTGCTGCGCGAGCTTGCCGAGAGCTTCGGCATTATCTTGAACAACCTGTTCGGCCGAATGCGTGTCGAAGAGCTGCTGCGCGAATCGCAGACGCTCAGCGAAGAGCTGCAGGCGCAGTCGGAGGAGCTCATGTCCCAGCAGGAAGAACTGCGCCGTTCCAACGATACGCTTGAGGAGCAGACACGCGCCCTGAAGAAATCGGAGGAGCTGCTTCAGAGCCAGCAGGAAGAGCTTGAACAGAGCAACGAGGAGCTGCTACAGAAGACGCATCTGCTTGAATTGCAAATGCGCCAGACGGAACAGAAGAACGAACAAATCGAGAAAACGAAGAATGCGCTCGAGAAGCAGACCGTGCAGCTTGCTCTGGCATCCAAATACAAATCCGAGTTCCTGGCCAATATGTCGCATGAATTGCGGACGCCGCTCAACAGCCTCCTCATTCTATCTCAGATGCTGATGGCCAATACGGAGAACAATCTTTCGTCGAAGCAGATTGAATTCGCGACGACGATTCACTCATCCGGCGGCGATTTGCTGAAGCTGATCGATGAAATTCTGGATCTGTCCAAGATCGGTGCAGGCAAAATGAATCTGGTCACCGAGCATGTGCCGATCTGTGACATGCTGCAAGGCTTGCGCAGAAGCTTCATGCCGGTAGGCCAGCAGAAAGAGATCGGCTTCGACATGTCCGTCGAAGACGGCGTTCCCGAACAAATGTACACCGATGGCCATCGTGTCAAACAGGTCATCAAAAATTTGCTGTCCAACGCATTCAAATTTACTCATCAAGGCGGAGTATCCCTGCATGTCCGTCTGGCGAAACCGGTTGAAACGGCATCCGTCAGCATCGATAGCGGGCGGATGCTCGCGTTTGAAGTGCGGGATACCGGCATCGGCATCTCCGAGGAGAAGCAGGACATTATTTTCGAAGCGTTCCAGCAGGTGGACGGCACGACTAGCCGCGTGTATGGCGGTACCGGCCTTGGGCTTGCCATTAGCCGGGAGCTGGCGCATCTGCTCGGCGGTTTCATCTCCTTGGAAAGCTCGGAAGGCAGCGGCAGCACGTTCACGCTCTTCCTGCCGGAATTCCATGTCGCCGATCCTGCCATCGAAGAGACGGATTCGGCCATGCAGAGCCAGGAGCTTGGCATACAGGCGGTTGCGGCAGCTCTGCAAGCAGCCGGAACGCAGACCGCGCAACCGCCGGTCAAGTCCGCGGATCTGCCCGAGCGGGTTGCAGCGGTCGTGAACGACGATCGCGAAACGATCACCGCCGATGACCGGGTCGTCCTGATTATTGAGGACGATGAGCACTTTGCCCGCGTTATGCTTGATATCGCACGTTCGCACGGCTTCAAGGGCGTCGTCACGCTGCAGGGCGATCTGGGTCTGGCTTATGCCAAGAATCACAAACCGGATGCCATTCTGCTCGATATTATGCTGCCGGTTATGGATGGCTGGTCGGTCCTTCATCACTTGAAGCACAATGCGGACACGCGGCATATTCCGGTCCATGTCATCTCCGTGATGGACGAAGTGCAGCAAGGGTTGTCCATGGGCGCGATCGCTTACTTGAAGAAGCCGGCGTCGAAGGAGCGGCTGGACAGTCTGTTCCAGCAGATCGAATCCTTCCTGGAGCGCAACTTGAAGCATCTCTTGATCGTCGAAGACGATGCCGTGCAGCGATCCAGTATTATGGAGCTGGTCGGCCATGACGATGTCGCCATCCAGGCGGTATCGACAGGCCGCGAGGCGCTGTCCGAGCTGAATGCGCACCATTACGATTGCATGATTCTCGATCTTGGCCTGCCGGATATTTCCGGATTCGATCTGCTCGACGGCGTTCGCCGGAACGATGACCTCCGTGACCTGCCGATTATTATTTATACCGGCCGCGAGCTGGACAAGAAGGAAGAGCTGCAGCTGAAGAAATATGCGGAGACCATCATTATCAAGGATGTCAAATCGCCGGAACGGCTGCTGGATGAAACCACCTTGTTCCTGCACCGGGTCGTAGCCGACCTGCCGGAGGACAAGCGAAGCGTGCTGCGCAAGCTCCACAGCGTGGAAGCCATCTTCGAGGGCAAGCAGATTCTGATTGTCGACGACGATATCCGCAACGTATTCGCGCTGTCCAGCGCCCTTGAAGGATACAAGATGGATATCGTATTCGCAGAGAATGGAATCGAAGCGCTTGAGATGCTTGAAAGCAAGGAATCCATCCAGCTTATCCTAATGGATATGATGATGCCGGAGATGGATGGCTATGAGACGATGCGCCGCATCCGTTCCAAGCCGGAGTATGAACGTCTGCCGATTATCGCCATCACGGCCAAAGCGATGAAGGAAGACCGGGACAAGTGTATCGAGGCCGGCGCCTCCGATTATATCGCGAAGCCCGTCAATATCGATCAGCTCCTATCTCTGATGAGGGTGTGGTTATATAAATAATCAACAGAAACATGACCGGTCCGGTGAGCGGGAGCGGATCGAAATCGAGCTGCTCCTCGAAGGCTTATACCGGTTCTATGGATATGATTTTCGCAACTATGCCTTCTCGTCCGTACGCCGCCGCATCCTGCACCGCGTCAGTGCCGAGCGTCTGCCGTCCGTCACGGCCTTGACCGAGCAAATCCTGCATAACCGGGATGCGATGGACCGGCTGCTGTCGGACCTAACGATCCATGTCACCGAGATGTTCCGGGATCCGCAGGTATTCCTCGCCTTTCGCGAGAAGGTGGTTCCCATGCTCCGCACATATCCGTTTATCCGCATCTGGCATGCGGGCTGCTCAACAGGCGAAGAGGTCTATTCCATGGCCATTCTGCTGAAGGAGGAAGGATTATACGATAAGACGCGCATCTACGCCACCGATATGAACGAGCAGGTGCTGGAAACGGCTAAGGCCGGCGTCTTTCCCCTTGAACGGATGCAGATCTTCACGAGAAACTATATGGAGGCAGGCGGCAAGGTATCGTTCAGCCAATACTATACGGCTAAATACAATTCCGTCATCTTTCATTCGGGGCTGCGGGAAAATATCGTATTTGCCCAGCATAATTTGGTGAGTGACCGGTCGTTTAATGAATTTAACGTTATCTTTTGCCGCAATGTCATGATCTATTTCAACAAAGAGCTTCAGGATCACGTGCATGAGCTGCTGTATGACAGCTTGAGCAGCTTCGGCGTCCTTGCGCTTGGCACGAAGGAATCGATTACGTTCACACGGCATGCCGACGCTTACCAGGAGCTCGATGATTCGCACAGTCGGCTTTACCGTAAGTTAAGATAAGGCAGGTGAATTCTCAGCTGATGATTTCATACGACGGACCGATCAACATCTTGCTAGTCGACGACCATCCGGACAATCTCCTGACATTGGAGGCGGTGCTTGGGGACTTGAATTACAATCTGGTCAAATGTCTCTCAGGGGAAGAAGCGCTGCGCTGCTTGCTCAAGGACGAGTTTGCGGTCATACTGCTCGATGTTCAAATGCCGCAGATGGACGGGTTCGAGACCGCCCGACTTATTAAGATGCGCGAGAAAACGCGGGAAACTCCGATTATATTCATATCCGCGACCAGCAAGGAATCCGAGCATTTCTTCACCGGTTACGAGGTCGGCGCCATCGACTATTTGCTGAAGCCGTTCGTTCCGCAAATTTTGCGGACCAAAATCGAAGGCTTCGTCCGCATGTACGCCAACAATAAGACGCTCCAGCTTCAGAGAGAGCTGCTGCATCAGAAGACCAAAGAGCTGGAGAGGATGAACCGCGAGCTGATGCGCACCGCGTACCAGCTGAACAAGACGCAGGTCATGGCGCGCGTCATTCAGGAGACGAGCATCGACACGATGGTAACCTTCGATGAGGAAGGCATCATATTGGCCGTTAATCCCGCATTAACGCCCATGTTCGGGTATCTCGAGAGCGAAATTATCGGACGTTCCATTGCCGAGCTGATTCCCTGCCTCGGCGGAGAGAACTTTAAGAACGTGGCGGCCGGCGAAGGCGGCCAGCGAATCGAGCTTTCCCCGATCCGCAAGAATGGCAGTCGGTTTCCGGCAGAGGTTCAGCTAGGCCTGGCGATGGTAGATGAGGAATGTATCTATGCCTGCACCATCAGCGATATGACGGAGCGGAAGCGTTTCGAGCAGGAGCTGATGAATGCGAAGGATGAGGCGGAAATCGCCGCGCGGGCAAAGACGGATTTCCTGGCGATGGTGAGCCACGAAATTCGTACGCCTATGAATGGCGTGCTCGGCATGACCGGCCTTATACTGGAGACCGAGCTCGACGATGAACAGCGGGAATATGCGGACATTATCCGCAAGAGCGGCGATGCGCTGCTGGCGGTCATCAACGATATCCTTGACTATGCGAAGATTGAGTCCGGCAGGCTGGAGCTGGAGGAGATTCCGTTCCAGATCGAAATGGTCGTCGCCGAAACCTTCGAATTGTTCACCGCCAAGTCGAAGGAGCTGGATCTCGCGCTGACATGCGAATTCGACCCTAAGCTTCCTGCCATTGTCGTTGGCGATGGCATGAAGCTGCGGCAGGTGTTGATCAACCTGGTTGGCAACGCCGTCAAATTCACGGCGCAGGGCGGCATTCATGTTGCCGTACATCTTCTGGAGAAGCAGGAGGACGCCATTACGCTGGAATTTGCGGTTGAGGATACGGGCGTAGGCATCCCGGAGGAGAAGCTGCCTCTCCTCTTCCAGCCCTTCTCTCAAGTCGACACGTCGCTTACAAGGCGTTATGGCGGAACGGGACTCGGGCTTGCCATCTGCAAAAACCTGGTGGAGCTGATGAATGGGACGATCGAAGTGTCCACCAAGGTCAATGTCGGCACGACCTTCCGGTTCAGCGTGACGATGAAGCCGCAAGGGACGCCCGCAGATCCCGACCGCCGCAGCACAGGCAAAAGGATTTATTTGACGGACCCATCCTCCTCGTCTGGTCTTTCAACGGAACCGCCGGTAGCTTTTACATAATGATCCGCAGCTCGTTCCTTGTCCGGAACGGGCTGCTTGTTGCTTAAGTGTGACACGCAGCCCTTGCTTGTCGCGACTGCTATGCGCCGGCTTACGCTCGCAAGTTATTTCCGGTAGAAGGACGGCGATACGCCGTTCATTTTTTTGAAAGCCCGTATGAAGGAATAAATGTCGGAATACCCGAGCGAAAGCGCGATCTCTTCAACGGACATTACGGAGCCATTCAGCAGCCGCGCTCCTTCCTCCATTCTGAGCGAGAGGATGTAGCGGTTAGGAGGCATGCCCATTGCGCTCCTGAACGTTCGGGTAAAGTGGGAGCGGTTCACGCCGACATACGCCGATACATCCTCAACGGTCACCTTCTCCCGATAATGCAGGTTCAAGTAATCGATCCCTTTCTGAAGCCAATCCTCCTGACGTTGTCCAATTGCAGGCTGACCGGTATCCGACAGCGTATCGAACAGCTCGTACACTTTGGATAGCAGATGGATCCCGCTGTCGCTGTTATCTTGACAGGCAAAGGCGGCAATAACGCGTTCAATGCACTTCTGCACCCCGCTGCCGATCCGGTCGAACAGACAATAATGGCCCTCTCCGATGCCAATGGAACGAAGAAGTGCAGCCGATTGCTCCCCGCTGAAGGCAAGCCAGAACATCCTGAGGCGCTTGTCAGGCTGATGGTTTACCGTGTGAAAAGTCACATTCGGATAAATGCAGAACAAGCCGCCCTCCTTCACAATATGTCGCTGATTGCCTTGAATGAACCGAACCTCGCCTTCAAGCACGAAATGCAGGCTATAGTCGTAACGCACTTGCGGACCGACCTCATAGGTCGGCTTAGCGATGTTCCGACCGGCGCGTATGAGCTGAATGCCGCCGGACTTCTCCAGATCACCAGGCAAATGACGCCACATCTCACAATATTCGCGATCATTCTCTTCCACCCGCTCCGTCCCTCCCCTGATCGATCAATGTCACAATCTGCGAATCAACCGGCAACATTGTACCATTTTCCACAACTATATGTAAGCGTATACTTATATGAGAATTTAACCAAGAGAGGTGATATCCGTGATCAGGTTTGCCGCGCATTTGGAAATGAATTTCGGTGCAGGCCATTCATTTCACGATCGTTGGATGGCTGCGAGAAACAGCGGCTTTCAAGGATGTGAATTCGTTTGGCGAAATTATGAGCTGTCGGAAGCGGTCGAATTGCGGCAAGCGGCTCCGCTCGAAATAAGCTGCTTGGGCGGCACGACAGGAATAGCCGCAGGCGCGCGGCCGGTATTGGTCCTCCCCGAAGACCGGGAAAGGCTTGCCCGCGATGTGGAATCGGCTGTCGCTTATGCCCGGGCGTTGTCCTGCAGCAGCCTGGTCATGGTGTCGGGGAACCTGATTCAGGGCTGGAGCATTGACAAACATAGACAGGAAGCCGTTACATCGTTGAAATATGTAGCTCCGATTCTGGAGGAGGCCGGCGTAACGGCACTAATCGAACCGCTCAACAGCAAAATCGACCATAACGGCGTGTATTGCGACACGGCGGAGGAAGGTTTCCGAATCATACACGATACCGGAAGCCCGAACGTGAAGCTGTTGTACGATGCCTACCACATGCATATTATGCACGGGAATGTCGTCCAGGAGATCCGCAGCAATCATGCGATGATCGGCTATTACCATCTCGCGAGAGTCCCGGGAAGAAACGAGCCGATCGGCGGAGAAATCGACTATGAAGCTCTTCTGGAGGCCGTAGCGGCATCGGGATACGACGGATTCATCGGGCTGGAGTATGCGCCGTCCGGAGACTATGCAGCCGCATTTCAACGCATCAAGCATGCCTATCCGGCCTACATCTCAATGAAAGAGGTGCCTCATGAGTAAAAGGATGAATATTGCCGTCATCGGCGCGGGCGACATGGGAAATACGCACGTAGGAGCCTGGCAGAATGCCGGACACCGGGTCGTATCGGTTACGGACATTAGTGAAGAGCTGGCCAAGAAAACCAAGGAGAAATACGGCATTCCAAACATGTATCTGGATTACAGGGAAGCCGCGGCCGATCCGGAGATCGATATCGTTTCGATCTGCTTGCCGCTTGCGCTGCACGCCCCGGTTACCATCTATGCGGCGGAGCAAGGAAAGCATGTTTTTTGCGAAAAGCCGCTGGCGCGGTCGTTCGAGGAAGTGAAGGCGATGGAAGCGGCGGTAAACAAGGCGGGTGTCCATTTCGGCATCGGTCTCCAGCGCAGCTTCGCCAACAGCTTGAAGATAGTGAAGCAAATGGCGGCGGATCAAGTGTTCGGACATCCGATGCTGATTACCTCCACGGGCGTGGCGGAGGTGCGGCCGAAGCGTTTGATGCATGACGCGAATGGCAATATGGGGCCGTTAATGGACAATTGCTGCCATTATTTCATGATGTGGAAGCATATTTTCCAATCGAGGCCGAAGAGCATCTATTGCATCGGGGATGTATTCGCCAAAGACCGTCCGGAGCTATCGCATATTGAGAAGCTGGCGATCGATACGGCGGTTATGTCCGTGAAATACGAGTCGGGGGATATGGCCGAGATGGTCATTACGTGGGGGATGGCGAAGGGCTTTCAGCTGGGCGGGCGCAGCGACAGGCTGTACGGCCCCAGGGGCGGCGCAGAAGGCGATTTTACGAATATAACGGGCAGCATTACGATCTATGAGGGAGATCAGCGGCGTGAATTAGGAATTGAGGGTCATCGGCAAAGCTTGCATGCCGAGCAATTCCAGACGTTCGCCCAGGCGATCGAGCAGGGTATTCCGGCACCGGTCGGCTTTCAGGACGGCAAGGAGATGCTGACGATTAGCCTGGCGGCCATCGAATCGGCCGTTACCGGCAGAATCGTCGAATACAAGCATCCGGAATAAGCAGGGTTCTTGGACGAATGGAGCTGCGTGACCCGTTCTTGCCCTTCCTGGATGCATCGTATGAACAAAATCGCGATTGCAGCGCATGAACGCCGCAATCGCGATTATTTGTTTCTATTGATCCGGTTTTGGCTCCCGATCCGGAAGCTGACTGACATAGCTGTCCGAATAATGGAGTAGCTTCAGCGCTTTGTTGTATTCAGCCTCTGAGGCTACCGGCTTGGAAGCCCCGTCGCCGGCCAGCGGATATTCGGTGCCGTCCTGGAAGCCGCTTCCCGTAATGAACAGCGACTGCTGACTGACGAATGATCCGGATGGCAAGTAATAACGTTGAGGAAGGATATTGTAGGTCTGATTGAGCAAGTCTTGACCAAAGTAAATCCGATCCTTAAGCGATACGCCCGTCAAATTCGCAATCGTCGGAAGCACGTCAACTTGACCGCCGATTTGGTCGAATACCTTAGGATACGTAACGCCCGGCGATGCCACGATAAGCGGAATGTTGATCATATCGGTGTATCCATACTCGTAGCCGTATATTTCTTCCATCAGCTTCTCATCATCTTTGTTCAGCGAGTAAATCGGCAATCCCAAGTGATCGCCATACACGACAACGAGACTGTTATCCCAGATCCCCTTCTCCTTAAGATCCTCGATAAACTTTCCGAGCGCGTAGTCGGCATAGCTCTGCGCACGGATGTAATCGCCGACGAATGTATCCTTATAACGATCCGGAAGCGTAATATGATCCTTCTCTTCCGGCGTGCTGTACGGGTGATGGGCCGTCATCGAGATGACATGGGCGTAGAAAGGATTCCCCGTCTGCTGCATCTTCTCAAGCTCTTCCGCCGTCTTCCGGTACAGAACTTCATCGGAAGGCCCGAAGAACACCGTATCCTCGGTACCGAAAAATTCCTGATCGTAATAACGGTCGAATCCTAATGCATTGTAAAGCTCCTTGCGGTTCCAAAACTCGACGACATTCGTATGGAAGGTAGCGGTCTGGTAGCCCTTCTCTTCCAGCATCTTCGGCAGGCTCGGCAGCTCCTTGCCGGCATAGACCATCGTTGCCGCGCCGCGCGGCGGTATATAGAACGACGTATTCACGATAAACTCGGCATCGGACGTATTCCCTTGGCCCACCTGCTGATAGAAGTGAGGGAAGTAGAAGTTCTCTTTCATAAGCCGGTTCATGTTCGGAGTGACTTCTTGGCCGTCGATCTTCAGGTTGATCAGGAAATTCTGGAATGACTCCATCTGAATGACGATGACATTCTTGCCTTCAGCCGCATTCTTCAGCTTGGGCTCTTGGGGCTCTTGAACGCCTTTAATGCTGCGGATCGCATCCTGCGTGATTTGTTCGGGCGGCAGCAGATCCTGATCCTCGTTCTTCAGGATGGTATAGGCTTCATAATTTAGAATCCCCATCTCTTCCGCCTTCTTGATTTCGTTCATGCTCGCCCGGTTGGGCCATACGTTCATCAGACAGATCGCGAACGAAACGACGAACAGCGCCATGACAACGGACCGCTTCTCCTTGCGAACGTTGATCATGCTCCAGAACGGCTTGTTCTTGCCGCGGAACGAGAGCACCATAAGCAATATAATATCGGTGAATATGAATAAAAAGTAGGGATCCAGCAGCGAGAACACACTGTTCTTAACCGCCGTTACTTGATTAACCTGCTCAAGCGCATGGTAGGTAACGATAACGCCGTAATATTTGTAATACATAATAACGGCAAAGAAAATGCTTGTAAAAAGTAAATTCACCGCATTATATAGCATCAGCTTCCGCTTGGAGGCAAAGCACTCAATGAGGCAGAAAGCAAGCCAGATGAAGGGAATTTCGGTTACCAAAGGCTGCCAAGTGGGAACCGTATCGAACGTAACGAACCAAGCCAGATAACTCTTTATAAGCAAGACGATTGTAAAAAATATAAACGGTCTTGTGCTTATTCGACGGATAAACGCCGATAAGGACATGATCGCACCTCCTTATGAACTGCACGTAACATTAAAAAAACTATTAGAATTCGCATGAATTTTGCATGTTGCCGATACTAGACTTATTATGCCTTTGTAAAGATGAGATGTCAAAAGGGCTGAGCTCGTATTCTGTATATTTCACTGCAGTTTTCCGCGGCATTTTAAACCCTCGCTACCTTATACGATACTGCTCGCCCAAAAGTCTTCTTTTTTTAAGAAAACGTAAAAAAAACGCGGCACACCTGTAGGTGCACCGCGCTTTATTCGCTTAATTGCATTATTCAGCCCGTCCATATTGCTTCGGCAGAACCCCTTTGAACTGACCGCCATTCGCGCGAATCGCATGATAGGCCCAGTAGGGATCGCGAAGCATGCCTCTTCCGACGGCTACGAGATCGGCATCGCCGCTCGCCACCGTCGCTTCCGCGAGCTTCGGATCGTCAAGGTTGCCGACTGCGATGACCGGCACCTCGAGCGCCTGCTTGACCGCGCGCGCGAAGCCCACTTGATAGCCCGGATAGTTGCCGGGCTTGCGCTTGCCTGCCGGACCCTCTCCGCCGCTGCTGACATGGAATATATCCACCCCTGCATCGCGGTAATGTCTCGCGATCTCGATCATGTGATCGACATCATAACCATCGTCCATATACTCAACGGCAGAGATACGCATGATCAGCGGCATGCCTTCAGGCATCTCGGCCTTCACGGCACGGATAACCTCCGTGCCGAACGCCCATAGATGACGTCCGTATTCATCCTTGCGGTCGTTAATGCCCGGCGAATGAAATTGATGGATGAGATACCCGTGCGCGCCGTGCAGCTCGATCGTATCGACGCCGGCCGCAATGGCCCGCCGCGCCGCGTCGCCGAATTTAATTACCATCGCCTTGACCTCTTCCGTCGATAACGCGCGCGGCTTCTTGAAATCGCCGCTTACCGGGATTGCCGAAGGTCCGACCGGCACTTCCGCGTCCTCCGCCTTCCGGCCTGCATGCGCGATCTGGATCCCGATTTTTGCGCCGTAATGGTGCACTTGGTCGATAATGCGCGCGAATGCCGGGATATGGTCGTCGGACCATAGTCCGAGATCATAATCGCTAATCCTTCCGTCAGGCTCGACATCGGTCATTTCCATTATAATTAATCCGGCCCCGCCTATCGCACGCGACACATAGTGAACATGATGCCAATCGTTCGGAATCCCGTCCTTGGCCTCTACCGAGTATTGGCACATCGGCGGCATAACGACCCGATTGCGGAGAGCAAGATTTTTGAAGGTGAATGGTTGGTCCAAATAGGTCATCTCTCCAACCTCCTAATTAATTTTATATAGTTACTTATATATTTATCATTATAAAACAATCGGATTGCAAAGGAAAGGGGGGCACTTTACGTAACAGTGGCGGCTTAGCCCCGTAACAGTAGTGTCCCCATGAAGACAATTATTTCTCCTTATGCGTAAGTAAGTCTGCTTTCCCGGCTGATGACGGTTCCGGCGTCCGCCCCTTCGCAGACGGCGCGCAGCGATCCCGGCGCATCGAAACCGACCACATGAATCGGCAGCCCATAGTCCCGCGCCAAGATGAATGCCGATTGATCCATCACCTTCAAGTCATGCCGGATCACGTCGTCATAATGAAGGGAACGGTATTTGCGCGCCTTAGGATCGGTCTTCGGATCTCCGCTCATCACGCCGTCCACCCCCTGCTTGGCGACGAGCAGCGCTTCACTGTTCACTTCAATGGCCCGCTGAACGGACGGGTAGTCGGTCGTCACATAAGGCTGACCGTTCCCTCCGGCAAAGATTACGATATACCCCTTCTCCAGGTGATGGATCGCCCGCAGCCGGATATACGGCTCCGCCACGGACGCGATCGGAATGGCCGTCATGACCCGAACTTCCTTATTCGTCGTCGCTTTCAGCACCCCGCGCAGCATCAGGCTGTTGACTACGGTCGCGAGCGTTCCGATATTATCCGCCTCCGCCCGCTCGATGCCCCAATGCTCCGCCAGATTGCCTCTGAAGATATTGCCTCCGCCAATGACAATCGATACCTCGACGCCGAGCTCGATGACCGACATGATTTCGCCGGCAATGCGGTTCATGCGCTCCGGATCGAATCCGGCACCGCTCTGCCCCGCAACCGCGCCTCCACTCAATTTTACCAGCACCCGCTTATACTTGATCATCGAACGCGCCACCTCCAGGCAGAAATAAAAAACACCAAAGCCGCGATGGCTTTGGTGTCTCGCTCATGAGGAACGAATAAGATGTGAAAATAAGCATAACGGTCATTCGCTCCCGTAATCCGCCTCATTCCTCATCCCTCCGTTCGACATGGTTTACTTAGAAGATTACCCTATCCGCTTCCAATTGGCAATGCCGTCCTTTTTCTGCCGTACGGCGGCATTGCATCCATGAATGGTTCGATTAATTTCCGGCCGTGCCGCCCGATCATTTCTTCGACCCAGTGACCTCGACCGCTGCTATTCCTCAGCTACCGCCTATTAAATAATGAGGCTGCTGATGGCAAAGCTCGTGCCGATATATACGAAGCAGAGCAGTACCCCAACGGCAACATTGCCCTCCTTCAATTGCTCGGACAGCCTGAAGCTTGGCGTAACCCACTCGAACACCCAGTATGCCGCCACCAGACAGACATAGCCGACGGCGAACCACAGCATCATATGCCAGATGGATGTATTCGTGTAGGCCGCGACGCCCAGCACGATGGCCGTCGCCAGAAATTTGCCGCCCATCGCCAGCCCGACGGCCGTATTGCCGCGCTTCAGCTCATCCATATCACGGAAAGGCGTCATCCAGTTGAAGACGACCATTCCTAATAATTGCAGCACGACGATGACAACGACACTGATTAATATATCCACTACGATCACGAAGCCCACCCCCGAAACTTGGCATATGCCATATCATAATTCGCGAAATCATGCACTTCTTCCAAAATTACATTGACCTTCTTCGCATCTTTTAGCGATTCGTAACGCTGCTCGTCGATCGGCTGCTTGATCTGGTTTCCTGATGGCAGCGTCAAGACCGCGAACTGCCGTTGCTTCCCGTCCAGCTCCGTCTTATATACGCCAACCAGATCGACCTCCGAATTGAGCTGTATCTTCAACTTATCGAGATCTGCCTTCGCCGCCGCTTCCGACTTGAACGACTTGATCGGCTTCCAGCCGGTAAGCGTTACGTCATTGCGGCCATTCGAATTCGTTATCATATGCGCGGCCATATATTGCAGCGTCCATACCTTGTCGCCCGTCGCATAGTTATTATCGTTCGGCAGCAGATCATTGTCCGGAAGCACGGTCATATCGCTGCCGATCAGATCGCCAACCGTTCCTTCCACCACCCTATAGTCCCATGGAAGAGCTGTCGTATCCTCTGCAACGGCTGTCGTCATGTAGTCCGCGCTATCCATGACCGGGCTCGATTCCGATCCCGAGAATAACGAGGAATTGCTGAATATACCGATAATGATGATGAAGAAAATGCCGCCAAACAGCAGCGGCAGCAGACGCGAGCCATCGTTACCGCCCTGCGGCCTTCGCTTCCTGTAATCGATCATTTATTTCACCCCTATAGCTACAAAATGACTCGTATTCCCCGTAATCAGCCCGCCTGCTCTCCCGAGCAGGCCGGAGGGCGTCCCGTTAATAACGAACATCCCCGTCAGCAGATGAAACTCCCCCGCTTCCAGCCGTACACGGGCAAGCTCCGCCCGTTTCTGATAAACCAGCGGAAATAATAGGCTCGTATCGAAGCCTGCCTCATCCTTCACTTCCAAATCGCCTTCGTCATTATAGAGCATGACCGAACCGCCTTCGCGGCCGAACATCGATTTGGATACGAAGCTGCCGTCGAATACTGCCCTGTTATAGGTAGGAAGCATATAGGTGCCGATGACTTCCCGCTCTTCCGCGTCGAAGAGCATCTCCAGCTCATATAAGCCCCATATGAGCGCCTGAAGCCCCTTGGATTGCAGCAGAATGGCGTGAATCGGGTTAAACAGCTGCAAATTCCCGGATTCGATCGCATAGGCAAGCGCTTCGCCGCCGTCGTCGACCGCCATCCATTCCTTCGGATAGAGCGCGAACATGCGCTTAATGATCCGGTCATCGCCATCTTTCAGCACGCCTTCATCGACCCATAGCTCCAAGCAATCCGTACAGGTCACGTCAACAAGCCCGCTGTGACGAACAAGCATCTCGATCGTCCCGGAATCCTCCATATGCGAGCCGTAGGCTACGCATGCGGCAGTGTCCGGCCGTTCCTCCGCCCATGCGGCCGCCAGATTCTCCTTCATTCGCACGTTCGGCGAATCGATTCCATGCTGGGCGCACAGCCAAGGCGTCGCGACAGCCGCCTCCACATAGCCTGTCGGGGTATCGGCATTCAGCTCCAGCAGCTTGATCGTCCCCTCATTCGACAGGGCAAAATCGAACCGGGCGTACCGGCTCAGCATCCCTTCCGGATTCAATGCGATGGTGTCCAGCGCTTCCCATAGCAGCTCGGGAATACCGATCATCGCATAGAGATCATGACGGCCCGCGACGTAACGAACGGCTCGGTCGAAGACGTGCCACAGCTTGGCGGAAGCCGCCTCCAATTCCATATAGATCTCTTTGCGCAGGGCGACGACCTGGTCGAGCCAGTACGGCTCGCCGTCCAAGTCCGCCCAGCCGAATCCCATACCGGCCAATGCCTTCACACGCTCGGCACGGTCCGGCTGCGGCAGGCCGACAACCTCGAATGCAGCGGAATGGCTCATCCCCCGAAACCTCCGAAAGAGCTCTTCCCGGAGCTTGAGGAGCTGAACCCGCTGGAGTTTCCGCCGATTCCGCCTTTGGAGGACGAGGTCGAACGGCGGGTAACGGAGCCTGTCGTATCCGTTGTGCGCGGTCGCACGGCCGAGCCGACGACCGGCTTGTTCTGGAACGTATCCGCGGAATAGGTACGCGGCTTATATGCCGTTCCCGTCCTTGTATCGTAGGCCTTGTGATTCGAATACCAGGATGCGGATGAATACGCTGAACCCCGGTTAAAGATCAAATGATAGAGCAATAAATCGTCCCAGCCGAAGGCGGAATGCTGAATAACTGTTGTGCCGCCTCCGGTACTCGCTCCCGTGCCTCCGGAGCTTGCGCCGGAGCCTTGATCATCTTCCTCCTCTGTCGCCGGCTGGCCGGCTTCCGGCAGCGGAATATTCCAGTCGACGGACGGATCGTAGAACGCCTTGACCGCTTCCGTCGACCACTCGACAAGCTTGGGTTCGCCTGCGCCCGCTGCAGCCGTACCTGGTTCCGCTGACGCCTCCCCGATGAGCCCTCCGCCAATAAACGCATTCGCCAGCAGCGCAATGCCCAGCGAGGTGGAAAGCACGCGCAGCGGCTTTCCATCCTTGTTAAATAAGAATGCGCGTGCCGGAGCACCCGCTTTATCTTCATCCCGGTTCATGCCGACTCCCCCTTCCCTTCCCTATTTAATGCGCGTACCGTGCAGGACTGGAATGACCAGCAGCTCCAGCGTCTGGCTGTCGATATTCAGACGGCCTTCCACCGTCTCGTATTCGCTGCCGCCGACGGTCAAGTAATTCGCATGCTGCAGCGCGTCCAGCATCCCTTTTTTCCACAGCCGCTCATCGATCTGCCGCAGCTCGCCGCCCGTTTCCTTGACCACCAGCGTCACCCGAATCGTTTCATTTTCCACAGTTTTCACTCCTATTCCATATAAAGACATGACTTACATACGTCTATTCCAACTGGAATGTTGCGTAAATTTTGTTAAAGGCATTTCTTTCGACACGATCTAATCATCGGCTGGCACCGTTCCTTCTTGTACAATTTTAACTTATACCCTGCCAGCGGGGAATAACGGCCAAACTGGAAGAATATAGAGTTAATTGGGTGGCAATCTGATGCCAAAGGAGCGGTCGTATGGGTATCCGGTTTATAAAGGTAGCGGTCGTCTATTTATTGATCGGCGTTATTGCGGGCATGGTGATGGGGATTGCCGAAGCGTTCGAGTACACTTCCGCGCACGCGCACATCAACCTGCTTGGATGGGCATCGCTGGGGCTGATCGGTGCCCTGTATGTGCTCTTTCCCAAAGCCGGCGAAACCTCGCTCGCCAAAGCGCAATTCTGGATGCACAACATCGGACTGCCGCTATTGGTGATCAGCATGATGTTCTTCGCCAACGACAAGAGCAGCATCGGCATTCCGCTCTCCTCTGTCGGCGGCCTGCTGGTCATCGTCTCGGTCATTCTGCTGGTCGTCAACGTGTTTAAGCATGTGAAGTAGAGTTACAGGCGTGAGGACGGTGTAGATGCGAGACCGTGCAAGAGTGGCAGCGTGCGGAAGGGTGAACAAACGGATGTGAGGACGAGCTGACGTGTGGACGGTGTAGATGCGAGACCGTGCAAGAGTGGCAGCGTGCGGAAGGGTGAACATACGGATGTGAGGACGTGCTGACGTCAGGACGGTGCAGATGCTA
Organism: Paenibacillus spongiae; assembly: GCF_024734895.1. Taxonomy (NCBI): domain Bacteria; kingdom Bacillati; phylum Bacillota; class Bacilli; order Caryophanales; family Paenibacillaceae; genus Paenibacillus; species Paenibacillus spongiae. The sequence continues at coordinate 7,262,341 of NZ_CP091430.1, forward strand.
GACCACGCAGGAGTGGCAGCGTGCGGAAGGGTGGACATACGGATGTGAGGACGCGCTGACGTCAGGACGGTGCAGATGCGAGACCGTACAAGAGTGGCAGCGTGCGGAAGTGTGAACATACGGATGTGAGGACGTGCTGACGTGAGGACGGTGTAGATGCGAGACCGTACAAGAGTGGCAGCGTGCGGAAGGGTGGACATACGGATGTGAGGACGCGCTGACGTCGAGACGGTGTAGATGCGAGACCGTGCAGGAGTGGCAGCGTGCGGAAGGGTGGACATACGGATGTGAGGACGCGCTGACATCGAGCGCGGCGGCTACTTCAAGTTGTATGTTATACAACATTAGACGGGTAGAATGGCCGTCGATACGGGTATTGTTGTATTTTCTGCAACAATTCCACCTGTCAGGCTGCTTATTGAACCGAATTATTGTATAAAGTGCAACAATACGGTCTTATGGCGCTGAATGACGACAAAGTGTTGCACATTATACAACATTCCTGCATTTGCATCCACCGTATCAGAGAAGCTCGTATTAATTGAAACGGCACACAGCAAGAACAACCGCCAGGATGCCCAGGCGGTTGTTCGTTGTATTGCTTTCGTTATTTGCGTTTGCCAGGGTGGCCCGAACGGCCGCCCCTGCCGCCGCCGCGCTGTCCGGCTGGACCCGAGGATGCCGGCGAGGCGCCGCGGCCTCGGGGCGGTGCCCCTTTCCCCGCCGAGCGCGGCTTCGAATTTCCGCCACGCTGCTGCCGCTCCGAAGCGGTGCGCACTTCTGCCGCACGGCTCCACGGCGTTTCGACGTGTTCGCCGCCAGTACGCGCTCCTGCTCCACCGCGCTGCGGACGCGACTCCGTGCTTGCTCCGCCCCGCTGTGGGCGATCCGCATTCGCTCCGCGGCCACGCTGCGGACGCGACTCCGTGCTTGCTCCGCCCCGCTGTGGGCGATCTGCATTCGCTCCGCGGCCACGCTGCGGACGCGCCTCTGCGCTTGCTCCGCCCCGCTGTGGGCGGTCCGCATTCGCTCCCCGGCCCCACTGGAAGTCGCCGCTCTCGCCGCCCGCTCGCGCTCCTGCTCCGCCACGCTGCGGACGCGCCTCTGCGCTTGCTCCGCCCCGCTGTGGGCGGTCCGCATTCGCTCCGCGGCCACGCTGGAAGTCGCCGCCCTCACTGCCCGCGCGCGCTCCTGCTCCGCCACGCTGCGGACGCGTCTCCGTACGCGCTCCGCTGCGCCCCTGCCGCGCGCCGCCTGCAGCCGCTCCTCGGCGCTCACGCCCCGAACGGCCGCCCTCGCGGGCATCGCGCCCGCCGGAACCGCCGCGTCCTTGACGGGCGCCCGCTGCTGCTCCGCGCTCCTTGCGGCCTTCGGTTGCCGGACGCGGCGCCTTCGGCACAGCCGCCCCGTCCGCGCGCCTATGCTCAATCGTCATGCCGATGCCGCGCTCAATCGCCTGAATCGCCATCCGGTCATGCGGGGTCGCGATCGTTACGGCGAGCCCGTCTCCTCCGGCGCGGCCCGTACGCCCGATCCGGTGGATGTAGCTGTCGACATCGTGCGGGACATCATAGTTGTACACGTGAGTCACGCCCTCGACATCCAGACCGCGCGCAGCCACGTCGGTCGCGACGAGCAGCTGCAGCTTCGCATCGCGGAACCGCTTCATGACCTGCTCCCGCTTCGCTTGGGACAGGTCCCCGTGAAGCTCGTCGCTCGCGAAGCCCTGCTCCTGCAGCGCTTCGTTCAGCGCTTTCGCACGGCGCTTCGTGCGGCAGAAGATCATGCCCAAATACGGACGATGGTCGAGGATCAGCTGGCTCAGCGCCTTCTGTTTCCCCCGGTCAGTCGTCTCGATCACCACCTGCTTAATCCCCTTCACCGTTACCTGCGGCGTACGCACCGTAATGTCCTTCGGCGCATTCATGAACTGCAGGGCAAGCGTCCGAACCTGCTGCGGCATCGTCGCGGAGAACAGCATCGTCTGGCGGCGCGACGGAATTTGCTCGAGAATCTCGACCACTTCGTTCAGAAAGCCCATATGAAGCATCTGGTCCGCTTCATCCAGCACCAGCATCGAGATCGAACCAAGCGAGATCGTTCCGCGGCGCATATGGTCGAGTAGGCGCCCCGGCGTCGCAACGGCAAAATGAACGCCGTTCTCCAGCTTTCTCATCTGTGCTTCAACGTCTTGTCCGCCATAGACGGCCAGCACTTTGAATTCCGAACGCGAAGCGAGCCAGCGCTTCAGCTCTTCCGTAATTTGCAGCGCCAGCTCGCGCGTGGGCGTCAGGATAAGTCCCTGAAGACGGTTCTTCTCCGGATCCAGCTTCTCCAGCATCGGCAGCAGGAACGCCAGCGTCTTGCCGGTTCCCGTCTGCGCCTGGCAAACAACGTCGTATCCCTGCAGAATAACGGGGATAGCCCCTTCCTGAATCGGCGTCGCCTCATGAATGCCGCCGCTGCTCAGCGCCTCGACGCGTTCCGGCGAAATACCTAATTGTGCAAAACCAGCCAATATAGCCACCTCTTTTAAATGTGTATCTATCCTATAAATCGATCCCTGAATCCGTTCACGAATACAAGCACATCTTATCCTACCACAAAACGCCGCTTATGACCCTTATTCCCTCTCCGACCAAATTTGCGGTGTTGTGCGCACCGTCTCGCCGGTTTCCACAGCCTGTGCCATCATCAGCGACAAATAGTGATCCTGCGACGCTTCCGCCAAGCTGTAGAAGGACGGTCCGCCTTCCGCGTAGCGGGCCATATTCGCCAGACTCGTCGCAATGGCGATCTCATCGTCGGTCAGTCTCGCGGGTATGAACGGATTGCGGTACACCCACTCCGAACCGGCCAATATACCCTGATGATAATAGCCTTCCAAATTTCCATTATGCCCCGTTTCGACCCGCCGCATCTCCATCGAGACCGGCGTCCGGTAATCGACCAGATAGCGCAGCTCTTCATCGGCGATTTCGCCGCGGTCGCCGCGGACCAGCACCCGGTTCTTGCGCACCCACGAGAAATATTGATCGCCCGCAAAATCATATAAAGCCGTCCGTCCGCCAAACCGCAGCGTCGCCATGTCTTGCACCGAATCCCGGAAGGACTCCTCCTGCGGCGGACCGCCGCGGCCCGGTCCGGCCATCAGAGGTGCGGTGAAGCGTTCGCCGCGGATAACCGCATCCTCGTACCGCACCCCGAGCAGCCGCCGGATCAAGCTGATCCCGTGATAGCCATGCGCTGCCGATACCTGTACATGCGAGACGCTGCCAAGCTTTCCGGAATGCGCAACGGCGATTCTAGCCGCATGCATCGGCTGGTACAGATACTGCTCGGCCACCTGCACCTTCGCTTCAGCTCCGACCGCCTCGAACAATTGGACAAGCGACTGCAGATCCTTCGCAGGGGGCGTCTCCGCCAGTACCGGTATACCGCGGCTTGCCAATTCTGCAATATAGTCTGGACAACTCTCCCGGGATACAGACACGACGGCAAAGGAGTAGTCCCGCTCTCGCACGAATTGCTCCATGCTGCTGACGGTGCGAATACCCCACTGCGCGGTAAGCGCCGCTCCTTTCTCTTCCCTGCGCACCAGCATGCGCGCGACCTCGAACCGTTCCGGCAGCGCCGCCGCTATGCGCAAGTAGAATTCCGCCCGCCAGCCGCCGCCAATGATGCCAAATCGGATTTTCCCCATATCTCCCCGGTCTCCTTTAAATATAGAAATGATTGCATTCACTTCGTTCCCCTTAAAAAATCGACCTCTTGTGATCGACCGACCGCCGTCATGCAGCGCGGCACCGATGCCGCTTAGGAGCTGCGAGCGATGCGAAGACTCTCCCTGTGAATATAACCGTTTCAGACGGCCCCATTTCCTTATGGATTCATTATAGCCCACGTTTCAAACCGCCGACAGCCGATCGCAATTATGTTCGAAAGGATTGTTTTATATCCGCCCCCCACTACTTTATAATAGAGTCAGTAGTATTTCGGATTCCGGATTCATGAAGGGAGAGCGGCCCGATGTTGATGAAAGACCGCATTGTCGTTGTCACTGGCGCCAACTCTGGCATGGGGCTCGCGACGACCGTGCAGCTGGCGCGGGAGGGTGCGCATGTCGTTATGGCATGCCGGAGCGCCGAGAGAGGCGCCCAAGCGTTGGCGGAAGCCCGGCGGCTAAGCGGGGCAGCAGCGGATATCGAGCTCATGCTGTGCGATCTCGGCTCGCTGGCCAGCATCCGTTCATTCGCGGAGCAGTTCGCGGCCATATATGCAAAGCTCGACGTGCTCGTCAACAATGCAGGCGTTGTAACCATCAAACGGCAGACAACGGCGGACGGCTTCGAGGCCATGATGGGCGTCAACCATCTGGGCCATTTCCTGCTGACGAACCTGCTGCTGGAGCAGCTGCTGCTCGCCCCGCAAGGCCGTGTCGTCACCGTCTCATCGGGTGCGCATAAGGTGGGGAAGATCGATTTTGCCGATGCCCACTTAACCAAGGGATTTCGCGTATGGAGCGGCTACGGTCAATCCAAGCTCGCCAACATCTTGTTCACCCGATCGCTCGCCGATCGGCTGAAGGGCACGAATGCTACCGCCAACTGCGTCCATCCGGGTGCGGTCAGCACGAACTTGGGCGTGAGCCGGGAAACCGGATTCGGCAAAATGATTCACACTTCGCTCCGGCCCTTTTTTCTTACGCCCCAAGAAGGCGCCCGTACAGCGGTCTACCTCGCTTCAAGTCCGGAGGTAACCGGTGTAAGCGGAGAATATTATTACAAGCTGAAGACGGCCAAGATCTCCCGGGCTGCGCAGGATCCGCTGCTTGCCGATAAGCTGTGGACCTGGAGCGAGAGTGAAGTCGGAATGCGGTAACGAGGTCTGTCTATTCAATAACGAATGGAGTGAGGCTCTATGAACTTAGCGAACAAGATCACCGTTGCGAGAATGATGTTGATTCCCTTCTTCTTCCTGTTTCTTCAGACTTACCCTTCTTGGTTAACCGAACGCATTCCTGCCCTCAGCTTTATGAACAGTTACGGTCTATACATTGCCACAGCCATATTTATACTAGCTGCCGCTACAGATAAGCTGGACGGATATATCGCCCGCAAGTATAACATGATTACCAACATCGGCAAGCTGCTGGATCCTCTGGCCGACAAACTGCTTATTTCAGTAGCGCTGATCATGCTCGTCCAGAAGCATATGCTGCCGTCCTGGGTAGCCTTCATCATTATCGCGCGCGAGCTCGTCATCACGGCTTTGCGAATCGTCGCCTCCGCCCGGCGAATTGCACTGGCCGCAGATCACTACGGAAAATTGAAGCTCGTCCTGCAGGTTGTCGCCATTGTAGCCGTCCTGCTGGATAATTACCCGTTTCAGCTCATTATTGACATTCGAATCGATTACATCATTATGCTGGCGGCGGTCGTCATTACGATCTATTCCGGCTATAACTATATTCGCAATAACTATGTCCGGTTAGAGCTGAATAGATAAAAGAGAAGAGGGCAGTCCTTTGGGACTGCCCTCTTCTCTTCAAATCCGTGCCTCACGCGTACGATACGACGGCAGCAGATGCCGGAATAGGCGACCTTGATGACGACCTCGTCCTCGCCCGGTACCGGTATCTCCACTTCCCTCAGCTTCATTGATTGAGGACCTTATAGATAAGTGCTTGCATGATGCTTGCTTCTCCCCCTAGAACGTAATCGACAGTCCGCCATCGACCGGCACGATCGCTCCGCACATATAGGACGCATCCTCGGAACAGAGGAACGCGATGACGCCCGCCACCTCTTCCGGCTGCCCCTGCCGCCGCTGGGCGATTTTGCCGCGCCCGACATAGATCGACTTGAACCATTCGGTTTCATGCTCGTTCACGCCGTCCACGACCGACATCGGCGTCTCGATGAAGCCTAGCGCCACGCCGTTGACGCGGATGCCCGCATCCATCAGCTCGAGCGCCGTATTCCGGGTCAATTGGTCCATCGCGCCCTTCGCCGCGTTGTAATGCGAGGATTCCTCCAGCGCACGGTTGCCGTTGATCGACGACACATTGACGATATGGCCGCGAATTCCTTTGGCCGCCATCAGTTGTGCCGCTTCCTGCGTACAGAAGTAGGTGCCGTCTACGATAATATCGAACACTTTGCGCCATTCCTTCCGGTCTGTCCCGAGGAAACGCAGCGGCTGGAAGGCTGCCGCGTTGTTGACCAGAATATCCAGCCGTCCGTACACACGATCCACGTAGGCGAATATGTCCTTCACCGACGGCTCGCTTGCCACATCGCCCGCAACGAATTCAACAGCCAATCCTTCGCCCTTCAATTCGCGGGCAGCCTGTTCCCCGACGTCGGCGCGCCGGCCCGTTATGACCACCTTCGCGCCCTCCCCTGCGAGACGCCTTGCCGTCGCGAAGCCCACGCCCGTTGCGCCTCCCGTGACAAGCGCGACTTTACCTTCGAATCTGCGGATCTCTGCCACTTGCATTGCCTCCTTGACCGGGCGGCTTAGCTCACCCGATATTTATTGCCGATGTCTTCCTTCACCGTCACGCCAAGTCCTGGCCGGTCCGGTACATGAACGTAGCCGTCTTTGAACGTGATCGGCTCCTCTACCAGATCCCGCGTCAATGGAGACGTCGAGACGGTGTGCTCGATCATGAAGCCATTAGGTATCGCGGCTGCGAAATGCGCGCCGGCCGCCACAAGAATGCCGGTTTTAAAAAGCATGCAGCACGACAATATCCCACAGCGCCATATCAATCCCGCTCATGGCGTGAATCGCCGGACCGCTCCGCCGGCGCTGCAATGCTTTTCAAATACCGTGTTAAATAAGCGCTTTCATTATTCGGTGTTTTTCATGCGATCATTGTAACTCTCGATTTTTAATATTGTCAACAATATTAAAACTATTGCTTCCGTATGCCTCCTTCCCGATGGGAAGTGCGTACGCAATAGCAAAAGGACGGTCAATAGAGCCCCTGAGCTCCTTGACCGTCCTCTTGCTTTCTTGGCCTGCGGGATCACGCCGAGCTTTTCCTTATCGGAACGGAGTGGTACGATATAGCCAATCGTCTGAAATTCGGGGGTGTCTCGGATCAAACCCCTTATGCATAAAGGAGGCATTATGAACTACTTATTTCATACGGCCAAACAAAGTTACGAGCATTTTGCAAGCGGCAAAGTGCTCTACAATGCGCCGGGGACAACGTCGTTTCCCGTTCGGCTTGCCAGCGAAATCGTCCAGCGGTGTTTCCATCTGCTGCGGGAGAAAGGGGTTTCCGGGCCCTATCACCTCTACGATCCCTGCTGCGGCGGGGGATACATGCTGACCGTTATCGGACTGCTGCATCATGACCGGATCAACCGGATAACGGCCTCGGATCAGGATCAAGCGATGGTAAAATTCGCGGCGCAGAACTTGTCCTTGCTGCGGCCGGACGGGCTGGCGAAGCGGAAGGAACAGGTGCGCGAGCTGTTCGAGTTGTACCAGAAGCCGTCCCATATGGAGGCGCTGCAAAGCGCCGATTATTTGATGGGGCTCGTTGAGCAGTCTTCTGCCTTGCAGCTTGATTGCTTCCAAGCCGACAGCACGGTCGACAACAGCCGCGACGAAAGATGCCGAAACGCCCACATTATTTTGACCGACCTTCCCTACGGCGGAATCGTCGATTGGATCAGCGGCAGCGCAAGCCCGGTCCATGATTTCTTCGAAAGCATGCATAAGATAGCCTCCCCCGCTTCCACTGTATTAGCCGTAATCGCGGATAAAAGCCAGTCGCTGCGCCATCCCAAGTTCAAACGGCTGCAGGTTCAAAAGATAGGCAAGCGGCATTTTGCCTTGTTCGAGCCGCTTGCTTGAGTGACTCACCCGATCTGCCATCCTTTGTGTAAATTGGCATTTTCATAAAATATTGTAATCACCTTGATTAAATTTATAAGGTTTTCCTTATCGAGACGGGGTGATACGATAGAGCCAATTAGGATCCATTCACTTAGGAGGGGTTAGCGTGGGAAGGGATGGATTGTCGAATCGCTTCCGAAGCTTTGCCATTCATGAATGCCGAGGCTCCAGCAGGCTATATGAGTATTTGGCCATGCGTATCGCCGATGATGATGAAATGCTGGAATTAGCCGCTCACGCCAAGGAGGGCCAGCCGGTCCCCAACCTTTTCTTCGGAGCGGTGCATTACTTACTGCAGCAAGGCACCGAGCATGAGCTGATGACCTATTATGAAACGCTGACCGATCGCCCGGGGGAAATCGGAGAGCCTACCTACGCTGCTTTTCAGAGCTTCTGCCGGCTGCACAACGACCGGATGATCGCCATCTTGAAGGAAAGATACGTGCAGACGAATGAAGTAAGGCGCTGCGCTTACCTCTATCCCAGCTTCTGCTTCATCTACGAGAAGGTCCGGAGGCCCTTGGCGCTTCTTGAAATCGGGACAAGCGCAGGGCTCCAGCTGCTATGGGACAGATTCAGCTACCGCTATAATTCTGGCGAGCTGCTGGGAGACCCGTCTGCAGCCGTGGAAATCCACGCTGAACTAAGGGGCGACCGCATGCCGCCATTCATGAAGAACAGTCCTCCCGTTTCATTCCGGTGCGGCATTGATCTGCACGTCAACGACTTAACCAGCCATGACGACTATTTATGGCTGAAATCACTGATCTGGCCGGAGCATCGGGACAGGGCTGCGCTCTTCGAGCAAGCCGCGCTTTTCTTCCAGGAGCATCCGGCAGCGCTGATCGAGGGCGACGGCAGCGCCTCCCTTGCGTCAATCGCCGCTCAAATTCCCGCTAATTCCGCCCTGTGCGTCTTTCATACCCATGTGGCGAATCAGCTGTCCCCGTCGGCCAAGGAATCGCTCATCGATGCTATTGACGCCATCGGCCGGACGAGGGACGTGTTCCATCTGTACAATAATATGCACGACACGAACATCCTCCACCTGGACTATATGCTGTCCGGTGTGAGCGGTACAGAGAAGTTAGCGGTGACGGACGGGCACGGACGGTGGTTTCAATGGGAGGCCAAATGAATCATGCCGCGACAGCGATATGCCGACAATAAAGAAGAGGGCCTCCAGGGCCCTCTTTCGCCGTTTCTTATGGATAGAACGTGCTTTCTTTCGTCGTCGTCCAGCACCAGCGGGAACGCAGCAGATCCTCGATCAGCGCTTCCTTCGCCTCTTCCGTGCCGATATAGCGCAGCGCCTCCAGGGAATGGGCGCGAACGTAGCGGTTCTCGTCGTCGAGCGATTGAACCAGCTGCGGTACGACCGGCGCAGCCGCCGCTCCAATTCTCGACAGCGACAAGCCGGCCATGAAGCGCACCTGTACATCCTCGTCCTGCAGGCAGCGGCCCAAACCAGCCAGAACCCCGTCCACCGGAACGCCGATGGTTCCGAGCGCTTCTACGACCGCACGGCGGACGACGGGCGCCGCTCCGTCCAGCAAGCCGTTCAGCGCAGGTACCGCTTCCGCAGCGAGACCGCGAAGCTCGCTCAGCGCGAACACGGCGTGAACAACCGTCTCCGGACGGGCATCGCTCAGAGCGGCGATCAGACCCGGCACGGCAGCCTCACCGGACGCCGACAGGCCGTATCCGGCAAGCCGGGAAACTTTCACGCTCTCATGGCGGATCGCCTGCAGCAGCGCTTCCAACCCTGGCGAGCCCGCCGCAGCAAGATCGTATGCCGCATTAAGCGCCACCGGCTCAGAGACATCCTCCAGCGCTTGAACTAGACCGTTTACCTGTTCCGCAGATGCCGGCTTCGTTCCGGCTACGCTTCCGATGCGGCCCGACATCCAGTTCCACGTCTCTTCCAAGAGCACATCATGCTCAATGATTGACGGGCTGATCGAAGCAGGCTTCTGCCATGCCGTTTCTTGATTGTTCCAGCTTGGCGATACCGGCGCTTTCGTCCGCATAAACTCGAACTTGAGCATGTAGCGGTGCTGTCCGAGCACATTCGGCGTGGAACGGTGCCAGATATCATAGTGGATCAGGGCGAACGTTCCCGCTTTGCCGCTGGCAACCGCCTCTTCTGCATTGTCGTCCTTGGCGAAGGTGCGGGTTTCATAGTTTTGCGTGCCCGGCATTACGCCTGTCGGCCCCAATTCAACCGGCGTATCCTGCGGGAAGTACATAATCATGGCCCACCATGGGTGATGGTTGCGCATCCGTCCGTAACCCCAGTAGCTGTCCTTATGCCATCCGCCCGCCACCGGGCTGGCGTTATAATGTCCATGCCGATGGGCATGCAGCATATAATCTTCGCCGAGCACGCTTGTAAGCGCGCCGGTGATGACCGGGTGATCGAATACCTTCTGCAGCTCGCGGATGCGGGGCAGCAGGTTGTTCCCCGGATTGCCTTCGTTCTCATATACCAGGTTCAGCTGCGCCATTAGCTGCTCGTGGAAAGCGTCCGAAAAATCCGTCTTCAGAATAAGGAATCCATTCGTAATAAACGTTCTCATCTGCTCGTCAGTCAATAATAAGGGTGATTGTTGGTTCATCTTAATTTGGAACCTCCCAATTTATGAATATTGGAGTGCTGTTCTTTATTATGATGGAAACCCTTACGAAGAGACATGAACGAAGTTAACGACCGTTTATACAAAACTAAGATGATCGATATGTGGGCTTGTCCTAACTAATCGAATGTACGCCGCTCTTCTAACCTGCAATTTACCTGAAAATAGTGCAGCTACCGCCCTCCCCAGATACCGTCAGCGTGGCAATCGCCTACCTGAGTTCGCCCGGCTCCCTTCAATCAGACCAATACGGATCCTCCTGATAATAGAAGTTCGGGCTCACGGACTTATTGTCGTAATGCGTGTGAAAAATATGCGTCGTCGCGGGGGACACCGGCGGGATCAGCCATGTCCAATCGCCGGTGACGGCCCGTTCTTCCTGGCGCTCCTTCTCCGTGAACCTCGCGAACTGCTTGGCCGCCGTATGATGATCGACGATCGTCACGCCTTCGCGCTTGAAGGAGTCCAGCACCGCCACATTCATCTCGACAAGCGCACGGTCCCGCCACAAGCTCGATTCCCTGCTTGTATCCAGCCCCATAATCTCCGCAACCCGGGGCAGCATGTCGTACCGGAACTCGTCGGCCAAATTGCGCGCTCCTATTTCCGTCCCCATATACCAGCCGTTGAAAGGGGCGGCCGTATAGCTTATCCCCCCGATTTCCAGCCGCATGCTGGATACCATCGGAACCGCATACCACTTCAGCGCAAGCTCCGAGAACCGCTCATACTCGGGATGTGCTAGCGGCACCTCCAGAATGAGCCGCTCCGGAATCCGGAACAGCGCCGGCGTGCGGCCTTCGAGCTGAACGATAAGCGGAAGCGCATCGAATGCCGTGCCCGCCCCGGTCCAGCCCATAGACTGGCAAAGCTGCGTCAGCTTGACCGAGTCCGGGTCGCCGATAACGCCATCCGGCGTCTCGTAACCGGCGTACCGGATGAGCTGATAGTTCCATATGCGGGGTCCCTTCCCGGATTCCGTATCCGCCGCTTGCGGAAACACCGTTATCGCAGGGCGGATCCTGCCCTCATTCGTGGCATAATCGATATGGCGGTACAGCGCCTCCGCCATCTCTTCTTCCGTCTGAACGCCGCGTGCGTCCAGGACGTGCATCGACTCCCAGAACAGGCGGCCGATACAGCGGTTGCTGTTGCGCCACGCCATCCTTGCCCCGTGCTCCAATTCTTCGAAGGTATGGGTGTATGTACCGCTGCCTTCAATCGATCCGCGCACTTCGCGCACGCGCTCCTCCGTCTCCGCCCGGCTCCTTCCAAGCTCCCGGTAGCAGGCTCGGATGAAGGCTTCCGATTCTTCCATTCGTATTCGATGATGTGCAGCCGCTAGATGTTCCAATGGAAGATCCCACCTGTTCATGTTCGTTATGATGCATCTATTATACTACGAAATTAGGCCGCGGGTTCTATTGGTTCGACAGCGCATTGCGCACCGCCAGGATGTACTTCGCCTGATCGAGCGGGTTAACGCCCCTTCGAGGCCGTTCCACATCGACATCCGGCGGACATTCCCGGTAACCGGCGAAGAAAGCCGACAGCGTGCCCCGGCCCTTGGTCAGCGATCCCAACCGGGCGGGAAACTCAAGTGAAGTCGCCACAGGCAGCAGCCCTTCGATCTCCATCCGCTCTTGGCTGACGATCGGGGTATCGAATTCGCCGCGCATCAAGATCAGCTCGTTCATCAGCTTGCCTCCATACTCCTCCGGCACCGACAACCGGAACCGGAGCAGCGGCTCCAGCAGCTTCGTCCCCGTATTCATGAGGCCGTTCATGATTCCCATCGGAGTCGCAATGACAAAGTCCAGCGGGTGCGTGTGCCATACATGATGCTCGCCCTCCACGAGCGTTACGCGCAGGTCCGTCACCTCCCAGGCGCGAAGCCCCTGCTGCAGCGCCTCCGGCACCCGGCGCGCCACTTCGTTCTGGTAGCTCTCGAGCAGATCTTCGCCGCGGACAAGCGATTGATAGACCAGCCCGCTCCCCCGCTCCCCGGGTTCGATCCGGAACCTCAGAATGGCCCAGCACGGCTTAGGCATCGTATAAGCGATGAAGCCTTCTCCTGCGGCTGCCGGCGTCTCCTTGTAGATGACGCTCGGCGCTCCGAAGGCGACCTCCAGGCCGAACCGGCTCTGAAGCAGATGCGTGAGCACCTCCACTTGAATTTGCCCCATCACCTTCAGATGAAGCTCACGTTCCTCGGGCAGCCACTGCAGATCCAGCAGCGGATCCTCGTCCGCCAGCTCTTGACAGGCGGCCACGACGGCCGGATATTCCGCCGCATTGCGCCACTGCACCTGTACGGTCAGCAGCGGCACCGCAAGCCGCTTCTCGCCCGGCACCCCGTCCGGCGTTCCGATAATATCGCCGATGCGCGCCCTGTTCCAGCCGTACACGGCTGCGATGTCGCCTGCCTTGAGGACGCCGATGTCCTCCGACTTCTGCCCGATCAGGCGGCGGATCTGGGTCACTTTGTCTTCCAGCTCCCGGGTATGGTTCCGGACCATATCGCGGTTGCGGATAACGCCGTTATAGAGGCGGACGAAAGCGATACGGCCCATAGCCGGATCGCGATCGATCTTGAATACGACCCCCGATAACGGCGCGTCCACCCTGCCTGGTGGAGGGGGGATGAACCGAACAATCGCATCCAGCAGCGCCTCTACGCCAATACCCCGGCCCGATGCGCCGAACAGGACGGGAAACAGCTCGCAGCCGTGGACGCCTTCAATAAGCAGCGGCAGCATGGCGTCGGCGGACAGCCCGCCCTGCTCGATATACTGCTCCATCGCCGCCTCATCGCGCTCCGCTGCCGCCTCCATCAGCTGTTCCCGGTAAGTCTCCGCCCACAGCGGACATTCATCGTCACGGCTGCCCAGCAAATCGGCAGATCCGCGAAAGTCCGCTTCAACGCCGTCAGGAGCCCCGATCGGCACCGCCTGGCGCGAGATCAGCCGGCGGATCTGCGCCAGCACCGCATCCGCATCCGCTCCGATGCGATCCATCTTGTTTACATAAATCAAGGTTGGAATGCGCAGCTCGCGCAGCGCCTGCCAGACCACCTCTGTCTGTGCCTGAACGCCTTCGACGGCCGACACGATCAGCACTGCACCGTCCATGACCCGCAGCGACCGTTCGACTTCCGACAGGAAATCGACATGTCCGGGCGTATCCACCAGGTTGATGTCCGTACCGCCCCATGACAGCCGGGTTACCGCAGCGCGAACGGATATGCCCCGCTCCCGCTCCACTTCCAGCGAATCCGTTTGCGTCGTCCCCGTATCTACGCTACCCAGCGCCCGCAGCTGTCCGCTGCGGAAGAGCATCTGCTCCGTTGTCGTCGTCTTGCCGGCATCGACATGAGCGAACAGGCCTACGTTGCGCATCGGTTGAAGTTGCTCGTTCATCTCTGACGCTCTCCTTCCACTTATCGTTGTTTCTCTATCATGCGGAATGAAAGCGACAGATTCAAGCGAATAGTATAATATTTGCAACATTTTGTTCAGCCCCGGCTGGTCAGGGAACTATTTACATTGAGGGGGTGTTCCACTTTTGGGTATAGTATACTGATGGCTATTTATAAAAATTCATTCTGGAAGAGGAACGCACGATGAACAAAATGATGAAATGGACATTGACGGCGCTTGTCGGCATTCTTCTGCTGACCGGCGGCTTCGCGAACGTCAATGCATTGTCTCTGTCCGGAAACGGCTCCGGTCAAGCCGAGTCGGGTGGCTTATTGTCCGGCCTCGTCGGCGATACCGGCAAGAACGCGGCAGCAGATAATGACAACAAGAAAACTATCGTGATGGGCACATCCCCGGACTATGCCCCCTATGAAGACGTCGATGCCAAGGGCAGCGGCGAAATTATCGGGATGGACATTGATATTGCCAAGCATATTGCAGAGGAACTAGGCTACGAGCTGAAGATCTCCGGCATGGACTTCAACGGCCTCTTGGCGGCGCTTCAGACCAAGCGGGTCGACTTTGTCATGTCGGCGATGTCGGTGACGGAGGAGCGCAAGCAGAGCATCGACTTCTCGAACAGCTATTATGCCGCGCGCAACACCATCGTCTCCAGCGCGGACGATAACTTCGCCTCCCTGGAACAGCTGGAGGGCAAGCGGGTCGGCGTCCAGCTCGGCTCGACCCAGGAGAAGGTCGCCAATGAAATCAAGAACGCGTCCGTCCTGAAGCTGAACCGCATTCCCGATTTAATTCAGGAGATCAAGTCAGGACGCCTGGATGCGGCCATCATAGAGGATGCCGTTGCGTTGGATTACACATCGGCGAACGATTTGAAATTAAATATGATCCCGGCAGCCGCCGGAGACGAGGGATATGCCATTGCCTTCCCGAAGGGCTCCGCGCTGACCGGCGAGTTCAACCGCGTGCTGGAAGAGATGAAGAGCGACGGCACGCTGCAGGCGATCACGGACAAGTGGTTTGGCGTTGAGAAAGAGGAGAAGAAGCAGGGCTCCGGGGTCATCGACTTCAGCATGCTGGAGGGTTATGCCGGTTATCTGCTTCGCGGCATATACATTACGCTCCTGTTTACTTTCGTATCGGCGCTGTTCGGCTTCGTCTGGGGCGCCATTCTATCCTTATTCAAAATATCCAGCATCAAGCCGCTGCAATGGTTCGCCACGTTCTACACTTCCGTGTTCCGCGGTACCCCGCTGCTGCTGCAGCTGGTGCTTATTTACTACGCTACACCGCAGGTGCTCGGCTATGATATACCGGCGCTGCAGGCGGCCGGCCTTGCATTCGGCTTGAACTCCGCCGCTTATCTGTCGGAGACGATCCGCGGCGGCATTCTAGCCGTGGACAAGGGCCAGCGCGAAGCCGCAATGGCGCTTGGCATTCCATACGGAACGATGATGATCAGCATCATTTTCCCGCAGGCGATCAAGAACATCCTCCCCGCGCTCGTGAACGAATGCGTTGCGCTGGTGAAGGAATCGTCGCTCATCTCCGTCATCGGCGTCGCCGACTTGATGCGCAGGGCGAATGTCGTGCAGGCCGATACCGGCCGCGCGCTGGAGCCGCTCCTGTTCATCGGAGCGATTTATTACGTGCTCGTGCTTGTCTTGACCTCGCTTGCCCGCTTGCTAGAAAGGAGGATGCGCCGCAGTGATTAACGTAACTAATTTAACCAAGACATTCGGCAAGCTGGAGGTGCTGCGCGACATCTCGACAACCGTAAGCCGCGGGGAGGTCGTCGCCATCATCGGCCCTTCCGGCTCCGGCAAATCGACCTTCCTGCGCTGCCTCAATATGCTGGAGACGCCGACAGAAGGCCGCATTACGATCGACGGAACGGATATTACCGATCCGAAGACCGACATTACCCGGTTTCGCCAGCGGATCGGCATGGTGTTCCAGCACTTCCACCTGTTCCCGCACATGACGGTGATCGATAATATTGCCTTCGCTCCGATGAAGGTGAAGGGGCTGTCAGCCGACGAGGCGCGGACGAAGGGCCTCCAGCTGCTGGAGCGCGTCGGGCTGAAGGATAAAGCCGGCGTCTACCCTTCCAAGCTGTCCGGCGGCCAGAAGCAGCGTGTCGCGATCGCGCGCAGCCTGGCTATGGACCCGGATATCATGCTGTTCGATGAGCCAACGTCGGCGCTCGATCCGGAGATGGTGAAGGAGGTGCTCGCGGTTATCCGCGATCTCGCCTCGTCCGGCATGACGATGCTGATCGTAACGCATGAGATGAAGTTCGCCCGCGAAGCGGCGAATACGATCTTCTTCCTCGACGGCGGCAAGCTGATCGAGCGCGCCGAGCCGGAGCAGTTCTTCAGCCGGCCGCAGAGCGAACGGGCTGCCCGCTTCCTCGAGCAGGTGCTGTAGGATACGATCATACGCTTCTCTAGAGACAACGAACCGCCAAGGAGATGACTCCAGGCGGTTCGTTGTTTTTCTATTCCTGCGTGCCGGCCTGCATCAAAATGCCGACAAGCCTGTCCGACGTCCGTCAGCAAACGCTGATTCGCTGGGTGAAGAATGACCACTGCGGACACAAGAGGCGTTATTTACGGTTCCCGGGCCATTCTCGAGCGTGTTTCGGACACGAGAGCCGTTATTTAGTTCAAATCTCCTCATCATTGATTGAATTCCAGCAAATAACGAACCGTATGTCCGCTGCGGGCGTATAACGAAGAAATTTGCGCAAATAAGGGATTCATTGTCCGTAAGGTTATTACTCAAGTCCGCGATTGATCGATTTCTGCGGTCTATAGAAAGGATCGACTCCGCCGCCAAAGACGGCATGGGCCGTATTCATCTGGGGGACATCAATCAATAAAGGCTCTCGATATTGACGACGGAGTACGACCGCCACTCTTCGGGCAGCAGCCGTTGGTACTGCGGCTGCAGGTACCGGTCGTCCACGAGCACGAGTGTGCCGCTGTCCCGCTCCGAGCGGATCAAGCGCCCTCCCGCCTGCAGCACCTTGTTCATGCCGGGAAAGACGTACGCATAATCATAGCCGTTCCTGCCTGTACGCTCGAAGTAATCCTTGATGACATTCCGCTCCAAGCCGAGCTGCGGAAGCCCCACGCCGACGACAATGACGCCGTTCAACCGGTCCCCCACCAGATCGATCCCCTCCGAGAAAATACCGCCCATGACGGCGAAGCCGACCAGCGTTCTTGCATTCGCGGCATCGAACGCCGCCAGAAACCTTTCGCGCTCCTCCTCCGTCATGCCGGTCTGCTGAACGAGCGTATCCGCGTATGTTTGGCCGCCGTCCATCGTCATGAACCGTTCGTACACATCCTCCATGTAGGCGTAGGAAGGGAAGAACACCAGGTAGTTGCCTGGCTGCTTCTCCGTGATCTGTCTGATCATTCGGGCAAGCGGCTCCTTCGTCCGTTCGCGGTCCTGATAGCGTGTGGACAGCGGCTGAATCTTCACTTCCAGCTGCTCATGCGAGAACGGCGAAGGGATCGCAACCGCATAGTCCTCCTTGCTGCCGCCGAGCATCTCCGTATAGAAGCTCAAGGGAGATAGTGTGGCGGAGAAGAAAATATGGCTGCGGAAGCCTTTGCCCATCTGACTGAGCAGGTAAGACGGATCCAGGCAGAACATCCGGATGCGCACCTCGCTCTTGAAGCATTCCGTGTAGGTGACATACCGCTCGTCGTACAGCTTGGCCGCACGCAGAAAGTCTGAAGCGGCAAAATAGCCCTCCAGCAGCAGCGCCGCCGCATGCCCTTGCTCTGCGCCCAGAGAACCCGCGGCGAGCACCTTCTCCGCCGTATAGACGAAGAATTCGACCAGCTCGATCAGCTCGCCCGGCGCTTCCAATTCAACGAGGGTCTTTCGTTCCCCGATGGCTTTGCGGACGCGGAGCAGATGCTGATTCACATCCTTGGATGCTTCGTACACGTCCGCGCGGATCGTCTTGAACGTCCGCTGCAGCTCCAGGAAATCCGCCTTGTTCAGCTCGGCGGAGTACATCTCCCTGCCCCGGTCCACCAGATTATGCGCTTCGTCGACGAGCAAGGCCGTCTGCCGCTTCTGGTCCTCGATCAGCCGCTTCAGGCTCACTCGCGGATCGAAGATATAGTTATAATCGCAGATGATGCCGTCGGCGGCGTAAGCGGCATCGAGCGAGAACTCGAACGGGCACACCTTGTGCTTGCGGGCATAACGCTCCACCACCTGCCGGGTCATCGCCGTCTCCTGGGACAGCATGTCCAGCATTGCCGCATTCACCCGGTCATAGTAGCCGTCGGCATATTCGCAGAATTCCTTGGAGCAGCGCATCTCCTCCTGGAAGCATACCTTCTCCTTCGCCGTGATCGTCACGGTATGCATATGCAGTCCGCCCGCCTGCATCAGGGTCAGCGCTTCCTCAGCGGCTGTTCGCGTAATCGTCTTGGCCGTCAAATAGAACAGCCGCTGCAGCAGTCCTTCGCCCATCGCTTTGACCGCCGGGAACAGCGTCGAGATCGTCTTGCCCGTTCCGGTCGGAGCCTTGGCGAACAGCTTGCGCTTGTCCGCGATGGACTTATAGACGGACCCGGCCAGCTTCCGCTGTCCTTCCCGATAGGCGTCGAACGGAAACGCCAATGCCCTCATGCTCGAATCGCGAGCGATCACATGCCGTTGCCTCAGCTCGGCGTAGGGAGCGTAACCGCGGATCATCTCTTCCATAAACTGCGCCAGCTCCCCGAAGGTCATCCCGCGGACGAAACGGCGCTGCTCCTCGGTGTTCACCTGCACGTAGGTCAGCTGTATGCGCATGCTGGGGAGTCCCTGCTCCTCCGCTACCATGTAGGCATAGCAGATCGCCTGCGCCCAATGAACCGGATATCCGTCTTCGCCGATGGCCTCCAGACTGCCCGACGTGGATTTGATCTCGTCCACGGTGAGCCCCTCGTCCGTCTCGAGCAGGCCATCGCATCGCCCATCCACGACGAAGAGGAGATCGCCCCGGGGCATCTCCGTCTTCACATATACTTCCTTGCGATCCTTCTCGCCGTACTCCTTCTGGATCTTCTGATGGGCCTTCGTGCCGTCCGTCAGCGATGCCGCCGTGCAGAACCCGGATTCGATGCTACCGCTCCGGTACACGTATTCGACAAGCGCCCTTACCGAAATTTGAACCGTATTCGCCGTATTCACCATCTTCGCGCCTCTCCCGCCGCCCTCATGAGAGAACATTTGTTCCTTCCATTGTAGCATGCGAAGTCGGCGGACGCACCCCCGGAAGCGGCTTATGCATGGCAATTATTTAACGCCGATTGCGCCGTTCCTGTCATCGTCATTCTCTTGCTCCTGCTGCTACAGAGCTTGCCTAACCTGTCATTCGCTCTAGGCATTGCAGCAGGCTGGCCGCCGTCTCCTGCCGCTGCCGGAGCAGTGCGGACATTGGCCACAATCCCGATCCGCGGCGAATGTCGCCATCGATCAGACGCAGCATCCACAGCGAGAATACGGCCGCATATAGCGCATATGCCCGTTTGAACGGTTCCGCATCGTGGCGCATGCCGCACTCTCCCGCCGCGGCAAGATAACTATCCAGAAGGCGCTCTCTCACAGGTTCATTCATCATACCCGGAAATGTCGGATGCGACATGTCCAGCGCATGGTACAAATCCCAGAAGGGCGAATTCAGGTGCATATGCTCCCAATCAAGCACCAGCAGCCGCCCGCCAGCCACGGCATAATTGCCGGCGTGAAGATCGCCATGGGACAGCACCTTCGCTTGTTCGAACGGTGACTCTTCCCGCCCCAGCATCTCCAGCATCTCTTGAACGCGGGGAAGCCCCGCGCCAATCTCTTCACAGATCCGCAGGATCTCCTCTTCATTGGCAGAAATCTCTGCCGCGAGCACCCCGATCGGAGGCTTCGGACCCTTCAGCGGGCCATTGCGCAAAGCGCCCGTCGGAAATCCGTGCCACCAGGCCATATGCTGGATGAGCTGCGCAGCTGTCTCCTCCCGAAACGTATGATCCAATGAACCGAGATCTTCGAAGAGCAGCCAATGCCTTCCCTGCCGGCTATCGATAGATGAGGCGAGCAAGCGGGGGTATAAGGGTGGAAAATAAGGCAGGATGTGCTCATAAACCCACAGCTCGGAACCCCACTGTCCATCATTGGTTAGCGGTTTAAAAATAAAGCTGCCGCCGACGGTGAGTCGAAGCCGCTCGACGCGGCTGCCGTTCATTCCCGTATATAGCGGCTCCCGTCTGGCGATCAGCCGCTCATCTAACGTGCCATCGGGCAGTATCATGCCCCTCGGAAGCCCCATGGTTGATCCTCCGTTTCGTAATCCATTCTTTTCCACAAGCTGATTACCTATTATATCATCCTGCGTTCGTTTCGTTCAGATGTCCTTTACTTTTTTATAAGAATTAGCGGCGGACGGTTCATCCGCTGGAATTATATTAATTTTGTGAAAATCCATGAAAACTTTCATCGTTCTATGATACTATTACCTCATTGCTTTTTGCAGCCAGAAGAACAGGAGTGTTGGTGGGTTAGAATGGAACATGCAGCTATGGACAACAAGGCAGGCGGCGTCAGCTTGAACCTCTACAAGCTTACGTGGCCGATATTCCTCGAATTGTTACTGTTTATGATGATGGGAACGGCGGATACGCTTATGCTCAGCGGGGTCTCCGACGATGCGGTGTCCGCAGTCGGCGTCGTAAACCAGTATATCTTTATTTGTATCCTGATCATGGAGGTCATCAGCAACGGCGCGTCCGTCGTTGTTGCCCAATATATCGGCTCCCGCCGGATGGCTGAAGCTTCGAAAATCGCAGCGCTGGCAATAACGATGAATCTCGTGCTGGGGCTTGCGGTCAGCGCGGCGCTGTTCGGATTCAGCGATGCCATTCTGAGCTCGATGAACCTGGAAGGCCAAGTGCTGGCGTATGCGAAGACGTATATGGATATTGTCGGCGGATTCATCTTCATACAGGCGCTGATCAACGTCCTCGCAAGCCTGATCCGCACCTACGGATTTACGAAAGAATCGATGTACGTCGCCTTCGGAATGAATGTCGTTCACGTCGGACTTAACTTTGTGCTTATCTTCGGATATCTCGGATTTCCGGAAATGGGCGTGGCAGGTGCCGCGGTATCCACCGTAATCAGCCGGGCGCTGGCGTTTGTCGTCTTTGCCTGGGTGCTCTACCGTGTCATGGAGGTTCGTATCGCGCTGCGCGACTATGTCACTTTCTCCAAAACGTATATGCGCAAAATCTTGTCGGTCGGCATTCCGTCCGCGCTCGAGCAGGTAACCTATCATGCCTGCCAGACGGTATTTCTTTACTACGTCACCTTCTTGGGGGCCGAAGCGCTCGCATCGCGCTCCTATGCGATGACGATATCCCAGTACATTTATTTATTCAGCGCCGCGATCGGAATGGGCACGGCCATTATCGTCGGACGCTATGTAGGAGCCAAGCTGAAGGATCAAGCTTATCGCCGGGTGATGAAAAGCGTCGTCTGGAGCTTGAGCATTACGATTGCGGTAGATCTGGTTATCATTGCTTTCCGCGAGCCGTTGGTCAACCTGTTCACAGACAGCGCGGAAGTCATACGCATGACTACGCAGGTCATTCTGTTCAGCATCCTGCTTGAAACGGGCCGCTCGATTAACCTTGTGTTCATTAATGCCCTGCGGGCGGCGGGTGACGCCAAATTCCCCGTCTACATGGGATTCATCTCAATGGTATGCATGAGCTTGCCTCTTGGTTACCTGCTCGTATTCAAGCTTGACATGGGACTTCCCGGCGTATGGATCGCCATCGCCGCCGATGAATGGCTGCGCGGAATTATTATGAGCCATCGTTGGCGCAGCCGGGTGTGGGAGAAGCGTTCGCTTGTGGAACCGTTGGAGCCTGCGGCAGCGGCTGCGGCCGGCTCGGGGAACTAGCTGAACGAATAACAAGACGGCCTCGATTCCGTGATTCCGGGGCCGTCTTTTTTCATACATGGTTTACATCCCTTGCAGACTGTGTTATTTTTATTTCGATAAGTTTAGAAATATAGATACAGACGGGAGCGAATGCATGATGGCGGAAGAACACGCAGACATAAAGCAAGCCGTCAAGGTATACAAAGCATTAGGCGAGCCGACCCGCCTCAAAATCGCTCTGCTGCTGACCGAAGAGCGCAATCTGTGCTGCTCCGATATCGCAGGCAAGCTGGAATCTGTCGCCGGCTCGACACTGTCTCATCATCTCAAGCAGTTGACCGATAGCGGACTGCTGCATCTCCGCAAGGACGGCACATATATCTACTACAGCGTAAACCGCGAGATGGCGCAGAAGTACGCGCCGTATTTGCTGGCATAATTTTTTTGCTTACTATTTCCATGTTTCTAGAAATATAGAATTTTGGTTAAGAGTCGAGAGGAGAAAGAGAACCATGTCAAACGCTTGGAAAATCTATATGCTGGCCATCGTCAGTTTTCTGGTCGGCACGTCGGAATTTATTATCGCGGGGATTCTCGATAAGGTAGCGGAGGATACCGGCGTATCCGTGTCGTCGGCAGGCCAGCTTATTACCGTATTCTCCCTTGCCTACGCTTTCGGCACGCCATTCCTCATGGCCGTCACGGCCCGTATGGAAAGACGCAAGCTGATGCTCTATTCGCTGGCTGTATTCATTGCCGGAAACATCATCGCCGCCGCAATGCCGGGGTTCGAATTTCTGATGCTTTCCCGAATCGTCCTTGCGCTGAGTACCGGGGTATTCGTAGTCACGGGACTGACGGTTGCCTCCAAGCTGGCGCCGGCCGGCAAGCAAGGAAGCGCCATCGCAACGCTCGTTATGGGCTTCAGTACGGCTTTAATCGTGGGCGTTCCTCTGGGCCGGGTTATTTCTTCGGTTTATGACTGGAGGTCGATCTTCGGGGGCATTGGCTTGCTGGGCGTAGCCGCCATACTCATCATCTACTTCTCCCTGCCGCAGACGGAAGGCGAGGAGCCCGTACCGCTCCGAAGCCAGCTGGCTCTGGTGAAACAACCCCGAATCGCGATCGCCTTGTCGGTGACCTTCTTCTGGATCAGCGGGTACGCCATTGCCTATACCTATATCTCGCCATTTCTGCTTACCGTTACAGGAATGAACGAGCAGGCTGTGAGCGCAGGGTTGTTCGCCTTCGGAATCGCCAGCCTGATCGGTTCCAAGTTCGGCGGCTACAGTACGGACAGATGGGGCGTTCCCGTTACGCTCGTTGGCGGAATCGCGGTGCATGCCGCGGCGCTGATCCTCTTGTCATTGGCAGCCGGGTCGCCATCCATCGTGTTTGTCCTGCTGATGCTGTGGTCGTTCTCCGCGTGGTCGACGGGCCCTACGCAGCAATATAACTTGATGACGCTTGCTCCTGAAGCTTCCGGTATTATGCTAAGCCTGAACAGCTCCGTTCTGCAGCTTGCCATGGCCGCCGGAGCGGGCATCGGAGGCGTTGTCGTGGAACGCGCCTCGTTATCGTCCATCAGCTGGATCGGCGCCGCTGGCGTTGCCGTCGCAGCAGCGACTGCCATCGCTTCCGTTAGACAATCCCGTACCCGAAAGCTTCGGTGCGCGGCACAGCAGGCGCTGGAGAAAGCGGGAGCTTGAGGCGGGCCATTCTTATCCCCATTTTTATCAACAACTTATTCACATTATCCACAACACCTGATTCTATACGGCAAGGAATGCGGGAGCCTGACAACAAACGAATGCATTTTACATTCCGTATGTCTCAGGATGGATTATAAAATACCTATAAAATTCCATTTATTACATGACTTTGGCAACTAACGCAACAGAAGAGGGCTGAGATATAATGAGTTCGGAAGGCGCGCCGATCTACCAATTAGAAGGGGATTGAACCATTGATGATAAAATCGACTATTCGTCTCATTATATTCGCTGCTCTTGCAGCCATTATCGCGATTCCAATGACAGTCTATGCAGCCGGCGCCGAAGAAACGCCCGTTTCGAACCCGCCCGAGACCAAATCCCTCTCCTTTTCACTCTTAACGGAAGGCTCCTTCGCTGCCCTTCAAGTGGGCAACGTCGTTCATGTTTATAATGAGAATGGCCAGCTGTTCGAAACCCAGGGCGCGGACCGGGCCGGAACCCTTAAGGATCTCTTCGTTCTGCCTTACGGGGCGGAGCAAATCCCTTTCGTGCTTGTGCATAATGAGAAGAACGGCTACCTCGTGTTCAGCGACCTGTGGCCCAAATTCGCCAAGGGCAAGGAAAAGGACGAGAAGGAAGCTTACTATAGCGGTCGCGTTTTCACCGCGGCGCAGACCAAGATATGGAGCAAGACCCGTCATCATATGGCCATGCAGCAGAATGGCGAGGCTGTCGCTTATGTGGCGAATGACTTCGATAATCTGAAGAAAGGCTATCATGAAGCAATCCGGGTCAAGGGCAAGCTGCGAGGCCTCGTCCTGTATGATTGCTGCCCTTATCTTGTCGTTGAGAACGAGAAGCAGGAGCTGATCGTGTATCACGCCGGAGCGAGCGGACCCGAAATTGCCGGACAAATCGATTTCAATAATAGTTGAAGATTGAGCAGAACCCCTTCCGCAGATTGCGTGAAGGGGTATTCACGTTAACGATCCCCTTTCCTATAAGGATCTATCCTACCGCCTTGAAAGGTAATTAATGTATGTATCATGACGCGGGGAGTTAATGCCTGTATAATGAATAAAGGATGATGCGAACTGACCTTTCGCATGTAAATAGTTGGTTTTTTTATTCATTTGACGAATCGGGTAATGCACCTTAATATGATATATTATATGTTAACGCATACACGAAAAACGGCGTAACGTCAATGCTTTTAAGCTTTCATGGACAAAAGCGTTAAACCGTTCGAGGGGTTGCGTTTATAATCGAGAGGGGCAGATTTTCTTGAAAAAGTTGACATGGCTGATGCTTGTCCTTTCAGCGGTCTTGATTGTAGCGGGCTGCGGAAGCAAAGCGAACGAGAAAGGAAACACCGATTCAGGCAACGCGGGGGGCGGAGCCGGCAATGCCGAGAAAAAGACGTACAAAATCGCGATTTCGCAAATTGTCGAGCATCCATCCCTGGACGCGACGCGCGAAGGCTTCTTGGCCGCACTCAAGGATGCCGGCTTGACAGAAGGCGACAACCTGAAGGTGGATTACAACAATGCACAGGATGATTCGACGAACAACCTGTCCATCGCACAGAAAATCGCCGGCGAGAAGAACGACCTTGTTCTCGGGATCGCAACCCCGTCCGCGGTCGCACTCGCTTCCAATGTGAAGGATACGCCGCTGTTGTTCGCGGCTGTAACGGATCCTGTCGATGCGAAGCTGGTCACCAATGTGGACGCCCCCGGCGGCAACATCTCGGGCGCATCCGATACGAACCCGGAAGCGATCGTGAAGCTGATGGACTTCATCGCGGGCAGCTTCCCGAATGTGAAGAACGTCGGCATCGTGATCAATGAAGGCGAACCGAATGCCGTCATTATGGCCAAGAAAGCCGAAGAGGCATTGGCCAAGCATGATATCAAGCTCGTGAAGGCTGCCATCACGAATACTTCGGAAGTGAAGCAGGCTGCCGAATCGCTGGTAGGCCGCGTTGACGCGTTCTACATTACGCTCGACAACAAAGTAGTAAGCGGCGTTGACGCCATTCTGAAAGTGGCCAAGGATAAGAAAATTCCGTTCTTCTCCAGCGACCGCGACACCGTCGAGAAGGGTGCCTTCGCAACGGTTGGCTTCAAGTACTACGACCATGGCTACCAAGTAGGCCAGATGGCCGTCGACATTCTGAAGAACGGCAAGAAACCGGCTGAGATGAAAGTGACCGTACCGGACAAACTCGATCTTATTCTTAATCTTAAAGCCGCAGCCGATTATGGCATCGAAGTTACGGACGAGATGAAGGGCCAAGTGAAGGACCCTGAACAAAACCTGATTCAATAATCGATACATGCGGGAGTGAACGTTCTTTCGTTCACTCCCTCTTCATGCTTACTTTCAATTCATCATTCATAAGGAGTAAAGGAGGACAATCATGCTTGACTCGATGTATGGTGCAGTCGAGCTCGGTCTGCTGTACAGCTTGATGGCGCTTGGCGTCTACATTACATTCCGTATTCTCGATTTCCCCGACTTGACCGTGGACGGGAGCTTCGCAACGGGAGGCGCGGTTGCCGCCGTCCTGCTGTCGAACGGATATTCACTTTGGATTGCCTTGATTACGGCCTTTCTTGCGGGTTCAGCAGCGGGCCTCTGCACAGGGCTTCTGCACACCAAGGGCAAAATCAACGGACTGCTGTCCGGGATCCTGATGATGATCGCGCTCCATTCGATCAATCTTCGCATCATGGGCAAGCCGAATACGTCCTTGCTTGGCTTAGAGCCCCTGTTCTCTTCCATATCTCCGATATGGTTGAAGCTTATCGTCGTGGCCATCTGCATTCTCTTCATCAAATTTCTGCTCGACATGTTCTTCCGCACCGACCTGGGACTTGCGCTCCGGGCGACCGGCGACAATCCCCGCATGATCCGCAGCTTCGGGGCCAATACGGATAATACGAAGATGCTCGGCATCAGCTTGTCCAACGGTCTGGTCGCCTTGTCGGGCGGTCTGATCGCCCAGCAATCCAGTTATGCCGATATCTCGATGGGTGTCGGGATCATCGTCATCGGTCTGGCATCCGTCATTATCGGCGAAGCGATCCTGGGGGCGCGCACCATCTTCATGGCGACGCTTGCCGCTGTGCTGGGCTCCATCATCTACCGGATCGTCGTCGCGCTCGCCCTGCGCGTGGAATGGCTCGAGGCTTCGGATTTGAAGCTCATCACCGCCTTGCTTGTTATCGTGGCGCTCGTGCTTCCTTCTGCGCGGAGGTCGATGAAGCAGAAGAGCATGGCCAGGAAGCGGTCGGCTCAGCTTGCCGCCGAAGCATCGAAGACGTCAACAGGAGGTGCGCGTTAATGCTCGAACTATCCAACGTGTCGAAGCTGTTCTATCCCGGAAGCCCGGATGAGAAGATCGCCTTGTTCGGCATTAACCTGAAGCTGAATCCCGGCGACTTCATTACCGTCATCGGCAGCAACGGCGCCGGCAAATCGACGCTCATGAACATCATATCCGGCGTTATGACTCCGGACACCGGCCACGTCAAGATCAACGACTCGGCGATCACGCATCTTCAAGAGCATCAGCGCAGCCGCTGGGTCGGACGCGTCTTCCAGGACCCAATGGCAGGCACTGCACCGAATATGACGATTGAAGAGAATCTCGCCATGGCCTATTCTCGCGATAAGTCGCGCGGTCTGGGGTTCGGTACGACAGCAAGAAGGCGCAAGCTGTTCCTTGAACAGCTTCAACGGCTTAATCTGGGCTTGGAAAATCGGTTCAGGGCGAAGGTCGGCCAGCTGTCCGGCGGCGAACGCCAAGCGCTAAGCCTGTTGATGGCGACGTTCACGAGACCGCAAATCCTGCTGCTTGACGAGCATACGGCCGCGCTGGACCCGTCCAGGGCGGAGCTGATCACGCGTCTGACCGACAGCATCGTCCGGGAGATGAATCTGACGACGCTGATGGTTACCCATAACATGGAGCAGGCGATCCGGCTTGGCAACCGGCTCATCATGATGGACAAGGGACGGATCATCCTCGATGTGAACGAAGAGCGGAAGAAGACGCTGACCGTCGAGCAGCTGCTTGGCGAATTCGAGCAGATCAGCGGCCATAAGATGGCCGACGACCGCGTCGTATTCGGGTAGTTGGCCTGGCAGAGAGCGATTTGAAGAGAGGGCTGGCCCTAAAGTCTTGTTGACTTTAGGCCAGCCCTCTTTGTCATATCCCGATAGCGGCGCGGTCCCGGCTCATGAATGCTCTTGCGCCAGCATCCACTCTTCATACAGCCGGTCGAGCTTCTCCTGTACGGCCTCCCGCTCTGCCCATACCGCTGCCAGCTCCTCTTCATAACGAGGCTCCGGAGGTTCTCCGGACAGCTTATCCAACCGGGCATCCAGCTCGGCCAGCCGGCTCTCCTCGCGGGCTATGGCCGGCTCCAGCTGCCCCGCAGCAGCTTTCGCCTTTCCTGGACGCGCATCATTAACCACCCTGGACTCATCCGGCTCAGAAGCAGACCGTTTGGCCGCGGCGACGGGTGCCTGCTCTCTGCCCATGCTCCGGCTGGACCCTCTGCCTGCTTGCAGCTGCAGCCGTTTCTCCTGGTAGGCATCAAATCCGCCCAGATATACGGTCACTTGCCCCCGGTCAAGCTCCCATACTTTGTCGGCCAACCGGTTGATGAAGTACCTGTCGTGCGTAACAGCCAGCAGAGTCCCGCTAAATTCCTCCAGCGCCTCTTCCAGCGCTTCCCTAGAAGCGATATCCATGTGGTTGGTCGGCTCATCGAGAATAAGCAGATTCGGTTTGCGAATCATAAGCAGCGCAAGCCGCAGCCGCGTCCACTCGCCCCCGGAGAGCTGGCCTACCGCTTTGAATACATCTGCTCCATAGAACAAATACTTTGCAAGCCGCGAGCGGGCTTCCCCTTCCTCCAGACCGGCCTCTTCGCGGAAATAGGCCAGAACGGATAACCGGCCGTCTCCCGGCGGATCTGCCTGAGCCAGGTAGCCGATTTCTACCCGGGAGCCCCACTCAATCGTCCCCTCGTCGGCATCTCCCTCGCCGAGAAGAAGCTTGATGAATGTCGATTTGCCGGAACCGTTGCGTCCGACGAGCATGATTTTGTCGCCGTATTCCAATTCGCCGTTCATGCCGCTCAGCACTGGATTGGCTCCATAGCTCTTGGTCACCCCTTCGAACCGGATCACCTTTCGGCCGGAACGGTCCGCTTGCGAGAGCCCGAACTCCGCCCCCTTCCTCTCCAATACCGGACGCTTGACCTTCTCCATCCGATCCAGCGCCTTCCTCATCGAAGCCGCGCGGCGGAAGAACTTCTCATTATCTCCGACTCGCCCCCATTCCTCCAGCTTGCGAATCGTTTCCTTCATCTTCTTCATCTGCTTCTGCTGTTCTTGGTAGTCGGCGAATTGCTGGAGCAGCTTCTCTTCCTTCTCCTTCACGTAGCCGGTGTAATTGGTCAGGTACGTATGCGCCTCGCCATCCTCCAGATCGATAATCTTCGTCACGACCCGGTCCAGGAAGGTACGGTCATGGGAGACAATGAGGCATGTGCCGTCATACTGGCCGATGAACGTCTCCAGCCACTCGACGCCGGCCATATCCAGATGGTTGGTCGGCTCATCCAGCAGCAGCAATTCAGGCCCGCGAATCAGCATTGCGGCAAGACCGATCTTGGTCTGCTCCCCTCCGGAGAGGGTGTCGAACCGCCGGACGTAGAACTCTTTGGCAATCTGGAGGCCCCCTGCGATCTGGTCGATTCGCGCCTCCATCTCGTAGCCGCCTTCACGCTCGAAGCGTTCCTGCAGCTTGGCATACTCCTCCAGCATCCGGCTCAGCCGGTCCGGATCCTCCGCAGCTTCCGGATCGGACATGCCTAGCTCCAGGATGCTCATATTGGCCCTGCAATCGAGCAGTTCCCGATAGCCTGAAGCCAGCACGTCATGGACGGTAGACTCGCTCCATTCCTCCGGCACTTGCGCCAAGTAGCCGATCTGCGTATCCTTGCGGATTGACAGCTGCCCCTCATCCGGCTTCAGTTCCTTGGCGAGCAGACGCAGCAGCGTCGTCTTGCCGCTTCCGTTGCGGCCAACGAGCCCGACCCTTTCCCGTTCATGAATATCGAATGTCACATCCTCCAGAACGAGCTGGGCACCATGGTATTGCTTTATATTTTGACTATTTACGATCAACATAATGGATCCTCCTGTTTATGAAGACCCTAGCCAGAAACGACAAAAAAGAGCCGCGGGAAAAGCCCCGCGACCCTCTCGGATACAATCCGTCTGAGGTTAAGGTAGGCGTCTTTTCGCGAATGGTGAAACCGTATGGGCATAATTGGACAGACTTCTCCCGTCTTGGGAAAAAGCATGCACAATGCCAGCCATCGCCATTGGCAGTTGGCTGATCCGGTTGTTCACCGATTCGCGATTCATCCTACCTCACCTCCTTCACGTTCACTTCCTTACAATTTACCACAACTATTCCAGTGTTGGCAACTCGATCGGTAACACTGCGATAATAGCGGACAAGCCCCCCTCGTTCATGATGGCATCTCGATGAGCTTCATTGCCCGCTTATACAGAAAAGAACGGCAAGCGGACTCTCCCCGCACTGCCGTTCCCCGCCGCTTGCTGTAAAATCTTACACTTGCTGCAGCGCTTCGATTTCAATCGAAATCTTCACTTCATCGCCGATGAGCACGCCGCCAGTCTCCAGCACAGCGTTATACGTCAAGCCGTAGTCGCCCCGCTTGATGCTCCCCAGTGCGCTGAAGCCCGCTTTCGCATTGCCCCATGGATCCTTGCCGGCGCCCTCGAACGAGACGGCGAACGTTTCTTGGCGGGTAATCCCATGCAGCGTGAAATCGCCGGTTACATTGTACTCGCCATCGCCCGTCTTCGTAATTTGGCTGGCTTCGAAAGTCATATGCCGGTTGACTTCTACATCGAAGAAGTCGGCGGAGCGCAGATGCGCATCCCGGTCCGCATTACGCGTATCGATGCTGCTGAGATCGACGCTGAATTTGATGGATGCCGTAGTCAGATCCGCCGGGTCGGCTTCGATCTGGGCCTCGAACGTATGGAACGTCCCTTTCACCTTCGCGATCATCATATGTTTGACGGAAAAATCAATGCTGCTGTGCGTAGGATCAACCGTCCATTGCGATAATGCCATGATATTTTCCTCCTCGTGTTTAACTTACTTTTAATAATGTACTAACTAATTTTAATTTATGAACCTATTGTAGTTCCCCATCCCATCTTTTGTCAATCCCTTTTCGATATCGATTATTTCCATAACGGAGCAATTTTAGCATTTTGGATTAATACTGAATCTCAGATGACCGATATATATAACAACAAGCTTAAAGAGACGGGCTTTGGTTCAGAGTTTGTTCAGTGCGATTCATTATAATGAACGAAAGAGCTGCGCAGTAAGAACGATGTCATTGTTCGATAGTCATGCTTCGCATGTCTAATAGATCGTTGAAAGATGATCTGCAGCATGAAAAATAAATATTGAGGAGTGGTTATTTTGTTCAGAAGAAAATGGTTTAAGCCTGCCGGGATTGCATTATTGGCCTTTACTATGATCTCGGTCCCCGCAGCGCAGGCATCAGGAATTATGTTGAATGTCGATGGCAATTTGGTACAGCAAAGCGTCCAGCCAACTGTGCTGAAGGGAACGGTGCTTGTTCCCGCCAAACAGATTGCGGATACGTTCGGCGCTGTACCGCAATGGGACAATGAGACCAAGACGTTAAAGCTCACGAAGAATGATATCATCGTTGCATTTATACTTGGCAGTCCCACGGCGACAGTAACGACCGGTTCCGACACGGCTGAAGTCACGCTGGAGCAGCCTGCTCAAATGATTAATAACAACCTGATGGTTCCGGTGCGGTTTTTGGCAGATCTGTACGGGGCGACAGTAGAATGGAACCAAAGCAAGAAAATGGTCATGCTCACGACGAATGCGGCAGAGACGAAAGGCATCACTGGACCTAAAGGCGATAAGGGCGAAATAGGTGATAAAGGCGAAAAAGGCGACAAGGGTGATAAGGGCGACCAAGGTCCGGCAGGCTCGACCGGTCCATCGGGAGCCACGGGCAACAAGGGCGATCAAGGCTCAGCAGGTCCGGCTGGCCCGGCAGGTCCGCAAGGCTCGGTGGGTCCAGCAGGTCAAGAGGGTCCGCAAGGCCCGGCAGGTGCGGTAGGTCCGGCTGGCCCGGCAGGTCCGCAAGGCCCGGTGGGTCCAACAGGTCCAGAGGGTCCGCAAGGCCCGGCAGGTGCGGTAGGTCCGGCAGGTCCGCAAGGCCCGGCAGGCTCGGGTGGAACGAATTTTGCCGAAACAGGGTTCTCCGCATTTCTCCCGCAATTGAATACCGCTCAGTCTGCCCGATTGACTGGCTGGAGCACAGCTGCCCCATACTACGGTGGAGCAAACTTTAATCCCACAGGAAGCTTTGTTGTCCCCGCAACAGGCAAATATACGATAAAAGCAACGATAAATTATCAATTGACTGCTCCGCAAAATGTTTCCTTGGGAGCTGGTGTGAACCCCTATTTCTCGATTAAACGCACGGCACCGAGTCAAACCGAATTGCTGAAAGGATATCTCCCGATCCTTGATGTCAATATTGCGCTTGTGCTTACTTTAAGAGCGGCGCTTGGCAGCGGTACCGTAACGTTGGAGGGAGATGCCAGTCTGACGGCCGGAGATACGATCGAGTTGTTTTACGAATCGAGCGGGATGACGCTGGGTCTCAATATTAGCAATGTCGTATGGTCGATGCATCAAATTACCGGAAACTCCCCGACGTAACCCGCATTTTGCAGCAATTGAAATGGCCCGAAGCGGCACTAGCCGCACTCGGGCTATTTTTGATATCGATCACTCTCATTCTGCAGCAATTGACACAAATAAGATGAATTCCGGACTGCCGACTACACGATTTGTGCAAATAATAGGGCAAAAACTGCAAATAAAATTGAACGGAAAGCAGCGGCATACTTCTGAAAAAATTGCTATAATGACGAGATGGGTAAGCTTTGTGTGTGGGGATGATCAACCACCGCTTTAAGGGACTACCGGAAGATGCATTCAATCTTTTGTGGAGGTTAACAAGAATGAGTAACAGCATTAGAATAGGAATCGTCGGTTATGGCAATTTGGGCAAAGGCGTTGTCTCTGCAATCGGGCAAAATCCGGACATGGAGCTTGTCGGTATTTTCACACGCCGGGAACCTTCTACCCTGAACAACCCGGACGGATTGAAATTTCTTCATGTGCGCGAGGTCGAGCAGTACTCGAACGAAATCGACATTATGATCCTATGCGGCGGCTCTGCAACGGATCTGCCTGAGCAAGGACCTCACTTCGCCACCATGTTCAACACCGTGGACAGCTTCGACACCCACGCGAAAATCCCCGAATACTTCGAGCAAGTCAACCAATCGGCCGTCAAATCCGGCAAAGTCGCTGTCATCTCCACCGGCTGGGATCCAGGCATGTTCTCCTTAAACCGGCTGATGGCGGAATCCATTCTTAGCGAAGGCACCGACTACACGTTCTGGGGCAAAGGCGTCAGCCAAGGGCATTCCGATGCGATCCGCCGCGTGCCGGGCGTGAAGGCCGGCGTACAGTACACGGTACCGGTTCAATCGGTTATCGACGCGATCCGCAACGGAGAAACGCCTGCGCTTTCCACTCGCGAGAAGCATCTGCGGGAATGCTTTGTCGTCGCGGAAGAGAATGCCGACCGGGAACGCATCACGAACGATATCGTTTCGATGCCAAACTATTTTGCCGATTACGATACAACGGTTCACTTCATCACGCAAGAAGAGCTGGAAGCGAATCACGCAGAGATGCCTCATGGCGGGTTCGTGATCCGCAGCGGCGTAACCGGAAAGAACAACCGTCAAATTATAGAATACTCTCTAAAGCTCGCCAGCAATCCCGAATTTACCGCCAGCGTGCTTGTTGCATATGCGAGGGCCGCTTACCGCCTATCCAAGGAAGGCGTATCCGGCGCCAAGACCGTCTTCGATATCGCGCCAGGCTATTTATCACCGAAGTCGCCGGAGCAGCTAAGAGCAGAGCTTCTGTAAGCCTCCCTCTCTTTGGTTGATTAGAGTCAAATTTGGGATCGTTAGCCCTATAGAAATACGATGAACGGATACACCGTCCATTCCATGCGGACAAGCCTTGAGTGCCGCTATTTTAGCGTTATTCGGAGGCTGTCCGCACCTCATATCATTTGCCGCGCCGCATCGGACGAAAAGCATGGTTCACTCCCTCTTGAATATGCCAGATCCGAACGAAATCATCACTCTTGTCCGATATCGGCCGGATTTTATCTGCCGAATTGTGGATGATATAAACCGTGAAACCAGCGGTTTTATTGGCACTTTTGGCCTTATCACTTTTTTTTTGAGGGGTAATTAAATAATTTTTGTTTTGTTTTTCGCGATATTCCCTATATAATTGATAAAAAGTACAAATCTTATGGGGATTTATACAAAAGACAACAGATAGGAGCCCTTGGATGCTAATTACGACTGGAAAAGGTACCGATTACGTCAAAGCAGTTTATGAGTCCGTCATTAAACGCAATCCGAATGAAGAAGAATTTCATCAAGCCGTTTACGAAATT
This sequence comes from Paenibacillus spongiae, assembly GCF_024734895.1. Taxonomy (NCBI): domain Bacteria; kingdom Bacillati; phylum Bacillota; class Bacilli; order Caryophanales; family Paenibacillaceae; genus Paenibacillus; species Paenibacillus spongiae. Next base: position 7,296,682 of record NZ_CP091430.1, read on the forward strand.
TTGTTTTCTCTTGCGCCTGTGTTCGATCGGCATCCGGAATTTATTAAAGCCGGTATTCTAGAGCGCCTCGTGGAGCCTGAAAGAATGGTCTCCTTCCGAGTGCCTTGGGTAGACGATCAAGGCAAGGTCCGCGTTAACCGCGGATTCCGCGTGCAGTTCAACAGTGCCAACGGCCCCTATAAAGGCGGACTGCGCTTCCACCCTTCTGTTAACGCAAGCATTATCAAGTTTCTCGGCTTCGAGCAAATCTTCAAAAACTCCCTGACTGGACTGCCGATCGGCGGCGGCAAAGGCGGCGCGGACTTCGATCCTAAAGGTAAATCCGACATGGAAATGATGCGCTTCTGCCAAAGCTTCATGACCGAATTGTACCGTTTCATCGGACCGGATACGGACGTTCCTGCCGGCGATATCGGCGTTGGTGCCGCAGAAATCGGTTATATGTTCGGACAATACAAGCGCATTCGCAATGCGAATGAAGCTGGCGTTCTGACAGGTAAAGGGCTGGATTACGGCGGAAGCTTGATCCGTAAGGAAGCAACGGGCTACGGCGCCGTATACTTTGCAGAAGAGATGCTGAAGTCTACGGGAGACAGCATGGACGGCAAGCGCGTCATCGTATCGGGATCCGGCAACGTATCCATATACGCGATCGAGAAAGCGCAGCAATTAGGCGCTCATGTCGTAGCATGCAGCGATTCAAGCGGTTATATTTATGACCCGAACGGCATCAACCTGGATACGGTCAAGCAGCTTAAAGAGGTTGACCGCAAAAGAATTAGCGACTACACGCTGGTTCACCCTGAAGCGGAATTCCACCCTAACTTCACGGACATCTGGTCGATCCCATGCGAAGTTGCAATTCCGTCGGCCACTCAGAACGAAATCGATGCGAAAGCGGCGAAGCAATTGATCGCGGGCGGCGTCAAAGCCGTCGTTGAAGGAGCTAATATGCCTTCCTCGCTGGAAGCGATCGACCTGTTCCTGGACAACAACGTCCTGTTCGGACCTGCGAAAGCAGCCAATGCAGGCGGCGTAGCCGTATCCGCTCTCGAAATGGCGCAGAACAGCATGCGTTTCGCTTGGACGGCAGAAGAAGTGGATGCACGTCTGCTCCAAATCATGAAGAACATCTACAGCGAAAGCATGAAAGCCGCTGAAGAGTATGGCAGCAAGGGCAATCTGGTTGTCGGCTCCAACATCGCTGGCTTCCTGAAGGTTGCAAGAATCATGCTTGCTCAAGGCGTTATCTAATTTATCACAGGACTCATACGACAAGTCCCCTGACCGTTATTATAGCGGAAGGGGACTTTTTTAATTAATACCGCGTTGGAACGAAGAAAAAAAGCGCCGCTACACGGCGCCTTCTTCGCGATCCGATATGGGATGAAGCCGTTCGAACTCCATGGCCGTAACCGGCTTCATAAAGTAATAACCTTGAATCCAATGACAACCCTGCGAACGCAAAAATTCGAACTGCTCCTCCGTCTCTACGCCTTCGGCGATGACAGTAAGCTTCAAGCTTCCCGCCATGGCCACGATGGCCTTCACAATCGCCGCCTGACCCGGACAACCGGGAACGTAGTTGATGAACATCTGAGCGATCTTCAGCGCATCGGCCTGGACCCCCATTAAGTAGCTCAACGAAGAATAGCCGGTCCCAAAGTCGTCTATCGCGAATTGAACGCCCTGCTGCTTGAGTGGGAGCAGCTTGGCAAGCGTCTCCTTCTCTTCCCGGATGGCGACGCCTTCCGTAATCTCAAGCATTAAATACTGGGGTGGCAGCCCTGTCTCCCCCAGAATCGCCAGCACATTCTCGGCATAATCCGATTCGTCCAATTGACGGGGGGATACATTCACCGAAATTCGGAACGGCGGTAACCCCCGCTGGAGCCAATCGGCGGCTTGGCTGCAGGCGGTTCGCAGAACCCATTCCCCGATCGGCACGATAAGTCCCGTCTCTTCGGCAAGGGGAATGAAATCGGCCGGCGATACCAGCGGACCAACCCGCGGCTGCCATCTGATCAGAGCCTCTGCGCCGACCAATTGCTTATTGCCGGCGCCATATTGCGGCTGGTAATGGAGCACAAACTCCTCCTGCTCGAGCGCCTTGCGCAACGCTTGCTCAATGGCAAGATTCTTCTTGAACGCGCGATTTAACTCCTTCGTATGGAAGCAGCATTTGTTTCGGCCGAGCGCCTTCGCCTTGTATAAGGCGATATCCGCATTCCTCATCAGATCCATCGTCGTCGTTCCGTCCTCGGGGGCAACGGTAATTCCGATGCTGCCCGTCAATCGCAGCTCAAGCGGAGCGAGCTGCAACGGCGTACCCATCACATCCAGCATGGCCTGCGACCACTCGAAAGGCTCGTCGCGCCCATCGATGTCCGTGAAGAGTACGGCAAACTCGTCTCCGCCGAGCCGGGCTACCGTAATCCGGCTATCGCTGCTTTCCTTCAGCCGTCTGCCGACCAGCCGGATAATTTCGTCGCCGGTTGTGTGGCCGTAGATATCGTTTATGTATTTAAACCGGTCCAGATCGATGAACATGACCGCCAGCATACGACTTGCTTGGTCCGGCTCTTCCAGCCGCCGGAGCTCTTGCGTCAGCTTCTTCTCGAAATAGTGACGGTTCGGCAATCCCGAGAGCATGTCATGATGGGTCATAAATGCCGTTCGTTCCAGCAGTCTTCGTTCCTTTCGCAGGAACGCTTCACTCTCCGCCGATAGCATTCTTTTTTTGCTTAACCAATACAAATGAGCGATAAGATATACGATAACCAGGAGCAAAGCAAAAACATATGCCGGCACTTCCATCTTCCCTCCTACAGGCTTGTCTTCGTTTTTGTCCGAGTAATAAGCAGAGACGCTTTCGCCGTCTTCTGCGGCGAAGTAAGCTTCTCCCTCTGAATAAGACCAGAATCGCGTTGGCAATCAGCCTTGAACTTTCCGATCGCGCGGGGAGAGCGGCGGACGCCGTCCCAGCGACGTCAGTAGTTTCTCCCCTCAGAAATAAGCAAAGCCTACGCTTTGCTTATATAAAAAAGAACTATCCGCCCCCCGGATAGTTCTCCACAGCTGGCGGTCTGGCAACCATAGCAAATCTGCCGATCTGCGTTAGGCCCATGACTTTGCGTCCTTATTTTTCAATAAGTTTGCCTTTAAGATGAAATTATGTATGTTTTGGTTGATGTAGTGCTTATTAACTATTAATAACATGACTATATAACCATTATAGGGGCGTGGACTTCCACTGTCTATATAGTAATATCGAATCATGTCGAAATAAGGAATGTTTAATCGGAAAAGAATGGGTTCGCGTATAAATCGATTCGAGCTGATGAATGGAGGCTGCTTTACAATGGAACAAACCGGGGTTCAAATCTATTATTTCGAAGACGATGGCGTCATGCCGAATAACCGCCATCTCCCTGTCATCCTGTACCTGGGCGCCATGAAAGAGGATACCGCGCAAACCGAACGCCGTTTTAACCGGAACAATTGGCGGAACAGCTGGACGAACGGCGTGTTCGACTTCCATCACTACCATAGCAACGCACATGAAGTATTGGGCGTGACGAGAGGCTCAGCAGCCCTGCAGCTGGGAGGCGTGCAAGGAACTGAAGTGTCTGTCCAGGCCGGGGATGTCGTCGTTCTCCCGGCAGGCACCGCGCATAAGAAGCTAAGCGCAAGCGCTGACTTTCAAGTTGTAGGGGCATACCCGGATGGTATGAATTACAACCTCCGCAAGGAAGCACCTGAAGACAGATTGAAGTCCTTGGATGAGATTCCGCATGTGCCTCTGCCGGAGATGGATCCTGTGTATGGACCTATTGGACCCCTTATGAAATATTGGCGAAAATAAACCATATCATTATAACATAATCAACCTGTAACAGCCCCTATATTAAAATAAAAAATCAGGAATTCGCTCTCTCGCGTCATCCTGATTTTTGCAGTATTTCACACAATCATCTGGCTGCCTGTTGCCCCTTGCGGTAGTCCAGCGGCGTTGCGCCGGCATATTCGGAGAACAAACGGGAAAAATATCGCGAATTCGGTATCCCCACGCTATCGGCCACTTCGTATACCTTCATATCCGTTGTCCGAAGCAGGCTCTTCGCCCGATCCAGCCGGCAATCCTGCACATAGTCGTGAAAGCTCTTGCCGGTCTCGTTGCGGAAGAGCGCGGCGAACCAGCTGGGGCTCAAGTTGACCTGCCTCGCCGCGTTGGCCAGCTCAATCTGCGCGTAATCGCGCGCGATAAGGCGCAGCGCCTCCTTGATCTCCTTGCGCATGCGGCCGGTATGCCCGCCATTGCGCTGCGCCATGAGACCGGCAAGCTGCCGCGCCTCGCAAGCGAGCACGGAAGCGTGAAGCGCCGATTCCGCCGCTTGCTTGAACCGCTCCAGCGGCCAGGCCGGCTCGGCGTCCGCGCTCTTCTCCCAGCTGAACGATTCCAACTGGGCCGCGATTAACAGCGCCATCCGTCTCGCTTGGACCGGCACGGGACGATATTCTCCCCCGATCAGACCGGCCCATTCTCGAATGCGGTCGCCCGCTTCCTGCCCGTCGTCCCGCAAGGCCGCGTCGCCGATCGCCGCCAAGAGCGCGCGGAACCGTTCGGGCGGGAGGGGTTCATACTCGCACGGCTCCGGCTCCCGGACCAGCTCCCCCGGCATGGCGTAGAATCCCGCTTCGCAAAGCGTGAGCCCCCGGCTATATGCCTCATGCATATCGGAAGTCCGATGATACACACCGCCAACGCTCATGACGTAATCGAGAACATCAGACGCGGCAGCAAACCCGCAGCGAAGCCTTTCTCCGATGCGTCCGCATTGCTCGTAGAACCAGCCGTAGAAGGATGCGAAGCTCTCCCGGTCCACCGAATAGAAGAACAGGCACCATGTATCCGGCGCCATGCGGATCGCCAGATAGCGGAACCGGGGATCGGGCTCCGCGGCTGCCAGCCATTCCTCGGCCGCCTCATCCGGCAGCTGTCCTGCGGTCCGGATAACGGAGAGCGCATACCCGTCATGCGTGAATCCGGCCTGCCTCAGCTTATCCGGCAGCTGCCCTGCCGGGAACAGCAGCAGCTCCTGCAGCAGCAACCGGACCATCTGCTCCGCGTCCCCCTTTTCCTTCCGAAGGGTACCAGCCGCCCGCTGCAGCACGCCGACGAATTCATCCTCGCTGAGAAGAACCTTCGTCAGGTAATCATCAGCCCCGTAACGCAGGGCAACCTGCACTTTCTCGAAATCCTCGTAGCATGTAAGAAGCACAACCTTGGGAGGCGACGGCAGCGCTTGAAGCCGCTTGAGCAGCTCCAGACCGTCCATGACCGGCATGCCAATATCCGTTACGACGATGTCCGGCTTAAGCCGTTCCACAGCCTGGAGCGCCTGCAGGCCGTTCTCCGCCTCCCCCGCAATCTCGAATCCCCGGGCAGCCAGCCCGAAGCTGCGAAGCCGCAGCAGCGCTAACGGCTCGTCATCAACCAGCAGTAATTTGACGGTTTGCTCTTCCATCCGCTACATCCCCCGTTTCGATGATTCTGAGGCGCACGGTCACGGTCGTCCCGATCTGCGGATCGCTGACGATGGACAGCCCGTATCCTGCTCCGTAATACAGCTGAATCCTTTCGTGCACGTTGCATACACCGATATGGAACCCTCCGCTTGCGGAAGGCGTCTCCTCCGGAGCTGCCCCCTTCAGCAGCCCTGCAATCTTCTCCTTCGCCATGCCGACGCCGTTATCGGCGACGGTGATCATCAGCTCGTTCCCGCATCTCTTCGCCGATACCGTCAGCTTCCCTCTCCGGTCCGTAAGAGGGCGCAGCCCGTGGAATACCGCGTTCTCAACAATCGGCTGCAGCACCAGCTTGAGCACCGGCGTTGAAGCCAGCGCGTCCGGGAGATCCTCAACAACGAATTCGAACTTATTGTCATAGCGGACCGATAATATATATAAATAATCTTTGACATAGAGCATTTCCTCGTTCAGCGAACGGACCGCCGTGGTACGGTCCAGTCCGTACTTCAACAGCCGGATCAGAACGGCCATCACGCGATGGATGTCCTTCTTGCTGCTTATATCGACCATGATGTCGATGGTATTGAGCGTGTTATACAGGAAGTGGGGATTAATCTGCGACAGCAGCATTTGAAAATCGGCCTGCCGCTTCTGCTCTTCCGTCTGCTTCAGCGTCTCGATGAGCTCTTGGATCGTCCGCATCATCCGGTTGAACTCGCGCGCCATCTCCCCAAACTCATCCTGATGCTTCACCTCGAATTGATGATCCAGATGTCCCCGTGCAATGTGGCGTATACCCCGTGTTAACGAAACGATCGGCTTGGTAAACCACCAGGAAACGCCGATATATATGAAAATAAGTCCGGCCGAGCCCAGAAGCAGTACCATGAGCGCAAATTGCACGACCGGACGGTAATTGTTTTCCAGAGCCTTGACGTCTCCGACGACGATAGCCTTCCAGAACGGTGCCTGTTTCATGTCGGATATGACGTAATATTGTCCGGACCGCTCGAAATAGGCCTTCGCCTGTTCAAGCGTTTCCGTGTTGCGTTCCGCATATTCCAGCGTTTCATAGCTGTTCCGGGCTACGATCGTAATGGAATAAATGAGCCGGTCGTTGCGGTCGTACAGCAGCGTCCGGGTATCATAGCTTCCCGCGAACGCGGCGCTCCGCTGCACGATGTTGGTCACGTCCGTAACGAAAGCGAGCACGCCTTCCTGCTCCCCATCCTCGTCGATAACCTGCTTGGTGACGATGCTGACGAGACTGTTCGGGCCCGTCGATCCCATCGTCGAGGTGAACGGCTCCGACCAGACGACGCCGGTCTTGGAGCTGTTCGATTGACCTTTGATAATGGCAATTTCCTTCTGCCCGAAGCTGTCCCAGTAATATTCCGGATAGCCGGCGACAAGTCCGTCTTTCCGGATGTAGACGACGCCCCGCACCAGCTCCGGCCGCGTCAGCGCAGCCGCCTCCATCATGCGGATCCAGTCGGAAGGCCCCTGCTGCCCGTATAAAATTTCCGATTCGATGCCGAGCACGTTCAGCACCAGGTCGTTCATCTGATTTTCCATCATGCGGACCGACTGCACAACCATCCCGTTCAGCGCGCTGTCCTGCGTCTGACGCAAAAAGGACGTCGTGCCCGATTGCGCTAATAGAATGACCGCCGCTTCCAGAATAAGGCTCGGCATAATGAGCCAAATCAGCAGCTTCGTCCGCGCTCCGAGCCGTCCGCCCCGCATTGCCTGACCCCCTTTGCTCTCCGATGTAAGCGCATGTATGTACTATCAAGTATATGGCCCGCCGCCTATTGGTCAAGCGGCAGGTCATATACTCGGCTTACGTTATGCGCGTTCTGGAGCCGCCGGTTAAGGGGCCGTTACTTTCAATTGCTCGGCGGCTTGCTCGATCAGCTTCTGTCCGCCCGCTTTCTTCCATTCGTCGACATATTTATCCCAGTCGTCAAAGCTGCGTTTGCCCAGTACGAAGGCAATTTCGTTCTTCTGCGTGAAATCCTTCAGCCGGTTCATCGTCGGACCGTCCAGATTGAGCAGCATATCATAATTCGTCTGGCGCGGATAAGCGCGAACGATGTCCTGATATTTATCGCCCGGTTCGTTATACGGTACATCCGGCGCATAACGGTGACGTTCCCAGATCAGTGTATAACCAAGGGATTGCCAGTCCATCATGCCCTTCAGCTCCGGCTTCATTTCGTTCTGCAGTTTGGCCATATCGGACTCATAGAAGTACGTGCCATCTTCATTTTGAACAACTTTCGTGTAATCCGGCCAAACTTCGGAACCGCCGCCTTGGTTGCCGACCCAGTAGTATTTATTCGGGTATTGTACGGCGTCAAGGAAGTGGGCGATCCGTTTCAGCTTGCCCGGATCCTCGCCGGCCTTCTTGGAGATAACATAGATTCCGCCCGGCGATCCGCCCGGAGGCATCAGCCCTTCTTGACCAGCCACGGCGGAGAGCGGCGGTACAGGCGCCCAGTTCTCGATCGTCTTGACATCGTTCTGAGAAGCGGAATATTGCTCCTGCAGCAGGTTCCAGCCCGGGTAATTCACCATGCCGATTTTGTTCTGCAGCGTGTAGGCTTTAAACTGCTCCCATTGAATCGTATACCAGTCTGGGGCGAGCAGCTTGTTGTCGTTCAGCTTCTTCATGAATTCCAGGTAGCTCTTCATCGTACCGTCCAGCATCGGATGGTTGATCTTGTCATCCTTGACGTTCCAGCTTCTGTGGCCGAACATATCCATCAGTCCGGCCATCATGCCGAAGCCTTGACCGGCGCCGGCCGCACCCATGAAATAAGTGTCCGGCTTGCCGTTGCCGTCGGGATCCTGCTCGGTGACCGCTTTGGCATACGCGAATACCTCGTCCGCCGTCTTCGGCATCTCCATGCCCAGCTTCTTCAGCCAGTCCTGACGGATGAAGTTGCCCCATACGTCCGGAAATACCGGCAGACGCGGAATGCCCACCATATTGCCGTTATCGGTCGACCAATTCTTATATTCCTGCGTGACGTACGTCATCATCTGCGGCATATAAGGCAATATTTCCGTCGCATCCAGCAGCTGGCCCTGCTTGAACAGTGCTTGCGCGATCGCTTTGTCTCCCAGCAGGACGACATCCGGCGCATCGCCCGACGCGAAGCGGACATTCGTCTTGTTGACGAGGTCTTCGCCGGACAGATTGGTGAATTTCAGCGTAACGTTGAACGTTTTCTCGTAAAATTCTTTAATCATGTCCTTGGTGGCAGGCTGATTAATGAAACCGCTGAGCATGATGTCGATCGTGTAGTTTTTGCTCATGTCGTCATAGGCGTAGCTCTTGTCGTAATCGACGGCTTTCGGCACGTCGGGGAATTTCTCGGGAAACACGAGGTCCTCCGGCTTGACGGCGTCTTCCGCCCCGCCTTCTGCGCCGCCGGAAGCATTGCCTCCTTGCTTGTCGCCGCTCTCTGTTTCGGCCTGATTCCCGGTCCCGTTTCCGCCGGAGTTCGCGTTCTTGCCTCCGCTGCTGCATGCTGCGAGCAGCAGCGATAGGACGAGCATTAACGAAATCGCGAGTACGGTTGTTTTTCTAAACATGCCTGTATCCCCTTTTCGTTCGTAATTTGGTGATCTTGCATTAGGTCTTGCATTCTTCTATGCCAAGAAGCCCGCGGTGCTTCGTTAGCAACACAATGCGCCTTGCCTTTCACTTTCAATGAATCATCCTTTGACCGCTCCCATATACACCCCTTTAACGAAATACTTCTGCAGGAATGGATATACCAACAAAATGGGCAAAGTTCCGACGATGACCGTCGCCATTTTCATCGATTCCGGCGTAATCGCGCTTCCGTTGATCACCAGTGATTGCATGGCGTCGCTCGATGCGGCGGTCAGCATATTTTTTAGAATGAGCTGCATCGGAAACAAATTCGCATCATTGAGGTACACCATCGCGTCGAACCAGCTGTTCCAATGGAACACCATGCTGAACAGCCCAATGGCGGCCAGCGCCGGAGCAGCCAGCGGCACAACGATGCGCACCAGCATCTGAATCTCGGACGCGCCGTCGATCTTGCCGGCTTCGATCAGCCCGTCCGGCAGGTTCTCAATGAAAATCTTGATGACGAGCAGGCCGAAGCTGTCCACGAGATAGAGCAGAACGAGCGCCCAGATGGAGTCGATCAGACCCAGCTCCTTCACGACCAGATAAGTCGGGATCAGGCCCGCATTGAACAGAATCGTCGCAACGACGAGAAACAGCATAATATTGCGGCCCGGCAACGTCCGTACGGACAGCACGTAGGCGCCGACGACGGTCAGGAGCAGCATGAGGCCGGTGCCGATGACGCTGCGGAAGACCGAGATGCCGAACGACTTCCAGATCAGCGGTGAGACGAGAATGCGTTCGTAGGCCGCGAAGGTCGGTTCATGGGGAATGATGACGAAATAATTGCGCTTCATCATCTCCACTTGGCCCGTCAGCGACATGCCGAGCACGTAGAGCAGCGGGAAAACCGCCGAAATGACAATCAGGATGACGAGGACGTGAATGACGATTTGATAGGTTTTCTCCGACCTGGATTTATACATGGCTTCCCCTCCTATAGCGATCCCTTACCAGATGCCGCGGCCGGACAGCTTCTTGGCGAAATAGTTGCATATGACGACAAGCGCAAGTCCGATAACCGACTGGAACAAGCCGACGGTCGCCGCCAGGCTGAACTGCAGCCTCGCCAGCCCTTCCCGGTACACCCAAGTATCGATGACATCCGCCTTATCGAGTACGGCATCGTTATAGAACAACAGAATTTGTTCGCCGCCCGCGTTCAACAGGAAGCCCAGATTGATGCATAGCACGAACGTGACGACCGGCATGATGCTCGGGAACGTAATATGCCGCATGCGCTTGAGCGGGCCTGCGCCGTCGATAACGGCCGCCTCGTACAACTGCGCATCGACGGTAGACAAGGCGGCCAGATAGATAATCGTGCTCCAGCCGATTTCCTTCCACAGCGCCGAACCGATCAGAATCGGCCGGAACCATGATGAATCAAGCAGAAATTCATGCCGGTCGAATCCGAAAGCCGCCAGCATATTGTTGACGAAGCCCGAGCCGACCGAGAAAAAGCCGAATACGACGCCGAACACGATCACCCAAGAGAAGAAGTGCGGAATATAGACGAGCGTCTGCAGCCAGCGCTTGAGCCGCCTGGTCGCCATATCGTGGAACATGATCGCCAGAATGATCGGCGGCAGGAAGCCGCAGACGAGCCGGAGCACGCTGATCTCAATCGTATTGCTGATGACGTTCGGAATGTCCGGCGACAAGAAGATGTCTTTGAAATTTTGCAGGCCGACCCACGGGCTCTGGAATACGCCCGATCCCAGCTGCAGCTCCTTGAAGGCTACAACCCAGGCCAGCAGGATCGGCCAATATTTGAACACCAGGAAGTACGCCAATACGGGAATAAACAGCAAATAGAGCGTACGGTGCTGTTGAATGCGCTTCCACAAAGATGGTTTGCGGCCAGCGGATAATCCTGCCGTTCCCGGATTCCCCACACCGGGTACTGCGACGGCTGCCGTCTTGCCCGCCGATGGCCTTCTTGCTTCGGACATGCTTGTTCCTCCCTTTCGTGATAGCGCTTTCTAAAGCTCATTCTATCATGCTGATTCTAAGGGAATGTTCATTGTGCGATTGAAAATGTACACGGTGGAACTGTATCCGCTTCAGGAAATCATTAGGGTAGTACTCTGGATAATGGAAGTTAATGTATTCGCTTACGATTACAAAACTTACAACCAACGGTAACGATTGCGGTAATCGCTCGGATTTTCACCGAAACGGGATTTGAACAGCCTGGAGAAATAATGGACGCTATTGAAATGGAGCGAAGCCGCGATAGCGGTCACCGACCGGTCGGATTCTTGCAGCATCGCTTTGGAAGCTTCCAGCTTGCGCGCCAGATGATAACCGTGCGGAGAATCGCCATAGATGCGCCGGAATAGCCTCGAGGCATAATCATGACCGTATGGCGACCAGGCTTCCAGCCAGCCCGGATCGTACGCTTCCCTGGCCAGTTCGTCGAGCTTGCCTTTAATGAACGTAATATGCAGAAGACGCGGATCGTCCGACTGCCCGCCGCCGGAAAGTGTACGGGACGTCCGTCCGAGCAGCTGCAGCAGAATGCCGCGCAGAATGAGCGGGCTGAACGAATCGTTCTTGCGGAACTCCGCAACCGATTCCTGAAACAATGCCCTCGGCCAGCCCCCTGTTTCGAGGCAGGCCGCAACGCCCGGCAGACGGGGCTGCCCCGCCGGTACATCATGCAGGTCGGTCAGGTTGCTTGCAGGTTCGATCATGAGCCCGCCCGGAGCCGTCCATTCTTCCTCGCCCGAACGTACATATGGCTTGAAATGCAGGCCGAACAGCGTGAACGGGTCATGATCGTCGGCCCGGAACCAATGTGGCTCACCTGGACCATAATAGAAGAGCTGACCCGGTCTGACGTCGAATCGCTGTCCGGTGATGACGGCTTCGCCGGTGCCCCTTTCTACATAGATAAATTGATGATCGTGTATGAAACGGGGGCCGAACGATTCCCCTCCGCTGCAAATTAGCCGGTTGGCATAGCGGACGGCAGGGTACAGTGTCTCCTGCGTCAAATCGCGATTCATCTTCATAGCGACGCCTCCTGTCAAGGTCTTAATCGCCCTCAATGTAGCACATCGACCGATAAAGTACAAATGAGTCCCGCCGCAGCCAAAGACGTCCGCGCGCCGCCGTACTATGCTGTTCTTAACACTAGTCGAACTATTTTCAACTCGTCATTATTTTTATGTACACGCTTCCGAAGCTAGTTTTTGCTCGACTGACGTCGGGCACAGCACGCAAAAACTTATGCCTATGCTTCCGATGCCAGTTTTGTTGCGACGTAGTTTCACTGTAGTATCACTCCACAAAACTTAAGCACACGCTTCCGAAGCTAGTTTTTGCTCGACTGACGTCGGGCACAGCACGCAAAAACTTATGCCTATGCTTCCGATGCCAGTTTTGTTGCGACGTAGTTCACTGTAGTATCACTCCACAAAACTTTCAGGAGGTTCCACCATGTCCACCCCCTTAACAGACAACGACAAGAAGCCCATTGCGTCAGAACTCCGGGATGCCACGCCGCTGCTTGACGATCCGGAGGCCCTCCGGGCGCAAGCCTCCGCAGACGGGTACCTGTACTTCCGCGGATTTCTGGAACGGGAAGAGGTTATGAATGTTCGTAAAGAGATATTGGAGATCATAAGCCGCGACGGCCTTCTCGATCCGGCTCATCCTTTCATGGAAGGAATGACGCTTCCGGAAGAAGTGCACCGATATACGCAGGAGGAAATCTCCTGGAACGGTGTCGGTGTACCCATGCACTTATACCATGAAGTGCAAAAGCTCGAGTCCTTCCATGCTTTGGCTCACCATCCGCGGCTAATCGCGATGTACCGGACGCTGTTCGGAGAAACGCCTTTCGTTCATCCGCGCAATATCGGCCGGATCATGCTGCCCCATCAGGATCAGAAGGTGACGCCGTCGCATCAGGATTTCCTGCACATTCAAGGTGCAGACAATACGTGGACGTGCTGGATGCCGATCGGAGATATTCCCAAATCTCTCGGTGGGCTTACGGTTCTGAAGGGAAGCCGGCAAGCAGGGCTGCTTGGCGTAACGGAAGCGCCCGGCGCCGGCGGTCTGGAGAGCATTCTGTGCGGGCTGAATTACGAGTGGCAAACCTGCGATTATCAAGCCGGCGATATTCTCACGTTCCACAGCCATACCGTCCACAAATCGACGCCGAACCATATCCCGAACCAGCTTCGTCTATCCTGCGACTACCGCTATCAGCCGCTGAGCGCGCCGATCGAGAACAATTCCCTGCTCCCTCACGGTCCTTATGCGTGGGACGAATTATACGAGGGCTGGAGCAGAACCGACCTTCAGTTCTATTGGCAGAAAGAAACGTTCGACTTCAAGCCGTTCGATGTCTCCATACGGTGGCAGCAGGAGAAAATTTGCTAAATGACGGAAAGGCCTCCATCCTCTATTCATACCGGGGATCGGGGCCTTTGTCAGTTCATGAATTAAAAAAACTGCCGATCCGATTACGAATCAACAGTTTCAACTTCTCCCTAGGATAAAGGAGCCTTCATTCCCGATTGCCGGTATTCCGACGGCGATACCCCATACTTCTTTCTAAATACGGTCGAAAAATGGCGCATATCCTGATAGCCGATCCGCTCGGCCACCTCGGCCAGCTTCAGCTTCGGATTGCTCAGCAGCTGCTCCGCCTTCTCCATTCGTAACTGGATGACATACTCCTTGAATCCATGTCCCGTCTTCTGCTTGAACAGCTGGCTGAAATAGACCGGATTCAAGTAAACAATCGATGCCACCTTCTCCAGCGACAAGTCCTCCTGATAATGGGTCCGGATATACTGCTGCGCCACCTCGACCGCGCGCTCGCCTCCCGATGAGTAGTGTTCGTACACTTGGGTTGTAGAGGCCCGGCCCAACCGCCGCACTTCCTCCGGAACCGCATCGAAATGCTCGATAAGACCGGAATGCATGATCTGGAACGGAACCTTCAAATAACGGATCAGATGCTTTCTCAGCTCATCCAGCAGGGCAGCCAGCGTGCTCTCGCTGCTCACCGTAACGAGTCCCAGCATACTCTTATGGTCATGTATCGCTACAAAGCCCCGGCCATGCTTTTCGATCAACTCGCTTAATACATTTTCAATGATGAAATGCTCCAGATTCACAGCCTTGTCGCTCTCCATCTTGACCATGATGAGATAGAACGAAGGATGGCTTTCCATGAACGGCTCCAAATTGATCCGGCCGGTATCCAAGCCTGACGCAAACCGCTGAAAAACGGCTTCACGCAAATATTTCCGCCCGCTCATCAGCAGCTCAGTCTCTTCCATCATTCCTATTTCCCGGGCAATCTCCTCGCTCAGCTTGCCGATCATCTCCGTCAGCGCATCCTTGCCGATTGGCTTGAGCAAATAATCCTTGGCCCCGAGACGAACCGCTTCTTGGGCGTAGGCAAATTCCGAATAGGCGGAGATGACCACCCATTTGACATGAGGATGCGTGTGACGGGAAATACGCATCAGCTCCAGACCGGTCATGCCCGGCATTAGAATATCCGTCAGCACAATGTGTATATGATGCTTCCGAAGCAGACCGGCAGCCTCCTCCGGATTGGAAGCCTGAAAGGTGCGGTATTGCGGAAACCGATTGTGCAGCGTTCGCTGAATCCCTTCCCGTATAGTCGTTTCGTCGTCAACGATCAGTATGTTCATCGATCTTCCTGCCTTTCGAAGGAAGCGGCATGGCGATCGTAACCGTCGTTCCCGCCCCTTCTTTGCTTTCGATCCGAAGACCGTACTGCTCCCCGAACATGAGGACGATCCTGCGGTGCACGTTTGGAAGTCCGATCCCCCGGCGCTTCATAACCGCCCGATCCCCTGCAGTACCGCCATTTGCGGCCGATACATGCCCCTCATTGCCGCGGATCGCGGAGCTTCCATCCGACAGTGCCGTCTGCAGCTCGGTCAGCGTGCGTTCATCCATGCCTATTCCGTTATCTTCAATGACAATGCACAGCTCGCGCTGCGTCGTTCTCGTATAAACCTGAAGCAAGCCTGGACGATTGAGCGGCTCCAGGCCGCTCTTGACCGCATTCTCGATAATCGGCTGAATCGTCATCTTCGGCAGCATCACATCCAGCCAGGCGTCGTCGATGCGAATTTCGGTTCGAACCCTGCCCTCCAGCCGGTTCTCGATGATCGTCAAGTAGTGGCGCATCTGATCGAGCTCCTGGCGGAGCGTCGTCCTGGAGGCCTCCTGCCAGTCGCTGCTGTACCGGAACATATGCGACAGCGCCAGAATCACCCGTCCCAGCCGGTCATTCTCCCTCTCGTCCAGCATCCAATAAATCATATCTAACGTATTGTATAGAAAATGCGGATTGACCTGCGATTGCAGCGCCTGCAGCTCCGCATTCTTCTCGCTGATCGAGGCGAGCGTGATCCGTTCGATCAGCTCATCCATCCGGTGCACCATCCGGTTGAAGGAGGATACCAGACTGTTGATTTCTTCGAATGAATTGACGTTTACCGTCCCCGTGAAATTCCCCATCTCGACCTGGCGCATCTGACGGATCAGCAGCTTCAGCGGCGAAGCGATATTACGGGAAATCAAGGTGGCCAGTGCTGTAGACATCACGACTAACAGGAGTACGACGATCAGCAAATACTTTCTCGCTTCCACAACCTGCGCATTGATATCGGCTTTGGGCGTCAGACCGAAGACCGTCCAATCCGCCAGCTCCGCCTTCGCCGCGACAATCAGCTGATCGGTGCTCTTGTCGACGATGACATGATCGCTATCCGGCCGCGGCAGGCCGGAGAAGGACGGCGTCTCCACACCATCCTTCTCTGTCGTCGCAATAATGCGGTTCTCGTTATTTGCGATGTACACGCGGCTGTTCGGACTGATTGTCACATTGGACATCGCGGCCCAAATCGGCTTCGGGTCGGTCTCGATAAAGACAACTCCGATTTTCTTGTACGTGTCCAAATCGTATAGCTGACGGCCGAAGACGAATACCGCTTCCTTCTGCATCGTATTGATGACCGATCCGTCATACAATCCCATCCACACCATCTCGCCGCTCGAATCCTTCAGCTTCTTGAACCAGTCCGTATCGGTAAAGCCCGGATCAATTACTCCTGCAAAACGCTTCTCGTAGTTATACAGCTTGCCTTTATGTGTTACGACATGTATGCCGATAATATCTTCCCTTGAATAGAATGCAGCTCCTAGTATATTCGTAATCGAGCGTTCCATATTCGCACTGGCCGCCGGATTCGTCTCTTTATCTCTCAGCTCCAGCAGGCGCAGCAGCTCGTAGTTGCTGTTGAGCGATTTCGTTACGCTGTCATACCCTTCGAGCAGCAGGTCAAACAGACCAGCCGTCTGGGAAATATTTTTCTCAGCCATATCGCCGATCTTGTCGTGAATGATCTCCGTCGTACTCCGGTAATACAGGTAGCTTCCGATGATCAGAAGAGCCATCATACAGGAGAGAAACAACAGGAACAGCCGGTTATGAATGGAATGCATACCCCGTGCCCGAGCCAAATCGAAGTCATCCCCTTTCCTAAAGGCATATCATCACATCTTATCACAGGAAACAAAAAGAAAGAGAAGGGTGAAATTATCCCTTCACCGCTCCCGCGACCATACCTTTCGTTATTTTATCCGCCAGCAGGAAATAAATGATGATGACCGGCAGCGCGCCGAGTACGAGGAACGCCCCGATAGCTCCATAATTGACGGAATATTGGCTGACAAAGCTGTTGACCCCGAATGGCAGCGTCTTAAGCCGCTCGGAGGAGATGAATGTCGCCGCCATAATATATTCGTTCCAGATGTTAATGAACGTCAAGATGCACACGGTCATCATCGGAGGAACGGAAATCGGCAGAATGATGCTCCGGAAGATCCGGAAGATGCCAGCGCCGTCGACGACCGCGGATTCCTCGATTTCATGAGGGATGGATTTCATGAAGCCGCTCAAGATAAATACGGCGATCGGCGTTTGGAACGCTATATATGGCAGAATGAGCGAGAGATGCGTGTTCAGAATGCCGAGGTTCTTGAAAATAATCATGAGCGGCAGCAGCGTCGCCTGCATCGGAATCATCATTCCGATCAGGAACAGCACGAGAACCGCTGGTCCGTAACGCCATCTGAAGCGTCCGATAGCGAATGATGCCAGCGTGCTCAGCAGCAGGACGCCGACCATCGTCACCGTGGTAACGAAGAGGCTGTTATACAAATATTTGAAATAGTTGCCGGACTCGATGGCATTGGTGAAATTCACCCATTGCGGCGAAGCCGGCAGGGAGAAGAAGCTGCCGGACAATATCTCCTCATTGGTCTTGAGCGAATAAATCAGCAGCCAGAGGAGCGGATACAGCTGCGTGACGAACAGAACGGACAACAGCACGACAACGATCGCCTTCGTCAGGGAGAACGGTTTGCGACCGATTCTCTCGACGCGATTAGCTGCTGCCGGAAGGGCCTGACTCATGCCGCAGCCTCCTCTCTTTAAGTGAATTTTTTCTCCAGTCGGTTAAAGACGAGGTTGATAATTAGCGTTGCCAACAGACACAAACCAACCAGGAAAGCGGCGATCGCGCTGCCATACCCATATTTCATGGACAGGAAGGACATGTTGTACATATGGGTGGAAATGACGTCTGTCGCATGTGCCGGTCCGCCGCCCGTCATGACCATGATCATGTCGAATGCCTGCAGGGAGCCGATAAAGGCGAGGACGATCGATATTTTGATAATCGGAATATTCATCGGTAAGGTGATGTACCAGTCGGCTTTCAAGCCGTCGGCGCCATCGATCTTGGCCGCTTCGTAGATATCGGCCGGGATATTCTGAATGCCGGTGAACTGGATCAGCGTATGATAGCCCAGATACTGCCACAGGGCGACAAAGTAGAGCGCGTACATCGCGACGCTTGGATCCGTCAGCCAAGACCGCGTCCAGCTGTCCAGATGAACCGCTTCGAGGACTTGGTTCAGCATGCCGCCCATTGAGGCGGGATTATAGATGGTTTTCCACAGTTGGCCGATGATGACGACCGATAAAATAACGGGCAGAAAATAGCTGGATACAAGAAAATTCGGTTTCTTGATAAACCGGTTGAGCAGAATGGCCACGAACAGCGCGACCGGAATTTCCGCCATGGAGAACACGGCAAACATGAGCGTTCGGCGGACCGAAGGCCAGAATACCGGATCGTCGAACAGCAGCTTTTGGAAATTTTGCAGCCCAATAAATTTGGACTCGCCAATTCCGTTCCAATCCAGCAGACCGCTGTAGACCGAGACGAGGATCGGCACAAACACCAGGCCGACGTAAAGCAGCAAACAGGGCAGAACAAAAGCGGCTATCGTCCACTTGGAGACTTTAAGCACATTCAAACTTTTCGCCTCCTAAAAGTTTTGTTGTGGTGATATTACTACTGTGAATCAGCATCGCAACAAAACTTGCTTCGTAAGCATGAGCTTCGTTTTGTGGAGCATAACTTCATTGATTCCACTTCGGAACTTTGCTTCGTAAGCATAGGCTTCGTTTTGTTGTGGTGATATTACTACTGTGAATCAGCATCGCAACAAAACTTGCTTCGTAAGCATGAGCTTCGTTTTACGGAGCATAACTTCATTGATTCCACTTCGGAACAAAACTTACTTCGTAAGCATGAGCTTCGTTTTGTGGAGCATTACAGTACACTTCCAATAGGAAAGGGGTTCATTCGAACCCCTTCACACCGAAATCATCCTTACTTGTTGCTGTCGTAAGCGGACTGATGCTCCTTGGCTACGTCAGCGGCATCTTTCTTCTGTACGAAAAGATTCTGGATGCTGGTGAGATGGCCTTGCGCCGTTCCCGGATTCATCGTATTATCGAACGCCAGGTCGCCGCCCTTCACGTCCTTAAACAGGGAGAGCACTTCCATGGCCATGTCGGAGTAACCGGCTTCTTTGAAGTCGCCTTCCACCTTCTGCGCAAGCCCTACGGCGCCTTTCACAGCGAAAGCTTCTTTCGGGAAATTGATCATGAAGTAGTTCAGGAAATCCTTCGTTTCTTGCAGATGCTTGCTGTTGGCCGAGATTGCGAACGCACTTCCCGGAGCGAGCATGAACTCGTCGGGATTGCCTTTGCCGTTGATCGTCGGGAATTTGAATACGCCGACTTTGCCATTGACCGAAGAGGTCTCAATGCCGCCGGTCGCCCAGCTGCCCATGTAATACATCGCCGCTTTGCCGGTCTTGAACAGGTTCTCGCCTGCATTGTAATCGAATGAGGTTGCCCCTTCCTGGAAGGCACCGGCTTGAATCAGCTCTTGGAAGCTGTTAACGGCATCCTTGAACGCCGGATCTTCGAACGTTTTCTTGCCGTCAATGACATCCTGCAGGAAGCCGGGGCCATTATTGGTCCGGAGCAGCATGTTCATGAACAAGAATGAACCCGTCCACGTATCCTTCTCGCCGATCGCCATCGGCTGGATATCCTTCGCCTTTAGGGCTTTCACGACCTCGACCATTTCCTCGAATGTGGTCGGCACTTCCACGCCGCCCTGTTCGAACAACTCTTTGTTATAATAAACAACGCCGATATTATTGCCGTCTGGCAGCGCATACAAATTGTTATCGAATGTATACCAGTCCAGGATTCCCTCTTGGAACGTATCCTTCAGGCCGTTCTGCTCCACCATGTCGTTCAGCGGCGCGAACAAACCGGCTTCAACAAAAGGCTTCATCTGCGCCGCCGGATTGACGACGGTAATGTCCGGCACTTCCTTCGAAGCAGCCTGCGTCTTCAGCTTCAGCTTCTGCTGATCCGTGTTGAGCGAATCCAATTCGATCTTGATATTCGGATGCTCGGTCTCATATTGCTTCACGATCTTCTTCATCATGCCGTTCTTCGGATCGGTCGGATCCGGATAGATGTTCTGGAAGGTGATCGTAATATTCTTATCGGATTTATTCGTGCCGCCAGCGGCAGCATTATCGGATTTCCCCTCATTGCCGTTATCCCCCCCGCTGCCGCACGCAGTCAAGGAAAGCGCCAGTGTGCCGGCCAGAACGAGCTTCATCACGCTAAATTTATTCGCCACTTGTTAATCCCCCTTGTTCGTTTATAGCTTTATTATGAGCGCTGAACGCTTCCCCCAACAATGCGGTAACTTCAGGTATGAGGTTTGCTTTCTTTAGATTTTGTAACGCTCTGTCCCTTGATTGTGGTACGATCGTTGGTAGGAATCACTTTCGATGGAGGGTATCATGGTAATCGCAGCAGTCTTTCTTTCAATTAGGACAAGCACTTCAGCCCATACAAGGAAACCGCCTACGTGCGGGCTTTGCTAGGATAGAGGCTATGAGCTGGAATGAGTTTATTACACCTATCGTCATCTCGATCAAAATAGCGCTTCCCGCAAGTATCCTCGTATTTTTACTGTCCATGGCTGCAGCCCGCTGGATGGCCAAAGCGCGTTTCACCGGCAAGAACATCGTAGAAACGCTGCTCCTGCTTCCCCTGGTTCTGCCGCCGACCGTTGTCGGCTTCCTCCTCCTTGTAGCCCTCGGCAGGCGGAGCTGGATCGGGATCGCATATGAGAAGCTGTTCGGAGGACCGATCGTATTTACACTGGGAGCCGCAGTCGTCGCCGCGGTCGTCGTCGCCTTCCCGCTCGCTTACCGGACGATGAGGGCGGGCTTCGAAGGAGTGGACCGCGAGCTGGAGGATTCGGCGCGGGCACTAGGCGCATCGGAATGGCAGGTATTCCGGTACATCACGGCCCCGTTGGCGGCCCGTACATTAACAGCCGGATATATCCTCGGCTTCGCGCGCGGACTTGGAGAGTTCGGAGCAACTCTTATGATTGCCGGAAACATTCCGGGTCAAACCCAAACGATCGCAACCGCGATTTATGTAGCGGTCGATAGCGGCAACATGCAGCTGGTTTGGGCATGGGCGGGGGCGATGATTCTTCTGTCCTTCATCATGCTCATGCTTGCGAACCGCTTCTCCAGGGAGTAATGATAGGGATAAAAAAAAGGCCTTCCTCGGCAAATTTTGAGGAAGGCCTTTTGCAATAGTATTACAGAACAATACTGGGTAACACCATTTTGACAGCAAAAAAGTAATGCAAGGTGTTTCCGGATAACACTTAGTATTACCGGATACCACTATGCATTACTTTTGTTTTTATGTCCACGACTCAATATCTTCGTCATCGATATCGTCTTCTACCGGCGGTTCGGATGCCTGCGTTTCGGGCTCTTCGATCCCCGCTGCAGCTTCCTGATAGAAGGCTGCAGCGGACTCGACCGGAACGCCAGTATTCGACAGCGGTTGACTCGAAGCTCCAAAAGCGCGTTCGGCCGGAACGAAGGCCTGCAGATTGCGCACCCCGTTCTGACGGATTTCATTCTCGATCAAATAGCGAATGGAATCCATCAGATTGGACTGCGCATTAAGCCATTGCATGATAGCAGGATCTTCGTTCTTCTTCGTCTTCAAACTAATATTGCCGCCGGGTTCTTTCGTTTTCTTCATCCTTGTCACCTTCTGCCAATCCTTGAATTATCAACGTCTTCTCTACCCGGCGGTTACTGGCTGAGCGGCCTTGCTCTTCAGCGCCTCATATATCTTCCCGCGGACGAAGGAATCAAGCCCCATCGCATTCAATTGAACCGCGAATTCCGCAGGGATGTAGAGAAGCTTCATCTCCCGCTCGTCGCACAGCTCCTTCAGCAGAGGATACAGAATCGTATTCAACAGAATGCTGCCGCCTCCGTATACGCAGATCACGTCGATTTCATTGCGCGCCTTCGTAAGCTGTCTCTTCACGTTCTGAATGATCTGTCTGGCCTGGCTCTCGAGCGGACGCTTCAAGGTACGGATCGCGCGGGCATGATACTTATGCTTCCCGTTCTTGATCACATCGCTGAAGAACTGCCGCGGGCTGTCAGGGAGATGAATCTGCTTATTGAAGTCATCGAGCGCATCTTCGATGGCATAGCCGATGCCGTGATGGCTGCCGTGGACGAACTGGCGGAGAAACTTATTGCCCTCCGTGATCGGATATTCCGTAGAGCCGTCGCCGATATCGACATGAAGAATGCGCTTGTCCTTGAAATAGCTTCCGTTAAACTTCTTATCGATTTCGTACGTCTCCGTAAATTGCTTGAAGATTTCGCCCTCGCGCCAGCTGCCCTCCGCATCCTTCTGCAGCGTAAAGATGACCGGCGTCGCCTCCGGAACGACCTTCGTGAAGGAGAAGACGAGCTTCACTGCCACCCGGTGAATACCCAAATGAACCGTAACATGGTGCGTGCCCGACATGAAGCGCTTCTCGAACTTCGCCGCGTTCTCATCGGTGTGCTGCGTAACCGGCAGCGCAGTCGCCATATCAATCTCGACATCGATTTGATCCGGGATCTTCTTCTCCTCTTCATATGCCTTTTGGACCGCTACGGCTGCGATTTGGGCCAGCGTATTCACGACCGGAAGATCCATCTCGCTCTTCAGATCGATGCCGATCTGCAGGTTGTCCAGAATTTCGCCGCTTTCCAGCGCGAATTTACCGACATAGTACATGCCTGGACGCGTCGACGGTGAATCGATCGTAACGACCAACTGCTCCTGGAGATTCTTGATGAAGCTCTCCGGGGATTGTTCCTCGCTCCACGGCAGCACGTCTACCGTACAATTGACATTGGGCTGTTGAATTAACCGGCCGTCGACAATCATGTCATGCTCGCTGTTGCCATTGTCGTTACCTACAAAAAAATGATAATTCATAATGATTTCCTCCTTTATACACGATATTATCAAGCATTACTTTACCACACTTCGTGTGCATAAACTCGTAACACGAGCTCTACTTCGTTTTATGTCACTTATAAATTCCATCTTCATGGGGCATTTTCCTGCTGCTTTATAAAAGGTTAATGCGTTCTAATGTTTCTAATGGAGAAAAATTATGGTACGTTTACATAGATCGGTTTACGATTCCTTGATGATAGGGAACAATAGACAGACAATAATTAACATGTCGTAGTGCCCAGTAATATAACGCATTATGGCGCAGCATACGAAGTAACTTTCGTACCCCTTGCGAACAGGATGTTGGACTAGCGACGGATGGGGTTCATTCCGCACAGCAGGAAAGGAGTAGAAACCATGTTTGAAGTCACGATCAATTTATATCAGGATTGGATCGATACGGTAAAGGAAGTGTTTCGCGGCTCCGGCCACCCGCTTCCCGACGATATGGACGAAGAGGACATCGCTGTAGCTTATTTCATGCAAACCATGGATGAAGATGCCGCAGTGAAACAAAGCGCAGCGAACAAACAACGCTTTGACGAGCTGGAGCAAACCATAAACCATAACCTCGAAACCTTGATTATACCCGATATCCGGACGCGGACGAACTATCAGGACAACCAGTTCCGGTTCAAATGGGTTTATCAGCAGGGCGAGCATATCATCGAAGAGCTGTCCCAGTATCGGATTCCTCTTGGGGAGTAACCATTCTACAAATAACTTCTCCAGATGGAGATCTTCTCCTCCTCGAGAATGAAGACAAACGTTTCATTGCAGTGCTATTCTAGAACCAATGAGACCATTTCGAGGAGGTTTACACATTGAATACCCGGACAATCTTCGGTCCCTTGCTCATCCTGCTCGGCGCCTACTTGTTATTCAGCAACGGGCCTGAATCTTATGGACCAGGGACCATATTCGGCTATTTCTGGCCGACCTTGTTCGTTATACCGCTTGGCTTGTTCTTCCATTGGATGTACTTCTTTATGACCAATCGGAGAGGCGTGGGACTATTGGTTCCCGGGGGCGTTCTACTTACGGCAGGCTTGGTATGCCAGATTTCCATGCTGTTCGATTCGTGGGCGTACACTTGGCCGGGCTTTATTTTCGCCGCAGCAGTAGGTCTATTCGAATTATACTGGTTTGGCAGCCGCAATAAGTGGCTGTTAATCCCGATTAACATCTTGACGGTTTTGTCACTGCTCTTCTTCGCCGTCTTCTCGATCGGATCGTTCATGCATCATCTCACCTTGGGACGTCCGTTCTTGGCTGTCGCAGTCATTCTGATCGGCGCATTGATGATCGTTATGCGGAAGAGAGAAGTATAGCACGAAAGCCTCCCAGACGGAATACCGATACCGGGGAGGCTTTCCTTCGTTTAAACGGTAGACCTCCGAAGCAGCGCATAGGAGGCTATCGCATATAGCACAGTAATCGGAAACGACCATGAAGCCAACTCGGCCGCGGACAAGCCAATCAGCATTTCGAAGAGATCATCCCACCATCGGTAGTATGTGAGCAGGAATCCGGCAATGCTGGAAGCCAGGAAGACAGAAAGCGACAATACGAGCATGCCGAGCTTTCCATACCTGCGGTGTACGCTTGCTATGCCAAATCCGAGGTGGAACAAATGAAGCATCAAAGCGAATGAGATCCACACCCGCAACAGGATCGGTCCATCGCTGAAATGAGGCAAGTAGAAAAAATGCAAGCCGACACCCCATCCTTCGAGAAGCTCACCTTCGACGGCGGACAGCAGCATCAGCAAGAGCGACGTGACGCCGATCACGATACCGCTCACCGCGACCGTTCCCCAATAGTAGTCCGTTCTTCGGACGCTTAGACCGATAGCAAAGGGGAAGGTTTGCTGCTGCAGAATCATTCCTATGATGAGCATAAAAATAAAGATCGAGCTTATTCCGCCGGTATAGAGCTCCTCATCGAAGAAGTAGCCTAATATATAATTCATGATGAAGCTCCCCAGCACCACGCCCCAAGGAAGGAACACCCAAAAGCCTCTGTACTTATAGTGGATTCTCATTACTCCGGACATGTTCGAATTCATTATACGCTCACCGCTTTCCTCTCCGAATTGCCGCCCGTAAGATGAACGATTAGCTGCTGGAGCGAGACGGCCGTCGTCTCGAGTCCGAGCGCCTTCGCCTGCCTGAGCACTGTCTCATTCAATCCGCCCATTACAGTGGCTTTAAGCAGCCCTCCGAAAGCTTCCCGTTCAATGATTTGCTTGCCTGCCGCGAACGTCTCGACTACTGACGCAGGACCTACGACCGTTAGTGCCCGGCCGCGAAGACTTTCGGCTTCTTCATTCAGCATAAGCTTCCCTTCGTTGATGACGATCACATGCTCCAGAAGCTGGCTCACTTCGTCGATCAAGTGAGTGGATAAGACAATGGTCCGCGGATGCTCCGCATAGTCCTCAAGCAAGTGATTATAGAACATGCTTCTGGCCACCGCATCGAGTCCCAGATACGGCTCATCGAACAACGTCAACGGTGCGCGGCTCGCAAGCCCGATGATGATGCCAACGGAGGAGAGCATTCCCCGGGACAGCTTCTTCATCCTGCGTTTTGCTGGCAGCCGGAACTCCTTGATCAACGCATGCGCATATGCCTTATCCCAATTAGGAAAGCAAGCCTCCGCAACCTCCATCACGTCTGCGATCCGGAAAGTATCAGGGTATTTCTGGCTTTCCTTAATAAAACAGGCTTGACTGAGGACGCGAGTGTTCTCATAAGGCGCTTCCCCGAATACGCGAATCTCACCGGATGTAGGGAACAGCTGTGCCGTAATCATGTGCATAATGGTCGTCTTACCGGCGCCGTTCCTTCCCAGCAGCCCGTATATTTTGTTAGGCTCTAAGGTAAAGCTAACTTCGCTTACCGCCGATTCCTTGCCATACATCTTCGTCAGGTTATGGACTTCAACCACGCTCTGCATGCTACACATCCCCTCTCCGAATCATATCCGCCAGCTGCTGCGACGTTATGCCGAGCTTATTCGCTTCCTGGATCATCTTCACGACATACTGCTCATAGAACTGTTCTCTCCGCTTCTCCACCAGCTTCTCGCGCGCGCCTTCCGCAACAAACATGCCGATCCCCCGCTTCTTGTACAAAATCCCTTGATCAACGAGCAAATTAACGCCCTTCGCGGCTGTCGCCGGGTTAATCTGATAGAACGAAGCAAACGCGTTGGTCGAAGGCACCTGTGTTTCTTCGAGCAGCGTTTCTGCAATGATGTCTTCTTCAATCCGTTCTGCGATCTGTACGAAGATCGGACGGCTGTCGTCCATGATCAATGTCATTGTCTATTCACCACTTTGGTTAATTACTTATGTAACTAACCATATAAGTAAATCAGTCGGATGTCAACCGTTTCTCACCCGAATTTATATCCGTGTCCCGGCCTAAAAACAATAAAGCCCCGTAAACAGGCACTTCTCATCGAAGAAGTGCCTGTTTACGGGGCCCTCTCTTGCCATATATGCTTACTTGGCGTTATATCTACCATAGCTTCTGGCATATTCCATCATGCGATTATACGATTCGCGATCCAGCTTCTTGATGGGATGGAACTGCGGATGGTTGGAATTGACCTCCAGGATCCAGAGTGCATTGTCCCCATCATAGGCAAAGTCGATCCCCATCTCGCGCATGCCGGACCGTTTGCGGCTCAATACGTTGGCGACGGTTATTCCTTTGCGGGTCAATGATTCGATCCGTGCAGCGGAACTCTCTTTGGAGAATCCCTTTTTCTTTAGCAATTTGTGAATGGTATAGATCTTGCCGCCTTGATAATAGTTGGTGACGATTTTATGGCGGGATCCTACTTTGACCATGAAGCCCGTGCATCTCCAGGCCCCTCCGGGCTTGCGCTGGATCATCATCCGAATATCGTAGGGACGTCCTTCCACCCGGTCGAGCCGAATCGCTTTTTGAATAATCATGCGCTTATTTTTCTCCAGGGATTTCACATGATGAAACAGACCCGACAGCGTCTTGAACGTCTTCGAGATTTGTTTCTTCCCCGATATCCGATGGAGCTGGAAGCCATTCGACGTTCGGTTCAATTTATATACTCCGATGCCAAGTGAACCGATATCCGGTTTCATGTAGAGCGTGCTGTATTTCTCGGTCATTCGTTTCAAGTTCGATTCCGTAAATTTGACCGTATAAGGAACCATGCCGCTCGTCGATTTATCGGCGGATAAGTACCGGCACACTCGGAGCTTCCCTCTGAGCGTATTGCTCTTATATCTTTTCGAGTACAACGCAGATCACCTCAGGATACATTATGAATCTCGCACCTTGAGGAATTGTACGTTTGCTCAGTTTCAAAGATAAGGGCTAGTCCCTTAACGGCTTTCCAAGAAAATGACGTTCGAACGCAAAACAATCACTGACTTCATCGTCAGTGATTGTCTAATATACGCAATGCATATGTTCTACCCGTTCATCAAAATCATAAAGAATATAGCCAAGCAAACGATCGTGGCAATTACGTAGAAGCTCGACAAGCGGGCCCACTTGGCACCCGTTTTTTGCTCGTATGTGGGGCTGCCTTCTTTATTCTCTTTCGAGAAACCGACGAGAAAGGTCGTGACCAAGGCTAGCACCATGAAAACAATCACTAGTACGATTAAAATATTCATGAAAATCCCTCCCTCTTTATACGGTATAATGGCCCCTGATGCAATCGATCATAATCCTATAATTTGAAAGCAAAAGTGCGTTACACTCTTGCATGAACTTCATAGCTACACAATACTTCAAACTGGCTACTTAAGAACCATCCAATTTACTTCGGATTAGACCATCCAATTGGGCCGTCATACCATCCAATTTATAATCTTCCATGCATCAAACAAGCTTGGTATGTAACTTTGCTTTTGGACGGCTATCGTGCGGGCAGACGCGTTGTTCCTGTTCGATTGTCGTACGTATTGTAACATATGGAAATTTTATTTTCGATATAGATCCGGATGAAATGCTTCATGCAAGCATGTTCCTTTACATTCTAGGATGTCCAGACGTTCACGGCTTCTATCCGCTGTCAATCCAATTAACGGACGCGGCCTAACCATTAGTTGTTATTATGAAAATCAAAGAAAAACTTTTGAATAAATACGGGTTTATTCAATATTTTAAATAGTTGTATATATGCAAAATTAACCTCCACGCAATTGACACGTTATTGAGCGTTACAGCGTTGTAGCATGGATGGAGCAAGGTCAACCGCGCTGTAAGACCGTAAAACGAACTTACAGACGGCCGCGGGTCCACGGGCGGCGCTTGTAACGCCTTCCTGCTCAGCCCAAGCGAATGCAATAAAAAAGCAAGCCGGAACAATCCGGCTTGCTTTTCATTACGAAGGACTAGACTTTTTACATAGGCGCTCCGTTCTCAATATGAAGTTCTCCGCCATCAATCCTTTCGGCCAGACAGGCTGCGACCGGGCATTCTGATCCAGAGGGAGACCACGAAAGCGATTAGCAGCAGACCAAGCGGTACGATACTGATCAATACTCGAAATGTCCCTTCCGGATTAGGACCCGGATTATCGCCGCTGACATAGCCGAATATCATGCCGACCACCCAGAAGGCAAGCGCTGATATAAGCCCGCTTGAGCGGGTGATGAATCCGCCGACGGCCGTATAGACGCCTTCCCTCCTTCGCCCGGTCCGTTCGAAATCCTCATCGATGATTTGGCTGCTCACGACGGGAGGCGTAACGAGAAACCCGGCTAAACCGAAACCGACCGCAATCCCTGCCACGATTCCGGTGATCAAATTAAATCCGAATCCTAATGGAATAACGGACAGGCCGTATATGGCCAATGAAAGCCGCCAGCTTCGTATCCCTCCTAGTCTGCGCGCAATGACGTACCATACGGCGACCAGAGGGATGACCGATACAAACACGGATGCAAGAAGGATCGACACTTGTGCTTCCGGGATATGGAGCACATACTTCGCGTAAAAGGGAATCATCGAGCTGACCAGCCCGTTGACGGTCTGAGCAAAGGAGTTGGCGATATTAAAAATCCAGAACGTCCGGTTTTTCAACGTTTCCCGGAAGGCTTCCTTCATCCGCAGAGGCGGTTCCAGACGGGCCTCTTCCCCTTCCCTTACATAGCGAAGAAAGAGCAGCATGAACAACGCAAAAGCTAGCGCGTAAACAACCGCCATTGAACCGAACCCCAACGCATCGTAAAGGATTGGCGTAAGCGCAGTCCCGATCAGCAGCGCGACAATCTGAAACCCCTGCTGCACCGCGGAGGCTTTCGCCCGCAGCCGCTCGCCTCTGAAGAGCTCCGGAAACAACGCGCCATAGTTCACCCATAGCATCGTAGCCACGCCCTCATACAGGATCAACGCAACCAGGAACCATGTGAATAGACTGTAACCCGTCATCCCCTCCGGAACGGCGAACACGAGGATAAAGGTAAGCATGAAGAGCGGAATGGCAGACATCAGCCACGGCCTTCGACGTCCATAACGGGTACGGGTACGGTCGGACAAATAGCCGAATATCGGCTGGTTGACCGCATCCCAGATCAGGTAAATCGTACGTGCCAATGTCGCCAATCCAACGCCCAAGCCCAGCTTCTCCACATAATAATAGCTATAGAACGAACCAAAGGCCGTACTCGGAATCATGATCGCGAACATCCCAAGCGCATAAGCGATCGGTGAGTTCATAAACTTATTTTTCATCGCATACGTTCAGCTCCTTTACCGAGCCCGAAGGTTCGGATCGGATCGTCTCCCCGTGTGCGTGAGGCATACAGGGTGTTAGTACTATGTATGCTTGGATTCAGCTTCTATTCCCCGTCAACGCCTCGTTAGGAGTAAGCGAATGAAAGCTCTTCATGCGGGATGAAGAAAAAAAGAAAATTCTATCGAATAATTAACATTTTTTAGAAGGAATTCTGATTTTTTTGTCGAAAATTCTGGTCGATAGCACGAGAACGAGGAGGAATCACATGTGAAAGCGAAAAAAATCAGCGGGTTGACCGCAGCCGTCGTCCTTGCAACGGCAATTCTGGGCCAGACGGCTTGGGGGCAGCCGGCAGGCGGCAGTCCAAGCGTAATTGCCATAACTAGCGCAGCCCCGGTTTACATCCAAGGCGAGAAGCTGCACGCAAGTACAATGCCGGTTACGGTAAATGGCGCTTATTATCTCCCTCTGCGGGCAATCGCGGAAGCTCTTGATTTGAAAGTGGAATGGAAATCGGACACCAACGCGATTTATATTGCAACGGGCGTTTCGGCCAGTTCATCCGATAAGGCGGCGGCAGAGCCGGGTCAAGGGGAAGCCCCGGGCAGGAGCTTGAAGGCGGCAGTAAGCACAGGTGAAATCTTCATCGACGGACAGCAAACAGAGCTTCTTGATACGGCCGGCAAACGGGTTTACCCTACCCTGATCGAAGGGACCTTCTACTTGCCCTTAAGGTCCTTGGGACAAGCGCTCGGACTGAATGTAGCCTGGGATAATGTGAATAAGAAAATTACGATCGAGAAGCAGCAATCGAGCGGTGGCCAACAGGGAGAGAAAGGCGAAACAGGGCCGCAAGGAGCACCCGGACCTAAGGGAGATAAGGGAGATAAAGGGGAAGAGGGCGATACCGGACCGCAAGGACCAGCGGGTTCCAGCGGCTCAGGATCGCAGGGGCCAAAAGGAGATACAGGCGCGCAAGGGCCTGTTGGGCCAGCTGGACCGATTGGACCGGCTGGGCCGCAGGGCGATCCTGGGCCCGTTGGGCCGCAAGGACCGGCTGGACCTGCCGGAGCTACTGGACCGATTGGACCGCAGGGCATACAAGGCATTCAAGGGCCGCAAGGAGAACCCGGCGAGAAAGGCGATACCGGACCGGCTGGAACCGCCAAGCTGCCCTACGCTTTCGCATCAAATATTAGCGGCGCAGTAATAGCAGTCGTATTAGGAGGAACCAGCATCCCGCTGCCCGGACAGAAATTGGGTACCGGCATAACGGTGGACGGGAGCAACACTGTTTTTACAGTTAGTGAAGCAGGAACGTATTACATTTCTTATTCCATTAACTTGACAGCGAGTCTTCTGGCGAGCAGCAGATTGCTCATAAACGGCATGCAAGACACTCCAAGTACAGTTTCACCAATGTTGTCGCGCGATCATTTCTTGGCGAGCACCATCGTTAATTTACAAGCAGGATCCACCGTTTCACTCCAGTTATTCGGCTTGCTTGGTGCTGCTACGTTACTATCAAACAGCCAGGGAGCCGCTCTTACGATTATAAAGATTCAATAAGATACGCTTGTGGATAATCTCATGCAGGATATATAGCTTAATCGCCTGGTATACAGGCGAACCTTTCGGAGCTGCGAAAAAACCTCCAACCCTCTCCAAGGGTTGGAGGTTTTTCGCCCCTGATGATTTCATACATAGCCGCATTCGTTAGACAGCTGCTCCGTCGGGCTTGTGCCTATCCCATTCTCAACCGCTTGTACTGATTCAGCGCCCCGTCCTCATGATGGACCATCCAATCTGCCAGTGCCTGCCGCATCTCGCTCAAGATGCTGCCGTAATCCGGGTCGTCGATCCGATTGTCCAGCTCGTGGCGGTCTTTGCTCAGATCGTACAGCTCGTCCAGATCGCCGCAGTTGAACACGTACTTGTACGGCCCTTTGCGGATCATCCGCTGGGTGTACATGACGCCCTCCAAGCCCGCGCCTTCGGTAACGATACTGTCCGGCCAATCCGGGAGTTCTTGTCCGTCAAGCACGGGAACTATGTCATCAATACCGGAGTTCCCTGCATGAAATCCCCGTTCTCAACCATCCAATTCTCCAGCTCACGGGCCAGCCGCCGGATATGCGGTTCATTCGCCTTATCGCCCGAAACGTCCTTTGTCTCCCATGGGTCTTCTTCAAGATCGAATAATTGAAGGCGGTCCGTGCCCGTATTCGCAACGGGCGACCGGTAATACCGGATCAGCTTCCACCGCTCATCCTTCGCCATGCGCTGCACGTCGCGATACACCGAACACACCACATCGCGGCCTGCTCCCGCTCCGTGAGCTTGCTGCAGCAGGCTGACGCCGTCCACCTCAACGGGCACAGGAACGCCGCATAGCTCCGCGACTGTCGGGAAGATGTCGATATTGCTGGACAGTGACCGTATCCGTTCACCCTCGGGCATGCCCGGCCCTCTCATAATGAACGGAATGCGCACGCTATGATCGTACATATTCTGCTTGCCCATTAAACCGTGCTGTCCCACCGACAACCCATGGTCAGCCGTATACACAATAATCGTATCTTCATAAATGCCCTTGGCCTTCAGCGCTTCGACGACCCGGCCGATCTGAGCGTCCAGATGGGCGATCATCGCATAGTAGTCCGCGATATGCCGGCGTACCTCCCCTTCTTCCCGCGGAAGCTGCGCCAGCCGCTCGTCCCGGACATCCATCTCGCCGTTGTCGAACGGATGCGCAGGCAAGAAATTGTCCGGAAGCGGAATGGCCGCCGGATCATACATCGCCGCATATGGCTCCGGCGCGGTTCGCGGATCATGTGGCGCTGTGTAGGCCATATAGAGGTAGAATGGCCGTTCCTCGTCATAATCTCGTATAAAATCAACGGCGGCATCCGTGAACAGATTGGTGGAGAAGGTTTCTCCGATATATTCCCGTTCCTTCGGATAGACGCCCTCTGGATCGAAATCCTGGACCGGAACCCGGCCGTGGTCGCTCATGCCGTAGAAGAACAGCTTGTCCCCGCCTTCGAAGCTGCGCGCGAAGCTGGCCTTGTCGTTATGCCACTTGCCGATGGCATGCGTCCGGTAGCCTTCCTCCTTGAACGTCTGCGGCATCAAGCGGGCTTCCGGCCGGATGACGACGGAATGCTCCCACACGGACACATCGCTGCCGATCATCGATTTGAAAATCGACCGGCCGGTATTCACGCATGCCCGGCTCGGCGCGCACACGGCGCCAGTCAATCCGCCGAAGATATGCGTACCGCAGCTTGACGCCCCCTCCCCGGCTATCGTATCCAGGACGGGCGTATGCACAACGGGGTTGCCGTTTGAACCGATCGCCTCGTAACGATGATCGTCGGAGATGATAAACACCACGTTCGGTCTCTTGCGGTTAGATGTTCGACTCGAAAGCTCCGACAGGCTTGCTTGACTCATTTCG
This sequence comes from Paenibacillus spongiae, assembly GCF_024734895.1. NCBI lineage: Bacteria > Bacillati > Bacillota > Bacilli > Caryophanales > Paenibacillaceae > Paenibacillus > Paenibacillus spongiae. Next base: position 7,329,895 of record NZ_CP091430.1, read on the forward strand.
CTTGCTTTGCTCATATCACCAGCACCTCTCCCTATAGACGCCGAACGTCGGCAGATTTCCGCTCGTTACCCCTTCACGGAGCCAAGCAGCATCCCTTGATTGAAATACTTCTGCAGGAACGGATACACGACGAGAAGCGGCACAGCGGTCACGACGACCGTCGCCATCTTCATCGGCGGACCGTATTCGAACCCTTCGATATCGAGGGACATGGACGAATCGGCCGATTCGATCAACATTTGTCTCAAGTATACTTGAAGCGGCCATTTGTCGGAATCGTTGATATAGATGAGCGCATTGAAGAACGCATTCCAGTTCTGCACCATGTAAACCAGCGTGAAGGTGGCGATGGCCGGCATTGACAGCGGAACGACGATGTTGGTTGATGGTCTTCCTCCCGATCAGCCATCTCTTGGCAAGCCGTAGGCCATTAGGCTGGTTAGAACAATATTGATAATCGTTCCGACCAACCCTGATCCGATGGCGGTTCGTTCTTTCGGCCAGCCGCAGCGCAAGAAAAAGAGGCCGCCCGAAAATTCAAGAATGGCCATTAAAAATGACCACCCCATGGATGGTCATTCTTCTCTTCTCACGCAGCCGGATTTCACCCCGCCTTAAGCTATGATTGCCGCCGCCGCGGAATCATCCAGCGGCCGTTCTTGATCCGCAGCGATACGAGCGGTTCCGGCACCGCTTCCGGCTGCCCTTCGACGGACACGAAGCGGAAGCGGTCGGCAAGCGCGGCCAATATGAGCACCGCCTCAATCATGGCGAACTGCGTGCCGATGCACCCCCGCGACCCGCCGCCGAACGGAAAATAGGCGAAGCGCGGCCACTGTCCCGGCCCGTCATCGAACCGTTCCGGACGGAACGCCGCGGCATCCCCGAAGACATGATCGTTACGGTGAATCGCATATGGACTAATGAGAAAGCTGCTCTTCGCCGGGAAGACATCCCCCAGCATCGTAACCTCCCCTTCCGTCTCGCGAAGAATCGCCCATGCGGGCGGGTATAGCCTGAGCGTCTCCTGAATGACTTGCTTCGTATAGGTCAGCTTGCGGTAACGGTCAAATGCATTCGGCTGTGCACCCTGATCCTCTTCTTCTTGCCGAATACGATCCAGCTCGCCATACAGCCGCTCCGCGACTGCGGGTTCCCGGTCCAGCGCATACCATGTCCAGACGAGCGCATTCGCCGTCGTCTCGTGTCCGGCCAGCAGCATCGTCATCATCTGATCGCGGATTTCCCGGTCCGGGATCGGTTGGCCGGTCTCATCCGCCGTATCCAGCAGCAGCCCCAGCATCGTATCCGCATAGCGCTGCGGCTCCCGCTTCGCTGCAGCAATCACGTCATAGACCATCGTCTCCAGCGTCCGTATGGCTTTCTTGTGCGTTATATTCCCAGGCGTAGGAATGGCGAGGGGGAGAATGACGGGGGAGAAGATCGTTTTGGCCGATTGCTGAATCGTATCGTTCACAGCTTCAGCCAGCTCTGCTTTATCCTCGTCCAGCTCCGTGTTGAACATGCTTCTGGCAATAATGCCGAGCGTAAGCTGCATCATCACATCATGCATCGGGACCGGCACGCCTTCCTCCAGCACAGCGGCCAGTCGTTCCGTCTCCTCAACCACAATAGCCGCATAGGCTTGTAAGCGTTCCTTGTAGAACACCGGCTTCAGATATTTCTTCTGCCCCCGGTGATTCCGGTCCTCGGCTGTCAGCAGCCCGTCGCCGATCGTCCGGCGCAGCACATTCGAGCTTCTGCCCTTGCGGAAGCTCTCCTCCTGATTGACAAGAATTTCCTGTACGAACTCCGGCGAATTGACGATAAACGTGGGGCGAAAGGAGCTGGTCCGCAGCGATACCACATCCCCCATATGCAGCGTGTCCAGCAGAAACCCGAGCGGATCACGTTGAAATCGGAAAAAGTTAGCCGTACGTGATGTCGGAATACCGGCGATACGCGTCATCTTGATCCTCCCTTTCGTTCGGAGCTTGCATCATGATTTTATCATAGTACGAAAACGGAAGGACCTCAAATCCGCCCTGGCGGGCATGAACGAAATGTTAATCGTATACCGCGGCCTCCAGTATCTGTGTAGTGCCTTTTTGCTATTAAATGCTATAATGTTTTACTAAAGAAAGATTGCCTGGCAAGCCCCCGGTTTGATTCGAGCATGCAATCAACCCCTGTGACTTTATTTGACAATCCTTCGACGTATCATTAATAATGAATATCCTATAGAGAGATTAATGGGGTAGACAGAATTTGGGGAGGAATGACCTTTGTCAGTGATTTCGCGTTTAATGAGCTTTAACAAGCAATTCGTCGAAGAAAAGCAATACGAGTCCTATTTAACCGATAAGTTTCCCGACAAGAAGCTCGTAATTCTAACCTGCATGGATACACGCCTGGTCGAGCTTCTGCCTCGGGCGTTGAATTTGCGCAATGGCGATGCCAAGATCATCAAAAATGCCGGCGCTATTCTGACGCAGCCTTTCGGAAGCGCCATGCGCAGTATACTGGTCGCCATCTATGAGCTGGGCGCTCAAGAAGTGCTCGTCATCGGCCACCATGGCTGCGGCATGACCAACCTTGATGCCCAAGGGATGGTCAATAAGTTTAGAGAACGCGGTGTTTCCGATACGACGCTCTCGACTTTGGAGCATTCCGGAATTCGCATGGAACGGTTCCTCCGCGGGTTCAAGAACCCGGAAGAAGGCGTCATGCACAGCATCAATATTATCCGTAATCATCCGCTAATTCCCGCAGACGTTCAAGTCCACGGTTTGGTCATGAATCCGGAGACGGGTGAAGCCGAGCTTCTTGTGGAGGATTACAGAGGGGAAACCTAAATCGAATCACGGTACCACCACAGCTCCAATATGAAACAGACCCCCAATTCCATGCGGATGCAATGGTTTGGAGGTCTGTTTTTTTATGGGCGTCGTTTGGTTCACGCAGCCGCGTCTGTATGTTTATGCCTGAATTACGCTTTCTGCGCAACCTGCTTTTGCTTCTTCATTCTGCCCAGAAGCAGTACGCCTGCAACAAGCACAAGGCTAAGGCCCCACTTCAGTACGACATTTTCTTCGAAGAACGACTTCATGAAAGGCTCATCCACGATCATCTTGGATGCTGTCCATGCCAGTACGCCTGCACCGATATAGATGATGACCGGGAAGCGTTCCACCCACTTCAAGATGAGCGTACTGCCCCAAACCACGATCGGCACGCTAATCAGCAGGCCGATGACGACAAGGAGAAAGTCGCCATGCGCTGCACCCGCGACAGCAAGAACGTTATCCAGACCCATAACTGTATCCGCGATGACGATCGTTCTTACTGCACCCCAGATGTTGGATGCGGACTTCACATCATGGCCCTTCTCTTCGACCAGAAGCTTATATGCGATCCAGACAAGGAGCAAGCCCCCAACGAGCAGAAGCCCGGGAATTTTCAGCAGCCAGACGACCACCAGCGTCAGCAGAGAGCGAATAGCGATCGCGCCGGCGGTTCCGAATAGAATGACTTTCTTCTGGTGCTCTTTAGGTAAATTCCTTGCAGACAAGCCAATGACGATAGCATTATCGCCGGCTAGGACTAAGTCGATGACGACAATAGCCAATAGCGCCGACCAAAATTCCGGACTAAATAATTCCATTCCTATCCGCTCCTTTGTATAATTGTGATTTCTTTAGTTGTCCCTAACTTTGTTCAATTTAATCCCAAACAGCCCGAATTTGCTGAGAAGCACCCCTTTCCAACCAACAAAAAATGACCTTTACCATTAGGTAAAGGCCATTAAAAAAAGATAGACCTTTACCTGTACAGTAAAGGTCTCGCTAGCAAACGAGTTGCCAACAAAGCCGGAGGGGGGTCCCTCGTAATGACGACGTTGTTGTACAGCTACTCCCCTTTATTCTTTGTAATCATAACATCTTAAACAACTAGGAGCAAGAGTCCAATCGTATATTTCAGGAGAAAATGCTGGCAGGCGGCACATCGATTTTCAAAGGCGAGGCGATTGGTTTACAATGGACTCAAGGAGATGAATGAACGATGAAACAAGAGATTATTGACCGCTTTAAATCGTATGCGCAAGTAAATACGCAATCCGATGACCACAGTGAATCCTGTCCTTCCACACCGGGACAGCTCACCCTCGCCAAGATGCTGGTCGACGAGCTGCGGACAATCGGCATGGAGGAAGTCAGCCTGGATGACAACGGTTATGTCATGGCCACCCTTCCCGCCAACACGGATAAACAGGTGCCGACCATCGGCTTTCTGGCCCATATGGACACGGCGACCGATTTCACGGGGGCGGGCGTCAAGCCGCAGGTCGTGGACGATTACGACGGGCAGGACATTGTCTTGAACGAAGCGCTGCAGATCGTACTCTCCCCGAAGGACTTCCCGGAGCTGGCTGCTTACAAGGGTCATACTTTAATCACGACGGACGGTACGACGCTGCTGGGCGCCGACAACAAGGCGGGCATTACCGAAATCATGACCGCGATGGCTTACTTGGTTCAGCATCCGGAAATTAAGCACGGCAAAGTAAGGGTCGCCTTTACGCCGGATGAGGAAATCGGACGCGGCCCCCATCGGTTCGACGTAGCCGCCTTTAATGCCACGTATGCCTATACCGTGGACGGCGGTCCGCTCGGCGAGCTTCAGTACGAGAGCTTTAACGCCGCCGCGGCGCGGATTACGTGTAAGGGCAAGAACGTTCACCCCGGTACCGCCAAGGATAAAATGATCCATTCCTCGAAGATCGCCATGGAGCTGCACGGCAGACTGCCGGCGGAGGAATGCCCGGAACAAACGGAACATTACGAAGGCTTCTATCATCTCCTGTCCATCGATGGAGACGTAGAGGAAACAAAACTGCATTATATTATCCGGGATTTCGACCCGAACAGCTTCAAGGCCAGGAAGGCGCGGCTCGCCGCCATCGTGGACGAGTTGAGAGCCATCTACGGCGCAGAGCGCATCGAGCTTGACATCAAGGATCAATATTATAATATGCGGGAGAAGATCGAACCGGTACGGGAAGTTGTCGACATTGCTTACAAGGCGATGGAGAATTTGGGGATACGGCCGGTCGTTGAACCGATCCGGGGCGGCACGGACGGCTCGCAGCTCTCCTACATGGGGCTGCCCACGCCAAACCTGTTCACCGGCGGCGAGAACTATCACGGCAGGTTCGAATATGCTTCCGTAGACAATATGATCAAGGCTGCCCATGTCGTCATCGAGATTGCGAAGCTCTTCGAGCAGCAGGCGAAGGCATAACGATATACACAAAGAACTCCCGGAGGAAGCTTGATTCCCCTCGGGAGTTCTTTGTGTATTTTTGCCGCACGGTGCTTACGCTCATATGCCGTGGATGCGATCCGCCAGTGACCGCAGCTGTGCCGGATCGATCGGGGCCAGACCGGATCTTCCGAAGCGGACGGCGGAACCGAAGTGCACCTCGGTAACACCTGTTTGTTCAATGAATGGGATGACGGTCTCCGGCGTAAGTCCGCTCCCGGCCAGAATGCGCGGCAAGCCTCCGCACGCTCCCGCTTCCTCGACGAGCCGGCGGATCTCAGGAACCGCCTCCGGTGCCGGTCGGGGCCCGCCGGAGGTCAGCACGCGGGATATGGCCGGATAACGGGCCAGCGTCCGCAGGCCGGCGATTTGATCCTTCAGCTCGTCGAAGGCACGGTGATAGGTGACGTCCAGACCGCCCGCCAAGGGCAGCAGCGTTTCCAGCGCCCGCTCGTCGATCTGTCCTTCCGCCGTTAACGCGCCCAGCACAATGCCGGCCGCACCCGTCGCGGCGATGGCCTTCACTTCCGCCGCCATTGTCGCAACATCGGAGCTGCCGTAGACAAAGGAACGGCTGTGCGGTCTAACCATGACGTTCACGGGAATGCTCACCGCTTGAACGACCTGCTCGACCATTCCGATGCCGGGCGTCAGCCCGCCTTCCGTAATCGCCGTTATTAATTCAATGCGGTCCGCGCCGTTCTCCTCCGCTGCTATTGCATCCTCCACGCAAGTCGCGATAATTTCCAGAATCATATTCGAACCCTCCTGCTTCCCCGCTCCATGATAATCAAGATGGCGATTGCGGCCTTGCTTTGCCCGCAGGCCTCCGCTTCGCCGTTTCATTCCCCCGGAATCCCCCTGCTAGCGTGCAGATTAAGCTTCCAGCGTAAATACCGCGCGCCGCTCCCCGACCGGCGTGCCGCCGTCATTGACGATTGTATTCGGAACAAGCGCGTACAGACGGTTGATCGTGTCCTTATTGTCATACCCGATATGCTCCAGAATGGAAGCGATGATGCACGGCCACACCTGCTCGGAGCCGTCCGATACTTTCAATGAAATACCGATCCGCTCCTTGCGCAGACCGATCCCGTATACGCCCTTCGCCCCGCCCTTGGCAGCCAGATTGGAATCCTTCAGCAGCGCCGAGCAGACGAATTGCGTATCTGCAATCATATCCGGATACTCATTCATGAGGCGGGCCATTCTGGCGACGGCATCGCGCGTTGGAGCATCCTCGATCAAATCCGGACAAGCCAGCTTCAGATAGGCATAGGCGATCTTGTGCAGCGGAAGCGCGAAGATCGGCAGGCCGCAGCCGTCGATGCCTTGCGGAATGGACGCTGCCGGAACATCAGCGATGTATGCGAGCGCCTCCACTATTTCCTTCTGAACGGGATGCTCGGGCTTGTAGTACGTGCGCTCGTCCCAGCCCATATGCTTGCTGAGCGCGACGAGTCCGGAATGCTTGCCAGAGCAGTTATGAAATATTTTGCGCTTCGGTTCATGGGCGCGATGGCGGTCCGCCTTGGCATCCTCATTGAGCGGATAGGTGGCGCAGCAATGAAGCCCTTCCTCCTGAATGCCCGTCTTGCGCAGAATAGACTCCAGCGCATCGATGTGGAAGGCTTCTCCCCGGTGCGAAGCCGCAAACAGCGCAGCTTCTTGGCCGCTCAACCCATAAACTTCGTCAATCCGCCGCTTCATGCCCGGAATCGCCTGGAACGGCTTGGCGGCAGACCGCAGGAAGGTCACATGATCGGGATTGCCCGCCTTGTACAAAATCTTGCCTTTCTCATCCACTATTGTTATGGCTCCGTAATGGATATTCTCAAGCGTTCCGCCCCTGTATTCTTCTACTAATGTGGTAAATCCCATTGTGTACCCTCCTAATAGTTATATGGATATCTTCGCATCGTTCTTCGAGGCTTCTTCCGACCCCTGTCTACAATTGAAAGAACCGATTCTGCGAAAGCAAACCGGAACCGATTACAACCCCCCACTCGCTCAGCTCCGAGCGATGAATGCGGAATGATCCGCGAAGCGGCTCCCACACGATGTGCGAGGAACAGAGCGCCTCAATTTCCCCGTAAATTTCCGGAAACTTATCCGGCAGTTCTCCGCACAAAATCACGCTGTCAGGGTTGTACATGCAGACGAGGTTGTTAATGGCAATGGCCATATACGTCAAGGCACGCTCGATTAAGTGAACCGCCCATCGTTCTCCCGCTTCCCTGGCTGCAAAGATCTCCTCGATCTTATGAACCCGGCGCACTTTGCCCGCCTCCGAGAGCAAGGAACGGATATTGATGAACGTCTGCAGACATCCGGCTTTGCCGCATTCGCACATCATGCCGCCGGGATCGACCGTTATATGCCCGATTTCACCCGCGCTGTTCATGCCGCCGCGGTATACCTCGCCTTCCAGGATGAGCGCAGAGCCCACTCCGCTGCCGAGGCCTAGAATCGCGGTCCGGCGGGAACCGACAGCTGCGCCCTTCAAATGCTCCGCGAGCGCCTTGGCCTTCAGCTCATTGTCAACAGCCGTCCTGATTCCGGTCAGCTCCGTCAACCGCTCGGCCAGACGGACATTCTTCCAGCCCAGCTGGACGGAGAACACGACGTCGCCCTTATCATTGTTTATTATGCCGGGCAGCCCGATTCCAATCCCGATGATCCGCGTTCGATCTACGGCATTCCTCTGCACAAGCTCCTCAATGGCCGCGCTAATACGGCTGATCGTTTCTTCAGGGCTTTCTTCCGCTTGGCGGGCCAGCTTGCAAGTGCATAAGACGCTGCCCTGCAGGTCGAGAATGCCGATACTGGCCCGATGACGGTCGAGTTCGATGCCAACCGATAATACCGCGGTATTTACAAGCCCGATGAGAGTCGATTTTCTCCCCAAACCGGTTGAAGCGGCAGCCTGGTCGGATTCGGACAAATACCCCTGCTCCATCAGTTCAAAGGCAATGCGGCTAACCGTCGTCGGACTCATGCCGGTTCGCTTGGCAATGTCGGCACGGGAGAGCGGATGATGCTTCTTGATGAGTTCAAAAACCGTTCGTCTGTTGTGCCGCTTCATAACGTCTTGGTCATGCTTCTTCATGAACCACTCTCCTATTATTTTCACCATTGGATTAATTGAGGCGCCAAACCCGCTGGATCACATAAGATTCGTGGAAAATTCATTGAATAATGCCTTGATATTTATAAATCCAACGCTATATTCTCCATTGATGTTAATAATAAAGGAAGCTGCCGCAGTTGGTCAATCGCAATCGGGCATAAAAGAAGCAGGCCGCTCATCCCGCACATTATACGGGTTAAACGGCCTGCTCCACCATGCAAGTCGAAATTTCGTTATATCAAACCTTGCTCCTTCAGCCACTCCTCCGCCACTTCGCGGGCTTGCCGGCCTTCAAGATCAACCTTCCCATTCAGGACGGACATCATCTGGTCATCTATTTTTCCCGCCAGCAGGTTCAATACCTCTTCGAGCTCCGGATATTCCTTCAACGTCTCCATTCGAACGACGGGCGCCGCATAGTAGGGCGGAAAATAATGCTTGTCGTCCACAAGCACCTTCAAATTAAACGCTTGGATCCGTCCGTCCGTACCGAAGGCGTCATTCACATCCGTCGTTCCTTCCTTCACCGCGCTATAGGTTAATCCGGCATCCAGCCCCTTGGTTTGCTTGAACTTCATCCCGTATGTCTGCTGCAAACCGATATATCCATCCGGACGCTCGATAAACTCATGGGTCGCGCCTAAGATTAAATTGGGCGACTGCCGGGCAAGCTCGGTGAACGTTTCGATGCCCAGCTTCTCCGCATTGTCTTTGCGCATGGACAGCGTGTACGTGTTATTGAAGCCGATCGGCTTTAACCAGGCGACATTGAACTTCTCCTCGTACGCCGCCTTTACCTTCCGATAGGTGATCTCCGGGTCGCCGCTGATCGCCTTTTCCTTCAGCACGGAGGTCCAGCCCGTCCCGGTATACTCCGGATACAGGTCGATATCGCCGCTGACCAAGGCGCTGTGCGTGACCGACGATCCGCCCAGGAACGGCTTGCGGATCACCTTGAGCTCGGTCTTGGCCTCGATCAGGGACGCCATCATATGCACGAGAATATCCTGTTCGGTGAAGTTCTTTCCGCCGACAACAATCGACTCCGATCCAAGACCGCCGACCTTTGAAAAAATCCCGGCCGCGATCAATAGGATCAACGCCGCTCCGATCGCGATCTCTAGTCCCCTGACGACCTTGTTCGTTTTTCTCGTTCTCTTGCGTATCCCCTTCGGGGTCACAGCCCGCTCCATTCGCTCGAGCATGAAATCGAACAGAAGTGCCAGCAGAGCGGCGGGGATCGTGCCCGCCAGGATCAATTCCGTATTCACCGTCGAGATGCCCCGGAAGATCAGGTCGCCAAGCCCGCCCGCTCCGATAAGAGAGGCAAGCGTGGCTACCCCGATCAGCATGACGGTCGCCGTCCGAATGCCGGCCATAATGACGCTGAGCGCCAGAGGCAGCTCGATCTTGGTCATGACCTGGAGACTGGTCATTCCCATGCCGATACCGGCTTCTTTAATCGGCTTGTCCACATTCATAATTCCGGTATACGTATTTCTCATAATCGGCAGCAAAGCGTATACCGTTAAAGCCACAATGGCGGGAACCATCCCGATCCCCAGCAGAGGAATCATGAAACCGAGCAGGGCCAAGCTCGGAATCGTCTGAAAGAGCGAGGCTACTCCGATAATAGGGGAAGCCAGCCTGGGAAAGCGGGTCAGCGCCAGCCCGGTCGGGATCGAAATCACGATCGCAATGACCAAAGCGATAAACGATATTTGAATATGCTCCATCGTGGCGCGGATAATATCATCCTGTCTATTCACGAATACATCCCAGAGATTCATGGCAGCCTCCTTCCTAGATCTGCTTCAGCAGCGCATCGATTAGACTGGAATTGGTCACAAGCCCCGCCAAATGCCCATTGGCGTGTACAATGGGAAGACTGCTGAGGCCGTGCTGCTTCATGATCTCAACCGCCTCGGTTACACCTGTCCCAATGGGAACGGACGGGATGTCCGACTTCATAATCTCCTGCAGCGACATGTCTTCCTCATGATAGCGCTCTTCGAGCATCTCTTTGGTCACGATCCCCTTGAGAGTGCGGTTTTTATCCGTCACAAGCAAGCTATTCACGCGGTAATGCTTCATCAGCTTGGCTCCGTGCGCCAATCCGCGCGACAGGAAGACCGTCACCGGATTGTGGATCATGACATCCTCTACCATCAAATTCTCGGACTCATGCAGCCGGTTCTCGCCGATAAACGTACGAACAAAATCGTTCTTGGGACGCCTCAATATCCGGTCCGGCGTATCCGCCTGAACAATCTCCCCTTCCCTCATCAGGACGATGCGGTCGGCGATCTTGAGCGCTTCGTCCATATCATGGGAGACGAATACGATCGTCTTCTTCACTTCTTCCTGCAGCCGGACCAGCTCATCCTGCAGCTGCTCGCGGCTGATCGGGTCGAGCGCGCTGAACGGCTCATCCATCAGAATGATCGAAGGCTCCGCAGCCATTGCCCGGATGACGCCAATGCGCTGCTGCTGGCCTCCGCTTAGCTCCGCCGGGTAGCGGTCCCGGTACATATCGGGATCCAGGCCGACCATATCCATTAATTCATCGATTCTTTTTTCGTAGTCGGACTTATTCATTTTCTTCAGTCTGGGTACGATGGCGACATTATCTTTGATCTTCATATGCGGAAACAGGCCGATCTGCTGGATCACATAGCCGATATTCCGCCGCAGCAGGACCGGATTCATCTGAGCGATATCTTTGCCATTGACTAATATTTGACCGGAGGTGGGCTCGGCCAGCCGGTTGATCATTTTCATCGTCGTCGTTTTGCCGCAGCCGCTCGGGCCGATCAGGGTCACTAATTCGCCCGCCTTGATCTCCAGGTCGATTCCTTTCAACGCCATCATGCCGTCGTTATATTTTTTCGTGACTTGTTTGAATTGAATCATGGCAGCACCCCATCTATCCACTCGTTTCATGGTATGGCCATATTCTGCCCAGAATCCCGTTTCCTACGCGCGGCCGAGGCACCCCGCGTGCCTAAATACGAGGAAGCCGTCACAGACAGGATGCAGGTGCCCTGCACAGACGCAAACAAGGGCATCCTCAGCAGGATGCCCTTGAATAGGTATCATATCTTATATTAATAATCGATGATTACAACTCAATTTTCATGCCATCGTATGCGACCGTAATGCCGTGCGGCTCGAAGATCTCGGTCAAATCCTCATGCAGCAGATGGGCGTTATGCGAGAAGTGGGTCACGACGAATTTGCCGCCTGGATTCATAATTTCGTTGGCAAGCAGCCACTCCTTCGTCTCGAGCACGCAATCCGCATTCATATGGTTGCTGCGGCCGCCCAATTTGCCTGTGGTGCATTCCAGAATCGCCAGATCCAGCTTCTTGCCCTTCAGCCACTGCCAGGTTTGCTCCGGGAACCAACCGCTGTCGTGGCCGTAGAAGATCGTCTTGCCATCCTTCTCGATATGATACACCAAGCAAGTCTCGGTCATATCGTGATCCGCGACCAGCGGGACGATCGTTGCGGTCTGCGTCTGCACCGGTTCGAACGGCTTTATAATATGGAACCGGTACTTGTCCTGCTGCATGCCCAGCTTCTCGATACAGCTGCGAATAGGCAGATCATGCCCGTAGACATGAATCGGATGATCGCCCGATTTCGCATACCCCGCCATTCGGATCAGCATATCCTCGGCATACAGATGATCCGAATGCGAATGCGTGAAGATCAAATCCTTCACTTTATCCATATCGATATTGTCGCGAATCGCATGATGGCAGGTGTCCGGCGGAAAATCGATCTTAAGCTCCCCGTCGATCATAACGGAGGTTCGTGTGCGGATGTTCTTGCCTCCTCGTGCCTGAGCTTGCTTGCACGTGTCGCATTGGCAGAATAAGGACGGGATTCCTTCAAAAGCGGCGGTACCTAGAAAATGAACGTTCATTCGTTGTTACCTCCTCATAAACTTGAGTCCTCTATTGACGCAGTTTAAGCTGCACCAATAGATCATGTATGTACATAAGCATGCATCCCTTCAATTATAGCAGAAAGCAACCGCTTCCAAGGGAATAAACCCCAAAGAAAGCAGCCTCAATCCGTGAACGGAACGGTTCGGAATATCAAGCAAGGAAAGGACGGTGAGATAATGCAGCCGGGAACGCTGATTCTGTTTTCTTACAGAATCCCGATGCCATACCTGGTGATTTTCCGTAAGATTCTCGTTGAACGAAAAAAGGGTCCGGACAGGAACTTCACTCCTGCCCGGACCCTGTTATGCATGCTTCCCTGCCGAGGGGTCTCCCAGACGCCTCCAGTTCACGCAATTTTCCAATATAATGGCCATGATAATACCAATAACCAATCCGTTGCCGGCCAAAGGCCGGATGTAAGCCGGCAGGCCTGCGAACACTACCGGCGGCATCGTCATGATACAGATCCCGAGCAGCAATGGAAGCGCAAGCCGGTAGATGCTCTTGGAATCGAAAGCGATTCCTTTGATCGTGCGGACCGCCGTGCCGAACATTTGCAGATAGGCAATGAACAATACGGCGCTCCCGACGCTTAGCGGCAGCTTCGAGAACCAATGGCCAAGCGGGGGAATAAGGCCGAGGAACAGAAACAATCCGCCGCCGACGACCAGCGCTTCCCGGCGCAGTATCTTCGTACTCTCCAGCAAGCCAAGCGAAGAAGCGAACGTGCCGAACGGAATCATGCCGAACACAGGCGCGATCATCGTGAACAGGCCTGTGAGCAAGAACGACCGCCGGTATTGCCCCTCTGTTGACGTTTGCCCGTACAACTTCTCCGCAGCCGTTAAAGCCGTAATGGTGTTCGACATATTAATTAGTCCAACGACAAACGAAGTGATCAAGATGCCGTAATCCAGCCGCGGCTCTCCCCATGGGAACAGCTTCACCTTCCCGGCACCGGCAGCAAGCTGCTCGCTTCCGCCGGCCCCCGGAAAACAGAGTTCATAAACAAGCCACCCGAGCATGATGCCCAGCAGCAAGGCGAAGTTGCTCAGCCAGCCGGGCGCCTTCAAATATACGACCGCTACGAACAGCGCAATACCGATCGATAGTAAGGCTACCGACGGATTGAGCTGCCCGTTCTCCTGTATGCCGAGCATTCCGGTGAAGAAATTCCTCATTAATTGAACGGTCAATAAGAACAGAGAGACGCTGATGACGACAGGATTAAACAGCTTGATCAAAATCTTGACGAAGCCGAGCCATCCCAGGACCGCCATCATCAACCCGGACAGCATATACCCAACGGCGAGAGCTCCCCCGACAGCGGCCAAGCTGCTCCCTCCCATGGACGCTGAAGCCGCAAGACTGAGGGTAATTCCCCACCAGAGGCCGGCCGGACCGTCCATAAGCGCATATCGATGCCCGAATAAGGCCTGGAGCATGCAGATGAGCCCGGTTAGGATGAATGAAAACTGAAGCGCATAAGCGATTTGTGCCGCGGGCAGCTGAAAGGCTTGCCCCAAAGTAAGCGGTACGACAACCGTATTGGTCAGGATAAAAAACATCCACTGTACACCGGCAAGGCCAATCTTAGGTGTAAACTGCATTTGCATCATGATTCGGTGTTCCTTCCTACCTTAAACAAGGATGATGAGATGCTCGCCCATTTTCGACAAGCGGATTCCGATGGGCACTAATCAATTATGATACCACGACGGCCGTGAATCCAACATCCGAATTATGTAAGCCCTTGGACAGAATAACCGGCATCCGGCATCCTTTAGGGTTAAATTAAGGAGCCCGCCTCCTCGCGCATGCGAAAAGGCTGGCTCCTTCTTTCAACAATATCAATACCCCTTACGTTAGCGCGCTGTCCAAGCTTGGGATCGATACCACGCCGCTGCAGCAGCGACCTCCGAGCTGGTTAGCCGATGTCCCATGGCTTCCCATCCCACGGTAACGGATGCGCCTGCATCCAACAGCAGCTTCGACAGCTCCTCCGTTTCTTCAGGGGAGCAGATCGGATCATTCGTCCCGGCGCCAATATAGATCGGGACGCCCGATAGATCGGGCAGCTTCACGCCTCGACGGGGCACCATCGGATGATGCAGTACCGCGCCCCGAAGCGCGTCTTTTTCGTGAAATAGCAGACTTGCTGCTATATTAGCTCCGTTAGAGTAACCAACGGCGACAAGATTACGGCGGTCAAACCCATATTCTTCAGCCGCATGATCAAGAAAGCCGCTCATTTCCTTCGTGCGGAAGATCAGATCCTCCTCGTCGAAGACGCCTTCCGCCAAGCGGCGGAAGAAGCGGGGCATACCGTTCTCGAGCACATTGCCCCGCATGCTGAGTACGGGCGAGGCGGGTGAAATCTGCTCCGCCAACGGCAGCAAATCGCGCTCCGTTCCCCCTGTTCCATGGAAGAGCACCAGCACCGGAGCATGGGGATCCGCTCCTTGCAAATAGAGGTGTTGCATTATTTATCCGCCTCCAGTACGCGTACTTGAATGGGACTTAAGTTCGCTTCGATTTGGCTCCGGTTCGGCTCATACCACTCGGGCAGCATCAGCTTTTCGCCCAGCTCATCCGCCTCTTCGTCGCGTGCGAATCCAGGAGGATCCGTGGCAATCTCGAACAGTATGCCGCCAGCTTCCCGGAAATAGATCGCATTGAAATATTGACGGTCAATGATCGGCGTCGGCGATAAGCCGTTCTCCTCGATATGGCTTCTCCACTGCGCATGGTCCTCATAATCCTTGGCGCGCCAAGCAATATGATGAACCGTGCCCGCTCCACCGACGCCATAGGCCATCGGGGTTACATTCACATCAATGATATTTCCCAAATCACCGGTCGCTCTATACCGCGTATAATCCCCTTCCTGGCCCACCTTCTGCAGCCCCATTACCCGCTCCAGCAAATTACCGGTATATGCAGGCGCCGTACTATATAGAACAGCGCCCCCGAAGCCCTTGATCGCTTTGTCTGCCGGCACGCCGCCGAACGACCATTCGCTTGCCGGCCCCTCCTCACGCGCGACCAGCTCGAGCTGAAGCCCGTCATAATCGGAAAACTGCAGGTAGCGTTCATTGAAACGGGTCGTCTGCGTAACCGGGATACGGTGACGCTTCAGGCGCTCTTCCCAGAAATCCAGCGTGCCTGCGGGAACGACATAGGTCGTAATGCCAACCTGTCCGCCGCCCACCTTGCCCTTCCGCGAATCTGCCCAAGGGAAGAACGTAATAATAGTGCCCGGGCTTCCAATCTGATCGCCAAAGTACAGATGGTACACTTCCGGGGCATCGAAGTTAATGGTTTTCTTGACCAGGCGCAAGCCCAGCACCCCGGCATAAAAGTCAACGTTCGCCTGCGCATTCTGCACAAAAGCGGTAATGTGGTGAATACCCGCAGTCTGTTTGTTCATCATCGTCCACTCCTTTTTCATGATTATCGATTGGCTGCCGGATCTTCAAAGGGATCGTCAGGGTTGATTCCCGGTCGGACCACGATTCCAATCGATTGCATTAATTCAGCATAAAGTTTCTTAAAATTAAGATATATAGCAGAAAATGAAAGTAGTCATATACGTCGGGCGAATATAACTACTTGAAGCTGTCCTGCGCATGCTTGCCGAGTTTCTTCAATAGCTTGGCCGCGGCCTGCTGCTCTTCCGGCGAAAGGCCCTCTACAGCCTTCTCAATAACTTCAGTATGTCCAGGAAACACTTCTTCAATGAATTGTTTCCCTTGCTCGGTTATCTCTGCGAAAATGAGACGCCGATCATCGGTCGATGCTCTGCGCTTCGCAAAATTCTTCCGTTCGAGCTTGTCGACGACATACGTAATATTCCCGCTGCTCATCAGCACTTTCCCGCCGATTTGCTGGATCGGCTGAGCGCCTTTGTGATACAGCAGCTCAAGGACGCCGAATTCGGTCCGATTCAAGCCATATCTTCGAATGTCCCGATCCGCGTGGGCATTCACCCATTGACTGGCTCTGGACAGGGCGATGAAGAGATTCAATGCCTCGTTCTTGGATAGATCCATCCGGCCTTCCCCCTTCCCAATAGCGCCATATGGTTCATATTGTTGTATCTTAAATTTAAGATACTTGATTTGATTTAAAATGTCAACCCATATTCGTGTTTCTTTTTCCGTTTCGCAGCGCGCCTAGATCCTCACTCCGTATCCTCCACCTTTGCGTGAACGCTGATTTCTATGTAAAAAAGCCGCATCTCAACCCGTTTTGTTCATTCAACCGGATCAAGATGCGGCTATTGACCATGATGGGATTACAGCGTCAAACCGCCGTCTACCATGACCAGGGAGCCGGTCATGTAGCTGGAAGCCGGCGATGCCATGAACGCAACGACTCCGGCGATCTCGTCGGCCTGAGCCGGACGCCCCATTCTTACCTTCGAAATTTCCTCCGGCACATATCCGCCTTCCGCGAAGGACTTGGCCACGCCCTCCGTCAGCGCCGTCTGTACGGCTCCCGGACAAATCGCATTGACGCGGATTCCCTTGCCGACGTATTCCAGCGCCGCCCCCTTGGTGATCCCGACTACCGCGTGCTTCGTCGCCGAATAGACGCTGGCGCTGTGCTCGCTGCGGACTCCCGCCGTCGAGGCCGTATTCAGAATATGGCCGCTGCCTTGCTTGTCCATGACCTTCAGGACATATTTCATTCCGAGAAAGACGCCTTTGACGTTGATGGAGACCAGGCGGTCGAACTCGGCTTCCTCCACGTCGGCCAATCTGGAAAATTTCTGTACGATGCCCGCATTATTGAAGAAGAAGTCGATCTTCCCGTACGTTTCCACAGCCTTGTTGACGTAATTCTGCACCTCTTCGCTATTGGCCACGTTGGCTTGGACGAATATTCCTTCTCCGCCGCGCTCTTTGATCATCCGCAGCGTTTCTTCCCCGGTCTCCTTGTTGAAATCGACCAGCACGACAGCCGCGCCGTTCTCGGCCAGCTTCAGACTGCTCGCTCTTCCGATCCCGCTCCCCGCTCCGGTAACGACAGCAACCTGCTTGGATTCAGTCATGTCAGAACACGCTCCTCTAAGTTAGTTGACACGATTAGCTTGGATCCGGTTCATTCTTACCGGACGGTCCGGCATGGCCGCTTACTTCGCGTAGTAGCCCCCGTCGATGGGAAGCTCGATTCCCGTTATATAAGAAGATTCGTCGGAAGCAAGGAACAATACGCCGTTCGCAATGTCCTCCGCTTCGCCCAGACGAGGCAGCGGAGACTGGGACAGGAACCATTGTTTCATCTTCTCGTCAGCCATCAATTCGATCGACATAGGAGTCTTGATGTAGCCTGGATGCACCGAGTTGACGCGGATATTATGCTTCGCGAAGTCGATTGCCGTTGCCTTGGTCAGCAGGCGGACCGCCCCTTTGCTGGCGGTGTACGCGCCTGCGCCGCTGCCGCCGGTCAATCCGGCAATGGACGAAATGTTAACAATGGAGCCTCCTCCATTCTTGATCATGTGCGGAATGACATGCTTTTGCCCCAGAAAGGTGCCCGTTACGTTGATCGCCATTGTCTTGTCCCATTGCTCTACCGTCATATCCAGCATCGGAGTCGCGTTGGAAACGCCGGCGTTATTGACGAGAATATCAATCTTCCCGAAACGGGCGATGGTCTCATCAACAATCCGGATCCAATCTTCTTCCGAAGTCACATTATGCGTAAAGCCGACCGCCTCGCCGCCGCTCCGCACGATCTCTTGAACCGTTTCCTGCAGCTTCTCTTCTTGTAAGTCCGTAATGACAACCTTCGCCCCTTCTTTAGCAAAAAGGATCGCGTCGGCTTTGCCCATGCCCCCTGCAGCACCTGTAATAATCGCCACTTTGTCTGTTAATCTCATGATGTCTCCTCCATGTGGGACGACAGGCCGGAAAGCTAATTTCAAGCCCATATCCTGTTATTTGTTTCGCATCTGAATGTTGCTTAACATCTTTTCATAGGAAGCCAGCAGCAAATCGATCTCTTCGTCCGTGAAGCCAGCCCAGAGCGTCTCCGTCATCTCCTTGTACTTTTCCACAATGCGATTCTCGACTTCTCTGCCCTTGTCGGTAATGCGCAGGTAGACGTTTCTCCGGTCGGTTTCCGAAACCGTTCGTTCAATATAGCCTTTGGCAACCAGCTTATTCGTTAAATTCGTGACAGCCGACAGCGTGATGTCGAGCGCGACCGCAAGATCCGAGCAATTCTGCTTCTCTTCCACGGCAAGGATTTGAATAATTAAATATTGAGGCGCAGTTAAATCGTTCTCTAAAATTTTGGTATAGCCAACCACAAACTGAGTCATCTGGCTGGAAACCATGAAGGATAACCGATCTTTCTTATCCAGCATTCATCACCTCTTTACGCACATCGATTGACCATCAAACTATTTAAACATTGAAATAGTTAATACCTCTTAACTATTATACCTCTATCTTACTCACCCTGATTGACCGAGTCAAGCCGCGCCAGCTGTCAAACTCCGACGATCCCGCCATAAAATAGAAACCGTGGGCGAACAGGCCATCTTGCTCCGTCACGACCGTCCCTATATGAATAAAAGGAATGTCTTAGAGAACGCTACATGAAACGGATCGCCTTAACCGTTCCGCTCTCGACAAAGCCAATATTCTTATACACCCTATTCGAAACGGGATTGTTCAAATCGGCATACAGCATCGGCTCCAAGCCTTCCTTCATCGCGATGGCGCACAACTCGGCTACAATTGCACTTGCATACCCCTTATAACGTTCTGCAGGAGGGGTATAAACCGCATTAATCCGGGCATGTCTCGGTGAACGATGCGCGATATTCGCCATCGATACAGGCTTTCCCTCTACCAGCCATAGATATAGCCCGCCGCCGGCAATGATTTGCTCCGCCGCTGACCGCAGGCTGGCCGGATCCACAGCGGCACCGAGCGCCTCTTCTGAGAAGCCTGCCTTAAATTCGGCAACAATATTCACGTCTTGGCTTGCCGCAGGTCGAAGGAGGCCGATGACGCCCTCAGGCTTCTTCACCTGAGGGCAGACATACGCTTCCATCATCATGTTGGTACGATACGACAGCGCATTCGCCTGCGAATAGACCGCTGCGAACTCCTCTGCCGTCTGCGGGTCGCCCGTAATTCCCGGTAGCGCAGTTCCTTGAATACGATGCGCGAGCTCCTTCATAAGGATGCTTCTCCGCTCGCCGGGAACATCGCCGGAAATCCACAGCCATGCAGCATTGCCATGTGTTTGCGCATAAATCATGTTCCCATCCGGCGATTTGAAGCCATATGCGTTCTCCTGCTGCCCGCTAATGAGATGAATCAGGTTATACCGGGCTTCATCAAGCCTGAACCGGCTTTGCGACAATGCGCAGTCGTTTGGAACCAGCCTCTCTAACATGGTATTCCCTCCTCCATAATGAAAAAGAACGCAAAATAATCCATCCCCTTCAGGGACGGATTATATCCGCGTTACCACCCTTATTGGCGCACAAAAGCACACCCGCTCAGTCATCATCCATCAATGATGCTCCTATGTAACGGCAGGAATCCGGGTCCGCCTACTGTTAATTTCGAAGGACCTGCTCCGAGGTGATGGCTCGAATCCCGCCGCTGACTGCTTCGCACCAACCAGCAGCTCTCTGTACAGCTCATGCGCAGGCCGAAATGTCCTCTTCATCGCATATGGAATATAATTTTTTCCAGTTTATAATTGAATGAATATTCTGTCAATAAATGATTTCCACCACTCTCCGCCAACCGGCGCATGCTCCTATAACTGTAACCAAAACGTGTACGGTTGACTCTCCCTTTTGTTGTTACTATACTTATTAGAGCTAGTATAGGATATAGATATGCCGGATGCCGCTCATTTCGCAAGGGTAAATGTTCTCGTTCTTGGGGAACAATACGTCGGAATAGAACAAGAGTCAACAATAGGAGAGATCAATATGGAACTGAAGAATAAGACCGCTATTATTACCGGAGCTGGCAAAGGGATTGGGAAGACGACTGCCATCGCCTTGGCGAAGGAAGGCGTCCACCTTGGTCTGCTGGCCAGAAGCAGCGCCGATCTTGAAGCTCTCCAGTCGGAATTGTCCGGCAACTATGGGGTTAACGTTTATTACGCTGCGGCCGATGTATCCAAGAAAGAAGACGTCGATACAGCCATCCGGACGCTGGCTGCCAAGCTTGGATCGATCGATATTCTGATCAACAATGCCGGGGTCGCGCATTTCGGCACGCTGGTCGATATGGAGCCAAGGCAGTGGGAGCAGATCATTCAGACCAATCTGATGGGGACTTATTACGTTACTCGAGCCGCGCTGCCTACGATGATCGAGCAGAACAGCGGCAGCATTATCAACATCGCCTCGACGGCCGGCGAGCGTGGGTTTGCCAGAGGCTCCGCCTATTGCGCATCCAAGTTCGGCGTTCTCGGCCTGACGGAAGCCGTGCTCCAGGAGGTCCGCAAATTCAATATTCGTGTCACCGCGCTTACGCCGAGCACCGTCAATACGGAGCTGGCCGTCAATGCAGGTCTCACGGTCAGCGATGAGGACCGCATGATGCAGCCGGAGGATGTATCCGAGCTTATTCTGGCAACGTTGAAGCTGCCGGAGCGCGTATTTATTAAAGCTGCAGGAATTTGGACGACAAACCCGCAGTAAATCATAGTCCGTCCTATAAGGAGGCAATAGCATGAGCAACGAGCATTCCGAATCAGGCAAAAAGCTGCACGAGATCCCGCTGTCTGTCCTGGATCTGGCCCCGGTTACCGAGGGCGGTACTCCCGCGGAAGCCTTCCGCAACACGCTGGAACTGGCCCGTCATGCGGAGCGGTTAGGGTTTAACCGCTACTGGCTTGCCGAGCATCACAATATGCCCGGGATCGCCAGCTCCGCCACTTCCGTCGTGATCGGCTATGTCGCGGCCGGTACGGAGAGGATCCGCGTGGGCTCAGGCGGTATTATGCTGCCTAACCACGCTCCACTGGTCATAGCCGAGCAATTCGGCACATTGGAATCCATGTATCCGGGTCGGATCGACTTAGGGCTCGGAAGAGCGCCCGGCTCCGACCAGCTGACCGCCAGGGCGCTGCGCCGCGGGCTTGACAGCGACGGGCAGAACTTCCCCGAACAGTTAAGCGAGCTTCGTTCCTACCTGAAGCCGGCGAATGAATCGGGTCTTACGGCGCTGCGGGCCACGCCCGGCGAAGGCCTTAACATTCCGATCTGGCTGCTCGGATCCAGCGGGTTCAGCGCTCAGCTGGCCGGGATGCTTGGCCTGCCATTCTCCTTCGCCAGCCATTTTGCGCCGGAATATCTGCTTCCTGCGCTAGAGCTGTACCGGAACAGCTTCCGTCCTTCGGAAGTATTGGACCAGCCTTACGCCATGGTTGGCCTGAACATCGTTGCGGCGGATACGGACGAAGAGGCGCGCATGCTGGCGACCTCCCAGCAGCTGCAATTCCTTAACCTCATTCGCGGCCGTCCGGGCAAGCTGCAGCCGCCCGTTCCGAGCATGGACGGACTATGGAGCCCCCATGAGCAGGCCTTGGTTCAAGGCAAGCACAGCTACTCTGCTGCCGGGAGCAAGGAGACCGTGCGCGCCCGCTTGAAACAGGTTCTTCAGGAAACGCAAGCCGATGAACTCATTGTAACGGCTCAAATCTATGATCATCAGGCCCGCTTGCGTTCCTACCAGCTGCTGGCCGAAGCGGTGAAAGAAGAGGCCTGATCCCTTTGTTATACGTAAAAGGGCGTTCCCCAGCCATAATGGCCGGGGAACGCCCTTTTTTGTCATGTTCATACTATCGGTAAGCAGCACATATGGCCTCAACGGACATCCAGTCCGTTATCTTGGAATTCCAGGGTTATCGGACGAGCTGCGGACCTGACAGCCCTTATTCGGGCTTGAGCGCCGATCGATTAATCCACGTACCCTGCCAGACCCTTGTCCATCAAATATTCCATCTCCGCGTCAAGGATCGTCTCGACCGTCATTTCGTCCAGCTTGACGTCCGGCCGGCTCAGCACATAATCGACCAGCTCGTCGCTGTCGATATCGACCTCGCCCTTGGCGTTTGCTTTCGCCTTGTCGATAAAGCCCAGTTCATGCTTGAGTACCAGCCGAATGTTTGCCGGGCTGGCCTTTGTTTTGTCCGCGATATATTGAACCATCTCTTGTTCATTCACTTGCTCGCTCATCTATTCGCCAACTCCTCTGTTGTGATCGTATGAGCTATTGTATCATAACGATCGCAATACTGCCTAAACAGCGGCATGAGAGACCCCGCCGGGCTTGCCAATCGAGTGAAGAAGCGCCGCGATCAGCCGGAGCAGCACCTCCGCCTGGATGCCTATTCTGTACCCGCCTCTCCCTTTTTCCATTAATCCTGCATTCATCCATTCTTCGGCGGTTAATCGAACATCTTCCTCTGTAGAAGCATCCGTCTGAAGAGCAGCAGCCGGGACCGGTTCATTGGAATTGAAATAGCGCTTCTGCTTTAAGAGTGACGTTAGCAGCCCATCCCACTGCGCGGGAAAGAGATCGAATGGCAGCTGATCGTCCTCCCAGACGCCCTCCGTTTCCTTAAGCGCATCTAAGGTGACGCTGCAATGAAGCTTTCCCTTCCACCATACCGTGATTCCTTCAGGACCGGCATGCACGAACGGGAGCCCCTGATCGAACACGCCCTTCTCCGTCCCTGCAGACCTTACATGCCCATCGGACATCTCATCGATCAAATGACATAATCGGAACGCCATATCAATTTTCTCGCGTGGTGCCATCTCCCGCATCTCCGCCTCGATCGCCGGCAGCAGACGGTTGATGCCCCCATTGGGATCTGATCCAAGCAAGTAATCGATCGTACACTCTAACGCTCGCGCGAGATGGACTAATAGTGCCGTATCAGGCAGCGAATCGCCATTCTCCCACTTCGAAACCGCCTGACCGGACACGTTCAATTGCTGTCCTAGCTGTTCCTGCGTCAATCCTTTGCGATGACGAAGCAGAGCGATCCGCTTCCCGGCCTCCTGCATCATAGACAGTTGCCTCCCCTTCATGAACAAATGATATTCGAGTGGCCGGGATCGGAACGGTCCGTCTCCCTACCCTCGGCTATAGTATAAGATGCAGGGAACGATTGCGGCATCGAGCCGTGCTCTACGCGCTCAACCGGCAGTTGATTTATCCTTCCTGCAGTTGAATTTGAATCGCCTACTCCGGCCCGGGGATGAACTGGTATCTCGCCAGCTCGACCCGCCCCTCCTCGTCCGCCATGACGCCTTCGCTATTCAAGTAGAGAATCTGCTTCAAACGGGATTCTTCATCTTGAATGGCAATCTCTCCCTTGGCGTTGACAACCCTGTGCCAAGGAAGCGCGTACGCCTTGCTCATCGAATGCAGAACCCGCACCACCTGCCTTGCTCCCCGCGGACTTCCGGCTAGTGCCGCTATTTGCCCATAGGTCATGACAGACCCGTCCGGTATAGCCTTTATAATTTCAATAACCCGTTTCGTGAATGGATTCATCCGCCTTCGCATGCCTCCCTCTATCTGTTATCAATCGAAAACTGCTCCATTGCTTGCTTGCTCGCTCGTTCATTTATTCTCTTACGCACGGGTTCCCTTTGACCATTCCAAGATTATCTTCCGCCTCCTCATCATATCGCACGAGTGACCGATATAGCATGAAGTTTTAGACGATCTTAAGTTGGATATATATTGCGCCATAAGTATTACATGGTATTATTTTCATATGACATAAGAACTAGATTGGAAGGTGGATTTATACGTGAAGCAGGTCGAAACCCTATATCGGAGAAACAAACTGCTCGTCAACATCATCTGGGGATTGTTAGTCCTTGGGATCATCGTCGATATCCTTACCGGCGCACCTCAAAGCTCGATTATCGTACTGATCGTTGTCGGCACCATTACGTGCGGCTGCGCAACGGTCTTGACTTATAAGCGATGGTTGGCCGAATATGTAATGTATTTCATCGCCGCGATCGTGACGCTTCTCACCCTGCTGTTGATCATGACCGGTCCCATCATTACGACTTATTTCCTCGTTTTCGTGAATCTCGCCATTATGACCCTTTACAACAATTTCCGGGCGATTGCGTTCTCCAGCCTCCTCGGCGTCGGTTTGACCGTGTACCTGTTTCTCAGTCCATACAAAGCGGAGATGTTCGGCAATAACGATTCCCTTACCATCGCGATGTATCTGGCCATGATCGTCATTCCGCTCCTGGCATCCGCAAGATTCAGCGAACGCATCCAGGCGGAAGCCAATGACCAGCGGGAGAAGGCGACAGCCGAACGCAACCATTCGCAGACCATTGTCGAGAACGTGTCGGATTCACTCCATCTGCTTCGCGATTTCAGCTCCAAGCTCAAGCAGAACATTACATCGACAAGCGCGATTTCCGTAGAGGTCACTTCTGCATTCGCTGAGATTTCATCCAGTACGGAGACGCAGACGGCCAGTATTTCCGACATCAGCGAGTCGGTTCGGATTATCGAGCAGGCGGTCGAGTCGCTGGCCAACCGGTCCACAGAAATGAGAACGCTGTCGGAAAGCTCCGTCACCCTTACCGGCAGTGGAAGCCAAGAGGCGGCCGCGTTAGAAAAGCAGATCGATCAGGTCCATATCACGATCAACGCATCCGTGGCACTCATGAACGAGCTGAATGAGCAGAACAAACGCATCGGCGAGATTGTCGCGACCATTAACCATATTTCCGCCCAAACGAATCTTCTTGCCCTTAATGCCGCTATTGAAGCCGCCCGCGCAGGCGAACACGGCAAAGGCTTCGCCGTGGTGTCCAATGAGATCCGCAAGCTGGCTGAAACGTCGCAGCAGTCTACGGAGGAGATCGGAACCATATTAGAAACCATTCGCGCGAAGACCGATCAGGCTTCCGAGCAAATTCTCCTTGGTCAACACAACGTGATCGAAAGCGGTCATGCGGCCAAACAGGTTGCGGAAGCGATGCGGACACTGTCGGCCAATTCCGGCAGGGTGGAAGATCAATCGAATCAGGTACAGCGCTCCGCCGGCGATCTGCATCGGCAATACACGAAGATAACCGATGAAATCATTACGATCGCAGGCATTACCGAGGAGAATCTGGCCTCCATCAAAGAAATGGCCAATAATATGAATACCCAGCATACCAGCATCCAAGAAATCGTGGAAAGCTTTCTGAATCTGGACAAGCTCGCCTCGGATCTGAACAAAATGACCGAGCGTTGACGCAAACAGCAGCACGCCTCTATGCACAGCCGGATGACCGGGTACAGGACGTGCTGCTGGTTTACGTTTAATGTCTGTTAACAGAACAACGCCGTGAATTCAACCGCGATCATTCCCGTTAAGCCCTCTGCTCGCCCAGCGCCATTATGACCGGGCCTCCATGAATGGCCTCCTGATCCGCAGGAAGCCCCCTCTATTTAAGCTGGTATATGCGGATCAATTGCTCCGCGGCCTCTTCCAATAAGCTCTCCGCTTTGGCCATCGCCGCATCAAGCGTCATGGGCCGGTTCACGATACTGACCACTGCAGAGATTCCATGCTCGTACAGGCTATCGATCCCTTCCCCGATGGAGCCTGCCAGAACGACAACGGGCACATGATGCTTCTTCGCGACCTGCGCGACACCGTATGGCGTCTTGCCGCGGGCCGTCTGATAATCCACCTGTCCTTCGCCGGTAATGACAAGATCGGCATCCGAAACGGCGGATTCCAGCTCCATGACCCGGGCAACGACGGATACGCCGGATTCCAGCCTTCCGTTCAAGAAGGCCATGATCGCCCCGGATAGACCGCCCGCCGCCCCTGTTCCGGGCACATCGTGGATCGCTATGCCGAGCGTGCTCTCGATAAGATCGGCAAAGTGACGCAAGCCTTGGTCGAGCACCTCGACCATCAGAGGCGTGGCCCCCTTCTGCGGCCCGAATATAGCGGAAGCTCCCTTCGGCCCCACGTAGGGATTATCCACATCGCAAGCGATCACAATATCGCATTCCGCAATGCGAGGGTCGAGCTTATCGGTTCGAATTGCCGTTATCCGCTGCAATTCGCCTCCGCCGAATCCGACTGATTCGCCGTGCCCATCGAGCAGCTCGACGCCCAATGCCTGCAGCATGCCGGCTCCTCCGTCGTTCGTTGCGCTGCCTCCCACGCCGATGATGAAGGACCGGCAGCCTTGATCCAGCGCCGCCTCGATAAGCTGACCCACGCCGTAAGTCGTTGTGTGCAGCGGATTCCGTTCATGCGCCTCAATCAGGTATAACCCGGAGGCCATCGCCATTTCGATCACGCAGGTCGTCCCGTCCCCCAGCATGCCGAACCCGGCTTCAATTACGCGTCCCAGCGGATTGCTGACCGGCACCTGCATAATCCGGCCGCTAGTCGCATGTACCAAGCAATCCACCGTTCCTTCCCCGCCATCGGCCATCGGGATAACCTTAATCGCGCTGCCCGGTACCGCGCGTTTGATCCCTCTTTCAATCGCGCTCCCTACGCCGACCGCCGACAGGCTTCCTTTGAATGAATCCGGTGCAATAACAATTTTCATGAGCGTACATCCTTTCGATTCAAGCTCCGGCGCAGTAGTCCTCTTTTCTACCGGGCCTACTCTATTCCAGCAGCTTCATGCTTACCATTGTAACCGCATTCATGTGATTTGGCTTCCCCCTGGCTCTTTAAAAATGCATCCATTCTATGAAATGAAACATTCACGCCGATGCTGCGGGACAAGCATCCGGTCAGGGAATGCATCGTGACTCGATGGATTGCGCTTGCACCGACTGGCCATGACCGAGGATTGCTTTTCTAGCCGTTTACGTATATGGTTTGAGACATACTTACATCTATCTACCTCATTATCCGATAAAGGCGGTTACAGCAGTGGAATACCAGCATGATCAGCTTCCTTCTTATATATACACCTACGCAAGCCCCGACGAAGAGCTCTCCTTATGTCAATTGGAGATGCGCACGTTCTTCGGAACCGACGCTCCGCCCAATCTGTTTCAAAGTCCGGTCGGGATTGATCCGAGCCGCAGTCCGTTTATTCGGGAACGCATCGAAGTATTTTATGAAGGGGATAGTGTGGCCGAGATCGTCGAACAGGTCGCGCAGATCGATACACAGGAGATGACGTTCAAGGTGATTTTCGTGAAGACGAATGATCTGGAGCCGTCAGCTAAAATCGAATTCGAGGAACAGCGCGTTATCGAGCGCGAGCTGGGCTGGCAAATTAACGGGGAGGCCGACGTCCGCAACCCGGACTATGTATTCGGCATTGTGACCATGGGCGGGAGATGGTACTTCGGCAATTACCGCAAAAGCAAGACGGTCTGGCTTCAGCATCAGAAGAAGCCGCGCAGCTATTCCATAGCGCTTCCGACGCGTATAGCCAGAGCCGCTGCCAATATCGCCGTTCCCGATCCGGAGGGCATCCGGGCCATCGATCCCTGCTGCGGCATCGGGACGGTGCTGGTGGAGGCCCTCTCCATGGGGATTGACATCGTCGGCCGCGATATCAACCCCTTTATTTGCCGGGGGGCGCGCGAGAATATCGCCCACTTCGGATATCATTGCCCGGTCACGTTGGGATCGATAGCCGATGTCACTTTGAAGTACGATGCAGCCATTATTGATATGCCCTATAATCATGTATCTACCATTTCATCGGAGGAGCAGTTCGACATTCTTCGGCACGCACGCCGAATCGCAGGCAGAGTGATCGTGATTACGATTGATCCGATGGATGAGATGCTGATACGGGCAGGGTTTCGAATTGCCGACCGCGCGGTCGCAAGAAAGGGATCTTTCTTGCGTCATATTATCGTTTGCGTCTGATGGTTCAGTGCATCGGCGCGCGTCCGGAGGACTTGCTTACCTGTACGCGCCTGATGAAGAAGGCGGCCGCAAGTCCGGCCAGCGCTACGATCATCCCGAACAGAAACGCATGCTGCGAGCCGATCGTCATTGCTTCCGTCACCTCGCTCGGATCGAGGGGATTGGCGGAGCTCTTCAAGTAGTCGTTCATTCCGCTCGACAATATACTGACCGCAACCGCAGTTCCGATGGCTCCCGCTACCTGCTGAAGAGTATTCATCACGGCCGTTCCGTCCGGATACAGTTCCGGCGGAAGCTGGTTGAGCCCATTCGTTTGCGCCGGCATCCAAATCATCGATATGCCCACCATGAGGCAGGAGTGCAGGACCACGATCAGCGCCAGCGTTGAAGCGGCTGTAATGCCGGACATGAACCAGAGCGCGGCGGCCGCCAGCACCAGACCGGGAATGACGAGCCATTTTGGACCATACTTGTCGAACAGGGAACCCATGAGCGGGGACATGAACCCGTTGAGTATTCCCCCGGGAAGCAGCAGCAGTCCTGCCGTGAAGGCGGACAAGCCCATCCCCTTCTGCATATACAGCGGAAGGATCAGCATCGAGGACAGAATGATCATCATGCAGAAGAAGATCATGATCAGACCGATGATGAACATCGGGAATTTGAATACGCGCAGGTCCATCATCGGCTGCTTCATCGACAGCTGACGCAGGGAGAACAGGAGCAGCGAGAGAAGACCGATGGCGATGGCGGCTATAACGACAGGGCTGCCCCATCCTTCCGTTCCTTCGCCTGCCTTGCTGAATCCGAATACGATTCCGCCGAATCCAATCGTGGACAGCAGAATCGACAGCATGTCGATCTTCGGCTTGGTCAGCGTAGAGACGTTCTGCATGAACAGAATCCCGAACAGCAGCGCTACCACCAGGAACGGCAGCGACAGCCAGAAGATCCAGTGCCAGCTCAAGTGCTCGATCAGCAGACCCGAGACTGTCGGACCGACTGCAGGGGCGAACATAATGACAAGACCGATAACCCCCATCGCCGCCCCTCTCTTATGAGGCGGAAAGATAATCAGAATCGTATTGAACATGAGCGGCAGCAGCAGACCCGTGCCGGCTGCCTGGAATACGCGCGATACGAGCAGCACCTCGAAGGTGGGTGCCATGGCGGCAACTAATGTGCCTGTGATCGAGAAGGCCAGCGACGCAATAAACAGCTGTCTTGTCGTAAACCACTGCAGCAGCATACCCGATACCGGGACAAGAATGCCGAGTGTCAGCAAATAGCCTGTGGTCAGCCATTGCGCGGTTGGCGCTGTAATTTGCATGACCTGCATCAGATCGCTAATGGCAATATTCAATGCGGTTTCACTGAACATGCCGATAAACCCGCTGATCAGAAGGGAGATCATGATCGGTAATACTTTGTAATTCTCAGCATTACTTTCATGGGTTTTTGTATGATGATTGCCTTGTTGTGCGGTTGCTTCCACTTTCCCAAACCTCCAATATTCTCTTCATTGCCCGTGTACTTTCAACGACTCGCCCCCGGTTTGAATAATCGTTCCCGCACCTTGTTACAAGCAGTCTACCAATGAGAACATAACGCGAATGGGATGTCAAAAGCTTTTTTCTTCCTATGGGCTGAATCGAAAAGAAAAACCACTCCGGGACGGAGCGGTTTGGCAAACGGCCTGTATGACGCAAGCAGATTATTATCCCAAGAGATGATTAGGTTATTGCTGCTGCTTTGATCTATTGTCTAGGAGGACGCCGCCTCCAGCTTGGCACGCGGGGATTTGAAGAGCTCGATCCACTTTTTAATCGCCGCAACCATGATAATCACGCCCAGCACAAGCATTATGATCGATAACACGCCGTTCAGCACGCTGTATCCGGATGCCTCCGTATTGAGATAGACGTTCTTGACCATCCAGTAGCCCGCATAGTTGACCGTCACGAACAGATAGGCAAGCGGAATAAGGCACGTGAGCATATACCGGCGTTTATCGGCCATCTTGAGAATGACGGTAGCTCCGATGATGAGACCGATGGAAGCCATCAGTTGGTTGGAGACGCCGAACAGCGCCCATACCGAGCCGATATCGCCCGAGAACAGCAGGTAGCCCCACAGGAAGCACGCCAGCGCGCTGGCGAAGATCGTGCCTGGCACCCAATCGACGCGCTTCAACGGCTTGTACACTTCGCCGAAGAAGTCTTGGATGAGATAACGGGAAACCCGCGTTCCCGCGTCGATTGCCGTCAGAATGAATACCGCCTCGAACATAATGACGAACTGGAAGAAGTATGGCGCCAGATTGCTGAACCACGGAATTTTGGTGAAAATATAGGTCATTCCGACAGCCAACGTTACCGCGCCGCCTGTTCTTCCTTCCAGATTCAGACCGATTTCCTCGCTAAGCTGCGGCAGGTTAACCACGTTCATGCCTAATGTTTTGAATACCTCAGGCGTCGAGTTGATGGCAAAATAATCCGCAGGCTGCAGAGCAGTAGCCGCGATAAGCGCCATAATCCCGACCAGGCATTCGACCAGCATGGCGCCGAAGCCGACCGCTTTAATATCGCTCCAGCGGTTGATCATCTTCGGCGTCGTACCGGATCCGACGAAGGCGTGGAATCCGGATATGGCTCCGCAGGCGATCGTAATGGAGATGAACGGCCATACAGGACCCGGCAGAATCGGGCCGCCGCCGTGGATAAACTCAGTTACGGCCGGGAATGGAATGGCCGGATTAATAATGAACACGCCGATAATAAGGGCAATGAATACGCCGATTTTCATGAAGCTGCTTAGATAGTCGCGCGGCGCAAGCAGAAGCCAGACAGGCAGCGCTGCCGCGAAGAATGCGTAGATAGGCAGTATAATCGCCAGCGTATGGGAATCGAACGACAACCACTCGCCAATGACCGTATCCTGAATGGAAGGGCCTATGAATACGCCGACCATGAGAAGAATGAAGCCGATCGTAGAGGCTACCTTCAAGTTGCCGGTCTTCTTATATAGCAGGCCAACGCCCATCGCGATCGGGATCGTAATGCCGACGGCGAACGTTCCCCACGGATTGTTCTCCAGCGCATGCAGGACAACCATCGACAGGCCGGCCATCGTAATCGTAATGATGAACAGCATCGCGAGTCCGGTACAGAAGCCCGCAACCGGTCCAAGCTCATCCTTGGCAACCTCGGACAACGACTGACCGTTCTTGCGCATCGATGCGAACAAGACGACGGCATCGTGCACGGCGCCGCCGATAACGGCGCCGATCAACAGCCAGAGCAAGCCCGGCAAATAGCCGAACTGCGCTGCCAGAATCGGACCGACGAGCGGGCCTGCTGCGGCAATCGCCGCAAAGTGATGGCCGAAGGTGACCCATTTATTCGTTGGAACATAATCCTTGCCGTCATTCAGCTCGTGAGCAGGCGTCGGCTTGGAGTCATCGAGCTTCAATACTTTAGCTGCCATGAATGTACCGTAAATCCGGTATGCAATCATAAGAATACAAATCGATCCAATGACAATTGAAACCGCATTCATATTTCATGTCCTCCCCAGATGTCTTTATCGTTGTTTCATCATACGCGATGTAACAAACAATCGGCTGTTTTCAGGATAGGACGCCAAAGATGGGGAACGAGTGACAGCATAACCGGTCCGGAATGCAAACGGTAACAAGCTAAGAGCCGGAAGGTAATCGACCTTCCTCTTAAAGTCCGATAAGCTGCTTGAGCTCCTTCATATAGGTCCGGCTGACCGGCACCTTGGAGCCGTCCTTCATGATCAACGTATAGGTGGAATGGAACCAGGGCTGAATCTCGACGATACTGTCCACATTAACGAGAAATGCGCGATGGACGCGAACAATCGAAGTATGCTGCAGCTTCTGCTCGAACGTGACGAGCGGTTCGTTCACTTTATACTGCTGATGATCGTCCGCAACGATTACAGTCTTCCCTTCCTCGGAGCTGATATACAAAATTTTACTCACCTGTACGAGCAGAATCCGGTCCTCGACGGTAATCGCCAATTTCTCGGGTCTTTCCACTGAAGCCGATTTCGGATGTGCCGCCCGATGGCTGTCGCGGGCCTCGTGCAGCTTGATGATTTTCTCCACCGTGTGCTGGATGCGGTTCTCGTCGAATGGCTTCAGAATATAATCGATTGCATTCAGCTCGAATGCCTTGAGCGCATATTCATCGTAAGCCGTCGCGAAGACAATCTCCGGCGGATGGACCGTCTCCAAGAGCTGCCTGGCCAACTCCAGCCCGCTGTCCTCCGCAAGCTGGATGTCCAGGAACACCACATCGGGCTCCAGCTCATGAATTTGCGACATAGCCTGCTCGATGCTTTCGGCTTCCCCTATGACCTCTATCCGTTTCGTGCGGCGCAGAATATACGTCAATTCGTCTCTGGCCAGCAGCTCGTCATCCACGATATACGCCTTCAACATGCTGATCCCCCCACATATGCTTAAGCGGCAATATAATCACTACTTTGGTGCCGGCCTTCTCTCCGCTCTCGATCTGGAAGACGGCCTCTCCGCCATAGATTTCTTCGATTCGCTTGCAAATATTATAAAGTGCGGTACCTGTTCCTTCTCTTGACGAAACCGCTTGTTTACCCAGGGACGGGAGCAGCCCGGAAGAAATCCCTTGGCCGTTATCCTCGGTAATGAGTACCATGCGGCCGTCATCTTCATAAGCGCGGACCGCAATCTGTCCCTGGCGGTTGGCAGCCGATTTCGGGAAAGCGTGCCTTACCGCGTTCTCGACCAGCGGCTGGAGCGTGAACGGCGGAATCAATACCTCCTCCAGCGAAGGCTCGATATGAAGCTCGACGTTGTATTTGCCCGGGAAACGGGCTTTCTCCAGCGATAAATAAGCCTCCAGATGCTCCAATTCCTTATGGAGCGGGATGAGCATCTGACGCGCTCCCTGCAGATTACTGCGGAAAAACACGCTCAGCTGGAGCAGCAGCTTCCTCGCTTGCTCCGGATTCGTGCGGCACAGAGCCGATATCGTATTGAACGCATTGAACAGAAAGTGCGGATGGACCTGGGCTTGGAGCGCCTTAATCTCAGCGTCCTTCAGAAGCCTGCTCTGCAGCTCGGCTTCCGCCAGCTCCAGCTGTGTCGAGAATAGATTGCCCAGACCTTCGGCAAGCTCCTGCTCAACCTGGTTCATATGGCTGGCGTGCGTAAAATAAAGCTTCAGCGTCCCTACCGTCTTGCGGTGAACCTTGAGCGGAAGCACGACGGCTGCCTGCAAGGTGCAGTTCGGATGGAAGCATTGAATCTCTTCCCGGGATTTGGCCTTCAGAATACGCCCTTGCTCCAATACATTCTTCGTTAACTGCGTGGAGAGGCTCTGCATCGGAATATGATGGTCGGAGCCTGCTCCAATATGCGCCAGAACCTGATGCTGGTCGGTAATCGAGATGGCATCGGCATGCGTCCCTCTTAGAATGATGGCCGCCACCTCCCGGCACGAGTCCGGGTTCAGCCCTTGGCGGAAGAAAGGGAGCGTCTGATCCGCGATCCGCAGCGCTTTGTGCGTCTGCAGCGCGCGCGTCCGCTCCTCCTCCTGCACAATGGATTGCACGATCAGCATGAATAAGAGCGTACCGAAGCCGTTAATGACGATCATTGGAATGCCAATGATCCGGACAAGCTCGAATGCCGCATCGAATGGTCTGGCCACCAGAAGGATGATCCCCATTTGGATACACTCCATAATAATGCCGATTGCGACCGCACGCCAGGGCGTGTTCTTCCCGTGTCTGCGCAAATAACTTCCGATGTAGCCGGTTGCAATACCTGCGAATATGGTGGAGAAGCCGCATGCAACGGCAGTGTACCCGCCCAGCGACAGCCGGTGGATACCCGCGACCAGACCGACGCCGGTTCCAACAAGCGGGCCGCCGAGCAAGCCGCCAAGAACCACGCCGAGCACCCTCGTATTCGCGATCGCGCTGCCATCGTCGACTTCGGTCTGCCACACCTGTGACAAGATATGACCGTCGTATACTTGGATCCCGGTGTAGTTGCTGATAATCCCGAAGGCGCCGAAAACGACGACCAGCAGCAGCTTCTCCTTCATTCCATGCTCGTTATGAATGATCTGCCGGAAGCTTCTCATCCTGGAGAGCAAGAACACCACGATCAAGAGAACGCCGACCCGCTCCAGCATCAAAGGCAACAAGTTGATCATCGCCGAATTTCCCCTCTTCCCTCTTCTTCTTCGTATTTAGTATATATAAGTTATCCGGGAAATCAGGTTGGTATTTTTATGAAATCCACAGCTCCTTAATGCCACGCAAATAATTAGGTTATGAGCAGCAAAACCCGACCAAATGATCTGTCATTCGGTCGGGTTCTGCTTTGAATCGGCCAGTATGCAGAGGCATCCCGTTAACTTGTACGGACTTTGTACTTTATTCTGCAATAGGAATGAGATTGTCGGCCGTCAAGCAAGCACCGCCACTTTTTCCTGAAGCTGTACGGGTACGAAAAGTGACCCACTCTTGTTTTGATCAAGTACCATGCCAGGTGACGGACACAGGATACCTTATTTGCTATTTAGCCTAGCTTTGCATTAGTTACGGACATGATATCCGTTATTGTCATGATTTCTTGGATTTGAAGCACGCTTTTCCCCAAATAACGAACGTCATGTCCGTTAAGAGCTACAATACCATGTGAAATCCAATAATAAAGGATCTGATGTCCTTAACCAGTACAAGGATTAGGTTCCCTCCTCGTGCTTACCCGGAGCACAAACAAAGAAACGCAGCCCTAATCGGCTGCGTCTCACTTTAATCTGCATGCCGGCCCCTTGATCCAGACCGGATACTTACGGATCTCGTTACTCCGGCAAATGCTCCCTGCAATAGGCGGTCAAGGCTTCTTCCTCTTCCGGCTCCATATCGAAGTCGAGGTATTGATTGGTCGTGATCTCATAGAAATGGTAGGATAGAATACGCGACTGCTCCCCATCCACCATGAAGATGACCTTCAAATACACGCCATTCTCGGAATATAGCTCATCCTCTTCCGGAATATCCAGATCCAGCTGGAATTCATATCTCTGACCCGATAAAATGCCATAGGGATCGACCACAGCTTCAACGTTGTATTTCTTGACTGTCAGCAATTGTTCATCTCCTCCGTCACACTAGCATCCATTATACGACTAATTGCACAAGCTGCACCAATCAATTGCGAACTTGTTATTTACTATGTACCATATATCGCGCAGGCCCTGAGCACGTGACAGATTGTTGCGAACTCCCCTGCGCCTCAGCGTACGCCGCGGACCCCCGAATACCTCTTATACTCTGTACTATTCTGCATACCCATATGGATAAGCGCTTATTCGAACCGCTGGCCGCATGCCGCATCCATCCATTATAACCCAACGAAAGAAACGACAGAAAAAAACAATCCCTCGCTCTATTCAATTGTAGTAAAATAATAGGGCACTCATGTCACCCGTATACATAAGGACAGCTGATGCCCCTATTAACGAGAGATCACTGAGAATTGCTGCGGAAAGGATTAGGCTTGATGAAACTGCTGTGGAATAAAGTGTTCAACCAATATTGGAGCCCTTATGTCGCGATTGGGATCGCGGGCATTCTAAGTGCGGTCTACTTTGGAATTACCAATACCGTGTGGGCGGTAACAGGTGAATTCACCCGTCTCGGCGGACATATATTGCAGCTCTTCGGAGTCGATATTTCCGATTGGGCTTATTTTAAATTAATCCATATGGACGGAACGACGTTCAGCCGGACGGATGGCTGGATTGTATGGGGAATGTTTATCGGCGCACTGATTACCATTCTGCTCGCCAATAATTTCAAGATTAGAGTGCCGAAACAGAAGCGCCGCCTCGTCCAAGGATTTGCCGGCGGCATCATTGCCGGATTCGGAGCCCGCCTGGCGCTGGGCTGCAATCTCGCCGCCTTCTTCACCGGCGTGCCTCAGTTTTCTTTTCACGCTTGGATCTTCATCGTTGCAACGGCCGTAGGAACTTATATCGGTGTCAAGGTGGTGAGCGCCAAGTGGTGGAAAGGCAAGCCTGTCCTCCGCAAAGGGAATACCGCTCCTCCTGCCAAGGAGCGCAGAAAGATTCAGCCGTATATAGGAGCCGCGCTCGCACTTTCTTATGCAGCGCTCATCCTATATTTCTTCTTGTCGGGCAAGACGATGCTCGGCGTTGCCGCCCTGTTCGGAGCCGCCTTCGGCATACTCATTGAGAGAGGACAGATCTGCTTTACTTCCGCGTTCCGGGATCTGTTCATCAGCGGCCGGGCTTTGATGACGAAAGCCATCACTATGGGGATGGCCGTAAGCTCCGTTGTCACCCTGATTATTATCGTGGCCTACGGCTTAGACCCGATTACGAAAATCGCCGCTCCAAGCACGTTCGTCGGCGGCGTTCTGTTCGGCATCGGGATCGTCATGGCGGCCGGATGCGAGACCGGCATGATGTACCGGCTGATGGAAGGTCAGGTTGTCTTTCTGCCCGTATTCATCGGCAACATCATTGGCGCGACCGCCCTCGCCTACGCGTGGGATCATATGGGCGTCTACAACCTTCTCGTGAAGAGCGGTTCGCCTGTCAATCTCATTGAGGTTATGGGTCCTGCCGGTGCGTTGATCGTAACGCTCGTCTTGCTGGGAGCAGGATTCGCCATTGCGGTATTCTGGCAAAGAAAGTACAGATTCGGAGTCGGCTTCAAGAAAGGAGACGTTAAACATGTCGGTTGATTACACGTTGGATATTCGAGGAGAATCTTGTCCTTATCCGGTTATTTACACACTGGAGACGCTTCGCGATATGAAGAAAGGCCAGCTGCTTCAAGTCATCTCGGACTGCGCGGCAGCCTTCCGCAACGTGCCGGAGGAAGTCGTGAAGCACGGCTACACGATGGCACAGGAGCCTGTCAAAGACGGGCCGGAGTTCTCCCTCTTTATCACCGCTTAATCGATCAAGAAAAGAAAGAGTACCGCCAAGTCAGCGATTGAAGCTGTTGGCGGTACCCTTTTTCATTTTGAACCGATCATCCAAGACGTGCAGCGTCCTGTTCCTGGCCCGTACGGGCCGATTCCTTGATTTGTTTGCTTCGCAGCTGTCCGCAGGCGGCATCGATATCCGTTCCATGCTCCAGCCGGACGCTGCAGCTGATCCCCTGTTTCTTGAGCGTATCGTAGAATGCGCTCACGGCCTCTTGATCGCTCCGCTGGTATTGATCCAGCTCGTCTACGGGGTTATACGGAATCAAGTTCACATTCGCAAGGCGCTCACGGCCAATTAGCTCGGCGAGCTCCAGCGCATGATCCCTGCTGTCGTTCACACCCCGCAGCAGAATGTAGCTGATCGTTATTCTGCGGTTCGTATGCTCCAGGTAATAATCGATGGCCGGCATCAATTTCTCGATCGGATAGGCGCGGTTAATCTTCATAATCCGCTCGCGGAGTTCATTGTTGGGCGCATGGATGGAGACCGCCAGATTAATTTGCAGCTTCGTGTCGGCGAATGCCTTGATTTTATCCGGAATTCCGCTGGTCGATACCGTAATATGCCTGGAACCGATGGCGAGCCCCTTGTGATCGATAATGACCCGCAGGAAATCAACCAGGTTGTTAAAATTATCGAATGGTTCGCCGATTCCCATCACAACCACGTGACTGACTTTCTCGTCCTGCTGCGCTTGGTCCAGATGATGCTGAACCTTCATGATTTGTTCGACGATCTCGCCGCCGGACAGGTCACGGCTCTTCGTCAGCAATCCGCTCGCACAGAAGCTGCATCCGATATTACAGCCTACTTGGGTCGTGACGCAGACCGAAAGCCCGTACTTATGCTTCATTAGCACCGTTTCGATCAGATTGCCGTCAGTCAGCTTGAACAGAAATTTGACTGTGCCGTCCGCCGACTCCTGTTTGACGTGCTCGGTTAATGTCTGGATGACATAATGCTCAGTCAGCAGCTGGATACAAGCCGCATTCACGTCGATCATGTCCGCAAAGTCGGTTACCCGCTTCCGGTACAGCCAATCCCAAACCTGCGAAGCCCGAAACTTGCGATGTCCGCGTTCCAGCAGCCAGGCAGCCAGCTGATCAAAGGTTAATCCATATATGGATGGTTTATTCATTCTCGATCCTCTTTTCACAATCTTCAATATGCTTACCTCATCGTATGATGAGACTAAAATCCGGTTGTATGCTATCATTGTCCCAAAATTAGATAGGTAAAGCAAGATGACAATGGCTGCCAATCCCACGGTATAATTGTGTTATGTCATCACTATTACATTGACACGCATAGTGACGCCTATCGCGGCAATCTGGGCGATTGGATTACAGCCCGCGACTTGATCGACAAGTTAATCGAGAAACAGGAGGAGCCCTCATGAGCCATATACATAATCATGTTGACCATTTGTTTAGAGGTTATAGGCAGACGAAGCAGGTAGCGGAGCTGAAGAAGGAGATCCTGAGCAATCTGGAAGCGAAGGCTGCCGATCTGATGGCGGCTGGCGTTCCACAATCGGAAGCGATCCGTCAGGCAATAGCAAGTATAGATAATGTGGATTTTCTGATGGATGGCCGCAAAAAAATCGAACTGCTCCCCTACTGCCTGGAATTGGTGCAGATTGCCCTGCTGTATATGCTTGTCGCCTGGGTCGCCACCATCCCTCTTGGACTGCTTGGGAGGCTGG
This sequence comes from Paenibacillus spongiae, assembly GCF_024734895.1. NCBI lineage: Bacteria > Bacillati > Bacillota > Bacilli > Caryophanales > Paenibacillaceae > Paenibacillus > Paenibacillus spongiae. The sequence goes on from NZ_CP091430.1 coordinate 7,368,952, forward strand.
GCCAGTTAAACTTCTTCCTGCTCGTAATCGTTATCGTCGCCGGCCTACTGTTCCTGGCCCTTCTTTTCGGGAAGAAAATGATTAACCGCAGAATCGTGTCGACCTATAATTACAAGGCCGCCCTGCGGGCACGGAGACTGGCTTGGCTGCTGTGGGGGTTATATATCCTTCTTATGACGCTGAATACGACGGCGCTTGAATTTGGTAGCAACCTGTGGTTTTCAAGGCCGGTCTCGATCTCCGGTCCATATCAATTCGCCGTTCTAGGCATTCGATATGCACTGCCCTTTATCTCCATCGTCATACCGCTGCTCATTCATGCTTCCTTGAAGCTGGTTCACAAATATGAAGCAGGTGATCTGCAATGAAATCGAGGAATATAGCCATCATCGCGCTTCTGGCAGTTGGGATGATCTTGGCTGGATACGTTCATGGCGTTGCCATTCCTAAGATGGAGCAAGAGGAACGGGACTTTATTGCCAGCCAGCAGAATCCTCTAACACATGATATCGAGCATGTCATGCCGTACAAGAACAAATATATGGGCAACGCCGGCAACTTGGGGAACCTGTTTCATAACCTGCCTTTGAATAGCGCCAGCTTCACCTTCCAGCTCTATCCGGACGAACTAACGGCAGAAATTCATTATCAGACCATGAATGCGGGCATAAGCGAGGCGTTTCGGACCCAAGCTTTTATCTACAATGCAACAGCTGCATTCGCCTTGATCGACAACCTCGAGGTCATCCGCTTCTATGCGGAAGAGGCCGTCTATACGGTTGCGCGCAGTCACGTGGAGCAATGGTATGGCGCTCCACCCGCAGCCTTGCTGCCGAAGGAGGTTTGGGAGAAAGAGGTACAGCTCAAGCTGAACGACAAAGCCTATGTCAGCGACTGTGCGAAAACGCTGCTGCAGCGAGATACAATCGCAGGTTAGAAGCTCAGGTTCATTACGCGCGAACATCTACCAGCAGTGAGAGCGCCCTAGAACCTGGAGAACAAGCCATAAGCGCAGCCCCGAGGACTGCGCTTATGGCTTTGCTATTTATCGGAACAACACTTTGTCCACGTTGTATTTGGCCTTCAGCTTATTCACGATATAGGTCTCGTAAATTTCCCGCTCGACGGGATCTTCTACGATGCACACATCAATTTTGCTGACTTCGTTCCGATGATCCTTGATGACCGATACGGTATCTTCAAAATGCTTTTTGATCCGGGGCCTCAGCTTCCTGGCCTTGCCCACGAACAGCAGCTCGCCGGCCGCATTGTAGAACATAAAGATGCCGCCCTTATCTCTGGATATCAGGTGGAAATCCGTAAAGCCGTAGATATTGCTCAGTACGGGATCCTTCTGTTTCTCAATGCTGACATCCGGCGTCGGAATAGTAATGTTAATCACGCGATCCGCTCACTTCCTCGTTCAATATAAGTGTAAATACTATCATAATTCTCCCTGCAAAGCCATATCCTCATGGCCCTGAACAGGCGCGTCGGAATCGATCCGCGCTTAAGACAGCCGGTAGAATGCAAAGGGCTTCCCATATCGAAAGGAATCGCTTATTCGATCCAGCTCCCCGATGACTTCCGAATCGAGCTGAAGGTGCACGCTCTGCAAGTTATCCTCCATCTGAGCGATGCGCGTAGCGCCGCCGATCACGGTCGAGACCGCAGGACGGTTCATCAACCAAGCAAGCGATAATGCACTGGGTGTACAGCCGCACTCCGCAGCCAGCTTGCTCACACTCCGTCCCAGCTCTAACGTCCGGTCATTAATAAACCGATTGAAGCTCGGGTCCGTTTCGGCTCTAGAGCCTTCGGGTGCCTCGGCTGCTCGGCCATACTTTCCGCTTAGAATGCCGCCGGCCAGCGGAAAGTACGGAATAATTCCGACGCCCTGATCGATACACAAGGGAACAAGCTCCTGTTCAGGCGTACGGTCTGCGAGCGAGTAACTGACTTGCATCGACACATACCCGGCGAAGCCCTTTCGCTCACTAATCCCCAGCGCCTTCATGAACTCCCACGCGGCATAATTAGACGCGCCAATATACCGGACCTTCCCTGAGCTTACCATGTCATCCAGCGTGCGCAAGGTTTCATCCAGCGGCGTCTTCGGGTCGAAGGTATGGATCTGGTACAGATCAATATAATCGGTGTTCAGCCGACGGAGGCTGTCTTCCAGCTCCTGCTGGAGATGAGCGCGGGATGAGCCTCTCGCATTCGGCCCCTGCCCTTTCGGCAATCCAGCCTTGGTCGCCAACACAACCTCGTGCCGCCTCCCGGCCAAGGCTTGTCCAATGATCCGCTCCGATTCCGATCCGGCATAAATATTGGCTGTATCCACAAAGTTAATTCCATTGTCCAGGGCGTAATGTATAATCTTAATGGACGTGTCTTGATCGGCTCGTTTACCGAATGCATTCGTACCCAACCCTAATGCCGAGACTTCAAGCCCGCTTCCGCCAAGATAGCGATATTTCATGCTGCGTTTGCTCCTCTGCACTTATTTTTCAAGATCATTCACCTCAGAACAGTCATACTCTCTATTTTACAACGAAATAGGAGATGAAGCATGGATGCTGGAACAGAATGAAATTTTGCAATTAAACAAGAAGGGTTGGAACAGAGTAGCCGAGCAGTTTTTCGAAGGCTCCTTCGACGTCCTGAAATACGGATCCTATGCACCCTCGGAGGAACAGCTGAACCTGCTGGGCGAAGTTCAAAACCGCGTCATTCTGGAAATCGGCTGCGGCAGCGGACATACGCTGGAGTATCTTGCGAACCGCGGAGCACGCGAGCTGTGGGGCGTAGATTTATCAGGCAAGCAAATCGAGACCGCCCGGGATGTCGTTTCCAAGCTGAATGCCGCCGTCAACCTGATTGAATCACCCATGGAGGAGATAGCAGGCCTTCCTATGAATTATTTTGACATTGCCCTCTCGGTCTATGCGCTGGGTTGGACCGTAAATTTGCCCAAGACACTGCATAATATCTACGGCAGCCTTAAACCAGGCGGCATATTCGTATTTAGCTGGGAGCACCCCATCCACAGCGTGGTCGAATATCACGACGAGCAATTGCGGTTCAGACGCTCCTATGTGACCGAAGGCGCCGAACAGCACGACTCTTGGAGAGGCACCCCCATCGTCATGCACAACAGGAAGATGAGCACCTTCATCAACACCCTGATCGCCGCCGGGTTTCGTATCGATCAAGTCATCGAAGATTCAAATGTAGCGGATGACGATTCGGTCAGCCCGGCAAAATGGTATTCCGGCACGAAAGCGAGGATGATTCCATCCACGTTGATTATCCAGTGCCATAAACCCTGCTAGTCGGTATTGCGATCCGGTTATAGCACAGCAGCCCTTTGATTTCGGACTGGCTTACATTTGCCGCTTCTCCAGCAGACGGGCTTCCTCCTCAATCCGGCTCACATCGATTCGTTCGAACAGCAGCGTCAGGTTCCGGATTTGCCGATTGGCCGGAACGGCAGTGAAGCGCCAGGCCGGCGGCTCAAGATGGAGGAACCCTCTTATTTTCTCGCAGGAGAAGGGAATGAACGGGTGCAGCAGCCGGGCCAGATTGGCGATGATTTGCATGCAGGTATGGAGGGTCTGTCCGCAGGCCTCCCGATTTTCCTTGATTCGTGCCCATGGTTTCTGTTCATCTACATATTTGTTAGCCCCTCGAATGTAAGCAAAGATCAGCTCGATCGCTTCCTTCAGACGCCCTTCTTCGATTAAAACCCCGGACGCCCGATATAAATCCTCGATTGAACGCCGCCATTCCTCGCCAAGCTCCCCTTCCGGAACATATCCCCCGAAGGACTTCTCAATGAAGGACAGCGTGCGATTCACGAAATTGCCGAAAGCGCCCAGCAGCTCCCCGTTATGGCTGTAGATGAACTCACGCCATGAAAAGTCGGCATCCCGCTTCTCAGGGCCGTTCGCGATAAGAAAATACCGGATGGAGTCGGGCTGGTAGCGGCTGATCAGATCCGGCACCCATACCGCCCAGTTGCGGCTGGTCGAGAACTTCTTCCCTTCCAGGGTCATATATTCACAGGCAATGATCCGATCCGGCAGATGAAGTCCCCCTGCGCCCAGCAGCAAGGCCGGCCACACCAGCGTATGGAACGGGATATTGTCCTTGCCGTGCACATAATAAGCGATAATCGGGTCGCCTCCATCCCGCCAGAAGGATTCCCAGTCGCCGCCTGTCTCGGCCGCCCACTGCTTGCTGGCCGACAAGTAGCCGCTGACGGCTTCGATCCAGACGTAGATTCTCTTATCCTCGAACCCTTCGACCGGAACGTCGACGCCCCAGGACAAGTCTCTCGTTGCGGCACGGTCCGGAAGGCCTTCTTCCAGATACCGCTCTGTCAGTTGTACCGCGTTGTCGCGCCAACCCTCCGCCTGGCGGACGTACTCCGTTAACTCCGGCTGGAACCGGGAGAGGGCAAGATAATAATGCTCCGTCGGCCGCTCTACAGGCGCGTTCCCGCATAGCTTGCATATCTTCTCGGATAAATCCAAGGGATCGAGCAGGGTGGAACAGTAATCGCATTGATCGCCCCGGGCGCGGTTCCCGCAAACCGGACACTTTCCCTCCACATAGCGGTCGGGCAGGAATCGCTGATCCGTCTCGCAATAGGTCTGCAGGATCGTCTTCCTGTATAAATAGCCGTTCTCCAGCAGCTTCAAGAACAGCTCTTGGACGACTTGGTGATGATCGGACCGGTCCGTACGCGTATACAGATCATACGAGAAACCCAGCTGCCGGAAGCACTCCGTAAACTCCGCATGGTACCGGTCCGCAATATCGCCTGGGGCGACGCCCTCCTGAATGGCTTGAACGGCGACCGGCGTCCCATGACAATCGCTTCCCGACACATATAATACCTTCTCCCCCTTCGCGCGAAAATAACGGGCCAGCACGTCCCCAGGCAATAAGCTGGCCACTCGTCCCAGATGCAGGGAGCCATTCGCATAAGGCCATGCCCCGCCGATAAATACAGCTGCCATCATGATTTCCTCCTCTTTTGTTAAGAAGAATCCGCCATCGCCGTCGTAAGCGGCGAACTGCGTCTCTTCCCTCAGAAATATAAGCAAAGTATCGCGGAACCTTATACCTTCTTATTTGCGGACACACAAAAAAGCCCTCATCCCCAAAGGGACGAGAGCTGTGCTCACGCGGTACCACCCAATTTCATCAATGCCTTGCGGCATTCACCTCTTCAGGTACGACGCGGCAGGCGCATGTATACCCTAGCACAGTAACGGGTGCGGGTTCCGGCGCAGCCTACAACCAAGGACGGTTTCGGTGCGCAGCTCAGAGACCATATTCCCACGGTTATTCTTTACCCCTTTTCACCGACCGGGGCTCTCTGTACAAAGACATCGCCATGGTACTCCTTCTCTTCTTCGCTTTTGTCAGAATATTCAAGTTATTGGAAATTATACGATGGCGGGTCGGGAAAGTCAAGATGCAGACATGCTTCCAGAATCGAAGATATGCTCCCCCAACACCAGCGAAATTCTGCTCGTTGAATCAACTAATAGAGTTCTTAATATGCCCTGTCTATTCCGCTTCTATTTCGTCAGAAAGCTGTCATCACTGGCCGATAAACTGCAGCGCGCTGCGGGCGTGCGCGCCGGCAAGCTCCCTGGCGAATCGTTGATCCGGGAAGCCTCTATGGAGCAGCTTCAATCCCCCCGATATTAACGACAGATGATGGTGGAACCGGTAGAACAGCATCCGGTCAGAGTCGAGAGCGTCGTTCTTCAGATAGCGGTAATATTCCCCGAAGCGAAATTCCAAGAAGCTGTGCTCATGCTCTATATCGAAGAACGAAGCTCCCTCGATGTCGATCAAATAAGGCTCCAGCTTGTCATTCACCAATACATGATCCGGCCCCAGCTCTCCATGAATGAATCCGTAGCGGTTTCTGGGCTCTATTCGCGCTTCAAGCTCGTTCAGCTTGTCGAGCAGCTTGCTTTGATTGGCTCCGATGCTGTCCATATGCCGGGCGGCATAAGCTAACTGCACGTTGGCATTCTCAAGCTGCTGCAGATGACAAGCTCTTGGATGGAGCCCGAACCGGGACAGCTCTCCATGGGAAGCCCTCTCATCCCCATGCATTATGGTCAGCATTTCACCCAATTGTTCGAATAAAGCCGCTTTAACCCGTGAATCTGCATGTTGGAAATAGGCTTCGGCTTTCGGTCCCTCCACATATTGAACGAGAGCATAATCGAAGGGGTAGCGGTCCCGGTCCTGATTCAGATCATACAGTGCGGGGGTTCGGACGCCCCGCCGGGTCAAATACGTGTTGTTCAATTCAAATAACCGTCCGCCATAGGGCTGATCGTCCGTTTGTCCGTTTGCGATTTCTTCTTGAAAGTAGTTCATGGTCAAATCCCATACATAAAGTACACAGGTGAATCCATTCCTGCAATCGATCCTGTAGACCACCTTCTGCGCACCGCCATGCATTCTCGTTACACGCTCTATAATATAACCGGAACCTAACACCTTCTCGATATAGTCCTGCAAATCGGTTTGGCTCAGGTGACCCTTTATTTCCAATGAACGACACTCCATTCTATCGGTATTGCCGGCCATCCAACTTTATAAGAAATCGGCCTGAAAGTATAGACTGTTTCGGAAGGCTCTGTTATGATGTTGAATGAGTTCTAGTTAAAAATAGCCATACGGAAACAGCCTTTGGAGCCGACGCTCCGGAGGCTTTCTTTTTTGCTGTATATAGAGCCCGCAGGTTGAATGCGCTTAGTATCCTTGCATGCAATATTCGATTATGCAGTTTGTATGGTGTAGAGAGTGTTGTGCAAAGTGCAGCATGCTTTCATTTTGGGACTCATAATACCCCTTTTTGTGTATTTTATACAACAATATGGGTTGTTAAGCCGCCCTGCAGTGGGAATTGTTGCATTTTATGCAATAATATCAGCTTAATCAGTGTTTTCACTCTTTAATATTGTATTTAATACAACTATCCTAGCTATGAAGTCATGATTTGCTGTTCTACAGTAGAAATTCTTGCATTTTATACAACAATATCCGCTTAATCTGTGTATTTCCCTGCCCGGTGTTGTATTTTATACAACCATGCTGACTATGAAGTCATGATCTGCCACTCTACAGCAGAAGTTACTCCATATTATGTAACAATCAATCCACACTTCGCCCGCGTTTTCCCTAACCAGTAATGTACATATACAAGATATTTTATGTCATAAACTTCCATTAATATATTAATTTGGATAATCCCGGAAATCATTCATCTTGCTTCTTTGTCTCTTATTAAGTCAGGCTTATGATCCAATTTCATAAGGTTTATGAAATCGACTCCTTATCATTCCATCCTTCATGCATGAGAACGAATCCGGCTGCGAACGATAACGGAATGATCATGATCACAAAGGCGGGGGGGTTCTCATGCGATTTCAGGATAAAGTAGCGATCGTAACCGGAGGAGCAAGCGGGATCGGCGAGCAAACGGTGCGTCTGTTCGCAGCGGAAGGCGCCAAAGTCGTTATCGCTGATTTCTCTGACCGCGGTACAGCCGTTTCACAGGAGCTCAACGATCAAGGACGCGATACGTTGTTTGTCAAAACGGATGTGACGAAAGAAGCCGATGTGCAGCGAATGGTTCAAGAGACGGTCGGCAAATACGGTCAGATCGACATTCTGTTCGCCAATGCCGGCATTGCGAGCGATGCTCCGGGACACTTGCTTTCCTTAGAAAAATGGCAGCGGACCATCGACATCAATTTGACCGGCGTCTTCCTCTGCGACAAGTATGTCATCGAGCAAATGCTGGCACAAGGAACAGGCGGGGCCATCGTGAATTGCGGCTCGATTCACAGCCATGCCGGGAAGAGCGGTGTAACCGCCTATGCATCCGCCAAGGGCGGCGTCAAGCTGTTAACGCAAAGCTTAGGGGTCGACTATGCCAAGGAAGGCATCCGCGTGAATGCCATTTGCCCGGGTTACATCGATACCCCTTTGATTGCCGGCAGGAACGAAGCGATTAACGAGCATCTGATCAGCTTGCACCCGATCGGGCGTCTCGGGAAGCCGGAAGAAGTGGCGAAGGCCGTTCTGTTCCTGGCAAGCGACGACGCGTCCTTCATTACCGGCACCAGCCTCCTCGTCGACGGCGGCTATACCGCTCAATAAGGCGCACCTCCTGCGCGCATAAGAAAAAGAACCTTCAGCACTCACCACCATACGAGTGGAGCTGAAGGTTCTTTCATTAACTGCAATTACACGCTATGCTTCCGCACCGCACCAACCGTCCAATCGGACAATTCCGTGATCTTCATCTTCTTCAGACCTCTCAGATAAGTGTCCAGATCGCCGATCGGATCCGTCCACTTGCTGTCGATGGTTCCCAGGCCGTTCATGATCCCGAGTGCCGAGACGATTTGAGCAGCGTTGCAGTCGACGTCTTGTCCGACCATCGCAATAATGTGCAGCGTTTCGTCGAAATCGCCATTGCCGTACCACAGCGCAACGACTTCGGCCATCGCGTTCGGGTAGGCGTGAATCCAGTTGTACTCCTTGAACTTTTCCTCGCACAGCGCCCAAGTCTGCTGCCAATCCTCGTGCTGACGGCACCATTCCAGCGCCGTAGAAACGAAATCATAATACTCGCTGTCGGAAGGGATCGCCTCCACGGACAATTCCACGATCTTGCGGATGTCCTTCTCGACGAATGCGAGCGATACGAAGACCGCATTGAAGATTTCGCCCAGCACGCCATTGCCGGCATGGGAGACGACGCCGTCCTTCCAGGCCAATCTGGCCGCTTCCTTCGGATTGCCCGGAGCCACCATGCCGCAGATAGCCCCCCGCATCTGAGCGCCGATCCATTCCCGGAACGGGTTGTTCCGATAGCCGCTCTCAGGCGGGTAGATGCCTGTGCGAATGTTCTTCAGGGCGATCTCTTCCGCCGACCATCCGCTCGGCACCAAGGCGACCCACTCCTCGGCAATCGTATCGGAAGTCACCTCATAGCCCTGTTTATCGAACGCGCTCAGGAATGCAATTTCGAATGTAATGTCGTCATTGTACGTATTCGGCTTGCGGACGTAATGGCGAATATCGCCGAATTTCGCCTTCAGCTTCTCCGAGGTGTATCCCTCAATCGCGGTTCCTAGCGCGCCTCCGACGATTTGAGCGAGCCATCCCGCATAGATCCGCGAAGCGAAATCTTCCGCTTTCACATCGTACGGGCCGTATGAAGGGAATTTCGCTTTCTGCTCATACGCTTCCCAGGTCGTATAAGGGGTGTACGTCCAGAAGTTCGATTGCTCGTTCTTCGGCAGACGGTTCAGCTCCGCCATCAGCCGTGCCGTAATCCGCTGAAGCTCCGCCATATCGTCCTTGGAATAGGCCTCTTCGCCCGCGTCCAGCAGCGGAAGCAGATGGTCCGTCTCATAGCCCATATTGTGCATCGATTGCACGGCCGCTACGGCCAGCATCTCGGGAGCTCCGGAGCCTGGTACATTGCTGTGCCAGAACAGCTTAAGCGTCATGTCATGGAATTTCTCCACTTCATTCATCGCCAGCCATGTCTGTTCTTCTTCATCCAATACGACCGGATTCGCCTCTTGCAGCAAACGGTATGCTCTTTCCCATGCTTTCATTGGTGATTCCTCCCCCGTCAATATCCATTGAAGTGCTTCAAGCTTTTACACAACCCGGCTCATAAAATGCGCCAGAAAACGTTCGGCATCGACTTCCACGCATACGTGAATGCTTGGCGACTGGGCCGCCGTCCCGGTTTCGTTAACCCGGGTTTGGCCCAGCGCAGGCGCGCCGTCTTCCGTGTCGACTTCAATCGGCATCGCCACGATCTTGCAGAACGAAGGATCGATGACGACCCCGACCGCCAGCGGATCATGCAGGGCGCAGCCGCCGATGCCGGGATTAAAGTTTTCATATGCGTCCATGTAGAAATCCGCTGCATCTGCCATAAAGCGCGACAGCTCCGTCCCATCGCTTCTCCACTCCTGCAGCCGGGTCCGTGGCAGCAAAGTCTTCATCGTAACGTCCAAGCCGACCATCGTGATCGGGAGTCCGGAACGGAACACAAACGCCGCAGCCTCCGGATCGCTATGAATATTCGCTTCTGCGTATGGCGTCACGTTGCCGGGTACCGTTGCGGCCCCGCCCATGATGACGACTTCGTCCACCAGGCTGACGAACTCGGGATCCGCTTCGATGGCCAGCGCCAGGTTGGTCAGCGGGCCGACCGCGATAATCGTAATTTCACCCGGCATCCGCCGCACTTGGTCGACCATGAACTCGGCCGCCGTCATCGAACCGGCCCGTCCTGTGGGCGAAGCCCCGCGCAGCGCGCCGCCAAGACCGTCCTCGCCGTGCACATGCTTGGCATCGCCCAGCACATCCGCACGGCGGAACGGCTTGCTTGCGCCGGCATAGACCGGTACGTCCCCTTGTCCAAGCATCTCGAGGACATATAACGTATTGCGGGTCGCGACCTCCGAAGAAATGTTCCCGAACTGCGTCGTCAGTCCCAGGAGCCGCAGCTCAGGGGAATGCGCCGCATAGGCAATTGCCATCATATCGTCGATACCCGTATCGACATCCAGAATAACCGGTTTCACTGTATGCCCACCTCGCTGCTGTTAGTTCTTCTTGGAGTAACTCGTTAGCGTGCCGATCATCATATCCCAGAATCTCGCCGTATCCAGCTCCAGCGCGACATTTACATTCGGCTCCTTACCCGTTACGCCGAGCATGTCCACGACCGTCATGCCATACGTATGCTCGCCCTGCGTCTCGATATCCACGTGCAGCTTGCGGCAGGTGAACACGGACGGATCGATGCAATACGCGACGCAGCAGGCGTCGTGAATCGGCGCGCCGTCGAAGCCGAATACTTCCTTGTACGTATGCATGAAAAATTGCAGCAGCTCCTCAACGAAATCCGATACCGGATTCCCGATGGCCCTAATCCGCTCCTGAATTTCGGGGGTCGCCAGCGCCTTATGCGTCAAATCCAATCCGAACATCGTAAGCGGGACGCCGCTCTCGAAGACAACCTTGGCCGCTTCGGCATCGACGAAAATGTTAAACTCCGCTGCCGGCGTCCAGTTGCCGATCGTACCGCCCCCCATAAGGACGATCTCGCGGATCTTCGGCAGAATGGCCGGCTCCTTCCGCATAGCCATCGCGATATTCGTTAGCGGGCCGACTGGTACGAGCGTAATATCCCCTTCGGAAGCAAGCAGCTGCCGGATGATGAAATCAACGGCATGCTCTCCGGTGATGGTCTTCACCGGATCCGGCAGCGAAGGACCGTCCATACCGCTGTCGCCGTGAATATCGGCCGCCGTTTCGCGCTTCCTTACAAGCGGTTGTCCTGCGCCTTTGGCGACAGGCAGCTCCTGCAGTCCCGCGATTTCGCATACCTTGAGCGCGTTGACGGTCGTTTTCTCCACTTCCGCATTCCCTGCAACGGTTGTGATGCCGATCAGCTCCACGTTCGGATTGGCTGCTCCAAGCAATATCGCAATCGCATCATCATGCCCAGGATCGCAATCGATGATGATTTTTCTTCTTTCTGCACCGCTCATCTTGTAACTCATCTCCTCATTATGGCATAGTGGCTAGTCGTCGCTTATTCCGCAGCGCGAAGAACACGAGTACGGCAATCGTCACGACATAAGGAATCATCTGAATGAATTGGCTTGGGATCGGCGAATTCGGCACGGTCTGAACGATCGTGGCCAGCGCGCTGGCCAGGCCGAAGATAAGCGATCCGATCAGAATCCCGATCGGGTTCCGGTTGCCGAGCAAGACGACGGCAAGCGCGAGGAAGCCGGTACCGGCCGTCATGTCCTTAACGAACATATTCGTTAATCCATTGGATAGGAAGGCGCCGGCCAAGCCTGCGAAAACTCCGCTCCAAGCAAGCGCGGAATATTGAATCCGCTTCGCCGGTATCCCGAGCGACTGGGCGGCATATGGCGCCTCTCCGACGGAACGGAGATGCACGCCGTATGGCGTCCGGTAAATCAAGAAGATGCAGAATATAACCGAGAAGAGCGCAATCCAGACCATCAGGCTGTGCCCGCTGAGCAGCTTGCCCAGCACCGGTACATCCTCGATGAACGGTATATTCACGGTCGGAATACGCGGAGCTCCGGACGGCGAATAGTTACCGGTCATGCCATAGAGCTTGCTCATCAAGAAAATCGTAAAGCCGGATCCGAAGATGTTCACCGCGAATCCCGTAATGATAATATCGACTTTCATCTTAAGCGAGAAGAATCCCATCCCGTAGCTGACCAGCACGGATGTCGCAACGCCGGCGAGCACGCCGACCGCCCAGTTGCCCGTACTGGAGCCGACCGCAATCGAGGTGAATGCCGACAACAGCATCAAACCCTCCAGGCCAATGTTGATGACGCCGCCGATATCCGAGATCAGTCCGCCCAATGAAGCCAACAGAATCGGCGTCATGACGCGAAGCAGGACAGCAACCAGCGTCAGGTCCACGATTTGGCCCCAAATCGTTTGCCACACCATATTACTTCACCGCCTTCTGCCCGGATCTGGCATATCTTTGTTTGATATAAGTGAAAATCGCCTGCGCCGATACAAGAAGTACGAGCATAACCTGGATGATAACGGCAACCTCGCGTGGCATGTCGCTTCCGAACTGCATCGTTTGCGCGCCTACCTGAATATAAGCGTAGAACAGCGCTGCGATCAGAACGCCGATCGGATGGTTGCGGGCAAGCAGGGCGATGATGATCCCGTCGAAACCGAGATTTGCCGAGAAATTCTCCTTGAACGTCCCGTGAATGCCGAGTACCTCTACAATTCCGGCCAATCCGGCCAGCGCACCGCTGATCATGACGCTGACCACGATGACTTTGCGCGTAGCGATCCCGCCATAACGGGCGAAGTGGCCATTCTTCCCGACCAATCGCAGCTCATACCCGATGGATGTCTTGTACATCAGCAGGTAGACGATAATGACCGCCGCCACCGCGATCAGAATTCCGGCGTGGGCAGCCATGCCGGGAAAGAGCTTCGGCAGAAGAATATCTTTGCTGATATTATCCATCTTGGCGTATCCGCCGCCACTTGCCGCCTTCAGCTGGTTATTGACGAAATAGGACGTGGTCAGAATCGCCACGAAGTTGAGCATCAGCGTCGTCACGATCTCGTTTGCGTTCAAATACGCCTTCAGCACGCCCGGTATCGCTCCGAACAGGGCCCCGCCCAAGAGCGCGCAGACAATAACGAGCGGAAAATGAATCCACGGGCTCAAATCCGGCAAATAGACGCCGGCAAGCGCTCCGACGAAGGCGCCGATGTACAGCTGGCCTTCCGCACCCATGCTGAACACGCCGGATTGGAATACGACGGAGAGCGCGAGACCTGTCAGAATAAGCGGAACGGCCTTGTTGAGGATCGTTCCGATATTGAACGTGCTGGATAGCGGATCAAGGAGCAGCGCGCTAATCGCCGTGAAGGGCTCGCTGCTCGTCAGCAGAATGACGACGAATCCGCAGAGCAGTGCCGTCACAACCGCCGCCAAGATTCCGCCTATCTCCAAAAATAATGCTTTGGACGATTTCATCTCGTCGCCTCCAGTTCCTGCTTCTTGATGCCCAGCATGTAATAGCCGATCTCTTGCTCGGTCAAGTCCGGCGTGTTGTCGAGAACCGCCACGATCTCGCCGTCATAGAGAACGATAATCCGGTCGCTCAATGCCATGACTTCGGACAATTCGGCCGATACGACCATGACGGCCGCACCGCCATCGCGACGCTTGATAATTTCGCGATGGATGAATTCGATTGCGCCGATATCGACCCCGCGCGTCGGCTGCGATGCGATGAGCAGCAGCGGGTTCTTGGACAGCTCCCGCGCGACGACAACCTTCTGGAGGTTACCGCCCGACAGCGCACCCGCCATCGTTTCTTCGCTCTGTGCCCGGACATCGAAGGTTTCCATCATGATTTTGGCGAACTGCTTCACTTTCTTCTGATTGATGAATGGCCCCCACTTGAACTCCGGGTTCCGATAATGATCCAGAATCAGATTTTCCGCAATGCTGGACGTTAAGCTGGCGCCTGCGGTTTGCCGGTCCTCGGGTACGTGCCCGACCTTCATCCGGCGGATCTCCGCAACGCTTGCGCTGAGCAAATCCTTGTTCTGATAGCGGACTTCGCCCGAAGTTGCCTTGCGCAGCCCGGTAATGACCTCGACCAGCTCCGTCTGGCCGTTCCCTTCCACGCCGGCAACGCCAAGAACCTCGCCCCCGCGAATGTCGAAGGATACCCCTCTTAACGCATCCGCGCCCTTATCGTCCAATGCGCCGAGTTTGCGGACGGACAGCACCGTATCTTTCGGCTCCGCCGGAATTTTATCGACCCGGAACAAGACATCCCGGCCGACCATCAGGCGCGAGATTTCTTCCTGATTCGTCTCCTTCGTGTTCAGGGTCGCAATCGATTTGCCGGCCCGCAGCACGGTAATGCGGTTTGAAATCTCCATTACCTCGCGCAGCTTGTGCGTAATGAAAATAATCGTATGCCCCTCGCTAACCAGCGCCTTGATGGAATCGAACAGCTCATCCGTTTCCTGTGGCGTCAGAACCGCCGTCGGCTCATCCAGAATAATGAGCTTCGCGCCCCGGTACAGCACCTTCAGAATTTCCACCCGCTGCTTCTGTCCCACCGGAATGGATTCGACTTTGGCCTGCATATTCACTTTCAAGCCATACGTCTTGATCAGATGCTCCACATCCTTGAATTCCTTCGTACGGTCGCGGAGCAGCGAGAACGGGCCTCTCTTCGGCTCATCGCCAAGCACGATATTCTCCGACACCGTCAAGGAAGGCGCCAGCATGAAGTGCTGATGCACCATGCCCATCCCTTGCTTGATTGCATCTCTTGGCCCGTCGAAGGTAACCGCATGTCCCTTGTATTCGATCGTGCCGTCCGTCGGCGCTTCGAGCCCGAACAAAATTTTCATCAAGGTGGATTTGCCGGCCCCGTTCTCGCCGACCAAGGCGTGAATTTCACCTTCGTGAACAGTCAGATCGACGCCCCGGTTCGCTGCGGTTCCATTCGGATACACCTTGTGGATATTTTTCATCTCGAGTAAAATTGGCATCTCTAACTCCCCCAACCATAAAATAATTCCATTTCGGGGCTTATGCGAGAAGAAACGGCCGCTATGGCGCGTACTGAATTTCTCCCCTCAGAAATACAAGCAAAGCAGCTTATTTTTTAATAAAGAGAGGTGTGGACCTGCCTCACCTCTCTTATAAGGATTACCTACAGAGACGATTTAACCGTAATTTCGCCCTTGGACAGCTTATCCTCGATCTCAACCATCTTGTCTTTGATCGATTGCGGTACGTGCTGCTCGTACAGCTCGTCCTTCGACAGGCCGACGCCGCCTTCTTTCATGCCGAGCACTTCGCTCGAGCCTAACTTCAATTCGCCTTTCTGCATCAATTCAAAAGCGCGGAAGATGGACTGATCGACGTTCTTCAGCATCGATGTCAGTACGCTTCCCGGGTACAGCGGGTTTTGGTTGGCGTCAACGCCGATGGAATATACGCCTTTTTCATTGGCTCCTTCCAGTGTGCCCAATCCTGCTGCAGAAGCTACGTTAAATACGATATCCGCTTTCTGCGAGTTAATTTGCGCCATCGTCAATTCCTTGCCCTTCGGAGCGTTGGAGAAATCCCCGACATAAGAAGCAACGACCTTCACGTCTTTGTCAACATAATGCGCGCCTTGCTCGTAACCGGATTTGAAGTCATTGATAATCGGAATATCCATACCGCCGACGAAGCCGATCACTTTCTCCGGATTTGCGCCTTTCAGCTCTGTGCTGGTTGTAACCAACGCGCCGAATGCGCCTGCCAGGAACGAACCTTCGCTCTGGGAGTACAGCATGGAATAGATATTCGGAACGCCGTCGATCGTATCGTCGAAGAAGATAAATTTCACGTCCGGATAACGTCCTGCCAGGTCAATCGTAATATCTTTCATTTGGCTCGTGCCGACGACGACAACGTTGTAGTTGCCGCTGGAAACGAGGGACTCCAAGCTTGCCGCCCAGTCCGCTTGGTTCGTGCCGCCTTCGACCGTCTTGGCCTTGATGCCGAGCTCTTTAACGGCCCTTTTCATACCGGCTTCCGCGGAGTCGAAGAAGCTCTTATCGCCCAATGTGCTGTTTACGAAGTAGACCGCGCTAATTTGCTCGCCGCCCCCCGTTTCGGATGGCGCTGGAGCAGTCCCGTTGTTGGTATTCTTGCCGCCGCATGCGCTGAGGAGCAATGCGATCGAGAGGAAGATAACGCCGACTACGCTGAACTTTTTGGTTTTCATGGATGTAAGTCTCCCCTTTGTCATCTCTAATTGTGTGCTTCCTGCTTAATGAACTGTTCGGCTTCCTCCAGGCTCGGCATGGAGGCTTGCGCCCCCTTGCGCGTCACCGTGAGCGCGCCGATGGCGGAAGCGAACTTCGCCGCCGCCCAGATGTCTTTGCCGCCGACGATTGCCGTACCCACCGCGCCGGCGAAAGCATCTCCCGCAGCCGTGGAATCCACCGCATCCACTTCGTATGACTCCACGAAGAAGGTGCGGTTCGCGTTGACGACGACGATCCCCTTCTCCCCCAGCTTTGCGAACACCGTCGTGACGCCCTTGCGGAGCAGCTCGACGGCCGCAAGCTTGGCGGTTACTTGATCATGGACATGTATGCCGGTCAACTGCTTGATTTCCGTCTCGTTCGGGACGATGTAATCGACCAGGCCGAGCAGCTCCTCCGACAGCGTCTGCGCAGGAGCCGGGTCCAGCAGGACGGGAACCTTGTAACGTCTGGCAATCGCAATCGCTGCCTTCACGGTCTCCAGCGGAACCTCGAGCTGGACCATGAGCAGCTTCGCCTGCTTGATCAGCTCTTCATGCCGCTCAACATCCTCCGGGGTCAGCCGAAGGTTGGCGCCGGGAGCAACGACGATGCTGTTGTCGCCTTCCGAATCCAGCGTGACGAACGCTACGCCTGTTGCGTCCTCCGTTATGGTCTCGATCGCATGACAATCGACCCCGGCTTCCGCCAGATTGGCAAGCAGCTGTTCCCCGAACAGATCCGAGCCTACTTTCCCGATCATGGCCACTGTGGCGCCAAGCTTGCTCGCCGCTACGGCCTGGTTGGCTCCCTTGCCGCCAGCGTTCATGAAGAAGTCGCTGCCGAGCACGGTTTCCCCCCGAGCGGGGCGATGGTTCAGACTGACGACCATGTCCATATTTAAACTGCCGACTACAACTATTTGTGCATTCATTTCTGGTCCACCCCACCGCTTGTTTCTCTGTGTATAAGTTTATGTTCCATAATCACGTTCTTCGCGCCGGAGCTCACCCCCTTTATCTGATCGTCGAGCAGCTGTACCGCAGTAACCCCGATTTGGTAAGCCGGTATCGAGATCGTGCTCAGAAGCGGCCTCGACATTCGGCTGAACGGAATGTCGTCGCAGCCAATAATGGCAACATTCTGCGGTACGCTCATGCCCCGGCGGTGAATCTCCTGCATCGCCCCAAGCGCCAGCAGATCATTCGATGCGAACAAAGCTGTCGGCCGGTAATCGTCGAGCACGGCGCCCATCTGGTGCAATCCCGATTCGTAGCTGAACGAACCGAGGCTAATAAACGGCTCCAGATTCGCTTCACGCATCGCGTCCAGATATCCGTTCTTGCGGTTCTCCGCCGATTGAATGTCCTTCGGTCCCGCCAGATGGGCAATGCGGGTATGACCCTGCCCGATTAAGTAGTTGACGGCTTCATAGGCTGCTTTGTAATCATCAATCAGCACGGCGTCGAAAGGCGCATTGTCGATGACGCGGTCACAGAGGACGATAGGCATCCTCAGACTGCTTAAATCCGATACGGTCTCCTCGTCCATAACCGAGGAAATAAGAATAATGCCTCCTACCTGTTGTTCCACCATTTTGCGAATATATTCTCTCTCCAAAGCCGGTTCGTTATCGGTGTTACTGATGAAGAGCGCATAACCGAGCCGGTGGGCGGCATCCTCTATGCCGCGTGCCAATACCGGGAAGTATGGATTCGTAATATCGGGAAGGATCAGGCCGATCATGTTCGTCCGGCTCGTCGCCAAATTTCTCGCAATCGCACTGGGGCGGTAACCCAGCTCTTCGATGGCTTGAAGAACCCTCTCCTTGATCTCCTCCTTCACTTGAGGGTTGTTGTTTAGCACGCGGGATACGGTAGCCTTGGACACCTGTGCCCGCTCCGCCACGTGAAGAATGGTCGGTTTCATACGCTCAGCTCACCTTCGTCTCTTCAGAAACCGGTTTCTTACTTGAATAAAAAAAATACGGTTTCTTCATTTTGATCAAATTTACGGGTCAGAAAGCGGTTTCTCAAAATCTTGTCAGTCTAGAAAGCGGTTTCTGAATTCCAATATATCATGTCGAATAATGTCGTGCAAGCGTTTTCTTAGTCGAAACATTACGGTAATTGTTGGTATGGCCTTTTATTAGGCTTGCTGCATGTCAAAAAGGGCACTTGTTTAAAGTGCCCCAATGAAACTGAATAATTACTCTCAATTCCGCCTCAGATCGTCAGTTTATCCGGGTTTCGAATGAAATACAGATTCCGTATGACATCATCCTCGAAACTGAAGAGCAGAATCGTCTCGATCCGCCCTTCTGAGCGGATAACAACCCCTGTCTGGCCGTTGATATCTTCGAGCTGAACGTCTTCGCTGTATTGCGGATATTTACGGATAATGCCAATAAGGAACCGGATGACATGATCGCGCGATTCAATACGATTGATTGCGGCGGTTGCTTTGCCTCCTCCATCCGAGATGAGCGCAGCATCTTCCGCCAGCAGCGATACTACCGTGTCCACTTGCCCCTCATGAAGAGCTGATAGAAACCGGCGGACCCATTCCTCTCCTCCCGATTCGGCGCGTATCGGTTCCTCAAGGCCGATGCCCATCTTCCCTCTCGCACGGCTGATCAGCTTGCGGCAATTCACTTCGCTCTTGCCAATCAGCTCGGCAATGACCGGGTAATCGAAGCCGAGCGCTTCGCGAAGGACGAATACGGCCCGTTCCGCCGGAGACAGCCTCTCCAGCAGCACAAGCATCGCATACGACAGCAGTTCGCCGCGGATAACCGTTTCCAGCGAATCATCCTCCGGCGTAAGAATCGGTTCGGGAAGCCACTCGCCGAAATACTGCTCCCTACGCCGCCTGGCCGATTTCATCACATCCAGGCAGCGGTTCGTCACCATTTTGCACAAGTAGGCTTTCGGCTCGGCAACAAGATCCAGATTGACATCGTAGGCTTTAACAAATACGTCCTGTACCGCATCCTCCGCGTCGGAGGCCGAACCGGTCAATTGATAGGCAAGCGTAAACAGCAGATTCTTATACTGCTTGTATAGCTCCTGCATCTCACCACTCCTGTCTTCACGCACCGCTTGATGTCTTCTATTTTAACAAACTGGCTATATCCCATGTATACTTTCGAATTTGCCAGCCGAGTCTTCCCGTGAAGATCAGGTCCAGCCCCCATTGCCGCGTCCATACGATCCCCTGCTCCGGCCCCAGCCCGAAACAAAAGAAGTCCATGAAGCTCTTATGCGACGGTGCCGGCCGCCCTTCCATATCCGCCAGCACGATCTTGCCGAGCCGTGCCGCTTGGGCGGTCGCTTCCTTGCAGGTCTTCCCGTCCGCCTGTCCGCTGGCGGGATCTACGATTTGCGCGCAATCGCCGATACTGTAAACGCCTGGAAAGCCTTGAACCCGGTAGCTTGCATCTACGGCAACGTAACCATCCGGCGTGAGCGGCAGCCCGATCCTGCTCAGCATGGGGCTTGGCGCAAGCCCCAATGTCCACACGCATAGGCCGGCCGGCGCCGTCTTGCCGTCCGATAAGGTTAGCTTCCCGTCCTTCTCCTTCATCACCTTGCTCCTGTGCAAGACCGTAACTCCGCTAGCGGCAAGCAGCTGTTCCAGCTTATGCCCTACCTTAGCCGGTCCCTGGCCGAAAAGCCGGTCATGCGCATTGAACAGCCTTACCGTCACGTCGTCCGGATCCAAACCGAGCGCCTTCGCATCTGCTTGGACAGAGTACGCCAGCTCCGCGGATGTCTCGATACCGCTTATGCCGGCCCCCGCAACGGCGACCGTCATTAATCGCCTGCGCTCTTCGTCATTCGTTTCCCCGGCCGCTTTCGTTAGATTCATGCGCCAAGCTGCGCGTATCTTCATCGCCGCTTCCAAGCCCGTAAGCGCTATGCCGCCCTGTTCGGAGTCGGGCTGCCGCACGACACTGCCGGCCGCCAGCACGAGAATATCATAGTTCATGGCATGCTCATTGCCGTCGGCATCCTGGTATAACAACCGTTTCACCCCGGTTTCGACGGCTGTAACGGCAACCTGTATGATTTCAACTTCCTCGGGAAACAGCTGGATCAGCGGAATCTTAATATCGTGGTCTCCGGCCGCGGGCTTGAAGAGCAGCACTTTGCGAAGATGGTAAGGGTTCTTGTCGATTAGAACGATTCGAACCGTTCCTTTGCCCGATTTTTCCCGGAGCGATTTCTGAATCGCTTTAACGGCATGAATGCCCGCATAGCCTCCGCCAATTACGACGCATGTCATTTCTCTCATCAATACTCACTCCTTATCCTTTGTGAGCATAAAACGAGATAAGACTCCGGTTTGTGACACGCCGCAATTCGATGCCGATGTAACTGGGGGCAGTGGGCAACGCACAAAAGCCCCTTCGCCGGTTGTCCGGTAGAAGAGGCTTTTGCTTTTCCTTTGTTTGACGATTTAGGAACGGATGTCGCATTTGTTCATAATAAACGAAATTTGATTTTCTAGCCGATTGATCTTCTCCTGCGCCTCCAAATTGCTCGAGCCTTGTCCCCGAAGCGAAGCGAGTTCCTGCTTGAGCTGATGCAGATCCTCACTCGAGTTGGCGCAGTCGTAGCGGCTCTCCAAATTGTCGAGCATGGCGAAACCCTCCATCCGTAAGGTCGATCTTCCTTATTATGAAGGACGGTCCGCCGGTTTATTCATGACGGCTGCTATCACTCCTACCGGCTTACGCTTACAACAATCCTTTGAAGGAATTCCGGATGACGTCTCCCCGGCTAATAATGCCGACCAGCACCCCATTGCGCTCGACCGGCAGTTTCTTGATTTGCTTCTCGCCCAGAAGAGCCGCGAAATTCTCGCATTCCTCATCCCAATTCACTTTATGCACCTTCTTCTTCGCGATGGACATGACGTTGAGATCCAATATTTTTTGAACCCGGTCTTCGAACTCGTCTTCGTCCCCTTTAACGACATTCACGAAATAGAACGTATCTACTACCAAATCCTTATGCTTCCCGATAAATCGCATAATATCGCCATCGCTGATAAAGGCGACGATTTCATTCCTGTCGTTGACGACGGGGAGGCCGCTAATACCGTGATCGATAAACTTCTCGAGGACAGACCGGATCGTATCCTGCTCCTTTACCTTGTACACGTGACGTACCATGATTTCATGCGCTTGCATAGCTCCATCCTCCCCCCGTACATTTGATTTGCGCGCAAACTAGTTGTATTATGAAAGTATATGTTGATTGTATTATACAACTAATAGACAGGTTGTCAATGGACGCGTTTTCTCGTGATGGCTGTTATTTCAATACATGAGCAGGTATGTTACCATAGGGCTTATTGAGAAGATGCAGCTTTCGCCGTCCTCTGCGGTGAATCTAGTTTCTTCCCCCTGCACGGGAACAGCCACGCGTGCTTTATAACTTTACGTGCTAATCTTGCAAAAAAACAGTGAGGTAGAACACAATGGGCGAAAATTCACTGGACATGATCGAATTCGAATTGACCCTTCTCCACCGCCGTCTTACATCCATATCAACCGATAAAACAATAGGCAACCTGGATCAGTCTGCCTATCTGCTTCTTCAACGAATCGCTTATCACGGCTCTACCGGCGTAAAAGCGCTGTCGGATGAATTCCGGCTGGACATATCCACCGTAAGCAGGCAAGCTGCCGCACTGGAGCAGAAAGGCTATGTGAGCCGTATTCCCGATCCGCTGGACGGGAGAGCCTACTCCTTGCATATTACCGATCAGGGAATCGAGGAATTGATGGAGAGCAAGAACGCCAGACAAGCCAGAATCGAGGAGCTTCTGAAGAGCTGGTCCGATGAGGAACGAAGCCTGTTCGGGCAGCTGATGAAAAAATTCAATCGCACGTTCACTTCTTAAGCCCCCTTTCCCAGGGGGCTTTGTTCATGAAGAAGCATCGCGCTTAATGAGTAAAGGGCATCCGATATTATCGGATGCCCTTGCTCGCCGCTAGGTGAGCCTTCTCTTTAGCATATTTGTCCTTAGTCATCATGTTTATCTCGACATACCCGGCCTATTTCCTGGTCAAAGAAAGTATAGACCCTTAAAGAGCGGAACATGTCGAATTGACTACCCAACCAGCCCCGTCCTCTCGATGCTCTCGACAAAGTACCGCTGCACAAACATATATAGAATAATAATGGGAGCGATGAACAGCAGCTCGCCCGTATTTTTGATCATATAGGCGTATAAGCCGTCTTCGAACTGCGTAGCCGTCCACATCGTCGGCAGCATGGTGGACAAGACTTTGATCCGCGTCAGCAGCAGCGAGACGTAGTAATTGTCGTTCCACATCCAAACGAACGAGAACAGAAACACGGTAATGATCGCAGGAACGGCGTTCGGCAGCATGATCCGGTAGAAGGTCTGAAACACGCCGCACCCGTCGATATAAGCAGCCTCCTCCAATTCCTTCGGAATGCCGCGGAAGAATTGCCGGAAGATAAAGATGAACAGCCCGCTCTTGATGCCCATTCCCGTTGCCGACTGCAGGATGAACGGCCAATAGCTGTCCAGCAAGTTAACGCCGTTCGTGCCTGTGAACAGGCCGATCAGACCGGCGATGTCGAAGAACCGGTAGTTCAGATACGTCGGAATCATCAGCGTCTGGGACGGAACCACGATGGTAAACACCGCAAGCGCGAACAGAATCCCGCTTCCCTTGAATCGGAGCCGGGCGAAGCCGAATGCGGCGAGCGAGCAGGAGATCACCTGCAGCACCGTCGTCAGGAGCGAAATGAACAAGGAGTTCACGAAGGTATCGGCATAGTTCAGTGTTTCCGCCGCGAAGCGGAAGTTGTCGAGCGTAAAATGCTTCGGGATCCACAGCACGGTCGGATCCAGCATATCCGCACGCGCTTTGAAGGAAATCGATATTTTGAAAAAGAGCGGGTACAGGATGACGAAGCAAAGTCCGGTGACCAGCGTCGCCCTGACGAGGATCCAAGCCCAGTGCTGCATCTTGGCGAGCGGTTGCTTCTCTTGTGCGTATCGGGTGACCGTTGCGCCGGCTCTCACCACAGCGTGTTTCAGAGTAATCCCTCCTAAAGGTTTTCCAGAGGAAAACCACTTCGTAAGCATAGGCTAAGGTTTTCCGAAGGAAAACCACTTCGTAAGCATAAGCTAAGGTTTTCCAGAGGAAAACCACTTCGTAAGCATAAGCTTTGTTTCCGTAAGGAAACTCAACTTCGTAAGCATAAGCTAGGATTTTCCGTAGGAAAACCACTTCGTAATTTAATCCACATAAGTTGGGCGAAGAAAGTACATAGAGTGGAGCAGGAAGAATGATTCTGGAGAAGCGCTAGCGGTCGCCTTTGTTCCCGGATTTCAACCTTTAATGGATTCAAAGAAAACCGGGAACAACAGAGATCGGAAGAACATTCTGCCTGCGCAGCGGGTTGTGTTCCAAATTGCTTTAATTTAATCTAGTCGTAATAGAACACTTTGCTCGATACGACGCGCACCAAGATGAGCAGGATGATCGACGTCACGCCGAAATATACCCACGACATCGCTGCGCTGAGACTGAAGTCGAGCGCCTTGAACGCCGTCTCGTTGATCAATACGCTGAGCTTGTTGTAGTTGTACGAATCGATCACCGTGTAGATGATGTTCGTCAGAATAAGCGGACTGACCATCGGGAAGGTGATTTTCCAGAACGACTCATAGCTCGTAGCGCCTTCGATCTTGGCCGCCTCGTACAACGAAGGCGATACCGACTGAAGGCCGGCCAGGAAGATTAGAATCTGAACCCCGGAATGGCTGATGATCTCATAGATCCGGTCGACGGAACCCGTAATGTAACCCGTAATGCTGCTGCCGAATCCGGACTGCAGCATAAGCGCTTCAAGCTCGCTGCTCTTCAAGCCTTCCCCGTCGACGCCCCCTGTTACCGTCTGCGCGACGGTCGCCAGATCGCTGCTCTGCTCGATGGTGAGCAGATTGGTGGCCAGCAGCACGGGCAGGAAGAAGACCGCGCGCGCCAGTACTCTCCCGCGGAACTTCTGATTGAGCAGGGTCGCCGCGAACAAGCTGAAGATGACGATCGATGGGATGTTGATGATCAAATCGACAATCGACTCGAGCAGCAGACGGTTGAACGTCGGATGTTTGTAGAAAATTTCTTCATAGAACTCGAGCCCCGCGAATTCGGTGTCGAACCCGCCGATCGCCACCGCCAGGTTGTTAAAGCTGTACACAAGCGATTGATATAGCGGAATCGCGAACAGAAATACAAAGCCGAGGAACCAAGGACTGACGAACAGGACGCCCAGCAGCGACTTCTTCTGCGTCAGGGTGACGCTTTTCCTCATCTTTCTTCACCGCCCACCGCGTAGCTTTCCTCTTCCATGCGCATTCCTTCGACGGTTACCGCCGTCTTGTTGTAATTGACGGTTATCGTCCTGCCGCCCTCGTATGTCGTGCGGTACACGTTGTCAACCAGCTTCTCATGATTGATAATCGCCTGATTCCGTACACCCTTGAGCACTTCATTCGCCTCGCGGTAATAGCGCACCGCTTCGTTGAACCAATTCGCATAATGAGCCGAATACAAGTCGTCGAATTCCGTATTTCTCACCGCGGACGGCTTCTCATAGAACCATTGGTAATAGACGTTCGATCCGGTTTCCAGCGTTTTGAGCAGACTCGCCTTATAGCTTTGGTCGCGGTTCATGTTGATCGGCATGCCCGCATAATCGACAAATCCGTGCAGCACCATCTGGTAGAAGGGCACTTCCTCATCGGCAATATTCAGCTGGCTGCTGCCAAGCGGCGCATTCACAATGGTTGAGGCATAGGGAAGCACGCCCGCATTGCCGCCGCTGACCATCGTCTTTCCGGCCTGCTCGCTCAGCTGCTCCACGCTTTCCGCAATGATCGCCGCGCTGCCCTGCCGGTCGAGGGTTGCCGACTGCTTGACGTCGGAATTCATGTCGTCGCCGAGGTCGCGCAGCGAAATCCCGCCAACCTCCCACTTCCCATAAGTCTCCATAAACTCCGCGGTAAGCTCGGGCAGCCGCTTCGGGGACAGCAGGTAATAGGCTAACGTATCCCGATTCGTCGTCACCAGATCGGTCTTGTACTGGCCGATGCCTTTGCGGAATAAGAACTGGGTGCCGTCGCGCGATGGCTTAAATCCGTGTCCGCTCCGGTAAACCCGCAGGAAGGAGACATCCGGATACAGCTCAATCTGCTGCTCCTTCGCATATTGAACCAGCTGTCGAAATCCGTCTTCACCGCCGAGAACGCCGTCGATATCGACATCATCCGGATAATCGTGGTTCATCCCCTTGTTGAACCAACCGGAATAACGAAGCTGGATGTTGTTCATGTCTCGCTTCTTCAGCATCGCCAGCAGTGACTCCGCCTGTTCGAAGGTCGTCAACGCTTTGACCGATTGGTAAGGAATGCCCAGAAACGTCTCGCGCAAGGGAATGGAGCCAATCATATCGAGAATGAAAGGCGTATCCGCCGCTTCATCCAGCTTCGTCAATTGCCCATTCTTCACAAGTAATCCTTGGTAATACTTAGCCATACCCGCGTAATCGGCCGACTCTCCGGACAGGAACGTGTACCGCAGCTTAATATTGCCTTGATACATGTCGGGGAACATCGGGCTGTCCTTCTTCACTTGGCCCGCGCGATACGTAAACAGCTCCATCGGCTTTAGCAGAAAAGACGCGCTGACCCGGTTGTACGAATTGACGCGCCCGCTGACATCCGCCAGGATGGAAGCAACCGCATCCCCTTCCTCGATGATGCAGAAGAACGCCTGGTCGCCCTGTTTCATGCCGAATACGGGCAGCCGCGATTTTTGCGTAAATTGCTTCGGCTCATTCGGCTTATCCCTCAGCGTCTGATCCTTGCCGTACAGCGGCATCTCATAAGGGAGAGCGGCCGTCTTGCCGTTGTTCAAGTGAATGAGCGCGCCCGAGCCGTCCGGAACAAGCATATAGCCCTCCCGGTCCGTACCGGCTGCGCCGAACATCTCGAGCACCTGGACAGAATTGATCGGAAATTCCGGCGAATCCTTGATCTCGCTGGCCGCAACCCGAACCAGGAAATCTGTCCCGTCCAAGGCGTATTCAATCGGGATGGTGAACTTCGCGGATGCGGCGGACTGCTGCTCCCCGCCTTTATTTTGCTCATTGTCGAGCTTGGCGTCCTCTTCCGTATACCCAGCCAAGTCGAGAATGGCGACGACATCCTTCACGACGTAATCCGGCATCTCCTTCCGCCTGTAGATCTGCGTCTCTTCGTCGAGGAAGAAGCGCTTCTCGATTTCGAATTTCATATCCTCGTCCTGAAGCTTGCTTAAGATCTTCTCGTCCATGCGCTGCTTGGAAATAAACTGCGGAATGGCCTCCATGCCCTTCGAGAAATTTCCCAGCTGATACACCACTTTGATGCCCTTATCCGTCGTCTGGATCTCGAACTGCTTGTTCTTGATCGCCTCGGCGAAATTATTCGAATAAAAGGTTTGCCCTTTATCGTTGTTATAGACAATGGACAGCTGCGCCGACAGGTTGTCGCGGTTAATCGCTTCCGCTTTCTCATCCGCCTCCCGGTCCATGGGATTGGAATACCACATGCGCCCGCTGCGCTTGTCCTTGATGGCGATCTCCGTCGTCGACGGGTCGATGTACAGTTGGAGCGATTCGCTCTCCTGTACAAGGCTCAGCCCGCTAACGCTCGTATCCAATTTGCCGGTGACAACGGCCGTTTCAACCGGCTTATCTGCGGCGCTTTCCGCGCTTACCGTCCCAGCATATTCAGCCTTCTTGTTATCACCCTTCATGGTTGTCAGCATCAGCATGCTTGGATATGAAACCAAACAGATCCCCACGATGCCGGCCAGCATCCATCTCGCTGCTCTACGTCTCAAGCCTTCTCCCTCCCCTACAACCGAACGATGATTTCACGATACAACGCCTTAACGAAGGTGATCATCTGCTGCAGTAAGCTGAAACAGAGGAGACCCAGGAAGACGAGAAAGGCCATCACAAGCGCGGTCAACGCTAACGTGAGCAGCGTCTTGCCGATTGAATACTGGTGCACCGTCATCGTTCCGATGAATAATAGCCAAATAAACCATAAGTATGCGATCGAATCCAGCAAATAATAGAACGGGCTCTCGTCGATGGTGATGAAATTGCTAAGCAGAATTTGCGGCAGGAAAATAATGACGAGCGGAAGCATCGCATAGCCTGCGGCCATCACGATATCCTTGAACTTCCCTTCTCCGTCCATCAATGTCGTAAGCGACCAATTCGAGATGCAGAACAATAGAAACGGAAACACGATGAATTTCAGCTCGTTGATGCTGTTCAACTCGTCAAGCTTGTTGAAATTGACGATGAAACCCGAGTACTGCCGTTTCAATATCATCGTGATGACGAGCAGGAGCAGAATGAACACCGCGATGCCGATTCGTCCCTTGTTCTCGTACTTCAACTCCCAGAAGCCGCTGAACGGACGGATCATCGTGCGGAACGGCGACTTCAGAATGCCGGTATCCACGAAATGAACGGCCGGCTTCCTTCTCACCCAATAGATGCGTGCCGCAACAAGAGCGGCCGCGACCGCGATGATTACGGTCATGATGATGCCGAAATGGTTCCACATATATTCCGAGCGGTACCGCTTCAGCGCCTCGGAATAATACTTCCGATTATTGCCGTTCTCGAAATATTCCATGGCCAGCTTGTTGTCGCCCTTCTTCAGCAGCGCCTTGCCGATGCCGATATAGGCAATATCGAAGTTGGCGTTTAATTTCAGGACGGCTTCCCAATTATCGGCCGCTTGATCGACTTTGCCGTTATAGTGCGCCTTCACCCCGTCGCGGATGAGCATGCCGTACCGAGTCGGCGCGAAGATAATGAGCCGGTTCATGCCGCCTTCAAGCACGGCCATCCGGTCGCCCAGCATGGCGATCCCGGTCGGCTTCTGGAAGCTGTTCGCATTCATGCCCACTCCGCCGAACTGGTACAGCAAATTGCCGTCGCGGTTATACGTGAAGATGCGATTGCGCCTCGAATCGAGACCGCTGTACATGCCGCTTTCATCGGCGATGACATCGACGAACGTCGAGCTGCCCGCGTTCTGAACGGCCTGCTGCTCATTGCCGTCGACTTGAATGGCCGAGATATCGCCAACCGGGTCGAAATAGCCTTCCCGCCGCAGCACGTCCTCCCCGCCCGGATTGATCCGCTTAATCGGTCTGGACGCATTCACTTCCGAAGAAACGGCATAAATAAAGCCCCGTTCGTCCAAGTCCATGTTCGCGAACTCCACCGGAAGGAATAATTGCATCTGACCGGCCTGCTCCTTCGTTGAGATCCGTTTCCAGAACAGATCGGCAGGGCTGAAGCGCACCTTGTTCGTTCCGACGTAGCCGCGGAAATTGCCCTGCGCGTCAAATTCCATAATGCCCTCATAAGCGCCCTGCGCCACAACATAGAGACGTTTCGTCTTATCCACGGATACTTTCAGCGGGAAGTATTGAAAGCCCTTCGGAATGAAGCTGGAGACCGGCGCGCCGAACACCTTGATCAGCCTGCCGTCGCCGGTCAGCTGGACAATGCGCCCATTCTGCGTATCGGCGACGAACAGATCCCCGTTCCGGTCGACGAATATGCCCGATGGCTTGTTAAACATGTCGTTCTTGCCCGCATTGTCGAATGAGGAGATGACGCCTTCCAGCTCTCCGCTCTCATTCAGGCGAACGATGCGGTTGTTGTTCGTATCCGCAATATAGATATGACCGCTTGAGCTGACGAACACATCCTGCGGATCGTTGAAATCGCCGATGCCCAAAGCAGATCCATAGATTTGCCTCTCCGCCAAATACGGATATGGCGCCGGCTCCGCTTCCCGCCAGTACGAGTAGTTGTAGCCGTAATCTGGTATCTCCGCTGCCGCCGGCGACACGATGCCGGCGCTTAGAAGCCCCAGCAGGAGCAGCCATATTGAAACCTGTCTGATAGCCAAGCCTGCTCCTCCCTTCTATCGTTAATCTTTCATGCCCGATGTCGACATGGTCTGGATCACATTGCTCTGCGTGAAGATAAAGATCGCAATGGGCACGGTCATCATGATCAGGGCAGCTGCCGCCATCGGACCGGAACGCACGAACCCGCCGGATAAAATTTGACTGAATGCATAATCCATCGTCTTCAGCTGCTCGCTGTAGATATAAGAAGCGCCTTGGCTTCCGCTCCCCGTTCCCCATAATCCCTTGAACGAGAAAATAATTAACGTGAGCCATGCAGGCCGAACGATCGGCATGACGATCTGCCAGAAGATGCGGTACTCGTTCGCACCGTCGATCTTGGCCGCTTCGAGGAGCGAATCGGGGATTTGCTCCATGAACTGCTTCATCAGGAACAGCCCCAGCGAGGTGGCGAATGCCGGGAAAATGAGCGCCCAGTACGTATTGAGCAGGCCAAGCCAGCTGACCGTCAAGTAGTTGGGGATGGACGTGACCTGCGACGCAAACATAAGCGACAGCACGACGAGCGTGAACAGAACGTTCCGGCCCGGTATCTTCAGCTTGGCAAGCGGATAAGCCGCCATCGAAGCCAGAATGACATGGCCTGCCGTGCCCAGGAAGGAAACGAAGAACGTATTGAACAAATACCGGGACAGCGGCACCCACGAGTTGGCGAAGATCAGAAACAGATCGTAGAAGTTATCCAGCGTCGGCGTGCGGACGATGAAGGTCGGCGGGAACAGAAACATTTCGTCCAAGGGCTTCAGTGCCGTGCTGACCATGAAGACGAACGGAACCCCCATGAACGCTCCCACACACGCCAGAAAGGCAAAGACGAGGAGGTCGACGGGCACCGAACGGTTCACTTTCTTTTCTCTGCGCAGGCGTAATGTAAGTTTCACGGCGTTCATTCCCCTACTTTCCTGAGAAGCCATTGAATCACGAGGTTGGAGCCGAGCATAATGACGAACAGAATCGTAGCGATGGCGCACGCATAGCCCATTTCGAACCGGATCGTCCCGAAGTCGTTCAGATGGGTGACGATCGTATGCGCCGCATACTGCGGGCTCGGAAATCCGACCATGCTGGTCGCCACATCGGCAACGGCAAACGAGCTCGTAATTTGCATAACGGCTCCGAACAATAACTGCGGACGCATGGAAGGCAGTGTAATATACCACAGCTCCTGCCACCGGTTTCTCACCCCGTCGATCGCGCCCGCCTCGATCAAGGTCGTATCCATGCTCTGCAGGCCGGCGATAAAGGCGAGGAAGGCCGTCCCCAAGCTGAGCCACAGCTGCACGATCATAATAATGATCAGCATATATCGGGGATCCTGCAGCCATTGGATCGGTTCGAGGATGAATCCCCACTTGATGAGGAAGGCATTGACGTAGCCGAAGGAATCGCCCGAGAACCCGACCTGCCAGATCAAATAGACATTGCCCGATATGGATGGCGCATAGAAGAGCAGCGTGACGACGGCGCGGATTTTCGGCGATAGCTCGTTAATGAGCCAGGCGAGCAGGAAGCAGGCGATGTAGCTGATCGGCCCGGTAATGAGCGCGAATAATAACGTATTCTTCAGTGCGATCAGAAACACTTCGTCCTTAATGAACAAGGTCGCGTAGTTCTCCCAGCCGATCCACTTGGGCGTCTCCAGCACGTTGTAATACGTGAAGCTGAGCCCGAAGGCCATTACGACCGGGAACGCGGTGAAGATGAAGAACAAGATAAAGTATGGAGCGAGCAGCATATAGCCTTGCCTGTGCTGCTTGACGTTTCTTGCAAGCTCCGCCAGCTTGCCGTGCGGCTTCCTGCGGGCAGGAGATGCAGCCATATGGCTTTGCGCCGGCAAACCGGCGCTCGATTGAACCGGCTCAGGAATGATAATCGCCCCTCTTTCTAGTCGTTCGGCAAGCCGAACTCTTTACGCTTCTTCTTAATTTCGTCGTTAATATATCTCGTATAATTGTCGATTGCTTCCCTCGGATCTTCATTGGAGATGACGACGCTGCGGAAGGCGTTGTCGAGATGACGGCCCGTGAAATAGCCGCCCGGCACTTCCGGAACGCCCTTCACCCATTTCCACTGCTCCATCAACGTCTTGTAGTCCTTCACCTGCCATGGCAGCTGTTCGACCGCCTGGATGTTCGCGGTCGCGTACCGCCCCGCCGGACCGAATATGGCCTCGTTCTCCAGCCCGTATTTGGCCTGAACCTTGGAGCTGGCCCACCACTGCATAAATTTCCAGGCGTTCTCCTTATGCTTGCTGCTCTTCAGCATGACCGCCCCGCTTCCGTAGGCAGGGACATCCCGGCGAATCGATCCGTCCGGCAGCCTGGTGCCCGGCGTAAGGGTGAAGTCCCACAACCCTTTCAATTCCGGCGCGACGACGCTGATAATGTTGAATCTCGTATAATCGGCGATTCCGATCGGCATCTCGCCGCTGCGGAACCGGTTCGTAAAGTCGGTTTCCAGCGGAAGCTTATACGTGGTGTACAGCTCCGACCATTGGATGAAGGACTTCACCGACTCCTCCGAATCGAGGGCGCTCGCTTTTCCATCCTTGGTGTACAGCTCCCCGTCGGCTTGATAGAGCATCGTCCCGAAGGTGAAGTTGACCGGCAGGTTAGCGCTGTCCTGCACGTTAGAGCCCGTCTTGACCAGCACTTGAATAGGGAAGCCGAAGATCAGGTTCTGCTTCTGCAGTTCCGGCACCATCGCATAGACATCGTCCCAGGTCTGCGGCACCTCCAGCTTCATCTCCTCCAAGATATCCTTCCGGTAGAAGAGCACAGGGAAGTATTGATCGCTTGGCAGCGCATAGACGCCCCCGTTGAACGAATAAGGAACGAAGGCGCTGTCGCTGAACTGCTTCTTCACCTCATCGAATCCCGGGTATTTCGACAAATCCTCCACGCCGCTCCGCAGCGCATAGTTCAGCGGTTTATCATTGGCTACCGAGAAGGCCACGTCCGGCCCGCGTCCGGCCAGCATCGCCTGCAGCAGGACGGCTTCGGTAACGACCTGCAGATCGACGGCAACGCCCGTAACCGGCGTGAACGTTTCTTCGATCATCCGCTTGACGATCTTCGCCTGGTCGAGTCCCATCGTGATCCAGACCTTGATCTTGTCCCCGTCCTTCCCCTTGGAAGAGCCAAGCGCATTGTAGTCGTTAAAGAACGACAAGAGGAAGGTGCCGGCCTGGTGCTTGATATTCCCCCATGCCGTGGCGCTTGCCCGGGGCATCTTCTGTTCCGGCGAAGCGACGACAATATAGTCCACGGATAACGGCATGTAGTTGACCGAGAAGATCCAGGATCCGAGCGAGCTGATGTTGGACTTGAATGTCTCCAGCCTGCGCGTAACCGTATCCGGATTGTCCGCCATATCGCGCAGCTGGTACACGATCCGGTTCAGCGTGGCCGTCCGGTCGCTGCTGCCGCCCGTCGTCTTCTCGATCCGCGCCGCAATCGATGCAATCAGGTCGGCTTGCTTGCGGAACAGGCCGGTCATCTCCGGCAATTTCAAATCCAGCTGGTAATCGCGGTATTCGTCCGGGACCGTGCCTGTCACCATCACAATCCGCCGGTAGATCGTGTTCAGCTCGAGAACGCTCGATTCGATGCTGCGCAGGTACAGCGCCATCTCGCCCAGCGTGACGTCCATCCGGAGCACATGCTTCCCTTTCGTGAGATAGAAGAGATACGGCTCTTCTCCATCGCCGATTTCTTTCATCTGCCAATCGGACGAGAAGTCGAAGGCCACGCTCTCCATCTCGGAGAAGGGCACCTTCCCGTCAATCATCAGCTTGCGGTACGAGGTTACTCCGCGCTGCAGGCTTTGATTGTATTTCACCCCGATTTTGTATAATCCGTCCTCGGGCACTTCGATGTCCCAGCTTACCCACTGCCCGGCTTCCGACCAGTTGAAGGAGCCGATCGTATTGAGCCGGATCTTGGATACGTCATACGGCTCCACGGCCGGACTGCTGCGGTCCATCATCGGATAGAGCACGGCGCTCGATTTGATCCCCGCCGCCTCGCCCTGCACTTTGACCATCGCGCCGGACGCTTCTTTATATCCTTGCCGCTTATAGTGCTCCGAGAGATCCCGATAAGACGGCACCTTGTCCGTCTGGCGAAGCTTTATATAATCAATCATCATCGGTTCCTTGGCGGAAACGAGCGATATGACGTGTTTTCCCTTTGAGAAATAGAACGAATACGGCTCTCCATGGCGTCCGTCCGAGCTCTGTACGAACACTTCCTGCCAAATCGGCACTTCCGCTTGCGGGGTGTACATGTCGTTCCCGTTATCGTCGCGGACCGCTGCGCCATTGTTCTTCCACAGTCTGCGGAATACGAGATTCTTCGCTTCGGCAAAGGGCAGCTTGCCGTCGATATTCAATTCGCGGTCGATATCCGAGCCTTTCCCCTCCATGGGGCGAAAACGCAGCTCGATGTTGTACAGACCTTCATCCTGGACATCCAATTCCCATGAAACGATTCCCGATTCTCCGGTTTCGATCGCTTTGCCGCTTGCCCCGTCTACTCCGTCAACAACATTGATCTGCATGCCCTCCGCATTCGAGAACCTATCACCAGGAATCGTCAGCTCGCGTTCCGGTCTTGCGGCCTGGGCATATCGGGCCAAGTATTGGTCGTAGCCGTCCTTATTCGTGGATCCGAGCTCGATACCCGTCGGGGCTGGTCCATCGGCATAGCTTCCTGTCACAAGAGGCACCGGCTGCGGTAAAGCAATGCATATTGCCGTTATCAGGGCTACTGCCGCAACCATTCGATATTTGCTCTTTCGTTTCATTGCGTACCCCTTTCGGATGCAAGGGCAGCACCCCGGGTGTGACTAACCCCGGAGTACCGCCTCTCACAGGTTTTCAAGCGTGGATTATTTTTTCGTGGACACGTCGATGGCCCCTTGCGCCATGGGTTTGATCCGCTCAATCGCCGTGGCCGGCGACTCTTTGCCGCTTGCGATGTTCTTGAACGCTTCCTCCACAACGTCGGACAATCCGACATAGGCTTGATAATTGATAATCTTGTAGGTGCTGTCGAACATCTTCCTCATCGTATCCAGCGACTCTTTGTTCTTCATGTTCGGCTCTTCCTTCTGAAGCTTGATATCCTTCCCTTTCTTCACCTCGAATTCGAACAGCTCGGTGAAGGCGGACAGCACGGCTTCCGCATTCTGGACGCCCTTCGGAATGAACCACAGGTTCATCTTGTCGTACGGCACGACATATTCCGTTGCCTTCGGACCCTTAGGGAAGAACACATATCCGATATCGTTCGGCTTATCCTTCACATATCCGAGGTTATCCCAGCGGTAGCCGTTAACGAACGCAATGCCGCCGTCGCCGAACGAAGCTTGCTCATCCTTGTGAATCACTTTGTGAACGTTGTACAGATCGTTGAAGAACTGCAGCGCTTCCATCGTGTTCGGCTCGTCAAGCGCGATTTTATTCGTCGCCGGATCCTCAATCTTGCCTTCGTTCGTGTAAATCAGAATCGAGGCGAGCAGAGGTTCGCTATCGACGTGAAGAGGAACCTTGCCGCCGGCTTTGATCTTCTTCAGCATGTCGACGAACTGGTCCCAGGTCCATTCGCCCTTCTCCTGCAGCTCATAAGGATCCGGCAAGCCGAGCTTCTGCAGAAGCGTCTTGTCATAGTAGAGCCCATGGCTTTCCGCATACGGCTCGGATATCCCGTATTGCTTGCCCTGGAACTTCCCGTTGGTCATCGTGACCAGATTGTCGGCGAACGCCGGCAGGCCCAAGTCGACAACGTCGTCAATCGGCTGCACATAGCCTTCTACAACCAGCTTCGGGAACGCCTCGCGCAGCGGGATCATCACGATATCGGCGAACGGCTCGCCCGCAACGGAGGACGTAATCAGACGCGCCGTCGTATCCGTAACGGTGACATACTCGATCTTCGTATTGAATTTTTCTTCCACCTTCTTCTGCTTGGCCTTCTCTTCATCGTTCAGGTAAGCATCCATCCCCCACCATTGACCGATGCGAAGCGGTTTGCCGCCGAAGTCCATCACTTTCGTGACCGGCTCCTCTTCCTTCGGCTCTTCCGCCGGCTCTTCCGAAGCAGGCGGTTCCACGGTACCTGCATCGGTCTTATTGTTCGTGTTATTAGCCGCCGGTTGATTCGAATTGCCGCCCGAGCATGCCGCCAACACATTGATGAGCAAGGCAAACATAAGGATTAGGGTTCCTGCCTTCATTAGCTTCATCGAATTTCCCCCATAATTAGAATTTTTTAGCATTATTTTTTCAAAAAAAATAAACCTGCACGTATTGCATGATAACTGCTGTTCGACCTCCGCGAGCTTCCAGGCATCCCCCCTTTAAAAGTCCCTGTTCCCGATTTATTTGAAATCGCTTACATATTGATGGGCAAAACATTATTTCTTGAGCGATATGTCAATGGCCGCCTGCGCCTGCGCTTTGATCTGCTGCATCCCCCATTCGGGCGATTGCCTGCAGGCCATGATTTCTTTGACCGATTCTTCGTATAATTCTTTGAAGCCAATGTAAGACGTGTACTCGACCAGCTTGATCCTGTCGAACATCTTCCGCAGCGTCTTCATGTTTGGCTCGGATTTGAAGTAGGGCTTCTCCTTCTCCAGCCGCACGTTAAAGCCTTTCTCCATATCCATCTCATACAGCTCCGACCAGGCAGCCCACTTGGCCTTGGCATATTTCGTCCCTTTCGGCATGAACCACAGGTTCATCTTCTGATAGGGCACGATATAATCCTTCGCCCTCGGCCCTTTGGGATAGAACACATACCCGAGCTCGTCTTTCATGGCGGGATTGCCCGAATAGCCTAGCGCATCCCAGCGGTAGCCGTATGCGAATGCGACATTCCTCTCTATAATGCCTTCTTCGCCGATCAGATCGCCGGCATCGTACAGCTTGCGCATGAACTCGATCGCTTCCATGGCGTTCGGGCTGTCGAAGGCCACCTTGTTGTCCTCGACGACGGCTCCGTCATTCGAGTAGATGAAGAATGTCGTGTTCTCCACAGGGTAGTCGGCCAGACAAGGCGTGCCCTTCTTCTTCAAGGCTCTGCATATCGTCATAAATTTGCTCCACGTCCACTCCCCCTTCTCCTGCAGCTCGTATGGGTCCTGAACACCCGCTTCCTGAAGCAGCGTTTTGTTGTAATAGAGTCCGTTGGCTTCCGAATAGGGAAGGGTAACGCCATATTGCTTGCCTCTGAATTTGCCGTGCTTCATCGTAATCGGATTGTCGCTGAATTTGGGATCGTTCAGATCAATCAAACCGTCAAGCTCCTGCAGATATCCCTCCTCGACCAATTTCGGGAACGCCCAGTTCACTTCGAGCATCATAATGTCGGCGACCGGCTGCCCGGCGATGGATGATGTAATCAGACGGGATGCAGCCTGCTCGAGCGGGACATGCACATACTGCACTCTCGTATGGTACTTGGCTTCGACTCTGCGCTGACGTTCGAGCTCTTCGGCCGTCAGCTCTCCCTCCATCGCCCACCATTGTCCGATGCGAAGCGGCTCACCCTGCAGATCAAGCCCTTCTTCTGCCTGAGGGCTCGTCGAGGCTTCATCCTGTATGATGATTGCCGTATCCTGCTTCGCCCGTTGATACGCATCATCGGAGAAGCTGTCTTGACTCGTATTCGAGACAGGAGAGGATTGCCTGGAATCGGAAGCGAACAATCCGAAGACGGCAGCCGTAACCATAGCGGCGAATATAAGCGTTAACCATCTGTTCTTCATCTTCGATCACCTCGCAGCAGATGTTGTTCCTATCCCCGGACTAACGAAACGCGAATCCGAATGAAACCATCCCCACATAAGCGATCATCAGCGACGCACAGCATTGTTATCGCTTTCATAGGATCAACTATAGAGGAAACGGACCCGGATGAGTATTCATGCAAATGAAGTCTTTAACTGCATAGAAAGCCTGCCTATCCACGCTCGTTAGCACAAAAGATAACAAAAACGAATAAAAATCCATACGGCATCTAAGCCATGTGCATACCCAAACTGTACCTGCCTTGTCACGCCCGCATTCAAGCAGCAATTCATGTGCCCGACTGCTCCCTGAACTGGGTAGGCGTACGGCCCGTCATCTTCTTGAACATTCGCGTAAAATAGAAATAGTCGTGATAGCCCGCCTTCTCGGCGATTTCGTTCACAAGGTAATTCGTCTGCTCCAGCAGCTCACAAGCGTAGTTAATTCGCAGCTTCGTCATATAAGAGGTGAACGTTTCACCCACTTCCTTCTTGAACAGCTGGCTCACATAATTCGGGCTGATGAAATATTTCTGCGTCAGGCTCTGAATCGAGATGTCGCTGCGGAAATTGTCATGGACATCCTGCAGAATCAATTTGAACGTCTCATTGCCCGTTTCCTTCACGGCGTATTCCGGATTCTTGCGGATCATCCTCATCGATACGCCCTTCAAGTAGTCGAGCATATCCGGCAAGCTCCGGAACGTCTCCATCAGCTGCTCATAGCTGAATAGCATCCCGTCCCTCTCTTCTTCATTCATGCTGTATAAGAGGGAAATCACGACGTTATACAAGCGAAGGGCATGCTTGACCGTATATCCCTCTTGCTGGAACAACCGGCCGGCCTCGTCGAACAGCCCGCCCAGCACGGCGAATTCTTTGCTGCCGATAGCCGAACCGATTTGTTTGATCACCTTGTTCAACGTCCCCTGCGAAGCCTCGCGATGCCAGTTAACCCCTTCAGAGCCGGTAATGAAATAGTGGCTGGCCAGTAAATTGGCGCTCCCCATCGCGTTCTTCAGCATATGGGAATCGGTGAATGCGAAGCTGACGCCGGCACCCTTCAGTCCATCCGGCCACTCGGCTTCCAGCTTCCGGGCCGCCTCGGTTAACGAATCGTATGCCATGATATAGAGCATCTTCCTTATCCCGATCTTCAGCCGGAGGGCATGCTCAACCTGCGGGAACCGGCCATCCCCGGCATCGCAAACCATCGCCCCGACCGCATGGCCGGCATCGATCCGGATGCCATGCTTGTCAAACTCCCGTTTGATGGCATCCGGACTCCCCCCGCCCTCCTCGGCCAGCATCTGGAGCAGCAGCGTATCGGACAGCTGCTGCGCCGCGTCCAGGTGCTTCTTCAGCTTGCTGAGCACATCGGCGATCTCTTGCTCGTCATAGGGCTTCAGACAATACATCGCAGCGCCGTAATTGAGCGCCCGCTGCGCATACGCGAATTCCGCGTAGCCGCTGACGACCACGAATTTCGGCGGATCCGGCAGCTCTCCGCCCTTCTTGATCAATTCAAGCCCGCTCATCCCCTGCATGCGAATATCGGTGAATACCACCTGCGGCTTATGAGCCTGAATGAACGCCAGCGCTTCCAATCCGCTGTATGCTTCCCCCGCCACTTCGAAGCCAAGGCTGTTCCAATCCACACTCGCCTTGAGGCTCTCGACCACCCAGCTTTCGTCATCCACAATAAGCACTTTATACATGTAAAGTCCCCCTTGCCGGCATCACCAGCTGTATTATCGTTCCTTCTCCAAGTGTGCTGTCGATGTAGAGTCCATACATATCGCCAAAGGTGAGCTTGATCCGATTATTCACGTTGGCCAGTCCGATACTGGATACCTGCGCGTCCTCCCGGTCCTGGATCGCCTGCCGCCGCTGCGTGAGCACGTTCCGGATCTGCTCCAGACGCTCGGGGGTGATTCCCAGACCGTCATCCTCCACCGCAATGACCAGCTCCTTCTGCTCGTTCACCTTCCCGCTGATGACCAGCGTCCCCTGCTCCTCCTTCGTCTCCAAGCCATGAAAGACGGCATTCTCGACGATCGGCTGAAGAATCATCTTCGGAATCTGGCATGCCATCGCTTCATCCGTCAGCTCATATCGGACGCGGAACCGGTCGCCGAAGCGGATTTGTTGGATATACATATAGGATTCGATAATGCCCATCTCCGTTTGGAGCGCCACCCTGTCCCCGCCTTTAATGCTGTAACGGAAGATTTGTCCGAGCGCCTTGGCGATCTCGCGAATTTCATTGGCGCCTTTGACAGCCGCCATCCCTTTGACCATTTCCAGCGTATTGTACAGAAAATGCGGGTTAATTTGACTGCGCAGAAAAGACAGCTCCGATTTGTTCTTCTCCAGCTCCGTTTCATACAGCATCGCATTCGTCTCCAGCAGCTGATGCGTCAAATTGTCGACCTCGTCCAGCATGCTGTTCAGCTCGTTGGACATGACTGTAATTTCCGCGTAGCCCTGCAGATGAATCCGGTTCTTCAGCTTGTTCAGATCCCCCCGCTTGATGCTGCTGATGAAGGCCATCAGCTTCTTGAGCGGAAGCAGCACATTGTTAATGACCAGCATGAACAGAGCAAACATAATGATCGCCCCGAAAATAAACACGGCCAGCTCCAGCTTGCGGATCTTCGAGATGTCGCGCAGCAGCTCGGCAACGGGAATCATGCTGACGATCATGCTGCTGATCTCCGGCAGATCCTCCGTCTGGACGGCGTACGTCTGCCCGTTCACGATAATCTTCCGCGATTCGCCGGGTGACGTATCCTCCGCGATAATGACATCCAGCTCGCTGCCGACTTCCTCCGGATTGCTGCTGGAGATGATCTTATTCTCCCGGTCCACCAGAAACGATTGTGTGGCGAGCTGCTCCGCGATCGAACCGGACTCGCCGATCAGCGCGGTCGGATCGATCACGAAGAACAGCGTGCCAATGACCGAATTGAACCGGTCGCCCGACTGAAACGACTTGATTTTCATGCCTACCAGGATGCAGTTCTCACTCTGGTAAGCGTCTCCAAAGTTCTGCAAGCCGAAATAATGAATCGCATCCTTCGGGGCAAGCATCGGGGCGAAGGGCCCCGTCCACTTCTTCCCGCCGTACAGATCGTACCATCGCCCGTCCTCCCCGTGGAGGACGATATCCAGAATCCCCTCCTTCAACGTCCGCATGTTGATGAACAGGCTGCTGATTCTTTTGGAATACATGTAGATCTGCGCGATTTCCGGTTCGGTTAAATAATTCTGCACGTCATTGTTGTAAGCAATATTGGTCATCAGCCGGTCGATAACGTCTTTGTTCGAATGGACGGTCTGCTTGATCTGCGCGATCATGTCTTTCGTGTACTGCTCATTGTTGCTGCTGATAATCCCGGACATCTGAATATAGGTGATCGAGATGATGAACAGCATAACGGCTGCGATGCATACCGCGATAAACGACAGCTGTGACCGAATGGACAATCGACGGTAAAATGCCACGGCATGCTCCCCTATCCCATGTGCAGATATGTATTGTCATGCTATTGATTTTATATCACTTTTAGGTGCGATGGGCAGAATGCTTTACTTACCTGCACTTTTCCATTACTATTCTTGGCATATACAACTTCGTCAGGGAGTGAAGAGATGAGCCGTATCAAGCCTATCGTTGCCATGCTTCTGACAACAGCGCTTATCCTGACAGCCGCAGGATGCCGGGATGGCAATGTACCTGCAGAGGGTCCGTCGAATGACGCAGCCAGTGAGACCGGCAAGCATCTCAATATCTCCGTATCGTTCTGGGGCATTGGCAGGGCGTTCGAGAAGAAAGACGACATTCTGCAAAAGATCGAGCGCGATTTCAACGTGACGCTCCAGCCCGTTCAGGTAAGCTGGGCCGATTACGAGGAGAAGTTCAAAGTATGGGCGGCATCCGATAAGTTTCCCGATTTGTTCGCGCATTCGATCATCAATGATTCGCCCGGCATCTACTCGGATTGGATCAAGCAGAACTTAATCCGCCCGCTTCCCGATGATCTAAGCGAATACCCCAACGTATTCGAGATCGCCCAGATTGCCGATACCCGGGCATTGCGCCGGGATAAGAAGCTGTACATGCTCCCCCGTAACGCCTATCCGACCAATGATCTGTGGATGCTGGAGAGGGTCGTCTTCGTCCGCAAAGACTGGATGGAGCAGCTGGGGTTCCAGGACCCGGGCAATTTCAACGAATTCTCCGCAATGATGAAAGCGTTTACCGAAAAGGATCCGGACGGCAACGGCCTTCCCGATACCGTCGGCTTAACCGCAGGCAGCATCAGCTATCTCTCTTGGGTGTTCAGTCCGGCATTCCCGCAATTTGCCGCCAGCCAATGGGTTCAAGAGGGCAGCCAGTGGATCCCTTATTACGCGTCCAAGGAAATGAACAAGATCGTGGTCCAATTCCGCAAGCTGTACACGGACGGCGGCCTGGACAGCAGCTTCTTCCTGAGGAAGGAAGCCGACGCGGTGGAGAAATTCACGCAGGGCAAGGCGGGTGCACTCGCATATAAAGCAACCCCCGATAGCTTGAGCGGCATGGTCGAACTATGGAACACCTACAACCCCGGCAAAGACTTTTACGATTCGGTGAAGATCCTGCATCTGTGGCCGGCAGACGACGGGAACCGCTATTATTATGTGGCGCCAACCTATTGGACCGAGAGCTATTTCAGCGCGAAGCTGGACGATGATAAGATGGACCGGATTTTGCGGCTGTATGATTACCTGCTGTCTCCCGAAGGGAAGCAATTGA
The DNA here is from genome assembly GCF_024734895.1 of Paenibacillus spongiae. Taxonomy (NCBI): domain Bacteria; kingdom Bacillati; phylum Bacillota; class Bacilli; order Caryophanales; family Paenibacillaceae; genus Paenibacillus; species Paenibacillus spongiae. The sequence continues at coordinate 7,411,059 of NZ_CP091430.1, forward strand.
TGCAGTACGGCATCGAAGGGAAGGATTACGTGAACTTCGATGGCAATATTGTCATTACGCGGCCCCGGGACGAGAAGACAGGGAAGCCCGTCAGCATCCAGAAGCTGTACCCTTCAACGGAAATATTGCGTTCCCTCGCCGCGTGGGGACTGGAACACTCTTACCGGCTGGACGACATCAACAAGTTCAAGTACGGGGAGAGGAATATTCAAGCCAGCCTGGAAGAGATGAGATGGCTGCTTAATCATGCAAGGGCGACGCCCTTTATCTATTCAACCATCTCGCTGTCCACGCCGAATAAAGATAAGCTGAGCGCCGCAATCAATCCGCAGGAGGATCTGACGAAAGTCGCGCTCAGCAAGGGCGATCCGGTGAAGATGTGGCAGGAGATCGTCGCCCAATACAACGAGATGGGGCTTCAGCAGGCGATCCGGGAGGTCAATGAGAAATTGCTGAATCCGGACTGAGCGGACGGGGTAAAAGCCGCTGCGCAGGCGGAACGTTCTTTCGATCGCTGTTGTTCACGGATTTCTTTGAATCAGACTTTTTGGTTGAAATCCGGCAGACTAACGCCGTCCTCTGGAGGCGAAGTTTGTTTCGTGAACGCAACCCGCTGCGCTGGAGCATGACCTCAAGCAGGCATAAGGATGAACTTTAGAATACAAAGCTTATTTTAATCGCTTCATTCCTGATGTGAATTAATCTTGAAGGTGTTGTATAACGTACAACATTTTCTTCATCAATCAGCCCCAGTAGCCGTATTGATGCACTTTATACAACTTTGTGGGTAAGATACCACACGTTATCCCTCTCGGCAGGAGGTTTTGTTGTAGAAAATGCAATAATAAACGTATCAAGGTCACTTTTGCCCGTCCAGAGTTGCAGAAAATACAACAAGAAGATATCCGAATTGTAAAAATCATGGAATAGAGGATGGGGTTCCTATCCCTTGCGCCCTTCCGGCTGATGCTCGGGCTGCTCCAACACAACGGTACCGTCGCTCTCGCGGATCCAGGTCTCGAATTGCCGTTCTCCCGCCCGCAGTTTAATGACCCGCGCCCCTGTCGGAAAGTGGTTATTTCGCACGTTATCGACGTAGCTGACATACTTCGTCGCGCGGCCATAGCAGAGGTGGATTCCGTGCAGCATGCCATGAAAATCATTCGCGTGGTCGTGGCCGACAAACGTGCCCATAACGTCGCCCATCTCCACCATGGCCGCGAAGAAGCCGGAATTGATCCGGGGCGCGGAGCTGCAGCCGTCCAGTCGGTGACCGTAACAAACATGCCCCTCCCACACTTCATTGTACTCCGGCAGCGGAATGTGGAAGAAAGCGAGCGCCGGCAGCGGGCTCCCGCCGTTCTGCTCCGTTAGCGCACGGGACTGATCCGCATACCAGTTGATCTGATCCCTGTGAATCCAATCGTATCCGCCAACGTTATGCCCGCCGGAAGGGTAGTCGCCGCTGTCCAAGAAATAGAGCGCAGCTCCAGCTCTCCCATCGCGGTTCAGCACCTTCAGCACAAAATTCCCGGCGCCGCTCACTCCCTGCGGGTCCTCCTCCGCAACGCAGTATTCATGCTCCAGCTGGACCGCATGCATCTGCTTTCTCGTGACGCTTCCTTCCGAATCATGATTGCCGAATACGGCCGCCCACGGCACGCGGCTCTGCTCGGCGGCCGCCACCGCATTACGGAATGATTGGATCGGATCTTTGGTTCTTGCACTTGCGATGAGATCCCCGGCAAACACGATCAGATCGGGCTGCTCCTCCCGAATAATCCGCTCCATCGTCGCCTGCGTAGACCGGTCAAGCTCGGGTGATTCCGGATCGTAGTCATATTCATCGATATACTCCACATCGGAAAACTGTACGATCACAAACGTGCCATCTTCGCGAAATTTCAACCTCTTGTCCATTACGCCTTCCCCCCGATACATATGACGAGCGGTAACTAGCAACAAAAAACCATTATTCACAAAATTATAATCCATGTTCCCTGCGGTTACAATTGGCTTTCCTTGCTTTTTGTTGCTTTTATTTGCGATGCGGCAAGTAGAAACGACAGACGCCGTCTTTGGCGGTGAACGGCGTTTCTTCTCTTTGATGTTGTTTAAGCAACGTATCGCGGGAACTTATATTCTCTAATAAGAAAACCACTCCTAAGCTTGGAGTGGTCGGCTATCAGCTTGACGCTAGCTCTATGGCCTTCTCTAAGGCGGCATCCCGCTTGCTGTAATGATCCTCCCGCGTGCCTGCGGCCTTGACATCCGGGGCAATCCCGATGCCTTCGAACGGTTCACCGCTCGGAAAATACGAGCGGATCGAGCCGATTCCGATTCCGATATCATCGCCGAATTTTCGCATGACGGGCTGACCTGTCGAACCCCATGTGTGCTCTCGGCCGGTCGCGCACATGCCAGGGTAACATCCCATGCCTTATGTCCGGTCGCTATGTCAGTTCCGGCTGCCGCGCAAGCGCCTGGCCCGTTCGGGCCTCAATTTCGTCTATAAAGCATTGCAGGGTGTTCGTTAGATAAGCGTCTTTGCGCCGGATAAAAATCGTTGTCACTTCCCGGTAAGGCTCCGGTATGCGGTGACAGAACACGGTGCCATTGGCAGCCAGATCGGCAACGGAGGATTCGGGGAGTATCGTGATGCCAATACCGGCCGCTACACTGCCGATAATGGTCCCGAACGTTCCAAACTCCATGACCTGCTTCGGGATAATTCCCTCCACCTTCATCCAGCTCTCCAGTCTTCCGCGATAGCCGCAGCCCTTATTGTAAAGCAGCAGAGGCTTCGTGGTAATATCCTCCACGGAGAAGCCGCTTCCCTTGGTAACAAGCACCAGCTTCTCTTGAATAACCTCAACCTGATCGATTAACGGATGCCTGATCGGTCCCGTAACGAACGCACCGTCCAGCTTCATGTCCACAACCTCTTGCAGCAGCTGATCGGTGACGCCGGCCTTCAACGACAGTTCAACGTCCGGATACTTGCTGTTGTACGAGGATAATATCTCCGGCAGGGCAATCACGGTCTCCACGATCCCGATTTCGAGGACGCCGGAAGGATTCGTTTTGTCTTGGAAGGCACGCTTCAGCTCTTCCATCTTGGATAGGATCTCACGCGAATGCTCCAGCAGCCGCTTGCCTTCCGTGTTCAAGATCATCCCCCGTTTGTGCCGGTAAAACAAGGGCGTCTGGAGCTCTTTCTCCAGCAGCTTAATTCTGGCCGTCACATTGGATTGGACATAATTGAGCTCCAATGCCGCTTTACTGACACTTTCATGCTTCGCCACGGTCTGAAAGATGTTCAAATCATTGAGATCCAACGCGCACCATCCTCTCCATTGCTCTTCTCCGATCTTCATGGATCTACGCAAATGCTGCGCAATGTTTATTATCATTATAAATGATGATAAACTTTATTTTCAATCATTTTACTAATGGCATTCCTCCCCCTATGATGAGTTATGTACTAGAAGCTGGCAGATCTTTTGTTAGGGAGAGACCATTACATGTTCAAGAAGCAAATCATCCTCGGTTCCTTGCTGTGCCTTATCGCAAGCATGTCGTGGGGGGCTATGTTCCCCGTCGCACACCTCGCTTTACAGCAAATCGATCCTTTCTACTTCTCGTTTATCCGATACGTAATCGTAGCAGTCATCCTCAGCGCAATGTTGTGGTTTAAGGAAGGGAGAGCTTCGTTCCGCTTCGAGGGACGGGGCAAAGCTCTGCTTATCTATGGAACGATGGCTTTCACGGTTTATAATATGTTCGTCTTCCTCGGACAGCAGCTCATGGGCGAGCCCGGCACAGTCGCCGCCTCCATCATGGAAGTGCTCATGCCCATGATTTCGATCCTGGTCGTCTGGATTACTACGCGAAAAGCGCCCAAAGCGTCCATGCTCACAAGCGTAGCTATTGCGCTTGCCGGTGCCTTGCTGGTGATCACCAAGGGGGAGCTGGCATTCTTCATGATGGCAGGACAGAATCTTATGCCGCTGCTGCTTATATTTGTGGGCGTTGTCGGGTGGGTCGTGTACTCCATGGGAGGAAGCCGGTTTGGCGACTGGTCGATACTGCGCTATTCAACGTTGACCTGCTTGCTGGGAAGCGCCGTATCCGGTGTTATCGTAACCCTTGCTTCGGCTTTCCAGCTGCTTCCCGTTCCCACCTGGGACACGATTTTCTCAATTAAGTATGAAATGTCCTTCATGGTCTTAGTGCCGGGACTCGCCGCCTTGCTAAGCTGGAATGCAGGAATCAAATTGTTGACCCCGCTTAACGGGATCTTGTTTATCAATTTCGTTCCCATTACCACATTCATTATTATGGCGTTCCAAGGCTACCGGATCAGCAGCTACGAAATCATCGGGACGCTGCTCATTATCTTTGCCCTCATACGTCACAATGCGCTCCAGCGAAAATCCGTTCGCGGCCGCCAGAATCGCAGGTCCTTTACGCCCGCTCGCGATGCTGCTGGTGATATCGTGAAGACTGCACAATAATGAAAAAGGGATGCCCCCAACTGTCATCGACAATGGCAGAGGGGGCATCCCTTTTTTCGAAGCCGGCGCGAACCTGCTCGTCCCGCCCCAATTCGAAGGCAGCTTTCTATTAGGCTGCTGCTAAATCCAACGCCTCTCTGATGTTGGCCTCTCCTGTAAGTCCCGAAAACGGCGTTACAGCCATGCGGGGCTCGTCCGCCGGCGGCTGTAACGCCCTTTTTCGGCGTTACAGCTCACGATCCCGCATGCTCCCCCTCCAGCTAGAACGGAAAAAGGTTGAGCCAGAGGCCCAACCTTCATCCAATTACGTGCTAGCGGGACATCCGGCATATCAATTAGGCCTTATCCGGCGCCCACAGCGACTCGATCTCCTCCAGCGATTTGCCCTTCGTCTCGGGAATCACGCGCCAGGTGAAGACGAACGTAACGAGCGCCATGATGCCGAAGGTCCAGAAGGTGATCGCCGGGCCAGAAGAGGCAAGCATCGGCGGGAATGCCTGCGACACGACATAATCGGCAGCCCACAGCGCCATGGAAGCGATCGCGGTCGCTTTGCCCCGAATGCGGTTGGGGAAGATCTCGGACATCACGACCCAGACGACCGGTCCAAGCGATACCGCGAAGGCAGCTACGTACAATAAGATAAAGACGAGTACCAGCGGCCCTGAAGCATGCCCCGTTTGGAAGGCCAGTCCGATTACTGCCAGACAGATCGTCATGACCGAAGAACCGACGAGCAATAATGCCTTGCGTCCGACTTTATCGATGAGCCAAATCGCAAGAATCGTAAAGACAAAGTTTATGAAACCGACCAGAATGGTCTGAATCAGCGCGGCATTCGTTCCTGCTCCGGTCTGCTTAAAGATTTCCGGCGCATAGTACATAATGGCATTAATGCCGGTAACCTGCTGCAGTATAGCCAGTCCAACGCCGACAATAAGAGCCAGTCTCAAGGCAGGACTGAATAATTGGCGGATCGAGCCGTTCTCTTGCTTGAAAGACTCCTTGATGTCCAGCACTTCTTGTTTGGCCAATGTCTCGCCATGAATACGAAGCAAGATCGGCAGAGATTCCTCCGCCCTTCCCTGCTTGATCAGCCATCTTGGGCTTTCGGGCACGAAGAACAGCAGTACGAGGAACACCACCCCGGGAAGAACGCCGAATCCGAACATCCACCGCCATGCCGTAGACACATCCCAAGCATCGTCGCCCATCCCAGCTATCCACATGTTAATAAAATAAACGAGAAAAATGCCTGTAACGGTGGCCAGCTGGTTGAGCGCTACGAGACGTCCGCGGTATTTGGCCGGCGCAATCTCGGCATTATAGAGCGGGCACAGCGTAGACGTAAGGCCGATCCCTATTCCTCCAATGATTCGTGCGATAATATAGCCATTGAACGTAGACGGAATGGCTGAGCCAAGCGACCCGATAATAAACAGAACCGCAGCCGCAATGAGCGTCTTCTTCCTTCCGAGCCTCTCGCTGAGCACGCCAGCGCTGGCAGCCCCGGCGATACAGCCGATAATCAAGCTTGAGACCGCCCAGCCTACCTGCAGCTCATTCAAGTCGAAGCGCTCTTTCATAAACCCGATCGCACCCGACACAACGGCCGTATCAAACCCGAATAACAGTCCGCCGAGAGCAGCTACCATCGATACTAGCGTCACAAACTTCATGCTAACTGGCTCGTCTTGCTTTATATTAACGTTCACTTGTAGGATCCCTTCTGGCGTGTTCAGTCTGCAAACAAGCCTTTTTTTGAACAACGGTTATTACGAAATTAATTGTAACATGCGCGTTGTTCCGGCTTGCGGTCTATTCCCTTCACTAATTTGTTCATCAACAGCACATTATTGCGTCCACCCCGCCCTATTCCGAGAGCAGTCGTTGCACTAGCATAAATTCGTCTCCACACGACAAATTCGTCCACGTCCACGTTCACTTCCATTCCTATTTCTATATTTATAACCGCATCTTCTTCCACGCCCACATCCACATCCACATCCACGTTATATACAACGAGCTCCATGAACCGCAAACTATTGAAGCTGAATGCGATGCTCGGATGGCGTTACCCCGGTAACCTTCTTAAACACGCGGCTGAAATAATTAGGATCCTTGTAGCCCACCTGGTAACAAACCTCCTTCAAGCTGAGCTGGCCGTCCTTCATGAGTTCTTTGGCCTTTCCAATGCGCAGTCTTGTCACATAGTCGATAAACGTTTCTCCGGTTTGCTGCTTGAATACTTTGCTGAAATAATACGAATTCAAGTGGACATGATCGGCCACATCTTCGAGCGAAAGCTCCTCCAAGTATCTCTCCCGGATGAACGATACGGCTTTGTCCAGCACATTCCCGGTCCGCTGCTCGCGTTCCTCGCGGATCTGATTGATGGCCTGTTCCACATAGGCGCTCTCCGTGCCAGAGTCTGTTACGGACGGGTTCGCATGCTCTCCGTTCCCCTCTGCAGAAGAGAGGTTCAAATCCTCGAAGCGGTGCAGGCTCCTCCCTTGGTTATCATACGTCGAAGCAAATACGCCTTCGTAATAAGATCTCCGGATTCCTTCTATTCCCGCTCCGACGGATCCGATGCCTACTGTGATGGCGATGCCGTGCCGCTCCAGGACATCGACCAGCTCGCTGCCCAAATGAAACGCCTCTTCCCTTAGAACCTTGTCCCCGGTCTGCAGCTTATCGAGAAGGAATACGGCCATATGGCGATGAACCATAGAGCTGACCGCGCACCCGAGCCGTTCCTTGACGATCCCTTTTGCCGCATTTTTCACCGTCTCATAGATCTTCTTCTTCTCCGCACCTAATTCAGGCAGCGCAAGCACGAGCGCACAGCCGTGACCGATGGAGATCTCCAGCATATCGGCAAGATGCTCCAATTCGACTTCATTCACCTGATCGGTCATGAATATCAAGGCTAATTCCGTTTCCGCCAGCGGGAGCAATTGGAAGAGCTTGTCCCTTACCGCCAGCTCATCATTGCGCCTTCGTTGTTCTTGCTCAATCTCAACCACCAACCGCTGCAGGAGCAGGGCGATCTGATCCCGCTTGGCCGGCTTCACCAAATATTCGTGTACCCCAAGAGAAAGCGCCTCCTTGGCATACTCGAAATATTCATAAGCGGTAACCAGGACCATCTTGACATTCGGATGTTGTGCCTTGATTTCTTTTAACGCTTCCAGGCCTTGAATACCCGGCATTCGAATATCCATCATAATGATGTGAGGATGGAATTCCTCCGCCTTTCGAATGGCGGTACGGCCATTCTCAGCGTGAATAATCTCGAAGGTATCCGGCATCATCCGCTTCACGATCCACTCGATGCCTTCCCTCTCCAGCGCTTCATCATCTGCGATCAGCAGGCGGTACATGCCTGTCCTCCTTCCCTGCGGCTGGAATCCGTATCGTAACCGTCGTCCCTTGTCCCGGCTCACTTTGAATGCTTATCATATCCTTCTTCCCGTAAAACAATTCCAACCGCTTGAATACGTTGCGTGTTCCTAGCCCCGTTGAATGCCCCTTCTCTCGCCCTCCCGGATCCGGCAGGGTTTCCGAATCATAGTGAAGCAGCGATTCGCGGACCTCTTCGCTCATGCCGATACCGTTATCCGATATGGCGACCCATACCTCATCCATCTTGCAGGCAATCGTCAGCTTAACAACAGCCCCTTCCTCCATGCCCTCGATGCCGTGGACGAAGATATTTTCCAATAGAGGCTGCAGCGTCAACACCGGTACGAGAACGTCCAGTCCACCCTCCTCAATATCCGTGACGAACCGGATGCGTTCGCGGAAACGGGCTTGTTGGATAATGAAATATTCCTTCGCATGGTCCACCTCATCACGGAGCGTTACCGGACGGTCCAGCTTCCGCAGGTTGTAACGAAGCAGATTGGACAACGATACGGTCAGATCGCTCGTCTGCTCCGCCCCCTCCAGCAGGGCCAGCTTGGACAGTACATTCAAGGAATTGTAGAGGAAATGAGGATGGATTTGATTCTGCAGCACGGCCAGCTCCAGCTCCTTGACCAGCCGGTCCTTCTCCAAGCTTTCTTTCTCCTTCTCGATCAGCTTCTTCAAATTGTCCTGCATATGGACGAAGGCTTCGGACAAGATCGCGAACTCATTATTGGCGCCTATCGGGGGAGGGGCAGCTTGGAAGTTGCCTCTTGCAATATCTTGCGCGGTCTCGACTAACTGCTTAATGGGCCTTGTAATGCGAAGCGATATCCGATAGGCCAGCATGACGCTGATCGCCGTATTTAGAATAAGAATAGCCATGCCCCATCGATTCATGACATCCGTCTGAGTTAGGATTTGCTTATACAGCGGCTGGTAATAGCTCAGCTCCAGGTCGATGAGACGGTAGCCCTCCTCCTGAAGGAAGGCTGCCGTCCGCTCCGCCGCTTCGTAATAATCCGCGTAGGCCAAAGGGGATGAACTGTTCAACGCCCCGATGATATCGGCCTCCTGCTCGATAAAGGTTTGCAGCATATTGCGGTAACTGCGGTTGATGAGGCCGGTAGCCGGAATCGTGTTCTGCGCCGACAAGCTAATAAGCAGACGGTTCAATTCATCCCGCGTCTTCTTGTAGATTGCAAGATTGTTTTCACTTCGATTCTGCAGGTAAGCATTAATTGCGCGAAGGCTCCCCTTCGTTTGTTCGTCTGCCTGCTTGTACAGCAATACCCGGTCCATCATCACATTATAGCTTTGCTGCACCGTTCTTCCGCTTTGGAAGATGAAGAAGAAGACCGCATTATTCAGAATGAATAGCGCCGGTATGACGATTAGCAGCATCCTGCGCATATTCATGGGCTGCCCGCAGCCCGCTTCATCCGCTCGCCATCGACAATGTGAATCGGGATATAGTGCCGCTCCGGCAATGTTGTTCTCCCCTTGAAATATTGGGCTAATAAATGAACGGACTTCGCGCCCATTTCGCAGGGCTGCTGCACAATAGCTGCCTGGATCTCCCCTTCAGTCAGACCCCGACGAGTCTCCTCTACTTCATCGAAGCCGAATACGCGCACATCTGTATGACCGGAGGCTCTTATCCCTTCCAGAATGCCCGGTGCATCCAGAGCGCTGAAGCCGACGATGGTTCCAATCCGCTTGTGCTCATGCAGCATCGCCTCCGCCTGTTGAGCAGCCTGAATGCGCGAAATATTGGAGGAACGAACATCCATGATTTCGTATCCGGGCGTCATGGCGATAACCGATCGGAAGCCCTCCAGCCGATGCCGCTGATTATCTGCGCGCTCACTGCCGATAATGACACCGATTCGGCCGTTTCCGCCTGCACCCTTCACGACAAGCTCCCCCATCCGCCTGCCCGCTTCCCGGTTATCCGTTCCTACGTAAGCCAGCCGCCGGCTTCCCGGCTCATCGGCATCCACGGCGATAACGGGAATTCCTTGCTCCGCCGCTTGGTTAATCAGCCGATCATAATCGGGATCGGATATCCCCTGCAGCACGATCGCATCGGGTCTGGCGGCGATGGATTTCGCAAGTAATGTCATTTGCTCGGAGGGGTTGATCCGGATCGGCCCCATGTAATCGATCCTCATCCCCAGCTGGCCTGCCGCTTCGCTTGCCCCCTGCTCCACCATTCGCCAGAATGGATTATCGAGCTCCTGCGCAATAAGCACCACATGCTTCAAAGTGGCTGCTTCAGCCTTGCCCGGCTCAATCTGCCGAACCAGACGATCGATTGCAAGCGTGGAAGAGAAGAACTTAACGAGCACAAGCACATAGCAGCAAACAAGAAGCAGGGCGATCAGCCCCGGCGCCCAGTTTCGTTTTGACATGGAACACCCCGTCGTTTCTAAGAAAATGTCAGGTTTAGTATGCGGAAATAAGCGCAGATTATAAGGCTTGACGCTGCCGAAGCAGGCGGAATCGGGAAAATAAAAGAAAACAGCCTGTCCTTCCGATCCCATGCGGTATCGGACTGACAGGCTGTTTTCTTTCGCGGGCTTACCCGGATATCGTTCTTCTAATGATTGAGGACATTATCTTCTAAGACGGCAAATTTATCGCCGTAGTGCTTAATAATGTGAGTTTCGCCCCATGCGCATAGGGAATCCAGTATAGATTTCAAGCTCCATCCGTATTCGCTTAGCTCATATTCCACTTTCGGCGGGACCTGATTATAGCTGATCCGATTTACGATGCCGTCTTGCTCCAATTCCCTTAATTGCTGGATCAGCATTTTTTGCGTGATGGCAGGCATAAGACGTTTCAAATCGCTTGTTCTTTTTTTGCCATAGGTTAGATGACAGAGGATGACGCATTTCCATTTACCTCCAATCACCTCCAGGGTTGCTTCCACGGAAATATTATATTTCTTCTTGACCACGGCCTAGTCCCCCTAATCAAAATAATAGAATGCTGCCGCCAATTGTTCCTTTTTAGTACCTATATCACTTTTAAGTACGTACTGGTCACGACGATATTAACCACTCATAATAACACTTGCCGCCAACGATGTCATATGAAAGGAGTCGAGTACATGTCATTCGGTCATAAGAGAAGTACGTTAGCGCTCCTTGCGCTAGCGATAAGTGCTTTTGCGATTGGGACTACCGAATTCATTAGCGTAGGGCTTCTCCCCCTTATTTCTGAGGACCTGAATATAGCGGTAACTACGTCCGCATTAACCGTTTCGTTATATGCTTTGGGAGTAACCCTGGGAGCTCCCGTATTAACGTCTTTAACGATTACGTTGCCTCGCAAGACACTATTGTTTTGGGTTATGATTGTTTTTATAGCGGGCAACAGTCTGGCCGCAGCTGCGAACGGGATTGGCGTTCTGCTGGCAGCCCGCGTCATCTCCGCGCTATCGCACGGCGTATTCATGTCGATTGGCTCTACGATCGCGGCCGACCTCGTACCCGAGAACCGCAGAGCCAGCGCAATTGCAATCATGTTCTCGGGGCTGACGGTGGCCACCGTTACAGGAGTACCCTTGGGTACATGGATCGGACAGCAGTGGGGGTGGAGAGCTGCCTTTATCGGAATCGTTGCGATCGGCCTGGCAGCCTTCATTGCCAATTTGATCTTGATCCCTTCCGATTTGCGCAGAGGAACCAAGACGCCCCTTCGTCATCAGATGAAGCTGGTTACGAATGGGCGGTTGCTGCTTGCCTTCGCCATTACCGCCATCGGGTACGGAGGCACCTTTGTCGTCTTCACTTATTTATCCCCTCTGCTGCGCGATATAACCGGATTTAGAGAACCTGCAGCGGCAATCATTCTGCTTGTCTACGGAGTGGCCATAGCCATCGGCAATGTAATTGGAGGAAAAGCTGCCAACCGCAAGCCTCTGTCTGCCTTGTTCTATATGTTTATCGTACAAGCCGTCGTGCTCCTTATTCTGACGTTCACCATCCCGTACAAAATCGCCGGATTGATTACTATTTTCTTTATGGGCTTGTTTGCATTCATGAATGTACCGGGATTGCAAGTGTATGTGGTTATGCTGGCCGAGCGTTATGCGCCCAAATCATTAGATGTAGCTTCTGCCGTCAATATTGCGGCGTTTAATGCCGGGATTGCGATCGGGGCATACTTGGGTGGGATTGTGACAGACTCGATTGGTCTAATTCATACTCCATGGGTGGGGTCACTGATGGTTGCTGGTGCCGTCATTTTAACCGGTTGGGCACGTTCGTTGAAACGAAAAGACGAAGCGAAAAGCAGGTGCGTGTCTGCTTCTTGTTTAGAGGTTTATTGAAGAAGAAGAAGAAGTAGTAATAGAGGTTACAAACAAAAATCAATATTCAGGAGGTTTCTACGATGATCGCGAAGCATATCCAAGATACGACGACGCTGCATAACGGGGTTCGGATGCCTTGGCTCGGACTCGGCGTGTGGAAAGTAGAAGAAGGCGCAGGGCTGGTCGATGCCGTGAAGGCCGCCGTCAAGCAAGGCTACCGCAGTATCGATACCGCGGCTGTGTACGGCAATGAGAAGAGCGTCGGACAAGCGATCCGGGAAGTCATAGCCGAGACGGGTATTGCCCGAGAGGACCTATTCATTACCTCCAAGGTGTGGAACAGCGATCAAGGCTACGAATCCACGCTTGCTGCTTACGAGACAAGCTTGAATAAGCTGGGGCTGGACTATCTGGATTTATATCTCGTTCACTGGCCTGTCAAAGGGAAGTATGAGGAAACCTGGAGGGCGCTTGAGACGCTGTATAACGAGAAGCGAGTCAAGGCTATTGGGGTCAGCAACTTCCACGTCCATCATTTCGAGACGTTATTGAAGAACGCTACGATTAAACCGATGGTGAACCAAGTGGAATTCCATCCGCAATTAGCGCAGCAGGAATTGCTGAACTATTGCAAGGAACAGAATATTCAGATGGAAGCCTGGTCTCCGTTAGCGCAAGGCCAGCTGCTTAACGATCCTATCCTGCAGGAAATCGCCGATAAATACGGCAAAACCACCGCCCAGGTTATTCTGCGCTGGGACCTGCAGCATGGCGTTATAACCATTCCTAAGTCTGTGAACGAACAGCGCATTATCGAGAATGCGTCCCTGTTCGACTTTGAGCTTTCTCAAGAAGATGTCGCGCGGATCGATGGCCTGAACCAGAATCTCCGTGTCGGTCCGGATCCTGACAATTTTAATTTCTAATCGCCTGCCTGCTAAAAATAATGGCGCCATTCCTTTCATCTGCGAAAGGGATGGCGCCTTCTTGTCTTTCATGGCCAGCTTATTTAGAGTAACTCCACATCGATCAGCTTGAAAGCCGTAACATCTACCAGACCCCGGTTGGAGATGCGAATCTCCGGGATAACCGGCAGCGCGATCAAGGAGAAGGTCATGAACGGGGCATTCAGCATGCAGCCGATCCGCTTCCATGCTTGATCGAGCTGCTTCACCTCCTCGACGACCTCAAGCAAGGACTTGTCCGACATAAGGCCGGCAATGGTCAGCGGTACTTGGGCCAGCACTTTGCCGTTCTCGACGACGATCGTGCCTCCCCCGATCCGGATCAGCTCATTGGCTGCCAAGGCCATATCCTGCTCGTCGATTCCCATCACAAGGAGATTATGACTGTCATGCGCCACCGTTGAGGCCACCGCACCGGTCTTCAGTTGAAACCCATGCGCAAACGCCAGTGAAATTTGGCCTGTCCCATGATGCCGTTCGATACAGGCCAGACGGACAATGTCTTGGCCCGGATCCGGCAGGATGATTCCATCTTTCACATCGAGCTCGGCCGTTATCTTCTCCGTACGGGCGCTGTTCTCGATCGCGCGAATGACGTTCACCTGCGTCTTCTCCCGCTGGCCGCGGCTTGGCAGCTTGAAGTCCTCCGCCGTAAGCGCACGCTTCACATTCATGGAGCTGCGAATATGCTCAGGATAGACGAAGGCCGGAAAATCAACGCAGTACGCACCTTTGTCGAAGATAACCCGGCCGTCGGTAATGACCGTGGAAGGCTCGACCTTCGTCAGATCGTCGATCAGGAGAATGTCCGCATATTTGCCGGGTGTAATGCTGCCCAGATCATGCTCCAGCTTGAAGTAGCGTGCGACGTTGATCGTTGCCATCTGTATCGCGGTGACAGGGTCGACCCCTTCTTCGATCGCGCGGCGGACGACATGGTTAATATGCCCTTTCTCGACCAGTGTCTGCGGATTCACATCATCGGTTACGAGGGAGATATTAGCCGTGTTGACCTTATCCTCCGTAACGATCTTAATAACCTCTTTCACATCATGCCAAGCCGAGCCTTCCCGAATCATCAGGTGCATCCCCATGCGAACCTTGTGAAGGCCTTGCTCCCGGGTAATCGTCTCATGATCGGACGTCACGCCAGACGCCATATAAGCCTGCAGCATGCGATCGTCTTCGCTTGGAAAATGCCCCGTGACCGTCTTGCCATGCTTGATCGTCTCTGCGATCTCCCCGCGCATCTTCGGATCGCCGTACACGACGCCAGGGAAATTCATGACCTCGCCCAGTCCTACGACATTGTCCCATTCCATTCCTTCTTTAATATCGTCTACGGTTAAGCTTGCGCCCGCATCCTCCAGATCGTCGGTCGCCGGCACGCAGGAAGGATAGGTCGTGAATACTTTGAGCGGCAGCTGCTGCCCCTCATCATGCATGAGCCTGACGCCTTCAGCGCCGAACACGTTCGCGATTTCATGCGGATCCATGAATATTCCGGTCGTTCCTTTGGCTAACGCCGCTTTCGAGAATTCGGTAACGGACAGCATCGTGCTCTCCACATGCATATGGCCGTCCAGCAGCCCGGGTGAAACGTACCTTCCCGCCGCATCGATTACGACCGTCCGGTCCCCAATGGTATGGTTCGCTTGCCCGACATAGGCAATCCGGCCGGCCGCAATGGCCACATCCGTCTTCTCAAGCAATTCGCCCGTATGGACGTTGACCAAGGTTCCATTCCGGATAACGATGTCTGCATGGGTCTCCCCCAGCGCGACTTTGGACAGTACGCTGCTCGCATCAATTAACTTGTGTCTTGTAAGCTGTGTCATATGTCTGATGCTCCTTTATGAATTCTCATGGCTTCAACCCTAATTTTCACGATAGTAGCACACTTGAACGGTCAAGTAAACGAATCCTTCTGTCAGCCAAGCGAATGCGGTGATGGTTTTGAATATGGCTTTGTAATCCCGTATTTTATACAACACTGGACAGGCAAAAACACTGGTGATGCGGATATTGTTGCACATTCTACAAAAACTCCCCTTAAATAGCGGTTAATCCATGATTTCATAACCACTTTACTGTTTGATTATCCATAAAATAGAAAAATCCGCCTATTTGGGTAGCGATTGTCCCCCTTCAAACAACCGACAAATGATGAAGTGAGCGGATCTGATGTCCGGATGGTTCGTCCCTATCAGGTGTTTGTCACAGATAACGGATTTCATGTCCGTGTACCGTATAATGTAGGTGGGCTGGACTTGTAACGGACACCAGAGACGTTATTGTTGAATGCCAAGCCGAATTGAAGAGGTTGCGGACACCAAAGACGTTATTCATGCGATTATCGGAGCGAATGCGGCCATTTGGTGCGAATAGCGGATCTGATGTCCGGATGGTTCGTCCCTATCAGGTGTTTGTCACAGATAACGGATTCCATGTCCGTATACCGTGGAATGAAGGTGGGATGGACTTCTAACGGACATCGGATGCGCTACTATTGAATACCGAGCCGAAATGGAGAGGCAGCGGACACCAGAGACGTTAGTAATCGGAGGAATTATATCAAATACAGACCTATTGACTAGGCACAAAAGGGTAGAAGACTATTTAGCGAACAACCTAGCCTTCCGTAATTCCATTATCTGGTTAATCAACAGGCCTGTACAAAATAATTCGCCCAATGGGGGCTAAAGGATGAAGTCAGGTTGCACATTGTACAACAATATCAACATCTGCAGCGATTCTATGTCTAAAAAAACAGAAAGGGAGTCCCGTATCCGCATCAAGCGTACGATTAAAAAGATAGCAGCTAGACATTCGGGCTTCTGCAGCGATCGTATGGACTTCTGCCTGTGCAGGAGTCTGTGTTTGGCCCAACAACCATGAAGAACCGCAGATGCGGCTAACATCTACGGTTCGGGTATATGCCGCTTGAAGAGCGGCAGGCTATCGGGCAGTCAGTCGATCGAGAAATAGACCGGTTCCTTGTCCAAGGCGGTCTATTTCTTTTTTTGTTGGCTAGTGTAATGACGAGAGTCTCAGTCAGCGAAATCAGCGCGCCTCAACAGATAGGACGATCTATTCCGTTATCGACCTGGCCGCAGCATCCAATGCCTGGATCACCTTATCGCACCACGCGTCGAACTCTTTATCCTCTGTCTGATGCTCGGGATGGGCCAGAATGTAGGCAACCGTCTGCTTGATCCCTTGGTCCAGACGGGTAGTTGCTACAAACTCGGGCACGAGTCTCTTCAGCTTGGCATTATCGAAGACGACGGAGTTCGCCTTATCCCCCAGCAATCCGCCCCTGTAATCCACTTTGCTGCATGCCGCCAGAAATTCGGATGAAACATGCACGGCATTGAGCTTAACGCCAAGCGCATCGGCAATGATCTCGTAAATTTGATTCCACGTCACCGACTCATCGGACGTGATATGTACGGACTCGCCGATCGCATGAATATTGCCCATCAGACCGATAAATCCTTTGGCAAAATCGCTATTGTGCGTCATCGTCCACAGGGATGTGCCGTCGCCGTGAATGATCACCGGCTTGTTCGCCAGCATACGCCTGGCCACCTGCCAGCTCCCCCTGCCTCCGTGTACGCCAAGCGGAATGGAACGTTCGTCATACGTATGGCTCGGCCTCACGATCGTAATCGGAAAACCGTGCTCACGGTACTGCTTCATGAGATAATCTTCACATGCGATCTTGTTTCGGGAATACTGCCAATACGGATTCGATAAAGGCGTTCCTTCCGTAATCCGATAATCGGACAGCGGCGTCTGGTACGCCGAAGCAGAGCTAATAAACATAAATTGTTTCGTCTTATCCTTAAACAAGCGATAATCTCTCTCGAGCTGTGCCGGTTCGAATGCGATGAAATCCGCTACGACATCGAACGCCAGGTTCTCGATCAGCTCGGCTACATGGGCTTCATCATTAATATCCGCTTGAATCAGGTTCACGCCCGTTGGCAGAGCCGCGTTTCGATTTCCCCGATTCAACAGGTAGAGCTCGCATCCTTGTTCGACCAATTGCTTCGTGATTGCAGAACTAATCGTTCCCGTTCCTCCAATAAACAGCGCCTTCATAGTCCACCTCCGCTAATATCGTGCCGACAATCCATTCATGATTGCAAAGCCATACTTTGTGTTTATTCGCCATTCTTATCCCAATACCTCCACTGAATTACCATTCTGTGGAGAGCTCGAACCATCGAGCCAAGAAGTAACGGCTATCGCCGTCCCCCGCTGCGAAGTAAGTTTCCGCCCCAATGGACATTGGACAGTATAGCAGCGGCGTACAGCGTATACACACAAAAAAACTCCGCCCCTAAGGGACGAAGCTTCAACTTTAAACAAGCTAGGAGTGATCCTTCCGATAGAGATCCCGGCTCTTATAGCCGGCCTGAAGAATCATCTTCATCTCCTCCCGCCGCTTGGCCCGGGTATCCTCTTGTTTGGCGCTATATACGTAACGTGCCCAATCCTTGCGGTACCCTGGCGTAAGCGACTGGTAAAGGGCGAGCAGCTCCGGCGTATCCTCCAGATCCTGCTCCACATTGGGTATTAACGCGACATAATCGTCTACGCGTTGACTCGGTTTAGAAGAAGTCTGATTCTTCGCCCCCGCGTCCTCTTTGAACCCGACGACCGTGAAGACATCATCCAATCCGACCATCCGCGCAAATTTGACCGTGCTTGTTCCAATGTATCCTTCTTCGTTGCTGCCCAGCCCTGCGAACAGGTCATCCCGATGAATGAAGGTGGGGTAGACTTTGTTTCCCTTCTTAGGGTATGCCGTGAAAAGGTAGCCATTCTTGCTTAGATGCTGACGTTCAATAATCCGGTCAACAAGCTCCCTCAAGGACGCCATATCCAGCACAAAAGCAAATATGAGATCATACGACTGATCCTTAAGCGTCGTATCATAGCCCGTCAGCCCGGTAAAATAGCCTGTTCCTTCCGGTTCATTCATTATGGCCACTTGATTGTACTTATGCAAATTCAGCTTGTCCACAATGGATTTCGACATCTTGCTTCAACTCCTGTTTGGATTCCGATGCGCTCATGATGAATTCCTGTTCATTATAGCCCAAAATAATTGTCCCTGCCCAGACATGCCGATAATACCCCCGCCCCCGACGGCTTACTAAAGTTGAGAAACCATAAATATTTTAGTAAACTGTAGGAAATGAAGGAGGCGAATGTCCATGTCCGACCAGGCAAGCCATATGGAAATAGGGATCAGTACATTCTTGGAGGCCACCCCGGATCCGGTAACAGGAGCGGTCATCAGCCATGCCGAGCGTCTGCGCAATGCGGTGGAGGAGATCGTGCTGGCCGATCAAGTCGGGCTGGATGTCTATGGAATCGGGGAGCATCACCGGCCCGATTATGCAGGCACAGCGCCGGCTGTCGTACTGGCCGCCGCGGCGGCGATGACCAAGCGGATCCGGCTCACAAGCGCCGTTACCGTGCTGTCCTCGGATGATCCGGTTCGTGTCTATCAAGCCTTCTCCACTCTGGACGGCATCTCGAACGGCCGGGCCGAAGTCATGGCAGGCCGGGGCTCGTTCATCGAATCCTTCCCGCTGTTCGGTTACAGCCTGGATGATTATGACGAGCTGTTCGAGGAGAAGCTGGAGCTGCTCCTGGCGATCCGGGCTTCGGAGAAAGTGACCTGGCGCGGCGGCCATCGTCCTGCCATCGATAACCTCGGCGTCTACCCCCGCTCCGTTCAGAATCCGCTGCCGATTTGGATCGCCAGCGGCGGCAATCCCCAGTCCGCCATACGCGCGGGACTGCTGGGGCTTCCGGTCGCATTCGCAATCATCGGCGGGATGCCCGAGAGCTTCGCTCCGCTCGTCGCCCTCTATAAAGAAGCTGCCGCACGCGCCGGCCATGACCCGGAGAAGCTGCAGATTGCGACGCATTCGCACGGTTTCGTCGCGGATACAACCGAGCAGGCCGCCGATTTATTCTTCCCTTCGACGCAGGCCCAGATGAACGTCCTCGGGCGCGAACGGGGCTGGGGGCAGCCATATAACCGAGCCGCATTCGATGCCGCCCGAACTCTGCGCGGCGCCCTCTATGTGGGCGATCCCGAATACGTTGCCGAGAAGATCATTCTGCTGCGCAAAAATCTGGGCGTTACCCGTTTCTTCCTGCACGTGAACGTCGGCACGATGCCGCATCGCGACGTCATGCGCGCCATCGAGCTGCTCGGCACCAGAGTTGCGCCGATCGTACGGAAGGAGCTCGCAAGGCAAGAAGCGGCAGAATAGCTGCGCTTCCTCACCGTTGGTTTGAGGACACGGATGAACGCTCCACTTTTCACAAATCGAATTACCGCAACAAAATGACGGCTCCTTCTTCATGATGTGAATGAAGGAGCCGTCTTTATTGTACCTGCACACTACGCACGTCTTTTGTCTTGACTGCCAGTGTCCACATTCTCTTCTAGATTTGCAGTAATATCGCCGATGTCTCATGCTTCCTCTTGCGATTAGACCCGAGGATGTCGATTGGATCCTCGTGCATCCACGGGTACTAGCACCGGACGGGTTCTGCCGTGCTACGGCCAGTCCGAAGGAGGCCGCGTGTTTATTCCGTTTTTACCTCCATTACCCGCCTATAAATCTCCATATATGTGGACAGATTCAACCCTTCGAATCCATTGACGTACGATTCCCATTCTTTATCGAGATCCTTGCTGCCGGTAATGAACTGCGCCATGTTTAACTGCACATATTCCTTGATGGCCGCCGTCAGCGCGGCAGCCATATCAGCGTCCTCCGGACGTATGAATGCGCCGGCCGGATAGACTTCCTTCGGCGCATAAGGCTCGTAAAGCTTGGTCGCTCGCGAGAGGCGCAGCTCATAGCCTTTGCCGCTCAACGGGTCCTGATTCGTCGCGAACAGCCCGCGAAATTCTTCGGACATATTGATCGGCCCGAGCAGCTCCCAGCGGTCGCCCTTGTTATGCTCCTTTACATTTTCTCCAACGCCTTCGAACGTGTATTTGGCCTGCTCGCCTTCCGCGTTTAACTCCCCGGCCTTCGCTTTCCCCCAACCGATCCCCTCGTTAGGTCCGTACATGCTGTATAGCGCTCCCTCCTCCGAGTACATATAATCCGCGATCCGGATGGCTGCCACTTGCTGCTCGGGCGTCGCTTTGTTCGTTATGGCGAATTCGAATTCGAGGGCGTCTTGGGAATATCCGGCAAGCTGCACGCCACCCGGACCTTTCAAGGGCGGCACCGCAACCCAATGCTTCTGCCTTGGATTATCGGAATACGGATCGATCAAGTAGGCGAGCGATGCCGTCGTCACGGACCCGACGACCTCGTCCCCTTCGCCGATCCCCAGCTGCTTGAGCGCCCGGGCGCTTTGGGTGAAGGAGGCGGGATCGATAAGCCCTTCCCGGAACAGCTTGTTCATATAGGCCAACCCTTGCTTCCACTCGGGCTTGTCGGCGGCGAATTCGACTTTGCCGCCCGAGACGTACAAATATTTATCGTTGTCGCTGTAAATGAAGGCATTCATCAAATAGGCGTCGATGTTTCCGTTCCAGACGGCATGGCTTGGCGCGCCGGTGAGCGGGATTTCATCCGCTTCCCCGTTGTCGTTCGGATCCTTTTCTTTAAATGCTTTCAACACCCTGTACAGCTCATCGGTCGTCGTCGGCATGGATAGCCCCAGCTTGTCCAGCCATTCTTGGTTGATCCAGTATTTCAGCGGATAGCTGCAATGATAGCATTCATTGACTCTGGGCAGCGCATAGATATTGCCGTCCGGCGCGGTAACGGAACGACGCATGTATGGTTTCTGGTCCATGACCTTCCGCACATTGGGGGCATACTTCTCGATCAGCTCGTTTAACGGCAGCAGCACGCCCTGCTGCCCATATTTGAGCAAATCGGTTCGGGTGAAATTTCCCTCCAGGAACACTTCCGGATAGTCGCGGCTGACCAGCAGAATCCGCGATTTGTCCTTCATCGCATCTTCGGGCGCAACGCTCCACTTGATACGGACGCCGAATTTCTCCTCCACATGTTTGGTGAAATCATTCTCTTCCCATGGGGCTTGGCGCTTTGGTGCGAAGAACGTCAGTGTAACGTCCCCTGATTCTTCCTTCTCGCTCCTCTCCCCGGTTGCGTTCAACCCGTCGAGGTTGCCGCAGCCCAATAAGAGTACGCTTGCGGTCAGCATAAGGATAAAACACAAAACCCGTCTCAATGCAACCCCTCCGTCTCTAAGCGAATGTACGACCCGCCCGGCGATTGAAGTCATTGGAGCATTCCCGTCGGTCGTAATCAGCCCTTCCAGCCTCAATTGCGCTTTCGGAATTCTCCCGGCGACATGCCGGCGACGTTCTTGAATACCCGATTGAACGAGATGTAGCTCGGATACCCGACCGATTCGCTGATCTCCTGAATCGTCCGCTTCGTATCCAGCAGCTGCCGCTTGGCATTCTCGATCCGGATACGCATCAGGAAGTCGACGAACTTCTCGCCAAACTCGTCTTTGAACAGCTTGCTTAAATATTTGCCATTCATATGGAACACTTCGCTCAGATGGTCGAGCGACAAATTGGGGTTGGCGTAATGATCTTCAATATACTTGCGAACCTCCCGAATGACGGTCCGGTACTGCTTGGAATCGCGCAGCTTCATGAGATCCGAGGAGATGGCGTCCAGAACATCGAGACATAGCCGTTCTGCCTCCTCGAGCGTATCCCATTGATCCGTCGCATATTGAAGATCCGCCGGCGCCTTCTGCTTCCATACGTCCTGATACTCCTTCGACAGAGAGGTCATCGCCCGGTCAAGATGGTCGATCAGCACGCGCATCAGGCTGACGACATCCTGTCTTGGCAGCACCGACCTTCGAATTTCCGTGAAGAACAGACTGTATTCTTCTTTCCATCCTTCATCGCATATTCGAAACCGATCCACCAGCGCATGGATCGCTTTCATATGCCCGTACATTTCTTTCTGCGCGCTCATGGCCGGTTCATGGCGGATGATGCGGTTTTTGCCGAGCACGGCCTTATAATCCAGCGTCAGGAGCGCCGCCCGGAATGACGCCCGAAGATCGGAAGGGTTATCGACCTCCGTTCCGGTACCGACCGTTACGGTAAAGCTTAACTCCCGCTCCACCCATACCCGGTAATACTCCAAAATACGGCCCTTAGCCTTCTCCGACTGGTTGTCCGGTAACCATAAGACGCAAGCCATCCTGCGGTCGCTCACCCACTCCGTCCATGCAGACGTATCGAAGATATCCACCGTCTCCTGAACCACAGTGGACAGCACGAATTTGAGAAGCGGTTCGTCATTCCCGCCGTACGTTTTGCGGAAGCCTGCGTAATCGTCGATCTCGACGACGAACACGACCGCGGCGCGAAGCGTGTCCGGCAGCCCGAATGACTGCATTTGGGAGGACCACTCCGCCTGGCCGATCTGTCGCGTCCCTTCGAGCAGCCCGAGAAAGAAATATTTGCGGCGCAGCGGAAGATCTTCGTCCGACTGTCTCTGAACCTTCTTCGCCTGCTCCATCATCCTCTCGAGCGTCGATTGAATATATAGAAATTCGTTCTTATCGTTTGCGTTAAGCAGGCTTGTCCGCTGACCCGACGATGATTGGATAAGCGTCACGATCTGACGGATGGGCTTGTAATTGCGCCGGGTGACGTAGATGACCCATCCGACGCCGGCCAGAACGACGGCCATGGCGAACACGAACCACACGTTATAGATGTCCAGCATGAATCGGATGATTCCACCATTAATGAGACCGCTTTCAAATTGCCAGCCCGTATACTCCGACTTGAATGAGGCGAATACCTCGCGGGTGGTTGGACGATGGTCCGGCTTCTCGAGCAGATTGTTGCCCATTAGGTCGAATATATGGACGAAGCTGATTTCCGTGTCGTACATCTGATCGATCTTGTTTCGCAGTTCGGACAAGTTGACGTTGACGACGAATAGACCAGTCTGGCTGGCCGAGAAATAAGGAACCCCCCTCGCCAGCGTGATCACATCCTCCCCCGGATCGCTGGCGTATTCGCGGAAGGTACGGACGCCCGTCCAGTTTCCGGAGAGCGCGGCTCCGCGATTGGCGTGTATAAACGGGGAATCCGCATACGAATACACCAGCCCCGACGACTTGTCGCTTAGCACGAATCCGTCGCGATATCTCACGAAATATATGGAGTGAATGATCGGAAAGGTGAGCTTCAGGTCCTTCATCGCCTTAACGGCTACGATATTATCGTACACGTCATTCTTATCGGCCTGCGTGAAGAAACGATCCAGCTCCTTGGAGTTCAAGATGTCCCGGGTTACCCGATAGTCGATATCCCGAAGTGAACCGTCCACGTATTGAAGCGCCTGACGGGCAAGAAACGCGTTCGCTTTCATCGCATCTCTCCGATTCTGCTCGTTTAGCGCACCGAAGAATAAGATGAACAGGATCGTCGTCAAAATAAAAAAAACGGGAAGATACGATAGCAGCATCCGATAAAACCAAGATTTTGTCATCGCACTCCCCTTTTCCGAATCAAAGATTCATTGATTATACCACCTGCAAAAGATACCGCTCAAGTAAGGAATTTCGGCTGCTGGCCCGCGCCCATTCGTCTTCGGGCCTTACCATTCCGGCCAATCGAATGGGGTCGAAGCCGCTTCGCTTGCCGTCCCATCGAAGCCGACTGCCGACAGCTCAAGCGTCGTCCGCGCTTCGCCGAGTCGGTCCAATGCCTTGATGTAATAGCATTCGTCATATATTCGGCCAATTGCTTCCACCGCTCCGCCTTGCTTGCGCCGGCAAAGCTCGTAATACCAGATACCTTCGGATTTGAAATCCCACGAAAGGAACAATTCCGCTTGGGTCCCGGACGCATAACACCGTTCGACCGCAAAGCCTGCTGGCTTCTCCGGTTTCGGAAGCGGCTCTCCGGCAACGATGGCCAGCTCGCCGATATGAATCGTATAATCGTCGATGGGCGCTTTCGACTCGAACCCGAGACCGATGGCGGCGATTGTACGTCCCGCATACGGCGCGAGGTTGAACCGCTTCTCGTTCCAGCCTTCGACCGACCGTTCCCCGACATCAAGCCACATATAGGTCTCGGGCCGGTCCTCGAATATAAGTCCGACCTTCATCCCGGTATGCGGCCGCTCCCCCTCAAACCGGTATGTCACGGACAAGGCCGCCCCATCCAGTGCGGCGAGCTTCGTCTTGAACAGCCTCAGCTCCGTCGCATTATCCGGTCCCAGGCTGCCCGTTATTTTCAACGACGATCCGCCGTTATACGCCGCATCGTAATCATAGGAGGGCTCCAGAGGAGGCTGATCGCCCAAGCTCTTGACCCACCATTGCCATGTCGGCAGGATGTCCTGGATGCTGGCATTGTTCCATTCCTTCGCGCTCGCCAGGACGCCGTCCAGGTAAAACGCCCGTCCGTGGCCCGTATTGAACCGGGTGACGAACGGATAAGAGCCGATGATCGACCGTTCTGTTATGTAATGGGCCACGCCGTCCCAGCACCGGTATTCATTCGGGTTGACCGCGTGAAAGGGATCCGGGTACGGCTCGTATAACGTGCGGCCTACCGGATCCGTCGGATCTTCAAGCGGGCCGGACCAATACCTCCGCTCCCGCCGGTAGACCTCCTCCTGATCGTTCGGATCAAATTTATTCGCATACCGGTTCCAGACGAAATCGGTGCCGAACACCGCCCAGCTCGTGCGCGGCGTGCCTTTCTCCGGAAAGATCAAGCGCGTATCGTACGGCGGATTGTAGCCGTATTTGTCGTTCTCGGTTCCGGGAAACAGCGCATGATACGGATCCAAGCCCAAGCTTTCGGCGTATTCGCGGGAGTCTTCCAAGCGCTTCTCGTTCCAGGCGTAGTTGACGAACATGCTGTGAAGGACCGGTTCCCCGCTGTCGAGCAGCCACGGCGCGTTCTTCTCGTTAAACTGGTTCTGATAGCGCAAGTCCCCGTTCGGCAGCATCGCATCGTAAATCTGGAGATGAAACCCCTCGGGAGCTTGCTTGCGCATATACTTGAACATGGCGAACATTTCGGCTGCATCTTCCGCAGAAACGCGCGCTTCCTGATTGATGAAATAGCCGTCAAAGCCGAAATAGCCGGCCATCTCGATCAGCTTGTCGGCGGCCGGGAACGTGCCGTCCGGCCGCCGCTCCAGCCAGTCCGCGAAGCGCTCGTTGCGGGGCCAGAACCAGCAGCCCAAGCTAAGCACGCCGTTGCGATGGGCCGCGTCGGTATACGCCGGATTCGGCAAATTGACGACGCCGTATTCCGGGTCGTCCTCCGGAGAACCGGGGACCGGAAGGCCGTGCCACGACCCGTAGTAATCGGTGTACTGCCAAAATTTCAGCAGGTTGCACGTGAACGTATCGCTGTATTTGTACCCTTCATTCGCTTTGTCGTAGTCAGCGGACAAATTCATCAGCTGCGGATCGGGACTTAAGCCGGGCTTTGCCTGCGTCGGAGCGAAAGCGGGGATCCGCTTGGCGAGCGGGACGCGCGAGCGAAAATATTTCGCATGCGGATCGGTATCCGGACTCCAATGGATGACGGCGTTCGCGTCGTAGCCGTGCATCGACGGCTGATGCGCCCCGGCCGGCTTGGGGCCGTAAGGCGACAGCTTTGCTTGCGTATCAGTCAT
The DNA here is from genome assembly GCF_024734895.1 of Paenibacillus spongiae. Lineage (NCBI taxonomy): Bacteria > Bacillati > Bacillota > Bacilli > Caryophanales > Paenibacillaceae > Paenibacillus > Paenibacillus spongiae. The sequence continues at coordinate 7,436,992 of NZ_CP091430.1, forward strand.
CATCGCACCTCTTTCGATCGTTCGGATGGCCGAATCCGGGACAGCCGCTTGCTTATTGCGGCTGTCCCGGATTGCAGCGTTACTTCTTGCTCTGAATTTCCTTTACCGTCGCCGCGTACGTTTCATCCATTTTCCGCAGGAAGGTCTTGACGTCGTCGCCGCTCTCAAGGAAAGGCGTCACTTGCGAGCCGACGAAGTTCGTTCCGTAGAGCAGGATGTCCGGGCCGAACTTCGAGTATGGAGCCGGCTTGGCCGGAGTCAGCGAGTACATTCCCTTGATGTTCTTGGGCGATTTCATGCGATCGGCCGCGAACTGCTGCAGAATGTCTTGGTTGCTCGAGGAGACGCTTACGCCGATGCGGGACAATCTTGTCAGCTGGTCGTCGTTCATGAGCAGGTCGAGTACCTTCAAGGCCTCCTCGATATGCTTGCTCTGTTTGTTGACCGCGAGGCTGAGCGGCAGGTTCGACGGTCCGACGCCCGGTAGATCGGACCAGGTCGGGAAGCTGACGACGTCATAATTGAGATCCTCCGGAAAGAACGGGATCGTATTGGAGGTCAAGCCGAGCGACATCGCGACGTCTTTCTTGGAGAAGTCGTAGGCGATCCCTTTCTCCCAGTTGCCCGGGATATCCGCGAACGATTTCACCAACGAATAAAACTTTTCGAACGCCGGATTCTTCGAGAATTGCGGCTCGCCCGTTTCCGGATCGGTGCCGGATGCGGACAGCTGCGTCATGGCTTGCGACATGGATGTCGTGCTTGCGAAGCCGTAATATTTCACGCCGTCCCGTTCGCCCGTCAGTTTCTTCGCCAGGTCGAGAACTTCGTCCCACGTGATGCCGTCCTTCGGATACGGCACGCCGAACTTATCGAAGATGTCCTTGTTGTAATGCAGCGCGACGAACACGTCCTCGATCGGGACGCCGATTAACCGGCCCTGCCCTTCGGGGTCGCGAGCACGGATCGCTTCCTGCGCGCCAGAGCTGATCCGCGAGAAGTCGAAGTTCAACCCTTCCAGCGGTTCATCCAGCGGATAGAGCAGATCCATCTCTTGCAGCACGCCGAAGCCGTCGGTGGTGAGCAGCAGATCCGGCACGACGTTCTTGGCGAACATCTCCTCGAGATCCTTCTTGTCCGTCCATTTGCTGGTCGTTTCCACGGTGATGTGCGGATACTTCTCTTTCACCGCGTCGCCGATCCGCTCCGCCACCTGCTCCTTGCTCCATGGAGCCATCAAGGTCAAAGTGACCGGTTCCGGCGGCTTCTCCGGAGCCGGTTCCTGCTTATCGTTCGCAGCCGTCGTTTCGGCGGGTTCATTCCCGCCAACCGGTTCGTTCCCGCCGGTCTTCTCGTTCGCTTTGCCGGCGCATGCACTGAGTAAGGAAAGCATCAAAACCGAAATAATGAGGAGCGACAACCCCTTTTTTTGATTCCTTTTCATTCGTTCATCCTCCTGAATGATGGTATTGATGGTCTCTTGCGTTCCTTGCTCCTATTCGCTTCTTCTCTCTGCTCAGCCAACGCTCCTAGGACATCACTCCCTTCAAAGGCTGCCGCATGCGGCTATTCGACGATCCCGCTGCGCTCCACGCTCTCCATAAGATAGCGCTGCGCGAAGAAGAAGATCGCCAGCAGCGGAGCGATGGTCAGGAAGCTGGCCGACATCTTGATTGCCTCGATAAGAACCGGCGCGGCGTCTTCCTGACTCAGCATCGCTTTGATGCTGTTATCGAGGAACGACATCTGCATGGCAAGCGGCACATTGTCCGTCTGACCCAGGAACATTCTCGGGTAATACGTGTCGTTCCACGTCCAGACGAACGAGAACATGCCTACGATCAGCACGGCCGGCTTCGCGAGCGGGAACATGACCCTCCAATAGAAGCGGAACGCGCTCGCGCCGTCGATCTTCGCGGCTTCCTCCAATTCCTTCGGCTGCGTCGTATAGAACTGCCGGAAGATGATGACGAACAGCGCCCCTTTGATCCCAAAGCCGAATATCGCCGGTATGACGAGCGAAGTCAGATGATTCTGAAACCCCAGCTTCGTATACATGATGATCATCGGCAGCACGATAACCTGCGGCGGAATAATGAACGACATAACCAGCAGGAACACCAGCAGCTTCTTGAATGGGAACGACATCCGGGCGAGCGCGTACCCCATAAGTCCGCATGTGATGATGTGAAACACGGCGACCAAGCCGGACACCATCATGCTGATCGTGAGCGTCTGGGCGTAATTGAGCGCTTGCCACGCGCTTCCCAGATGACCCCAATAGATCTCGTTCGGAATCCAGGCGACCGTCGGGTCGACCAGGTCCTTTTCATTCATGACCATCTTGACGATCATCTTCATAACCGGATTCAGATAGATGTATGCCGTTATGATCAGAATCCAATATAGAAACAGCTTGAACACGAGACCGCGGTTGATTTCCCGGCCGAGAATGGCGTACCTCAGCGTCTCAAGGCCGATGCCGGTCCACCTGTTCGCGGCCCTGAGCTTGTTCACGATAACGTTCAATTCGAACACCTCCTTACCTTCCGGCTCCCGCCGCATGTTTGTTGATTCGGTTGTAGAGCAGCAAGACGGTCGACAGGAAGCTTACGATGATAATGAAATAAATCCATGCCAGCGCGCTGTTGTAGCCATAGTTTCCGGTATTGATCAGCTCGATGACGGGGTTGTACGGGAATGTGAACATGTCGACCACGGTATAGATCAAGTTGAGCAAAATATATGGCGACATGGCCGGCAGCGTAATTTTCCAAAATACTTCCCACGGCGAAGCGCCGTCGATTCTCGCGGATTCGTAGGCGGATTTCGATATCGTCTGCCGCCCGGCCAGAAAGTTCAGAATCTGCACGCCGGAATACCAAAGCACGAGCACGAACCGGTTCAGCACATCCTGCACGGGCTTCGCCCAGGAGCTGTCGCCGAGAAACTGGTTCAAGTATTGGCCGAGCGAGAACCGGTCGAGAAAACCGAGCGTCCCCTCCCCCTGGTTCACGAACTCGGTCAAAATGTAACCGGACGTAAAGATGATCGGCAGGAAGAATACGACGCGGAACAACGCTCTTCCGGGAAAGTTCTGATTGAGCATGATCGCGATGAACAAGGAGAAGACGAGAATGACCGGCACCATGATGACGATTTCCTGGAAGAACGGTATCAGCTTGTCGTACAGCTCCGAGCTGCCGAACAAGATCTCGCGGTAGTAGTTCACGCCGTTAAATTCGTATTTGAACCGGTACGGCAGAACCGTTACTTTATGGAAGCTCATGTACATCGAGAAGAACAGCGGAAATGCCATGAAGAATAAGAAGCCGAGCAGCCACGGTCCGACGAAAAGCAATGTTTCCATGTTGCGCAGCCGCAGCGCGCTCACGAGTTTGCGCATTTCACTTCCCTCCCTCGATCGCGATAAAGTCTTTCGCCGGTATGTCCAGTCCGTTCATCCGGTACGGTTCATCGTTGTAGTTGACGACGATCCGCTTGCCGCCTGCATAGCGGGTTTCCCGAATGCCGTCATCCAGCTGGCGGTGACCGACGATGAACTGGTCCTGAACGTCGCCGAGCGCTGCGTTGAAGCGCTTGTACGCGCTCGAGATGTCATCCGCCCAGTCGGCATAATACGTGCTGTACAAATGATCGAGCGATACGGTTTTCAGCAGCGACTGCGACTGCTCATACGTCAGAAGGAACGAGGGAACGGCGCCGTATTCAATCGACTTGAGCAAATATTCCCGGTAGTTATCCGCCATGTTGGCATACCCCGAAGAATAGCCGACCAGCCCGTGGAGCGCGATTTGGGCGAACGGCACCGAACTGTCGGCGAACAAGTCGAACGAATACTCGTCCTGAAGGCCAAGCATGTTCGAAGCGTGCTTCAGCGCGTAGAAATTGCCGTCCGCAACGTCCACGCGTCCGAACGTCTCCTTCGTCTTGCGCATGATCGTCTCCTGGATGTCCATCGCCTGCTGCCGCGTCGCGGCATACTTATCGTTGTAATCGCTGTTCAGCATAGAACCGACGGCTCCCGAGAAGGCGATCCCGTCCACGCCGAGCGCCTTCACCTTGTCGAGGTCGCGAAGAATGTAGTTCTCGCTGAACCGCGGGCTGACGAACGTTAATGCCCTGCCGTTCGGGGACGAACTGTCGCCGATAATGACCGATCCGAGGTCGCGAAGCCCGTCGCGGCTCTTGCGAAAGCCGTTCGCGCCTGTGTTGTTGAACGTGAGGAAAGATCCATCCAGCGTCACCGTGCCGTTCTTCTTGCGAGCGTACGCCGCGAGCTCCTTCATGCCCTCGCTTCCCCCGATCCGGTGATCCACCTTCATCTGGCCCCCATAGTCGCTGTTTCCGCCCTTCTGCCAGCCGGTATACAGAATCGACATCCGGGCCACGCCTTGCCCGGTCAATCGGTCGATAATGGACACCGCTTGTTCAGTCGTCGTGAGCGGCATGTACGAGTTGAAGAGGAAGCCCTTCTTCTCGTCCGCCCCGAGCAAGCCGATCTGCAGGCTGATGTTCGCATCTTTGGGCTGTAACGGGCGCATGCCCTCTTCCTCCAGCAAGGCTTTGCGGTAACGGGACGCCATCCCGACGTAGTCGGCTTCCGCTTTGCCTAGGAAGTAGTAGCGTACGGAGCGTCCCGATTCCGTCCGGTCTTTGGCATAGGCGAGGAAGCCCTCGGTCTTGCGCGTGTTGGTCGGTTGAAAATACGGGAACCGGTAGCCGTGCTCGGCCGCGATCCAGTTGTACGGGCCGAATGATCGCGAAGGCGCCGCTACGACGCTGGCGTACTCGGCCCCGTCCCGTATGACCGCAAGCATAGCGCGGTCGCCGGATTTGATGCCGAATACCGGCATGCGGACCGGCTTGCGGATCGACAGCGAACGGTTGTTGCTGAACGCCCAGTCCTCTCCGTACACGCGCTCGTTGTAATAGTTGCTCTGCGTGCTGGGACGGTCGTTCTGAAACCGGACGAGCATCCCGGGACCATCCGGCACGAACAGATATCCGTCCTGCGAATCCGACGTATCCGCGCCGAGAAACGGATATAAGCGGATGCCGGATATCCGGGCATTCGGGTCCTTCTGGTTCTTGCGCATTCGTTCGTATTCCTTCATCTCGTCCTTGGTCTTCCCGTCCTTCACCCCTTCGTCAACGATGCGCGTCTCCACGAAATCGTCCTGGAGCCGGACCTCGACCGGGATCGCGAATCCGATCGCCGGCATCGCGAACGTCAGCTTGAAGCCGCCCTCCGTCAGCTCGAAGCCGGCGACGGCGCCCTTCTGATCGAGCAGGTTGGTATCTTTCACTTGGTTCTTCTGATTGCTGTTCAGCTCCACATAACGAACGAGCAGCGCCGACTGCATATGCGTCTTCCATGCGCCGGCGGCCTCCTCCTCATTCCAGCCTTCCGGATCCGGGTATGAGCGGAATACGTTGCCGTTTCGCTTGTCGATCACGATAAAATGGCCTGTCTTCGGATGCGCCCTTAACTGCAGCACAGCGCTGTCGGCAGCCGGGACAAACTCGTCGTCCCGCGGAAATGGAGATGCGCTGTCGGCGGTTGCCGGGCTATCCGCGGCTGATTGGCTGCCGGCGGCAGCGGCAGGCGCGGCCGCGCTTTCGCGGCTTTCGGCATTCGTCTCCGTTACGGACGGTTTCGCCTTCGTATCGGATGCGCTCGACGCCGCCTTCACCGTTGACGGCGAGCCGGCCGAAGGCGGACGCGCTTGGCCGGCGGCGCTTAGACCGGCCGTCGCGGCGATTCCGGCCACTATCGCGGCGATAGCGATCAGCCGGACGCGCTTGATTCGGTTCTGACGGCTCACATGGACACCTCCTGATAAATCGTGTACACGAAATCCTGAACCTCGGTAGACAGCCCAAATGTAATCGAGATGAGCACCCACAGCACGATCATGGCAATGCCGGTAAGCAGGATGTTGACGATCGTCTCCCCGACGCCGAAGTTCTGCGTCGCCTGAATTTTCCAGAAGAATAGCAGACCGCACCACACGTACATCCCCGTTTCGATGAAATGATAGATCGAGCTCTCGCTCATCGTCATCACATTCGAAGCGACCGCCAGAGGCAGACCGAGCAGCACGATCGGAAACAAGGCGTACGAGCTGCCGATGAACACGTCCTTAAACCGGGCTTCGCCCTGCGTGATGCTGCCGATCAAGTAGTTGCATACAAGCCAGGTCAGCCATGTGACGCCGAACACGGTCAGAAAGGTCGTGCTCCGGTCGCTGCCCGGGATCGGGATGAACGTGAAGCTCGTGTAGAACTGCTTCACGAGCAGCACGCAAGCCGTCATGCCGAGGATCAGCAGCGCGCTTAGGCCGCTTCCCTTCTTGCTGTAGCGCAAATCGGCAAAGCCTTCGAGCGGATGCCTCAATATCGTAAACGCATGCCTGAGCTGACCGATCAGTTCAAGTCCTCTTCTCCCCGGAACTCGCTTGCGCTTGCGCAAGGAAGGCAGCCTGCCCCGCATTCTTCCCGCCCCGATCGCGACGAAAGCGACGGCGAAAAATCCGTTCGCCATATACGAGAAGTTGCTCTGGAACCATTGCAGCCGGAGCTGCCAGAACGAGTCGGAGTAGCCCGCGGCGTCTCCGGCCATCTTGTAGTAATGAAGCGCGGCGCGGTAATCCTCCCGATGGAAGGCCGCCTCCGCCAATCCCTGGTACGCCGGCGAATAGAGCGCATTGAGCTTCAGCACTTCCTTCCAGCTGGCTTCGCTCTCCTCGTATTTGCCCTCCTGCAGCTGTTCGTACGCTCTTTCCAGAACGAGGCCGAATTCGGTCGGTTCCAGGACATGAATCAAATTCTGCGAATCGTCCAGGATGAACAGACGGTTCTTCGAATCGGACGCAACGGATGCCGGGCTTTGGCTGATGCCGAGCTGCGGCGTGCCGAACAAGACGGGACCGGTCCAGAAGAAGAGCATCTTCCCGTTCGCGGCATAGCGCATGACGGCGTTCGACGACTTGTCGACGATCGTCATGTTGCCGTTCTTGTCCACGGTGACGTCCGTCAGCCGCCTTTTGTTCTCGTTCTCATCCGTTTGACCGGTTCCCGAACCGCCGCTTCCGCCGCTCCCCCCGGTCTCCGCTTGGCGATTTCGCATTCTGAACCCGAACGTCTTATCCTTCCACAAGTTTTCCCCGCGGATATTGAGCTTCTTCACCTGCTCGGCCTTTCCGCCGGAGACGGTATATATGTAGCCTTCGCCGTCGATGAACAAATTGGTGATCGTCTCGGGCAGCGTCCGGATCACGCGGCTGAGCTGCTCCCGGGTATAGAACGTTTTTCGGACGATATCCATCAGAGTGACCTCGGTTTGGTTCGTGCCGTAGAAACCGTAGAAATTGCCGTCAGGATCGAGCTGAATAACGCCCTGATAGCTCCCGTTCGATGTGACGAACAGAAAGCCTCTATCATCGACAACCACGCGGGTCGGTTCATACTGCACCGTCTCGTTCATGTAGCCGGAGTCCGGGCGCTTGAATTCGCCTAGCATGCGGCCATTCTCATCGAGCTTCACGACCCGTTGGTTCCCCGTATCGGCGATGTAGATCGCGCCGTCACCGCCGACGAACACGCCCTGCGGCTTGTTCAGCTTGCTCTCCGGCACGTCGTACGCCCGTACGAATTGGCCTTCCGGGTTCAATCGCACGATCCGGTTGTTGCCCGTATCCGCGATGTAGATGTCGTCCTTCTTGTCGATGAACAAGTCCTGCGGTTGGCTCAGCGGCGAATACTCGCGGACTTGCCGGCCGTCTTTCATCTTGGTGACGTAGATATCGTTGGCGATCACTTTGGCCGGATAATAGTCCGCTTGCGTATAGATCAATCGGCCGTATCCGTCCCGGCTGAGGGTGTTGTACGGCGGTTCCGCCTGCACCTGCATTGGAAACCAGAGCGCCGAGATCGACGCGATGATGCCGAGGAGGATTGCCTGCTTTCGTAACGCATGCCTGATCATGAGTCTAACCTCCGTTTTACCATGCTTACTTGATCCCCGAATGCGCCATCGTCGCAATTACCTTCCGCTGCGATGCGATGAAGATGAGCAAATTCGGGATGAACATGACGAGTGCCGCGGCCGACGCCGCGCCCTGCCTCGCCACGTTGTTGGCCAGATTGGCCGTGAGCGTGGTGATGTAGAACGGCAGCGTCTTCATTGCATCGCTTTGCATGAACAAGGCGGACGTTTCCGCGTTGTTCCAGGCCGTCTGGAACGCCAGAATCGTGATGGTGGCCATTGCCGGCGTAACCAACGGGAGCATGATTCTGCGGAAAACGCCGAAATCGGAGGCCCCGTCCAGTTTGGCCGCTTCAAGCAGCTCGTTCGGCACTTGATCCATGAATTGCTTCAGGAGAAACACCCCGACGGGCAGCGCCAGCAGCGGCAGCACGTGTCCCGCGTACGTGTTCATCAGCCCGAGATGCTTGACGATGACGTATCGTGGAATCCCCATCGTCTCGACGGCGACCATCAGCGACAGCAAGATGCCGCCGAAGATGAGCTTGCGTCCGGGAAATTCATGCTTCGACAGCGGATACGCGCAGAGCGCGCCGAGCACGACCATGCCGATCGTACTGAGCACCGTCACGATCAAGCTGTTCAACATATACCGCGTCACCGGCAGCACGGCGCTCTCCGTCAGACTGAGCAGCTCGTAGAAATTCTGCATCGTCGGTTGCTCAACGAAGAAGGTAGGCGGAAACAGAAACAGCTCGTGCAAGGGCTTGAATGCATGGTTGAATATGTATACCAGAGGCAGCAGCATGAACGCGGACAGCAGCGTGAGCGACAGAACCAGCCAGATTTGCATCTTGTCCATGCCGCGGATGTCGCTGCCGTACCGGGACCAGCTTCGTGTGAATGCCTTACTGGCGCGGGTGATCGCTTGCAATCTCACTCACCTTCTTTCGGACCGAATAAATACCATAGAAAACGGCTGCCGATGATCGTCACGAACAGCAGCACCATCGAGACGGCGCTCGCGTACCCGAGCTCGAGCCGGGTGAACGCGTAATCGTCGATATGGTTCATGAAAAGCTGTCCGGCATAGTCCGGCGTCGGGTTCATCCCCGATAATTGGGTGCCGATCCCCCCGGACTTGAGCGTGCCTACGATCGACATGACGGCGGCAAACAGCATCTGCGGCTTCATCATCGGAATCGTGATGTACCAGATCTCCTGCAGCCGGCTGCGGATGCCGTCGATCCTGGCCGCTTCGTACAGCTGCTTGTCGACGCCCAGAATGCCCGCCAATATCGCTAGGAAGCCAAGGCCCATGCTTGCCCAGATTGAGACGACAATCATGATGGTCATCAAGTAATCCTTATCCTGCGTGAACAGGATCGGCTTCTCGATGAACCCCCAGTTCAGCAGGAAGCTGTTAATATAACCGGTCCGGTCGCCGGTGAACATGACCTGCCAGACGACCACCAGGGCGAGACCTCCGGTAAGCGACGGCGTATACATCGCAAGGGCGTACCATACCCGGAGGGTGCTCGGCAGCTGAGCGATCAGCCATGCCAGCATGAATGCCATAACATAGCCGACAGGGCCGACGAAGAGGGCGAATTTAAAGGTATTCGGAATGATATGCTGCAGAAAAATGATGTCCTGCGAGAATAGCATCTGGTAATTCGTCCAGCCCGCCCATTTCGGAAACTCGATCGAGTTGAAATAGGTAAAGCCGAGCAGAATGCCGACGATGACCGGGACCACGATGAACGTGCCGAACAGGAGCAGGAACGGCGCCATATACGCGTACGATTTCCGGTTTTTCCAAATTTCCCGCAAGAGCGCGTTCCGTTTCAGGGCGCTGCCCGTGCCAGACTTCGGGCGTGTTGCCGGCTGCGGCCGGGCTAGCTGATGCGCGTTATCGGACAAGCTGATCCACCCCTTTCCACGGCTCGGTCACTTCGGGAAGGTCAAGCGGCTTCAGAATTTCGCCGTCTTCGCCGACGATATGGAATTCCTTCCCCTTGCGGGCCAGCTCGCGCTTGATCTCCTTGATCGCTTTCTCCAGCGACAGCCGGTAATTAACCGCGTCCACCGCCGTCCGGTTCCAGGCAAAGCCCAGCTCCCTCGCCGTCATGTAGCCTCCGGGAACCTGCGGAATCTCTTTCGTCCATTTCCACTGCTCCAGAATGACGTTCAGGTCGTCCCGTTTCCACGGCATGCGCGCGAACGCCTCCACATTGGCGGAGTTCCACCGGAACGATTCCCCGTAGAACTGCTCGAGATTTTGGCCGAACTCCGACTGCGTCTCGGTCGATACGTACCACTGCAGAAATTGCCACGCCTTCTCCCGGCGATCGCCCGACGTTGCCTTGAACAGCATGGCGTTCTGCGGGTTCGAGCCGCCCGCCCAGCGGACGATGCTGCCATCCGGTTGGACGGTGCCCGGAACGGGGGCGATGCCCCACTCGTTCGTAATTTCCGGTGCAGCGACAAGAAGCTGCATGTACATGTTGAAATCGGCCACTCCGATGGGCATCTCGCCGCTGCGGAACCGGTTGTAGAAGCTTTGGACGACGCGGTCGAGACCCCGTTTGTTGTAGAAATCGGTCCAGGTCTTAAACGAAGCGAACGACTCGGGCGAATCCAGCCCCGTCGTCGTACCGTCCTGAGAGTAAAGCTCGACGCCGCTCTGGAAGAACATCGGCGTGAAATCCGCCGGATCCATGTAAAAGTTGTACTGGTTCTGCAGCAGCGTCGGCAGCATCTTGTTCACGTCGTCCCACGTATCGGGGACGTTCAATTTCAGCTGTCGGAGGATATCCTTCCGGTAAAACAGCACCTTGAAGTTGATCGTCTCCGGCAGGCCGTAATACCCCCCGTCGTAGTAAAACGGCAGAAGCGTGCCGGGGTGGTACCGTGCGAACAACTCGTCCGCGCCGGGCAGCTTGCTCAAATCGAGCGCCGCGTTCCGCAGCGCCATGTCGAACGGGAAATTCGCCGGAACACCAAGCGCGACATCCGGCATCATGCCGGCCGCGTTGGCCAGAATTAGCATATCCGCGCTGGGGACCAGATTGATCTTCACCTTGATTCCCGTTTCGGGCGTGAACCGCTCGTCCGAGAGCTGCTGCAGCTCGTTGACGTAGTCGCGCCCGTAAACCATCCAGACGTTCAGCACGTTCTCCGAGCCCGTCTCGAAGCTTTCCTCGTTACGGAACGAATATGCGAGCGAGCTGAAGATCCCCTTCGCCTTTTCCAGCGCGTTCGCGGTCATGCGCGGAAGCTCCGCTCCGTAAGAAGAGACATAAATCCGGTCTACCTGCAGAGAGCTTGCCGCGAGATCCGCCTTCTTCGACTCGAGCGTTTCTTGGACGGCGCCGAGCGTCGTTATCGAATAAGGAATCTTGTTCGGGCGGCGAAGCAGCGAGTCCAGGTCTTTCGCAGCGATCCGAAGCGATTGCGCCACATCGTCCACCTCACGGTTAATCTGTTTCATCCGCTCGACCAGATCATCCACCTGACCGTGCAGCGACCGAAGCCGCTCCGTGATCCCCGGCATGTCCCGCTCCACGTCCCAAACCCGGTATTTGTCCTCCCGATTGCCCGTCATCGTGCGAATTTCGAGCACGATCGCGCGCAGCTCCTTCGACGCCCGGTTCATGCGGGCGATGACGGGCGTATACGGATCGTAGTTGGCCGTCATCGTGAGCGTATGTTTGCCTTTCGTCAGATAAAAGGCGTACGGCTCACCGCGTTCGTCCGCTATCGAGAGGCCCTGCCACTTGCTTGAGTAGGGGAACAAATAGCTCGCCATTTCTTGAAAAGGCAGCTTGCCGTCGATCTCGATCGAACGGAATACCGACTTGTTCTTGCTTGCGTTCTGGTTCACGCGCATGTTCAGCTTATACAGCCCATCGTCAGGCACCTCGATCTCCCAGGATACCGACTGGCCTCCCTTCGACCAACGGGCGCCGCCCAGCGTGTTGTAGGCGATTGTTTTCAGTGCCCGCGGCGATGTCCGCGGGTCGCGGTCGTACATGTTCTGTATCGCAGGAGACGACTTGGCGCTGGCATTCTCCCCTTCCGCGACTACGACTGTACCGCCTTGCCCAGCATCGGCCGGATACGCCCGTTTCGCCTCTTCGTAAGCAGGGACGGCCTCCTGCGGCTTCAGCGTGATCGCTTCGAGCGCGAACGGCTCGCGTATCGCTTCAATGCGGATCCGGTTGACGCCTTTGTTCAAGCGCCACAGGAGCGGCCTCTCGTAAGCACCGTCGGAATCCGTGAACGGCTTCGTCTTCCAGCCGCCGATTTCGGCGATCTGCGCGCGCATTTCGTTGCCCGCCGCGTCGCGCTTCGCGGGAAGCACGTCCCGGAATGCGCGGTCGAATGCCATTGAGCGCGCCTCCCGGAACGGAAAACCGCCATTGATCCGGGCCGCCAGAATGACCGGTTGCCGGCTCCCGCCATGTTCTGCGGCGAGCGGATAATAATCGGCCGCCATCTCGTAGAGACCGTCTTCCCCTACGCTCACCTCGTATTCGACCCAGCCTTTCTGGCTTTGCCAGATCAAGACGCCGCTCTTCCCTTGATAAGTGCCGGCAACGGCGTCCGCCTCCGCCGACTTTCGCGCGAACTGCGCGGCGGATATGCGAATGGTTTCGGTTCCCGCCGCGACGCCTTCACTTTTCCAATTCTCCGCTGTTTCCGAATAGTACGGTCCCAGCTCCATGTCCTCCGTAAGGGACTGCTCCCCCTTACTTTCGCCTGCTGCGGCCGATTCCGCGTGCGTCATATCCGGGCCGACGCCGGCGCCCGAGGAGACCGATAGCGCCATCAGCAAGGCGAGGAGCAATGCGGCAGCGCCGCGTTTTCCGATGATGCGTTTCCTGCGTTGGTTCACTGCGGGGCCCTCCTTAATCGGTTAACAGCAGTTCCGTATCTTTACTGAAAAACAACGCCTTCTCCATGTTGACGGCCGCGGATACGTTCGAACGGTCATCGAACCGGACATGATCCTGGGCACGGACGATCAAGTTCTTCTCCTTCTTGATGTCCAGATGATAGAACCGGTCGGAGCCGATAAATTCGTCGAGCCTTATCGCTCCGGAAATCACGCAGCGGGGAGCAGCCTCGCGGCGGCTGTCGTCGAAGCTCATATGCTCGGCGCGGATGCCCATGATCACCGTGCGATCGATCAGATTATGCTCTCTCAGCTGCGCGGCCTGCTTCGGCGTCAGCCTGAGCGAGAACCGGCTCGTGCCGAATTCAAGCTCCCCTTCGTTCTCCTCCAGCTTGCCCTCGATGAAGTTCATGGGCGGATTGCCGATAAAACCGGCGACGAACATGTTCACGGGACGGTTATAGATCGTCTCCGGCGTGGCAACCTGCTGAATAACCCCGCGATTCATGACGACCACGCGGTCGCCCATCGTCATCGCCTCAATCTGATCGTGCGTGACATAGATGGTCGTGACACCGATTTTTCGCTGCAGGCCGATGATCTCCGTGCGCATCTGCACGCGGAGCTTGGCGTCGAGGTTGGAGAGCGGTTCGTCCATCAGGAACACCTGCGGCGTCCGGACGATCGCCCTGCCGAGAGCCACCCGCTGGCGCTGGCCGCCGGACAGCTCGCGCGGCTTCCGGTTCAGGTAGTTCCCAATCTCAAGCACGCGCGCGGCCCGTTTCACCGCCAAATCGATCTCGTGCTTGGGCAGCTTGCGAAGCCTGAGCCCGAAGGCGATGTTCTCGTAAACGCTCATATTCGGATACAGCGCATAGTTCTGAAACACCATCGATATGTCCCGGTCCTTGGGCGGAATGGGATTTACCTTCTTGTCGCCGATGAAGATCTCGCCCTCCGAAATGTCTTCGAGCCCGGCGAGCATCCGCAGCGTCGTGGATTTTCCGCAGCCGGACGGCCCGACCAGCACCACGAATTCCTTGTCTTCGACAGAAAGATGGAAGTCGTCGACCGCGGTATCTTTATTGCCGTATTTCTTATAGACATGATGAAATGAAATGCTGGCCACGATGAAATCCCTCCGTTTGTTTACATATGCATGTAGGACACGTGATCTTGGCGCGCCTGCTGTAGAAGAAGCATCAAGGACAATTGAATGCCGCTCATGACGTAACCGTAAACGACGATGCCAAGCGCGACGACGGCCGGCGTCCATGCCCACTGAACCAGCATGCCGATCAAGCCTGCCGCGGCGAACATGACCGACATTGTCAAGACGGTCGGAACGAAGCATTGCTTCATATAGCGGAAGCTGTTCCGGAAGGCCTCGACCAACCGCGCATTATCGACGATGAGCGTAAATTCCGCATACGCGTATAAGACCCTCAAGATGACGAATAGAATGAACGCGGCCGCCGGTCCGATATTCGCGAATAGAATCGCGCCGATCATGACGCAGCTCATCTTGCCGAGGTACACGATCGCGTTAAACAAGGCGAAGCGAAGCCAATAGTCTCTTCCATATCGCAGATATTGCGTGAAGGCGACCCGCTTCCCCTCCGCGATCTGCCGCAGCGCCGCGATATATCCCCCTTGCGCGAAGGCCGATAGGAGCAGCATCGCTGCCACAATCGGGAGCGCATAGGCGGGCTTGACGGTCGAGCCGAGCAGATTCATCCCGTTCGCGAACAAGGGGGCATCCAGCGCGTGATGAACCGAAGGCAATCCCATTCCGAGAACGATCTGAAACGACAACCCGGAATCGCCGCCGAAACCGATGAGCAGCACGCCCAGGACAAAGCCGAAGAAGTCGAGCGCAATCGGGTATATCGCAAGGCCCGGATGACGATTTAATGTTCGAAACGCTGCAAGCAACGCTCCATCCCCTTTCCTTGCCGGCATGCGGCTTGAATGTGAGGCCATTGTATATCCGCGTTCCGAGGCCCAACAAGATTTAAAATTCGCTTGCCTATCAATTCGTAAGATTGACCGGAACCGCCGTCCGCACACGGCAATGAACGGCAATCGAACGCGATGCCGCAGCATATAACCTTTTTCCATTCGCCTATCATTTTTCGTCTGCGGCTTGGAGCGGCGCGGTTTCCGCCATGTTGACCCCCGTTTGATCAAGCAAATCGGACACCTGTTGAAACAGCTTGGACCGTCCTTGATGAGGAAGGTGGTTTCTTCCATAGACCTTATCGAAATTTGCACGCGTGAAACGTCTTACATTCAATAAGCTTAAAAAGAGGCCCTAAAGGCCTCTTCCGATTGCCGGCTTGAACGGCCGCCTTGTCGGAAACCGGTGAACGCCGATCACCTTCGAAACAATGACTTGCAGCTTCACGCCTTTGCAGTATAAATGGTTGATCCGGTCATACCTCATCCGGGTAATAACTTGTAACTGGTTTGTAAACCTATCTCTAACCCCCTATGTATAATTAGAAATAGGTGCTACGTAAACCATTCTATGTGAATAATGAATCGACATGGGCTGTTGAGATTTGGAGAAATTTTGGAGAGGAGAATCATCATGAACAAAGGGATGAAATGGAGCTCAGCCGTATTGGCCGCCAGCATACTGCTTGGAGGGACAAGTCTCACGGAAGCGACTTCTACATACGCCGCTTCCGCAGCTTCAACCGCTGCGAAGCAGAGCGCGCAGCAGCCTTCCGTCGTACTGAAATATAATGGGAAGACGTTGTCCCAGCAGGGGAAGGCACTGAATGGCAATACGATGATTCCACTTACGGTTCTGCGGGATACGTTCGGCTACTCGATCAGCTATAATTCCGTCACGCGAACGTACACGGCAGGTACCGGTTCTACGAAGCTCAATCTGGAGGTTTCGGAGTACGGCGTGGCAACGAACCTGAACGGATATTATTTGTACAGCAATACGAGCGACGAAGCCAAGATTATGGACGGTCGCTTGTATGTGCCATTTAAGCTGTTGAATGATTATTTGGGCTTCCAAGGGGTGTACAATCCTGCCCAGAAATCGCTCGACATCAGCAAACGGGTCATGAACGATATTCGGATTACGTCGGAATCGCTCGACAAAAGCAATAACAACGCCTCTATTGTAATTGGCTACCCGCACGTTAGCGGTCTGACAGAGGAAGCACAGCAGGCCATCAATGCCGTGCTCAAGCAGAAAGCGGAGAGTTTCGCAGCGGCCAGCGAGAAGCAGGCCGGTCAGAGAGACGGCAAAGTGGAGAGGAAGTATGGGTTTCAGCAAAACTATGCGGTGACCTTCAACCGGGAAGGCGTGCTCAGCATCGTAATCGATCAATACAGCTACACAGGCGGAGCCCATGGCATTACCGTGCGCGAAGGGCTTACGTTCTCGCTTAAGGACGGAAAGCAGATCGAATTGGGCGACCTGCTGAAGTCGGCTCCGAACTATAAGCAGACACTAGACAGCAAGCTGAAGGAGAAGATGAAGAAGGAACCCTTCGAGGTCGAAGCCGTCGGGCTGAAGGATAAGCCTGACTTCTACGTCAAAGAAGGCGGTCTGGCCATCTTCTACCAGCAGTATGAAATTGCGCCTTATGCAGCCGGCTTCCCTACGTATACATTTACTTTTGGCGAATTGCTGCCGAAGGGCGCGAATCCCTTCGCTGCAGTTCAGTAACTTCATGTGATACGCACAAAAGCGCCCAAGACTTCACGCGGTCTTGGGCGCTTTTTTGGTTTGGGATGATACCACCGGTTCGGCGGGCTGTAACGCCCTTTTGCGGTCTTACAGCTACAGTTCACCGGTCGCGGCACACGACTCCGAGGCTGTTACGCCCTTCTTCGGTCTTCCAGCTGCCGCATCTCCGCTGCTGTCTCTCGGGCCTCAACCCGGCAGTAGAGTAATCAATCTGCACCCGCCTTCGAAGCCCGGCGGCGTCACATATTGATGCCTCCCGGTAGAGAAGGCGTCCTGATGAGGAAAGTGTACATGGCCGCAGAATACACCATATACGGAGTCGCTCTCATTCACCCACCGGCAGAAGGAAGCGGTGCTCTCGGTTGCCATAAGGTCGGCTGCGTTATGCCGTTCCAGGTCCTGCTCATCGGCTCCCATCACGATTGGCGCCCGCCATACCGAGACCACATCGGGAATGAGGCTGGGAATCGCAACCGGAATGTGCATGAACAACAGGCAAGGCCCCTGATCCGCGATCTCCTGGATCCGCTTAACTTGCTCCGCCTTCAACTGATACGTGCTGTTATCGACCGCAATGATCGTAACCCCGTCCAGCTCCCCGATTTCGCAGCCCGGCACATGCTTCGCCCACTTGCTGAATTTCGGATAAGCCTCCGTCCGAACTTCATCGCGTTCGCCGGTGAATGGGAAATTCCAATCATGATTGCCCACCGTATACAGGTAAGGTGAGCTCAGTCCGCTGTAAATCCGGTCCATCTGATCGAAATTGGCCTCTGTAGGAAAGTCAATGATATCGCCGGTAAAGACGGTGTAATCCACCTGCAGTTCATTGCTAAGCCGCACTTGCTCTGCTAGTAACTGGAGCGTGCCTGGAGATCCGCTCCGGCGAAAGACATCCGTTCTCCCGGCAGCCAGCTCCCGCACCCTGTCGTCATCCCGTTCATCGGCTTCCGTCAGATGACTGTCCGTAATTTGCATAATGGTCAGCTTGCGCTGCAGCCCCGGAATACGGATCACCGTCTCCAGCGGTTTGAATGCGGAAGAGCTCATCGGACTTCCTCCTTTAATGGTTCATTATCCGAGAATAAATCAGGGTTATCCCGCAGCATACCGGAGAGGATCTCCATCAATCTCACCGTATCGCACACCCACGTCGGAGCATCGCCGAACGGCTCGCGGTAGATGGCGCCCTGCTGCTCGAGCAGCTTCTCCACTTTCCAGAAATGCTCGGACCATGACAGCCCGTGATGTCTTCGCGACGGCACCGATATCTTACTCCCGCTGCTTAGCACCGTATACAGCTGCTGGTGGCCGTCGGTTAATCTTCCCGGGATGTCCATCCATTCCTCAATACCGTGAATGAACGTATTCCTGCGCTGATCGACGCCTACCAGCAATATCGTTGCCTTTCGGTCAAGGAGCTTCCCCCAAGCGGATAGCCGGTGACAGGGAGTATCGTAACGTTCGGCTCCTTCGATGAAGGAAGCCGCGTCCTTGCCCAAAGCGGCTACCGAGTGCGTCGGATGGTTCGAACGCAGCACTCCGGGCCGCTGACGGAACAGCTCCGGCAATATGCCTACGCAGACAGGCGAGGTCTCCACATCGAATACAGGGTTGTCCGCATTAATATAGGACCAGGTATGCGTCGGCAGAACGAGCAGTCCATCCTGCATATATTCCGATAGCGCATCCAGGACTGTGTCGGCTCCACCCTCCACATCTCCGATGCTTTTCATGGATGAATGCACCAGCAAGGTCCCTGTCCGTTCAATTCCCGCGTTCTCCAGCTGCCGCATCAAGCTTGTCTTCGTATGCAAGCGAAGTACCCCCTAACGTGTATGTCCTTCATTCGTTCCACTCATATCGATTCATGCCCTACAACGATAGATATTTCGTTTTAATCACATTCATATGATGCCTTTCATGACCCGCGATAACGAATGCGGCGGCGCGTGCGGACAAGGGGTGGCCATTGAACTCCCCCCGGCGCAGAAGAGCTTCCTCCTCTAGATGACCGATAAGCGTTAGCGTCGATTCGCGGACCGCCGACAGATCGTGCAGCACTTCGGCCAAGGAGAGATGCTCGAAGGGCGCCAGCTCTGCGAAGGTGTCGCGGTCATAACCCGCCAGCTCCCGTGCATCGCCGCGTGCGATCCGAAGAATGCGATAATTCCATAAGCGCTCGACATCGGCAATATGTCCGACAACCGTTTTGAGGGACCACTTGCCCTCGGCGTAGCGGTACATGGCCTGTTCGTCCGACAAATCCTTCAGCATATACAGCGATTGGGCGAGCTGGGAGCGCATGATTTCGATCAAATTCCCGTTAGGCACCAACTGAATGTATCGCTCTGCTGCCGGCAGGTATTCATCCGGCTCCGGTCTTGTATTCATAGCAACCTCCCGTTAGAAATGGCTTGGACGTCTCTCCAATGCGTGTAAAGCCAGTATGATACAAACCAAAGCATACATAATGATACAAAAAAGGATATACGCAGATACAAGTTTATCCCAAGCATTAGAGTTGAGCAATGAGAATCCAGCAGACTCTATTCGCACTGCACGCAGCTTCCAGCTCGGGGTGTGGCATGACGTTGATCACGCGTAGGCCGACGCCCAGTCCAAAGTCACCGCAGCACGATTTACGGCAAGCAACAAAAGTAATAGAGGGGAAGCCCCCGCCGATTTCTCATGCGGAAACTTCCCCTCTTATATTCCATAACACGCTATTTAGCTCCTGCTTTCAGCAGGATTTGTTCAATCTCTTTGAAGCCCTTCACTTGCGCATGCTGCAAGGGCGTTACCTTATTGTTGTCCGGGATGTTCACATCCGCACCATGATCAATAAGCAATTGCACCGTTTGCTGCTGTTTCTCGCCGCCGTCATTCAAGATGACGGCTTCCATCAGAGCTGTCCAGCCCAGGTTGTTGATGTGGTTGACATTGATATCCGTATTCGTGAGAAGCTCCTTGACCACATCCACATAACCGTGCTCCGAGGCAGGGATCAGGGCCGTTCCTCCATACCGGTTCGTAATCGAAGGATCCGCGCCCGCGCCGATGGTAAGCTTCAGGATTTCCAAGTACCCTTCGGCACCCGCATACAGGAAGGGGCTGTTCTTCATATCGTCCTGGATGTTCACATCCGCACCCGCTTCAATCAGGACTTTCACCGTCGCGGCATCGTTATTGTATGTCGCGATCATCGTTGCGGTTCTTCCCTTAGCATCCTGTGCATTGACATTGGCGCCTTCTTGAATCAGCTTGGCGATCGTTTCGATCTCGCCGCGCTCAGATGCTTGAATAAGTTGTTTATCCATAGGTACCTCCTGTCTTTCCGGCTCTTTCCTGTCGTTCGAGACACAGCCCTGAAGGACGAATATGCAGCCTAGTGCCAGCATCAGCCATTTCCTCATGATAATCTCCACCTTTAGCTTGCTGATCTTATCTTGGGGAACCGCTTCAGTATAAGCCGCCGCTTCAGCTTCGTTTATTCCATCGTTACGGTTACCGCAGAGGCAGTCGCCCACTCGCCGGCAGGCGTCACGGTGTATGCCGTACCCGCGCTCATGGCCCCCTTGTCTGCGATATCGAATACGCCTACAGCGCCTTTACGGCTGGAATACTTGTACGTTGCAGTAAGCTTGTCGCCATTCGGAGCTGTTAGAACAACACTGCGGCCGGAGAATAGTTCATCGCCCGGATCCTGCGCCAAAGCGACCTGGATCGAAGTCTCGCTTACGGCTTCAGCGCCCGTAATTTGCAGCGGCTCGAATGCCTTGGCTACGAACGAAGCATTCGCCACATTCGCCCAGTCCGATGTTACGGTATATTTTACACCAGGGATTAGCTTTTGTCCTTCCGGCAGACGGAATTTCGGCTCCTGCTTCCCGTCCGTCGATTGCGTGAACGGTACGTACTTGGCCACGATCGGCTGTCCGTTCTCCGGCGTAATCGTCACTTGTCTAGCCTGCATCGACGGAATGACTTGATAGGTCGTCCCATTCGCCTGTTCACGGTCGTTCAGGACGAATGCATTCTCGCCGCGGCCGCCGCTGTAGGCTGCGATGACATATCCGTAGTCAACGACGCCACTCCCCTTCAACGATTCAAGCTCGAACGTATCGCCCGCGACCTGTCTTGCCTCTGTCATCTCCAATTTCGTTCCGATTCCCTCGAAGGAGCCTGCTTTCTTGCCTTTATGGGTGAGCGTATACGTCATTCCCGGCTGCTGAACGGATGTCGGAACGATATAGGTCGAGACCGAGCCCGTCTTCAGACGCGGCATATTCGTCAATGTCAGACCGCTGCTGAAGACGAAATCCTCCTTCGCCTTGGCGAACGCTTCATCGGCCGCCGTCAGCGGCTTATCGAAGGTTACGATCAGCGTAATGGCATTGAGCGATCTCACGTTTGTAATCTTCGCATTCTCGGAAGGAATCGCTTGACGGGCGGTATGGAGCAAGTGGGCCGTCTCCCCGCGGGATACGGTGCTGCCAGCCGTATAGAAGGCTTCCATCCAGTGCTGGACGGATTTCACATCGCGCTGGAGCGCCTTGGCCACGACTTGAACGAGCTCGTCGTCCGTTACGGCTCCTTGCGGATTAAACGCGCCGTTCTCGGCTTGCATGATTCCTAAACCGACGACTTCAGCCGCGTAATCGTAATACCAGGCTTTCGGATTCGCATCCGTAAGCTCAGCCGGCTGCTCGGCCTTATCTTTCAGATCGAAGGTTTTGTACACCAATTTGGCCAGTTCAGCGCGGGTGAGCTGGTTATTTTCATTCATTTTATTCAAATAGCCTTCCATAATGCCAAGCCGATTCAGCTCTTTAACGGCCGCTTGAATCTCTTGGTCGGAAAGCTGGGATACTGATGCTGCTTGTACATTCGTTGCCACGCTCGGCAGCGAAGCTGCCCCTAAGGCTGCAATTGTCAGGATTGCTGCGACTTTTTTGGAAATAGGGTTCATATTGGAATTCCTCCTCTATCGTTGGTTGTTGCCTATATCTATAGAATAGAGGGTAGAAAGAAACTCCGAAGAGACAATTTATTAACAAAAAAGAAACAGAAGATTACATTTTCTAAAACAATCCGCCACCCTCGGATTACACCGTAAACCGGTATCCCGCTCCCCAGACCGTCTCGATATATTGCGGGTTCGACGGATCGGCCTCCAGCTTTCCCCGAAGCCTGCGGATATGCACCGTGACCGTTGCGATATCCCCGCTCGAATCCATCCCCCAGATGCGCTCGAAGAGCTCTTCTTTGCCGAACACCCGGTTCGGATGGCTGGCGAGGAATACGAGCAGATCGAATTCGCGGGTCGTGATCGCAGCCTCTTCTCCTCGTACGAATACTCTGCGCGAGGCCTTATCGATATGAAGTCCGCGAATGTGGATCTCATCCCGGTCTGCAGGCTTGTGCTTGCCGAGCAGCCGCTCGTACCGGGTCAGATGCGCCTTCGCCCGGGCGACCAGTTCGCTTGGACTGAACGGCTTCGTAATGTAATCGTCCGCCCCCAGATTGAATGCGCGAATCTTATCGATCTCTTCCTTCTTCGCAGACACGACAAGGATGGGGACTTCCTTCACTTCGCGGATATGACGGCATAATTCGAACCCGTCGAGCCCCGGCAGCATCAGATCGACGATAATGAGATTGTAGTCTTCTTGAAGCGCACGCTGCAGTCCTTCATCCCCGCGGTGGCATAAATCGACGGAGAAGCCGTTCAGTTCAAAATAATCCCGCTCCAGCTGCGCAATTGTCGTTTCATCTTCAATAATCAGGATTCGAGTCATCGCGTTTATGCGCTCCTTCGCTTGTCATTCGTTTCAGCTTAATCCATACACTTGTCCCTGCGCCCGGCTTGCTTTCCGCCCATATGGTACCGCCGTGCCCTTCAATAATTTGGCGGGCGATGGCAAGCCCGAGGCCGCTGCCGCCTGTCGATACGTTCCGGGAAGGCTCCGCGCGGTAGAATCGTTCGAAGATATGAGGAAGCGCCTCTTCCGGGATCCCGATGCCGTTATCCTTGAACGCAATCGTTATCCATTCGGACTCCACCTGAAGGGAAACCGCTAATTTCTTCTGCTCGTTATCCATATACTTCAGCGCATTATCAATGATGTTCACGACCGTACGCTTTAACTTTTCCAAGTCTACGGAGACCATGACCGCTTCTCTTGCAGCGTAATCCCAATCAACGGCTACGCCCTGGTCCTCCAGGTCATACCGCAGTTCATCGATGCAATCATCCAGAAATTTGACGATATCGACCGCTTCGAATACGAATGGCACTTGATTCAAATCGAGCTTGGAATATAAGAATAATTCATCGACCATCCTATCCATGCTTGCAGCTTTCGTATAAATAATATTGACGTACTTCTCCATCTTCTCCGGCGTATTGGCGACGCCGTCCCGAATGCCTTCAATGTACCCTTTAATCGTTGTAAGCGGCGTCCGCAGATCATGGGAGATATTCGAGATCAGCTCCTTACGGTTCTCTTCATCCTGCAAACGAAAATCCACGGACTCCTGCAGCCTTCTCCGCATGCTCTCGAATGCGTCATTCAGCTGACCCACCTCGTCCTTCGAATTCAAATCCAGCTTAAATTGAAGGTCGCCCTCCTTAATCCGTTCCGCAGAGCTTCTGAGCAGGCCCAACGGTTTAATAACGCTCCGCGTAATCCAGCGGTACAACAATAGGTTGGCAATGATCAGCACGCCGATCAACAAGAGCGAGAGAACGGGCAGCAGCCTGCGCGTGAGCTCAGCGAATGGACTCCGTTCCCGAATGACGAACACGCTTCCCTTGGCTCCGTCCGAATAGCGGTAATCAAACTTCGCATACGCATAGAACCGTTCCCCGATGTTGAAGGTGCTGCGAATCTGATTGTTGCTCAAATCATAGAGCGGCAATGCTTGGGCTAGACCGGGCTGATTGAATGTCAGCGATTCGAAGATTTGCTCGTTCTCGCGCCTGACGTAGAGACCGGACTGTTCCACTTTAAGCTTAAAATCGTATTCATGCAGCAATTCTTTGTTCTGAAGCTCATCGGGGTCATTCTTAGCCAAATATTTCAGTTCTAAGAAAATCGACTCCCCTTCTTTCGTCAACGGATTGATCTGATAATGGACCTTATAGATATCCCGGAAGCTCTGGACATCCCCTGTGGATGCGATCGTATACAGACTCGCGGTTAACAAGATGAACAGCAGGCTGATGACAAGCATGCCCGTAAAAGACAATAATATTTTTATGCGGATCGACATGGTTTCACCCTCTAAGGAGCCTGATTTTGATCGTACACATGTTATCACATGTTTATGAAAATTGCTCGATGAAATCCATGACAAGGGGAAGGGCATACACGTGGCATTGCAGCGGATGCCACCCCGTTCCGTTGAACTTGTCGGGATGGCATCCGCTGATCGATTGGGGAATTCAAGAGGGTTACTGCAGCTGCTAAATCTTCTTCACAAATTCGGATTTCAGCTTCATCGCGCCGAAACCGTCGATTTTGCAATCAATATCATGATCGCCGTCAACCAAACGGATATTTTTCACCTTCGTTCCGATTTTGACGACCGATGAGCTTCCTTTTACTTTGAGATCCTTGATGACCGTGACGGAGTCGCCATCGCTCAAGACATTTCCGTTGGCATCCTTGACCACCTTCGCATCCTCGCCGCTGCCGGTCTCGGATTCCAAGCTCCATTCATGGCCGCATTCCGGGCAAACAAAGAGGCTTCCATCCTCGTACGTGTATTCCGAATTACATGTAGGACAATTAGGCAAGTTAGACATAATATCAGGTTCTCCATTCCTTATTATTCGTTCTACTATACAATGCCGCTTGATATTCCGCAAATATCACGGTGCGTAGGAAGAGAGACAGAATCAGCCCTGAACCTCGTTATGTTCAGGGCTGGCTTCGCCGTTATTCGTTGATCTCCCAGTGCGCCTAGCCGGGGATGGGCAATCTTACTCTGCACGCGTGCCTGTTCAAAAACCGCTGCAGCCTCTCTCCCTATTTTCTTGCGATGATCATGAATCGCTTGGCATTGGTCCGTATGCCCTTGCTCGTTTGATTGTCTCGTATGAATTGCTCCAGTACCGCAAAGTCATTCTCATCTTGTCCGAATCCCGGAATGATCGGCGTGTGCTTCAACAGGAAGATGAGATCCTCGTACGTTTCGTAATATTCCACAGCATCATAGTCATAGGACTGGATATCGCGGAATCCCGCTTCCTGCAATTCGGAGATATATTTATTTTTTAGCGTCCCGTCATTAGCACCGTCATCGGCCTGTCTTCTTCCGAAGGCTTGCGCGAGATTGATTTTATCGTCTTCGCTTACTTGCTGCGTCAGGAATAGTCCATCCTCGGTTAAAACTTTGGCTGCTTCGCTTGCGCTAAAGGGGGAATGCCGGCAGGATACTACATTGAAGAAGCCTCTTGGAAAATCAATCCGCTCCGCATCCATTTGCAGCATGCGCACATTATCTTTCCTTGCCTTCGCCAAGTTATCGTTCGCCGTCTCAATCATTCCGGCCGATTGATCGATCCCTACCAGCAGCAAGGCAGCTTCGGTAATCGACAGCAGCTGTTCCCCTCCGCCTGTTCCGATGTCGAGCAAGAAGTCCGACTTCCTGCACCGCCGGGAAACTTCATGATAGAAATCCCACAATACGCCTTCTGCTACGCATTTCACTTTACTAAAGTCCCAACCGTTTAATTTCCCTACACGATCGTAGAAATGCTTATATTCCAACTCGTTCATTGATCCTCAAATCCTCTCCATGAGATGATAAAGAAGCCAAGGGATGCTCAGGAACGCTGAAGCAGGAGCCCTGATTATTCATCAGTCCCGAGTTCCAGAAAGTCCTTTGGTGTCCCTTGGCTTTCACGCAAGCGTTGACAATGGGCACCGTTCGAAGTTGTCGTTGAGAGGTGATCAAAAGGGCATAGTTCGCCCTTGATAGCTGGTACGCGTTTTGACCCAGCCCGACGACTAAATACCTCGAACGATACGGAATGCCATCCACTTCACCTCATTAGAAAGATTACCTCTATCCTACCACATTTCAAGCCGGAGGCCTTTTAACATTTTCTGTTCAGCGGCAGAATGATTTCGAATGTTGTTCCTTTGCCGACAATACTCTCGATGGCGATCCGCCCTTGATGGTCGTTAATGATCTTGTAGCACATCATCAGACCCAGTCCCGTTCCTTTTTCTTTCGTCGTATAGAAGGGCTCCCCTAGCCGGGGAATTTGACTCTCGGGAATGCCGTCTCCCTGATCGATGATACGAATAAGAAACTCATTATGCTGTACGGCGGCCACGATTCGAATTTCTCCGCCACCCGGCATAGCCTCGATCGCATTCTTTAAGAGGTTGATGAACACCTGCTTGATTTCTAATTCGGAGCATTCCAGTTGAGGGAGGTCATCTTCTGTCTCCAAGTAAATCTGGATATTATTCATGGCTGCTTGGGCTTCCAACAAAGTAACGACATTGGACAGGATATGGATGATATCGTTCGTTCGGAAGCTTGCGGCATGCGGCTTGGCAATAATTAAAAACTCGTTGACGATATTATTGATCCGATCCAATTCCGAGATCAGAATATCATAATACTCCGGCTTGCCTGTGCCGCCTGTTCGCATTAATTGGATAAACCCCCGCAATGAAGTTAACGGGTTGCGAATTTCATGCGCCAATCCGGCGGCCAATTGTCCGACTACGTTCAGTTTATCGGCCTTTCGAAAGAACTCTTCGTTTCGTTTTCGCTCGGAAATATCTCTGGTCATTCCGGCTAATGCAACAACGCTGCCCTCAGCATTCTTAATGGGGGATATGGTGACACAGACATGAATGCATTCGCCATCCTTCCGCTGCCGGATCGTCTGCAGGTTCACGATGTTTTCCCCCGATTGCAGCTTGTCTGAAATCATACGGAGCTCGTCATTGGAGTCTCCGGTGAAAATCGGGAGATGTGTTCCGACCAGCTCTTCCTCAGACCAGCCGTATATTTCCTCGAAAGCACGATTCACCCTGATCACATTGCCATCAACATCTGTAACGCATATGCCATCGGCCGAGTTTCCGATCAATGATTCCAACAAATCTTTCGTTGATTTCAATTCATCCTCGGCTCTCTTGCGTTCCGAAATATCCACGCTTGATGCGATGACCTCGACGACTTTCCCATCCCGCCGCACCGGTCTTAACGACGCCAGATAGTAGGTTCCGTTAATCTCGCCTTCATAGGATACATCCTCTTCGCCATTCCATGCACGATGATAATAAACCTCTTTTTCGATTGCCATCTCGATTGGATAGAATTCCTTGAGTTCCCGACCCACAACAGCTGCAGAAGATAAGCCTAATTTATGTAATAATCTTCCTTCGCAATAGGTGTGAATAAAACGATCCTCTATTCTCGCAAAACGAAAGGTCATCCCTTGCTGTTCCCGCAAAGTCTCCTCGAGCTCTTGCTGCAAAGATTGTTCGAACTCCTCAGCATTAGATGATTTCATCTGATTTTCTCCCCAGTTCATGGCTATATAATTCTAAAAAAGTCATAAACCTTAATCTGGAAAATAATTGGTTGACTATACACAAAAACAAAGGAGGAGAGTAGAGTCACTTGTACATTCTCCATGAAGGCTTGTTTTCCTTTATCCAAATTGAAAAAAATATGTGCTTCGGTTTGGCCATTTCCTCAAGAGTTCATGTGTGTCCATCTATCATGTATACCATATTTTATTATATTATATAGATTTCGGCATCCATCAGAGAAATATTTAATCTATATTGCCGTGAAAACGGTCGATAGCCGCTGAGATCTGGAGATAGACCGATATGCCTCGCAAAGAGAATAACATTATTTGTAAAATAAGTGACCAGACTTATCAAAGTGAAGTTATAAAGGAATGGCTGTATACAAAACATATGGATTGGCAGGCGGCACAAAAACTTCTTGTTCGTCCCCCCTTAATAAAGTATAATTTTTCCAATCTAGATGGACATCTGACTGGCTTCCACGTTCAATAGTTATTTTGACGAGCATGCACAATAATAGCTGTAGGAAGGGTGTAGACGATGAATACGGATGAGCTAGCCAAGCAAATGGCATCGGGAAAGTTTAAAGCGCATCTGCAAAAGGAGTTTTCGCCGGAGGCTATTCGCCGAATGGGTGAACTCAGCGCAAACGAATTACGGGAGCGATTGAATCAAGTTATTAGCGTTCCGATTAATCTTTCGGGAGAAATGAGTCACGAGTTGCTCGAATTCTACTACACCGCTTCTTGGTACAATATCTTCGAGGATCGGGGTCTTCCGCGCAATGCGAGCGTTTTCGAGGTGGGTGCCGGAGATATTGTTTATATCCCTAAAGCGCTGAACGCTTACTCTGCAGGCCAAGGCGGGAAATACGTGACCGCCAATTTAAATAACGAACTCACCATGAACTTTCGCGAGAAGACACAAGGGATGCAGGTAGATGTCGAGATCATTCAAGATGACGGCGCGAATATTCTGAACTATTATAGCGAGGAATCATTCGAGGTTATCGCCTTTCACCATGCCCTTAACGATATCATTCAGACGATCATCGCCGGAATAGAAGGCATCGACACGGTCAATAACAACTGGTGGACGATCGAACCGCAGCTGCTTCAGGCGGTCATGTCGTATCATAACAGCGGAGAATTAAAGGATGCCGCATATGAGCCCTTCATCCATATCATCGATACGTGCAATCGCTTGTTGAAAAAAGGCGGCTATATGATTTTCGATAATTGTACCTATGCCGGTTATGAAGAATTGGGATACTCATCGGATTTCCATAGCGCATACATTAACCTGGCCCGAGAATGGATCAAAGAGGCCAATCTGGGATTGGAAGAAGTCAAGATGCCTTCTTATGATGATAAGTGGTGGATGGTGTTGAGGAAGGTTTAGAAAACCATTCTGCAGCACATTCAGGAAGATAGCAATGAACCTGAGGAAATAACAAAGGGCGACTTGTTGGCGCCCTTTGTCTACTGCCCGATCCTTTCGTTCGACTCGATAGCCCCTTGGAACATGAATTCGAATAAGTCCCTTCCAACATGCTAAATCAGGCTTTGGCCCTCCCAATCTTTGTTGCTCTGTACATCAAGAAGCTTCGTTATGGTCGGCGCAATGTCGATGATATTGGCGCTCGGAATGAGCTTCCCGGGAGCAAACGATCTCCCTTTCATCAGGATTGGTATTGTCATATCTTCAGGCATATTCGTTCCATGACTGCGGTCGTGCCCGCCATGGTCCGAGGTGACGATGATCGTATAATCTTCCGGGATCGCGCGTACCGCTTTCTCAATGCATTCCCATGAATCATAGACGGATTGAATGTATTCATCCGACATCCAGCCATGCCGGTGTCCGATTTCATCGACAAGCCCCAAGTACAAGAAAGTGAAGTCGGGTAATTGTTCATTGATGTATTCGATCGCCTTGTCGGTCAACATCTTGTTGGAAGCCTCGTAGGTATAGGTCCCTCCCGAAATAAAACAGCTGTGGGCCAATGACCCGGGACGAGCCAGATCGCGGAGCTCCGACCAGTTGTGGAACAATCCGCATACTTTGTGATTCGCTGAAAGCTGTTCAAAGAGTCCTGCTATAGGACGCACCTGTGCCGTATAGATGTTTTCCAATATACCGTGACGCTCTGGGGGGACACTGTGAAACAGCGACATATGGCATGGCAAAGTAACACTTGGCATTACCGTTTGCGCTTCCAGGGTATAGCTGCCTGCCGCTTTCATTTCTTCAATGAACGGATGGCCGGACTTCTCGAAACTATCGGGACGCATGCCATCAGCCAAAATCAGCAATACTTTCTCACTCATTGGAATCACTCCTGTTCAGTTTTGAACTAACAACCCTTCGTCGAGTCCGTTAAATATCAAAAAGACGTTTGCTGAAGCAACTTGATGATTTCAGACCGCCAATCCCAATCAAATACAACTAAATCCTTATAAATACACAAACAATATATATGTTTACCTCTTAAGCTGTCAATCACATTTTTTCCTGTGTCTAATTTCCCACTAAAAAATAAAGAGCCGCCCAGTTGGAGGGCGACTTTTATTGGAACAGCGGCATCGAGTCCTTGATGAATCAAGCATTATAATGTGCTGGAAGCCTGAACAAGCAGGCCGGACAACATATCATAATCAGGAGATTGACCTTCGCGAATTTTGATCCATTTTCTCTCAGGGGGACCGTCGAATTGACCTTTCGGCAGTTCAAGCTCAGCCGCATTCATGATCATGAAGGCAACAGCGTCCTTGGAAGGCGTGATTACCGCGGCGTACTTGCCGTTTTTCAAAAAATGCGGTTTCTTATATTGTATACGCTCTTCCACGTCCGGAATGGACTGATGGATCATCTGACGCAGTTGATTGCATACCTCGACCTGCCAAGGTTGATTGATGCTTTCGATAAATGTCGTTACTTCCTGGTTCATAACTGTCTCTCTCCTTCCCAAAGATTATAGTTTCGCAGCGTAGCATTGCTTGATCGTTGCGCTTAGGTCTTCGCCAAGAAAGCATCGAGCTGATCGAAGGTTCCGACAAAACCTTGTTGGACATGCGGACGCATGCCTTCGAACGTTACACGCTCTTCATCCGCAGCGTTATAAGGACCGCCTTTAAGCGTAAGGGTTGTTTTTCCTAAGTCTTCCGTTAACGTTAAGTGATTGATGACCTCGAGCGGCCACGTTCCGCTGAATGGGGCCCGGATCGTATTGCCTTCTTCATCGGAGAACGATTGAATAAAGACCAGCTTCTCGGGCGCAACGATTTCTTGATAGACGAACTTGCCCCACATCACGTGCCCTTCAGGCGAGCGCTGACTGCCAAGGAACATGCCGCCCGGGCGCAGATCCAGCTTGGCGATTTTCAATTCATAGCCTTTCGGCCCCCACCATTGCGCCAATCGCTCCGGCTCCGTCCAAGCTTTGAATACCAGCTCACGAGGGGCGTCGAAGACACGGGAAATCATCAATCCGCTTTCCGTTACACGGTTTTCTGCCATCATTATTTCCTCCTTTTGTTTAGAACACGTTATGGGTAAAAAGCAGTCCGTTTCCTCCCATGGAAGATGAACGCTTATACGCCTGAAAATCAGGGTTAATCTGAATCTTTGCCTTGAGCCTGTATCTCACGCAAGTAATCATCCAGCCGATCCAGCCGGTCTTCCCACATGGAGCGAAAAGATTCCAGCCAGCTGTCGA
Organism: Paenibacillus spongiae; assembly: GCF_024734895.1. Lineage (NCBI taxonomy): Bacteria > Bacillati > Bacillota > Bacilli > Caryophanales > Paenibacillaceae > Paenibacillus > Paenibacillus spongiae. The sequence continues at coordinate 7,467,913 of NZ_CP091430.1, forward strand.
GTTGTTGAAACGGCTCGGAGCGCAATTTAATGATTCGCCGATTAGCGGCCGGCTCTACCTCTACAATCCCTACCTCACTGAGTACACGGACATGTTTTGATGTCTGAGGTTGATTCATTTCCAAACGGACAGCAATTTCCCCGATTGTGAGCGGTCCGCCATCCCGCAGAAGTTCGATTATATGCAACCGGTTGGGTTCGGCAAGTGCAGTGAAAGTTGTGCTATTCATGTAATGAACCTCCCTTAAATCGATTATGCACTATAAGGAATATTCCAGTCAAGGAATAAATTTGCAAAAATAAGCATGGGCATTGTGATCTCCTCTTGCTGCTGGTTGAAAACAAGGATATGACCGGCGCATGTTCGGAAATGTAAGGAATATTTCTGAGACCGAATCCCGCTGAAGATTACTACACGGATTTTAGGGCATCCTCAACATGAGGATGCCCTATTCGTAAAGGTAAATATATAACACGATGGTTGATTATCAGTTGGATTCGGCTGACTAGGAAAACACGGCAGCCACATAGAGAAGCAGCACGAGCGCCATAGCGGCGGCGTATTTATAATTCGGCCCGGCGAGCTCGAACACCGGCTTCTTCACCATGCCCGCCAGCAGATTATTTACCGCGGAGGCCGGTGAGATCGGATTCGATATGCCCCAGCTGCCAAGCAATAGAATAGCGAAATATACCGGGCTGATGTGAACGGCCAACGGGTCGATTCCCGTAGCAAGAATCGTGACCGGCACAATCGGATGCAGACCGATCAACGAGGTTAGTGTAATGAGAGCGATCGTGAATATCGAGAACGATAAGGAGATCGGAAGAGGAATCTTCTCCAGCACTTCGGGCACATAGGCCCCGAACCCGGTCGCGCCAATCGAGCCGCTGAAGAAACCGGCCGCCAGAAACAGCGTAATCTCCTTCTGCAGAGCCGGAAGCGTTACCTTCACATGATTCGCCAGTCCTTGCCGGTACGTCGTCATGGCCCCCTTCGCCAAGCACCAGATCAACGGGAAGAAGACAGCGGCCATGCAGGTGATCAGAACCATGGGCAGGTTGACCAGCCGCTCCAGCAGTAAGATGATGGCAATGGCTGCAATCAGATAGATGCCAAGTCCGATCGGAAACCTGGCATGATCACGGCTCGCGCTGGGTATCTCATCGCTCGGATGCACAGCTTCATCATCAGGCGGATCTTCCTTCATACGAATTCCCCGGAAATCGACGGCCAGGCTGACCAGGACGCTAATCAGCGACAAACCGAGCAAATAAGGAAGAACGGACGACCAATAGACCGACAGCGCGGAGGTGACGAGCGTCATCGCCGCAAAATAAGGCGACCAGAATATCGCACCTCCGAACCCCCGGTTCATCGCATTGGCAAGCAGCCGCGACATGATGCCCGGCTGCGGTTTGACGAACGTCAGATGGTAGACGACGGGAATGGATCCCACGTTGATGAACGCGCCCAAGATTTGAGTAAGCACCTGTGTGCCGGTGAACAGAGCCGTTCGGCTCCGCACGCCCGTCTCGTAGAATCGCTTCAAGGCTGCGACGTAATCCGGAAGCCGGACCGGGATCCCGAACATTGGCGCGAAGACGAATAGCGTAACCAGCGTCACATTAATGCCGGCTGCTTCAAACCAGTACCGGGCATCTGCCTTCTGCAAGAGCAGGAGCAGCACTCCGCCGGCCATGAAGAAGGCGGTCAGCCACAGTGTCAGCCCTTTAAGCTGAGGCATCAGGAGGATAATCGCCGCAAATACCAGACTGCCGAGCAAGAAGGACAGCGGTCCCCAATGCGTCAGCTGCTGCGCGATAAACACGGCAGCAAGCAGGAAGATGATTGCTCTGTCGAGCGACGCCTTTACGTTAATTGTCATGCAATCCGCCTTCTCGATTAATTGAACTGCCAGCAGCTCAAGCTTAAATTACCCCACTGGTAGCTGCGGTGCAGCAGCTCTGCACGCCGGTTCGCATCGCCGGCCCCCATTGCAAGAAGCAAAGGGATAAAATGTTCATTGGTCGGTATCGCCTCTTGGGCGTACGGAGCCAGTTTGTCATACTGAAACAGCGCTTCGACATCCCACGTTTCCAGCTTGTTCTGCAGCCAGTTATCGAACGTAACGGCCCAATCTTCGATCCCGGCCGAATTCCGCTTCACTTGTCTTAAATTATGAACGGTTCCCCCGCTTCCGATAATCAGCACATCCTGCTCCCTGAGCGCCGACAGCGCTTTGCCGATTTCATATTGCTGCTCGTTGGTCAGGTATCGGTTAACGGATAGCGCAACTACCGGAATATCCGCATCGGGATAAATCAGCTTGAGAACGGCCCAAGCGCCGTGGTCGAGTCCCCGCTCCCCGTCCATCACACATGGAATCCCATGCTTGGTGAACAACGATTGAATCTGCCCGCTAAGAAGCCGATCGCCGGCCGCCGGATAGGTCATCCGGTAGAGCTCCTCCTGAAACCCTCTAAAATCATAAATCGTGCTGTACGATTCAACCGCGCTCACCGTTTGAATGCTTTGTTCCCAATGAGCGGAAAATAAAACGATCGCCTTGGGCTTGGGTATATGGGCCGCGAAGTTTTTCAAGAAATCAGTGTAAGCATGATCTTCAACAACAAGAGAAGGCGCACCGTGTGCGATGAAAAAAGACGGCATCATATCGCAATTCACTCCTTATTCGTATGAACTCCGGCATCCCGCTCCAGCCATCTCACGACATCGCGTTGGTTCTCCTCCGAGACGCCATGATCGGTCTGGTAGGTGTTGAAGGTCAGATGAGGGGTTAGATTCTGAAAATAAGCCGCAGTCTCGTGTCCGATCCGAATCGGGAATACCGAATCGAATTCCCCATGAGAGACAAACACCGATACATCGCTAACCGGTTGCAGCGAGTATTCTCCCTTGACGAATTCAGGGACATATCCGTTTAGCGCCACGATGCCTTTCAACTGATCGCCCATCGTAAGCGCTAGCGTCATGGATAAGATCGCGCCTTGGCTGAACCCAAGCATGTAACGTCTGCGCTCATCGACCGGATATTTCGCCGTCGCGTAATGAATGAATGCTTCCAGCTGCTGCACGGCTTGATCGAACAGCTCGCGGATGGGATTGCCCAGACTCTTCAGCTCATAATATTGATATCCGGCACCCAGCGGCAGATTGCCTCTAATGTTGATGATAATAAAATCGGAAGCCAGCGGAGCGACTAAACCGAACATATTTCGTTCATTGGACCCTTTCCCGTGAAGGGTGAAAATCGTGGGATAGGTTCTGTCCGGATCCATATTGGCCGGCAGATGAATGTCATATTGGTATGCGGGTTCCATAAGAAACCTCCTCGAAATATTAGTAATAATGAAATATATTTTATACTAGTAATTTAAATCACGGACCTCTGGCATGTCAACAATAAAATTGTTAATATGAATATATATTCTCTATTACAAATATTTTAAAGGGCGAGTGAATACAAATGGATATCGGCTCCAACATACGGGCAATTCGCAAACGGAAGAATATCACCATCGCGCAAATTTGTGAAGAAACCGGCTTGTCCCAAGGCTTCTTGAGTCAGGTTGAAACGAATAAAACGTCTCCCTCGATCGCCACGCTGGAAAATATCGCGACAGCCTTGGAAGTGCCCCTGGCTTATTTGCTGCTGAAGAAAGAAGAACGCATGGCCATTGTCCGGAAGGAAGACCGGAAGATCACGACAAGCGGTGCCGAGAAATTGAAGGTGGAGCACCTGAGCTCGACCAAGAATGTCAAGACGGTGCTCGTCGAATTCCCTCCCGGGTCCTCCACAGGCGAAGCTCCGCATGCTCATGAAGGCGAAGAAGTGCACGTGGTGATCAAAGGGAGGATCTTCGCCGAGCAGGGAGAAGATTCGGCTGAGTTTGGCGAGGGGGATTCCTTCTCATGGAATGCGTGCACACCCCATTTTGTGAAGAATATCGGCGAGGAACTGGCCATTGTGCTAATCTCCGTCTACACGGAGACGAATGATACGGACAATTTCTTTTAATAAAATGAAGGCTGACCAATAAACCGATCGACTTTGTGTAAAGCGTTCCGCAGATTAATTTAAGGAAGTGAAAGCATCTCTGATTAGCCTTTGGCACAGGGGTGCTTTTTCTCATGGTTATAAGATCATTTTCATTTCTTGTTCAGATCAAACTGTTATGACCGCCATATAAGAGATCGCCACTCCGTGTTATTGAAAGGTTGGTCTGCATGATTAAACAAGGAACGTTTGCCAAATATAACGGTCGAGAATATGCTGTAGGCAGAAAAGGCAGAGAGTGGGTAAATCTTATCAGTACAGATACTACCAGTGTCATCGATGGCTTTCTTCCCCACAAGTATGAATCGGGTATATTCATGAAGAAGGTACAGAAATCGGACATCCTGGAATCCTATATGGTAAGAGCCATTGTGGTGTATAAGGAGATAGAATTTGTTGTTCGGAAGAGGTTCAACGATACGGTGCTAATTGGAACTTCAGAGCAGCACACCGCCGAGTCGTTTGATTTTTATCGGCTTACGAAGTTTAATTACGAAAAGTGGATTCCCATTAATGAAGTATCCGATATTAAGAATGAAAAATCCCATTCGTCATCTAAAGCAGCTTTCTATTGTGGATTACATTGCAGCGGCTGCCGCGGCACGTAACTCTACTTATGGCACACCAAAATGTTAATATAGGCATATAAGCAGAAATCGCATTTTGAAGTCACAGTCGTCTAATATACAAGGAGAGATTTTTGAAAGGAGATTCTGAGCGATGTCGCAGGGCCTTCATAGTATGAAAGAAAGTTATTTGCGAGAATACGTGAATTCACCGGATAAGCAGAGACAGCTGTATAAACGAACGCTGCTTATCGTCGTCATTTCCCAAATCTTTGGCGGTGCAGGACTCGCTGCAGGGGTGACAGTCGGAGCGCTCCTTGCCCAGGATATGCTGGGAACAGAGAGTTTGGCAGGCCTTCCCGCAGCGTTGTTAACCTTCGGTTCCGCTGTAGCCGCGCTGCTTGTCGGGCGTCTCTCGCAGCGTTACGGACGCCGCTCGGGGCTCGCCGCAGGATTCCTAACAGGAGGTATTGGCGCTGTAGGCGTCATATTCGCGGCTGTAAGTGATAACATCGCACTTCTGTTCGTTTCGCTGTTTATCTACGGCGCGGGCACGGCTACAAACCTGCAGGCGCGTTATGCAGGGACAGATTTGGCGAAGCCTGCACAGCGGGCAACAGCGGTCAGTACTGCAATGGTTTCGACTACATTCGGCGCTGTCGCAGGCCCGAACCTGGTCGATGTCATGGGCCGGTTCGCGGTGTCACTCGGCGTTCCAGCCTTAGCAGGCCCCTTCCTATTAGCTGCCGCGGCTTTCATTCTAGCCGGTTTAGTGTTCCTGATTTTTCTCCGCCCGGACCCCTTCGTTGTTGCGAAGGCGATCGCCGAAGCACAGGAAGACCCGAAGCCTTCATCGGACATGAGTACACCTGCACGGACGATAAACAACAAGGGGATCATTGTCGGGACGACCGTCATGATCTTAACCCAGATCGTCATGGTCGCCATTATGACCATGACGCCCATACACATGCAGAACCACGGTCATGGCCTAGGTGACGTAGGATTCATTATCGGCATACATGTCGGCGCGATGTACCTTCCTTCTCTCCTAACAGGCGTCCTGGTTGACAAGGTTGGACGTACGGCCATGTCGATTGCTTCCGGCGTCATTCTGCTTGCTGCCGGCATTGTCGCTGCTATTGCACCCGCCGATTCCCTATTGGTGCTGACCATCGCCCTCGCACTGCTGGGACTGGGCTGGAACCTTGGAATAATTAGCGGGACGGCGCTCATCGTGAATGCCACTTCATTGGCCACGCGTGCAAAAACGCAAGGAACGATCGATGTTTTGATGGCTTTGGCAGGAGCATCGGGCGGAATGCTGTCAGGTATGGTTGTGGCTCAATCCAGCTACGCAGCCCTCTCCCTTGCCGGAGGCTTCCTCTCCCTGCTGCTGATCCCGGTCGTGATCTGGTCGCGTATCCAGCGCACGATGCCCGTGTCGAAAAATAAGTCGATGTAGCGCTGCGCAGGCAGCATGTTCGTCTGAGGCTCATAATCATGCGCGCACATAGGACTTCTGATTAGCGATCTATACGCTTGGTCATTCCACTGGTAAATTTCTTGAAGCCAAGCGTTTCATAATAGGGTTCCAGTTGTTCGACGCACATCAGTTGAGGAATGACGCGATGCTGCTCGCAATGTTGAATGATTCGATTCAACATTTCTTTGCCGATTCCCATGGATTGATAGCTTGGATGCACGCATACGCCGCATATAATTCCGGTAATCACGCCATCCGAAATAACGCGTCCCATCCCCACTAATTGTTGATCATCGAAAGCATAAATCGCGTACCAGCTCTGATTGCACATCCGTTCCAATTCATCAACGGTTAACCGCAGCGAGTTCCATCCTAACGACTCGTATAAGGCTAGCAATGGATTGAAATTATCAGGGGGCGTTGTCGTATAGCGGATCGTTTTGTCCATGCATACCTCTCCTATGTTTATATCCCGATTTACAAACGAATCAAAAAACTCATACACTCCGATAATAAAAGTATTCTACCCTTATCCCGTACATCACCAAATACTGGAGGCTGGTAGAATTGTTGAAAATGAAGAAGAAGATGGCCATGAAGAAGGTGACCGTTATGACGTTCATCTTGTCGTTGATTATGATTCCTGCACTGGCATTCAACGGCATAGCCGCTGCGATGGAACCGCCAGTGTTCGAGAGAGGCAATGAAGTCGAAATTAAAGTCATGTCGTACAATATCCATCATGGAGAAGGCGAAGATGCGGTCCTGGATTTAGAACGGATCGCCCAGGTCATTGAACAATCGGGCGCCGATATTACCGGCTTGCAAGAAGTGGACAATCATTTCTCGGAACGCAGCAAGTTTGTCGATCAAGCCAAATGGTTGGCGGACCGTCTGGGAATGGAATACGCGTATGCCGCGAATCTGGACTATGACCCTCTGCAGGAAGGGCAGCACCGCCGTCAATACGGAACGGCCGTGTTAAGCAAATATCCGATTCTTTCCGCCAAGAACCATCTGCTGACCAACATTCCTTACCCGGTTCAGCCGTCCGAACAGCGCGGCCTCCTGGAGACGTTGATCAACGTGAAAGGAAACCACATTCGTTTCTTCAATACGCACCTGGATCACAGAAGAGCCGAGCAGCGGGATTCGCAGATCAGAGAAATTCTTGAAATCGCCAAGCAGCGGGAAGGAACGAGCATCTTCGCGGGAGATTTCAATGCCGAGCCCGGCAGTGCCGAAATTTTGAAGCTGACCGCACAATACAAGGATGTATTCGCCGAGCTCGGTCAGGATCAAGACTATACGATTCCGGTGATCAATCCGGATCGGCGCATCGACTATTTCTTTACTTCGGACGATGTCAAGATTAGCGCCGCGGAAGTCATCGACACGATCGCATCCGACCACTTGCCGATTACAGCCAACCTTGTCTTAACGAAAGAGGCCCCGTTCAATAACGGAGTCGGCAAGAATTAAACAGTATAGAATGACAATCCCGGCTCCCAGCACCGTTTAGGGGGCCGGCTTTTATTTCCAGTCAAATGGCTGGCGCGATACCTAAAATGGGACCGCCCCGATAGCCAATAGTGACCGGGAAAGTCCCATCTTATCAAGTGTAAATTGACAGCTCTCCTCGGAAAGCAGCTACTCACGGAAAACATCCATCTTGTCATTCTGCAAGCGGCATCCCTCCCTGCTTGAACAGCTTCCCCTGAAGGTTCAATTGTTGTTCTATTTCTATGTCTGCAGCCGGTCTTCATGCCTGCAATTTGCTGCGGTCATTAACGGAGCGGATTGCCAATCTCCCAATGATATCCGAACGGATCCGCGATACGTCCGATGCGCCAGCCGTGTCCTTCGCTTATGGGTGCGATTTCGGCTGCTCCAGCGGCGAGAGCCTGTTCGAATAGCGCATCCGGATCATCGACGGTCAGGATCATTCGAACCGTTCCACTCCCTACCCGCTCAGGGCTGCAGTCAGGGTCATCCTGGATCCAGAAATCCGCTCCTTTGATGGAAAGATGCGCGACAGCAAGCTTGCCGTTATCTTCCTCAAGGCGGTACAGCTCGGCTGCATCGAATGCCGCCTTGTAAAAATCGGCTGCCGCCGCCGCATTATATACGGAATACCACGGGGCGATACGGGCCGCGAACAACTCTGATTCCGTCTTATGGATGCTCATCACTGAATTCCTCCCTGTAGTTAGCTAAATTACCAGCTGTCCTCCTATCTTGCAACTCTATTATACCTAACGAAATGAAAGTCGGACGCATCCGTTAAAAAGATCCGTACAATTGCCGGCTAGTAAGCGATAATTTATAAAACTGATGTGCGCGCCAAACAGCCCTCACCTATCAAGATGAGGGCTGCTGTAGGTATAAATGCATTTATAGGGGGTTACGCAGTCCATTCGGCCTTTATTCCAACAAGCTTCGAAACATCACAGGTCGTAACGGAACGGACGCCCCATTCGATCATCCGTCTCATGTCAGCCGCCTCTTGCACGGTCCAGACCAGAACGGGAAGCCCGGCCGCTGCCGCTGCCGCAATCAACTCCGGCTTTACGAACCGGTAATTGATGTTGATGCCGAAGCAGCCGGCCGCGAGTGCCTGAGCGATGGTCGTTTGAACGGCTTCATCGTAGCCGCTAGTCCGAAACAGCTCCGCATCCGCATTCAGCAGCCTCTTCAGCTCTGGCGCCCGCTGCTCAACAAGAAGGGCGCGGGCCGAATGGCATCCGGACAGGAAAGCCTGATCGCCCAAGTCATACTGGCGAACAAACGCGGACACGGCTTCGATGCATTCGTCTACTTTCAGGTCAAGGTTAATCTTCTTGCCTGCCTCCTTCAATCGGGCAACGAAATCTTCCAGCCGGACAAGCCCGCCAAGCTGAAGGTAGCTGGATGCGGCTATGCTCAGCTCCCCTTCCGGCGTCTCGATAAGATCGTCATGTGCGCAGACGAGTACGCCGTCGCCGGTGATACGAATATCCTCTTCGATAACGTCTGCACCGGATTGCAATGCGGCCAGCACCGATTGCATCGAATTATCCGGCATGCCTTCGCAGCCGGTATGGGCCGTGATGAGTGGAAACTGTGTGTCAACCGTCATATTAATGCCTCCTTCAGCCGTTCGAAATAGATCGGATTGGTAAAAGCGACGAGCGTCCGAATGCCTTGCAGCTCGCTCCAAAGCTCGGCGCGGATCCATATTGATTCCTCCTCGGACACGGGAACAGTAAACGAATCGCAATCAACCGGACACTCATGAATCACGCCGATACTGCCCGAGAGCCTCAGCGTCATCGACTCCGGCATCGGCCAATGCCCGGTGCGAACCGCCAGATCGAGCTTGATCCGTGCCTTGAGGCCGCCATTATTCGCGATGTCGGCCGGCATGCAGTCACCGCCCATAGGATAGCTCTATGCCTATCGCTATTTAAGCTCGCTCCACTTATTCGTCTGCGCCGGCGGTACATAGTTTAATACTTTATCGATTAAGCGCTCCGGTTCCTCTTCAAAGATAACCAGCCCCAGGTTGGTTTGCTGCATGAATCCGGCATCCGCTGCTTGTCTGAACATGTCGGCGATCGGTTGATAGAAACCCAGCACATCTAACAGGCCAACCGGCTTCTTATGAATGCCCAATTGCGACCAGCTGACGACCTCGAACAGTTCTTCCAATGTGCCTAACCCGCCCGGCAGCGCGATATAGGCATCGGCTAGCTCGGACATTAGCGCTTTTCTCTCATGCATATTTCCAACCTCGTGCAATTGCGTCAGACCGGTATGAACCATTTCCCCCTTGAACAGATTCCGCGGCATGACGCCAATGACTTTGCCTCCTGCAGCCAATGCGGCATCGGCCACCCGCCCCATCAGCCCGATTTTGGAACCGCCATACACAAGCTCCAATTGTTGAGAGGCGATTAAACGCCCCAGCTCTATCGCTTTTTGTTCATATTCAGGTTTTGTTCCAACGTTAGAGCCTGCATAGACACAAATTCTTTTCATCCCGTAGCCACCCTATCTGTAGACGTAGACATGTCTGTTTTTTTCTAGTATATCACGTAATGGCATATGGAATGCGAAGCCTTGAATCGCAGCAGTCGGCTTGGCCGAAGCGCCTTACTTTCTTGACAAACTGTTGTATTCACCCTATATCTATATCTAAGAAATGGAGGATAATATGGAAATTATTTTTATACCCTTAATGATACTTTCAATTGTGATCGCGAATATTCTTGCTTTTGTCCTCTACAAGAAAACGAAGAATATCTATAGCCGCCCGCCTGTGCAGTACATTCGGTTCGCCGCCATGCGGAGAAGGAAAGGAAGTCGCTAGATGTAAGTCAGTAATTGCTGGGCATTGCGTTTCATATCCTCATCACGCTGCCTGAAGGCGCTGTAGGCGATATGATCAAGTCCGATGTGGATAAGGCAGCAGCGAAGACGCTCCTCATACTGAGCAGGCCAGCCTCCGTGCTTCTCCCAGTGACGGTCCAGTACTTCCTGCACGTCAATTTCTCGCCATTGCGGATACCACGGCCACCAGTACAAGAACCAGGCGTTGTCGTAGAGAGGGTCGCCATAGAATGCATTGCCCCAGTCGATAACCCCGGTTAGCCTTCCCCCGTCTACCAGCACATTTCGGTTCAAGAGGTCGTTGTGGGTAATTCCCCGGTTCTCCGGGATCTGCGGTACAAGCTGACGCAGTTTATCTACTCCGGCATCAAAGATACGTGCCTCTTGAGGGAAGGCGTCAAGCCGCTCTCGCCAGCCTGCCAATCGATCCCTGGGCTCGGCTATGGAGAGAAGCTCCTGCCCCCAGCTCGGACCGGTACCGGCCGGACGCCAAAGGCCGATCATCTGCGTATCTGTCAGGTCAAGCTGCTGAAGCTCGTGGAGCGCGTCGAGCAATTGCGGTAAGACCTGCTGGATTTCCGGCCCGTTCAGCTCGTCGAGATGCTTTCCCGGAACCCGCTCGGACACGGCATAGAAGCCGCCGCTCTCGGTCTCGCCAACCTCGATAACCCTCGGAATCGGTAATATATGCGAAGAATACAATCCCATCACACGATCCTTTTCAAAATCCTCCCGGTGAGCACCGAAACGGATCACCATGTCCTTCCCGTCGAGTATGAAGGAATAGGCTTTCGACCAATCGCCCGCTCCGCAGAGTACAAGGCTATGAGCACGCTCACCGAAATGGTCCTTCAAGAAGCGATTCGCCGTTTGCGTGAAATCTTCCATCGTATTTCCTCCTAAAAGTTTTGTGAACCCATCGCTTCGAGAGAAGCGATTTCGAGCAAAACTGGCATCGGAAGCATAGGCTAAGTTTTGTGAGCCCATCGCTTCGAGAGAAGCGATTTCGAGCAAAACTGGCATCGGAAGCATAGGCTTAAGTTTTGTGAGCCCATCGCTTCGAGAGAAGCGATCGAACAAAACTGACATCGAAAGCATAGGCTATGTTCTGTGATCCCCTCGTACCGAGCGGAGCGGGAAGAATGTTTCTGGAGAAGCGCTAGCGGTCGCCTTTGTTCCCGGATTTCAACCTTATAGCCTGATTCAAAGAACACCGGGAACAACAGCGATCGGAAGAACATTCTGCCTGCGCAGCGGATTGTGTTCGACATGTATAGTAAGTAATGCCTAGTGATACTAAATGTTACAAATCCACCAAATGAGGCTTAATTAGCTGTGCCAAATGATCGGCCAGCCGACTTGAATCCGTCGTCTCCTTATCGGTCAAGGTCACTTTCATGCACCGCTCATCCAAATCGAAGGTTTTCTCCAGCATGCCGAGCAGCCCTAGCATTCGACAAGGCTCTACTGCCCCGTTATCGTATACTTGTTAGCGGAGCCTACCGGAGCTGCGTTAAAATAGGCGTTGTTCTGAACGCCTCCAGGGAACTTGACCCCATACGTAATACCGCCCCCGCCATCCTTGATGCCTAGAATTTCGACGACGCTGGGAACGGGAATATCAAACACCGCCGGTTTGTGAAAAATACCTATGTTTGTTGCAAGAATAGTTCCATTGACCTTCACGGTTACGACATCCCCGTCTTCTGCGGCGAAATCCCAGATCAGCATGCGGCTTGTGGATATATTCTCCTTCATCTGGATCTCGTAGTCTTTGGGCTCCAATCCTGCTGAATCGTCGGTTACCGCCAGAACTGCACCGGCCTGCAGCCCTTTACCGACCCCGTTCGACCGGACATCCTCTAATTTACCGGTTGATTCATTGAAGAACAGGAATAATATAAACGTGAGCAGTGCCGTCATCCCGATCCAGAAGCGATGCTTGTTCTTCTCCTTGGCAGGGGGCGGATTACCACCCGGTGCCGTCCTTTGTCGTTCTTGATAAGCATCGTTCTCATCCGCCGGTGGACGCTCCCATTCACTATGCTGGTATGTCTTCGGCTTTTCTTTCTTTTGCTGGTAGTTGTCCAAATGGCTTCCCCTCGCTATTGAATCAGTCTATCGATCGCCTTTCCGTTGAACAATCGGGTACTTCCAGTACAAGAACGACATGCCCAATCGGATAGCCACGATAGCGAGCAGCGCGAGCGTAATGGCCCATCCTTTGGAATAGAGTCCCTCGTCAGCCCATTTATTAACAAGCGTGAGGCCTATGCTTAGAGCGGTACAGGTATATACAATCATTTGCAGCGCAGGAAGCAGCATCGTCACCTTACGGTAGGGCTTGCCCAGAAACTTGATTTTCATAGCCAAATAAATGAAGAGACTGATTAAGCTTATAATAATTAAAGTCGGATTACTGGTCGGAACCTCGTAGGTCAGAACCTTCTTAAGATCGCCGTACAGCATGAAAGGCATGATGAGCGTAAATAGAATAACCACAATCATAATCGGATGAAAAATAATTGCAAACAACCATTTCAAGACGATCATCGCTTCGCCTCCTCTATCCTTCAATGTCTTCGGGCAGCAGTGCAGACAGCTCCTCAGCCGTAGCGTTGGCTTTCATGCTGATACGCAATGCATGACTTCTGATCGCTTTCTCGACTAGATTTCGTACGAGCCGGCCATTGCCTGCCGTAATATCTCCCCGATATGTCGCCAATAGAGAGAGAAGCTTGGCTTCGGCCTCTCTGGCGATTACATAGCCTTGCGCCTTCACCAAAAGGTTGGCGATCTGCAGCATCTCTTCCTCGGAGTAATCAGGGAAGGTGATGATGTTGGGAAACCTGGAGCGGAGTCCCGCATTGCGATCCAGGAAGCGTTCCATGTCTTCGTCGTAACCGGCCAATATAACGATAAGCCGGTCCCTATAATCATCCATCGCTTTGACGAGCGTATCAATCGCTTCCTGGCCGAATTGATCCCCTTCCGCCAAGGCGTAAGCCTCGTCCACGAACAAGATTCCGCCGAGCGCGCGTTCGATGACTTCCCGCGTCTTGAGCGCGGTTTGGCCGACATAACCGGCGACCAGGCCGGAACGGTCGGTTTCGATAAGCGTATCCGCCTTGATCACGCCCAGTTCTTTGAACCGCTTCGCCAAAATACGGGCAATCGTCGTTTTGCCGGTTCCCGGGTTACCCTTAAACACCATATGAAGGGTTTGAGCGGAAGCCATGGGCAGCCCCATCTCCTGCCGGCGCTTGGCCACTTCAATTTGGGCCGAAAGGCTTCTTACGAATTCCTTCACCGAGGTGAGACCGACAACGGAATCCAGCGCTCTAAGCGCGTCGGCCCGATTACCGGCCGCACCCGAATCGGCCGCCAACCCGAAGTCCTCCGCCGTGAGCTCATTTAACTTATCCGTTACGATGTCAGGATGATCGGCCAGCCGTTCAGCCTGCTTACGTATGGCTTCCTCTAACGTATTACGAACGAGCCGGCCGTTGCCCCCGTCCTTCTTGCCCGGTATTTGCTTCTCATTGAAGTAGGTTGCGAGTAAGCCCGGTACTTCCGGAGTCAGGATGAATCCGCGCGCCTTCACCATAATTGAGGCGATTCGCTGCATCTCCTCAGCCGCGTAATCCGGAAATTCGATCTGCAGCGGAAAGCGCGAGGACAGCCCCGGATTGACTTGAACGAACCGCTGCATATCTTCTGTATATCCGGCCAGAATGACGACCAGATTATCTTTATGAAGCTCAATGAGACGAACAAGCGTATCGATCGCTTCCTTGCCGAAGCCCCCGCCCTGAACGCCGTCCTGAGCAAGCGCATATGCCTCGTCTATGAAGAGCACACCGCCCAGAGCCGATTCTACGACGAGCTTGGTCTTGTTCGCCGTCTGGCCGACATATTCCCCGACAAGGTCGGACCGATCCACCTCAACCAAGTGACCTTTCTTCAAATATCCCATGGATCGAAGCATTCCCGCCAGCAAACGGGCCATCGTCGTCTTTCCCGTACCGGGGTTTCCGGAGAAAATCATATTGAGCGTCTGACCCGTATCGACGTGAATACCGGCCTCTTTCCTCCTCCGGTCGACAATAAGCTGCTTCTCCAATGTCCGGACGAATGTCTTCACTTTATCCAATCCTACAATTCCGGCAAGCTCGTTCTCGATGTTGAACGCTTCCTTCTCCCCGATTCCGAAGTCGGCTTGCACGAGCAGCTGCAGGTCCGGATCGGCTTCCGTCATCTGCCCACCAATACGGGTCGCCTGCTTGCGGACAGCCTCCTCGAACAAATTGCGTACAAGCCTGCCGTTGCCGCTGTCATTGCGGCCGGGTATCTGCCTCTGATCGAACAGCTCCGTCAAACCCTCATAAGCATCCGCTTCGATACGGAACCCATTGGCGGTCGCCATCCGAATCATAATCTCCAACATATCTGCCGCCTTGTAATCCGGGAATTCCACGATGAATGGAAATCTTGACCGCAGGCCGGGATTAGACCGTAGAAACACTTCCATCTCCTGGGTATATCCGGCTAACACAACGACCAGATTGCCTCGATGATCCTCCATGGCCTTGACAATCGTGTCGATCGCTTCGACGCCGAACGTATCGTGGTCATGACGGGCGAGCGTATAAGCCTCATCGATAAACAGCACGCCGCCCAGAGCCTCATTGACCTTCGCCATGGTCTTCATCGCGGTGGAGCCCACATACTGGCCGACTAGATCCTGTCTCGAAACTTCGATCAGCTGACCTTGCGGAAGCAGTCCGAGCGACTTCAGAATTCGGCCGATTAAGCGGGCGACCGTCGTTTTTCCGGTTCCGGGATTGCCCGTGAACACCATATGAAGCGCCATCGCCACAGAGCCTTCGCCATCCCTGGCTCTCAGCTTGTTGACCTGGACCGTCTCCATCAGCTCATGAACGAACTTCTTCACCGACTCTAATCCGGTTAACGCGTTCAGTTCTGCCAAGACATCGTCAATTGACTCCTGGCGAACGAAAGACAATGCTCGAATCGGAATAACGTTCGATTGCGTCTGGACAACAAAGGAATCCTTCTCGAGCTTAATATTCACGTTCTCGTTCCTGCGAATCTCATCACGGGCCCGCAGACTCGATACGATGGCAATAAGCTCCTTATCGATCCAGTGATGGACAGCCTCCCCGAACGTTTTATTGGCAGCGGCTATATCGGCCAATGCCTCATACACGGCAGGCTCGACGGTAATCTTCGTCTGCGTATCCCGCAATAGGTCGTTCACCGCTTGTCCCAGCAGGATCTCGGCAATCCGCCGCATCGTTGCCCGATCAAGCGGCGACGATATCGCCGCGGCATGTATGCTTTGCAGAATAGAAACGGGGAGATGGCTCGCCAGCTCCACAGGAATTTGCCCATATTCGCTGCTTCTGTCCGCCGGTTCATCGATATAGAAGATAAGGAAGTAATCCGCAGCGCTTATGCGCACCCCTTCTTTGGTCCGAAAGCTGCCTTCTGCCGCAAGCCGGGCGATCAAGCCGACGATCGCCGGGTCCGCTTCCTTGATCCCGCGAAATAACACCGTGCCCTCCGGCTCTTGAAACGCCGCAGCCATATCTTTAATGAAATTTCCGGCTATTTCGTCTGCCTCGTAACGTCGTAAATCGATATCCGCGATTTGTGGGGATGCGGCTAGCTCGTATGTATGCATCTCCTTGACTAACCGCTCCACGGCCGTCTTCTTACCCGTACCGGCAGCTCCGGCCAATAAGATCACATTCCTCGCTTTATCCTGGCGTCCGTTCATGTAGCCCTGCTTATATCCGGCAACCAGGTCCCCGATGAAGAGCTGCTGGCCGATAACCTCTTTGTTTATGTTTATCTCCGCTTTCCGGAACAGCTGATCCAGCTCCTTGGGAGATAATGCGCTCCGCGTCTCTTTCCGGTCTTGAACGGAAAACCCGTCTGCACGGGATTCCGGCCGGGATTGAGGATGCCCGGAGAGTGGCGGAGAGGGCGGTGGGCTCTGCCTGGAAGCACTCTCTGTAGACGGGCCTGCGCCCGTGCTTCTGGAGCCGGCTTCATATCGATATTGCTGCACCGGCTGTTCCGGCGGCACCGGGGCTGTAGGAACTTCTTTCTTTGCGATGAATCCATTATCCCGGACTGATTGAACGATTTGATATTCTGGAAAAAGAAACTTCAACGTATTCACGATACGTCTCCGGATGATTCTCATATTTCCTGCTCCCCCTCCTGCAGCTGCCAAGGCAATTCTATTTTTCCTATATTATACTATTCTCCCACGACTTTTTGCTCAGATCTATACATTAATCGTAAAATTTCGCCTATTTATGATAGGATTCACCTCTTCTTCATCGAAAAAAGGCAGATGCGCCCGAAGGTACGCTCTGCCTTTTTTAATTACGCCTGCCTGTTGCAGGTTTATATGTCATCCATTCCGATGCCTATTCATCCTTCTTCTGAACGATCGGCATCATCATCCCATCGTCCATCCCCATCATTCTTACGCTATCGGAGCTGTCATCCCCGTCGAACAGGAACACTTCGGTACCGTAAGCAGGCTCGGCATAAGGATGATGGGTTGTTCCCCTTGCTAATATTTGACGGTAGTTGCCCGAGTCTCCTTCATAACCGTCATGATCCCACGGAACCCATGAACGCGCATTGCAGTAATGACAAACATAAGAACGGCGGTACCGGTCCGTCGTCCGATTCGGGAAGGAACGGTGAAACAGATGCGAATGAAAGAACAGCACATCCCCCGCTTTCATCGGCACCGAAATCGGAGGCGGATATTGGGCAACAACCTTGGACAGGGTGTTGACCTCATCGTCGATATGACTGACGTTCTCGACCGCAGTCAAATCAACGAAGGCATCGACGGCATGGACATTGCCCCCGCCATGACCGGCCGGAGGGTAGATCGGTTCATGGTTCGAACCCGGCGCCACCCATAGGCAGCCGTTCTCCTCATCGACTTCCTCAAGCGCGATCCAAGCTCCGATCAGGGTGTCCGGATGCGTCTTGATATAATAAGAATCCTGATGCCACCCTTGCCCTCCCCTGCCCGGAGGATTAAGGAACATCATCGATTGCAGCGCATATACATCCGGGCCGATCAGAGCCTCGATCACATCGAGAACGCGCGGATTGAGCATGCCCCGCTCCGCATCCGCATTCACCCTGGACAGCATATGAACGCGCGTCGCGCTGGCGAATTCCCCATCCAAGGGATTGTCCCCCGGTGCGTCCTTCTTATCCGATTTGATCCCCAGTCTCTGCTCTTCGGCAAGATTAAACAGCATGCCGACATCATCCTTGGACAGCAATCCCTCTACCTTCAGAAATCCATCCCGGTGATACTGCGCATATTCCTTAACGCCAACCAAGTGACGGTCTTGGTGCTCCCGCGATTTTGGCGTATAGCTCTTCCCCATCTTCGATTCCTCCTTCGATATAATCGGCAGTCTATTCGCTAACGCTGTATAAGGCTCTCACAACATGAATCCAACGGTTATTCGATTCGATAACCATGCCGTGCTGCCATGCAGCCGGACATAGGATCCGTTATACCCTGCAAGGGAGTTTTGGCGTATGTTGCGGACCTGAGAGCCCTTATCGCAGCCAAAACGCCCCCAAATGGATGATCCCGATCCATATAACGGATCTAATGTCCGCAATCAAAGAAGATCGACCGAATTTCGGCGAATAACGAATCCCATGTCCGTAATGGCATCTTGCTCCAATCCTACTCCTCCAAACGGTAGGATCGCAAGTCCGGCAGAAGCTCCTTCGTGATGACATAAGGATGATTGTACATTTTGTTCAGCATGAAAGCTTCCGTATATTCCTCGGAGTATACGATCCGGTCCTGATCCTTCTTCCATATAAAATCGCCGTACCACGTACAGAACCATGCCCACGGTATGCCATCCTGAACCAGTTGATCGGGGTCGGGAATCGGTCCGTTCTCCGACAGGGCAACGATTTTGTCCGCCTCGGTACTATAGGAGATCGCCGTATTGAATCGTTCGGCTTGCGAGGAATAGTCTCTGGCCGGGCCATACACGTCTTCCCCGATAATATCGACATACTCGTCCCCCGGATACCAATCGCGATGCTGCCCGTTCCATACCCAGATCAGATGATTGAGACGATGATAATGAGTCATCCGTTCGTACATCAGCTTCCACAGCTTGATACATGGCTCCGGCCCCTTCGCGCCCCACCAGAACCAGGCTCCCGACGCCTCGTGCAGCGGCCGCCATAGAACCGGAATATCCTCGTCCTGCAGCCGTTTCAATAGTCCGGATATGGCATCGATATCGCGGATGAGCAGCCGATACGCTTCGGAAGAAGGATCGTTCATCGCTTGCTCCAAATCGAAGGTCGTCGCATTGGTATAGAACCCGCTGTGCCAGAAACGGTCGGGCGCCTGATCGATCAATTCCTTGGGAGCGTTCCAATGCCAGCAGAACGTGACGATACCCCCGTCCTTTCCCCATTGGATGGCCAAATCCGTGTCCTGACCGACCGTTCCTCGTTCGACGCGGGACGGGGAGTCATTCATGAAGTCAAATCCGCAGACGGCGGGACGCTTGCCCGTCTGTTCATAGATCATGTCGATTTCCGGCATCGTATTCACGCCGATCTGCTGTCCTGCAAGAATCCGTCGGCCGTAGATGTCGCATAGATAGGCCATTAACCGCTTCGCATTGTCCGTGGCGTTCGCATTAATCAGCTTAGGTTCTGCTTGAAATCGACTGCCGTTATGTATTGCGTCCTCATAATTTTTTTGCATCTCCTGCACTCCTCGTCCTCGTTAGATTTATGCACGCCCCATGATGAAGCACCCAAGTGATTCTTCCCGTTATAACGAAAGAAGGGGCAGACGAATGCTTGCATTCCGCCTGCCCCCTCATCATGCTGCTGGCCGCAAGCATCACCCGCTAGTTGGCCGTATTATACAAGCTCCGCAGCAGCAATTGATCTTGGAGCTGTTCTTTGGTCAGCTGCGAGGATAGGCTTGATTTCAAGACGGTTACCTCTTTCGGGGCATTCGCCGAAACATCGAAGTAATTGTCGCTGAAGCGGCAATCCGCATCGCGCAATTTCAATTCCACGAATTTGGCGAACGCCTGACCCTCTACGCGAATATGGAAGGCATCCGCTTCTTCATAGACGGTCGCCGTCAGATTCGGATCGGCAAACTCGAAGTGCTTCGGCTTCACGAACAGAACGGTCCCCTCGCTTACGATATCCCCTTCCCGCTTCAACGAGAACTCGAAATACGAGGATCTTAGACGGTCATGGTCCGCGAGCTGCTGTGCAAAGTCGAACTCAATCGCCTTCACGCTGCTTAGACGGTCCACGTTCATTTCCATGGAGCCTTGCTCCAGGACAGCCGATCCCGCATCCCGAAGCTTCCACTCCAGTAGAGCCGGGACAGCATCCGGCGATTCGTTCGAGACATGCAGCTCAACCTTCGTGCCCGTCTCCATAGCCGAAACCAGGAGCGGATTAAAGAACCGCTTGGACGCATAATGCAGCGCCTTCCACCTTCCGAACGAATCGATGCTCGACCAGGAAGCGACCGGCCAGCAGTCGTTGAGCTGCCAGTAGATCGCCCCCATGCATCTGCCGCGATGCCGGCGCCAGTGCTCGACGCCGTATTTGATGGCATCCGCCTGCAGAAGCTGGGATACATAGACAAGCGAGTCCAGATCCTTCGGATACAAGTAGTTCTCCGAGATTTGCGACAAGATTTTCCCGTTGCCCCCCGGACATCTCTGATGCTGCTCCATAATATACGAGAATACGTTGCGGTCTCCCGGCTCCGTGAACGATTCGATCGTCTTCAGCTCCGGGAAGGACTGGAAGCCGAACTCGGAACAAAAGCGGAAGTAATAGTCGCGGTATGCGGTAAACGGCGTCGTTCCATGCCATACTTCCCAGTAATGAACATCGCCGCGGTCCGGATCGTTCGGCTTATCGAAGCTGCCTCCCGACGAAGGCGAGGCTGGCCAATAGAACTGGTTCGGATCATGCTCCTTGACGACTTCCGGAAGCAGAATCTCGAACTGCTTCAAATAGTCGAAACGCAGCTTAGGCGTCTTCGGGAAGCCCCAGTCCGCCCAACCAAGCTCCAGCTCGTTGTTGCCGCACCACAGTCCGAGCGAAGCGTGATGACGGATTCGGCGGATATTATCGATCGCTTCCTGACGGATCGTCTCGGCGAACGCGTCATTCATATCGTACACGGCGCAGGAGAACATGAAGTCCTGCCAGACGATCAAGCCGTACTCATCGCACAAGTCGAAGAAGTAATCTTCCGGATAAATGCCGCCGCCCCAGACGCGGATCATGTTGTGATTGGCGGCTACGCAATCCTGGATAAGCCGCTGCGTCTTCTCCCGGCTGCAGCGGCTCAGCACGTTATCCTCGGGAATGTAATTGCCGCCCATGCTGAAAATCGCTTCCCCGTTGATGACGACTTCGAACGATTCACCCCATTCGTCAGGCTCCTGGCGCACCGTTATCGTGCGCAGACCGATCCGTTTGACTTGACGGTCAAGTAGGGTGCCTTCCTTCTTCAATGCAATCTCCACATCGTACAGCGGCTGCTTGCCATAACCGTTCGGCCACCAGATTTGCGGGTCCTTGATCGCGATTGAAATCGTCGATTTCTGCTGTTCTACGGTTGCCGTGCCACTCAGCGTGCGGCCATTCGGCTCCGTGACGAGAACTTCGATCTCCAGCTGCCCGCCGGACCAGTTATCCGGCTGAACGGCCACGTCCAGCACAACCTTGCCTTCGCCATGATGCTGCGTCATATATACATCCTGAAGACGCGCTTCGGAGAACGTCTGGATATAAATATTTCGCCAGATCCCCGCATCCGGGACGACGGGACCCCAATCCCAGCCGAACATATAGTGCGCCTTGCGCAAATGGGCAAACGGCATATCGTTCAAATTAACCGTCCACAGATCGTTAACCGCGTTCTTCTCGTGAATATATTTGACCGGGGAGCGGAAGAGAATATGAATGTCGTTTGCGCCTGTCCGGATGTACGGTTTGATGTCGAATTCATAGGTGCGGTGCATATTATCCGTCGTCGCGATCAGGGTGTCATTGATTCTTACTTCGCTGAGCGTATCCAACCCTTCGCAAACAAGCAGCACCTTGTCTTGAGCGAGCAGGTCGGCATCCACCGTGAATTGCCGCCGGTATTCATAATCATGCTTGGCAGCCTCGGTCGTATGCTTGTCGTTATCGCGGTAGAAAGGATCGTCCAGCATCCCCAGATTCAGCATATCGGCCACGACGGATCCCGGGACCTGCCCGGTTAACCAATCCGCGTCGGTGGTCTTCTTGAATGCCCACTGTCCGTTTAAGCTTAGTTTATTCAAAAGTATGCTTCTCCTCTCAAACTATCTAAATTGAACGATTGATTTGACACAATCCGCTACGCAGGCAGAATGCTCTTCCGATCGCTGTTGTTCCCGGATTTCTTTGAATCAACGTGAATAGGTTAAAATCCGGGAACAAAGGCGACCGCTGACGCATTTTATCTATCTCTATTTGAACTGCGGCAGGACATCCTCGTGAATGCTCATCAATTCCCGGATCGCCAGGAGAGCCTGCTTCTTGTCTTCGATAGCCGGATCGAGCATAACGGCTTCTTCCACCATCGCCCGGTCTCCGTTCACCGCGGCATCGGCAACCAAGCTATGAACGGCCGATACGTTGGCGCACAGCTCGCCTACCGGATCAGGCAGCGCGTCGATTCGGGCTCCTTGAAGCTGACCGTCCTTCACATATGCCGGAACTTCCACGATCGCCCCTTCAGGAAGATTGGAGATGAAGCCTTTGTTGGCGATGTTGACCATATCCAGCTTGAGCGGCGTTCCGTGAACGAGCGCATCGATAACGAGCCCCGGACGTTCCCACGATCTTCCCTGCATGAGAGGCAGCCACGGTCCTGTGCCGGCGGCGGCGGCTTCCATCATGCGGATCCGCTCTTCGCGTTCTTCCGGATTGCCGTGATAGCCATGGGCGCTCGCCGGAAAGGAGAGGTCGTACGGCAGAAATTCGCCGGTATGGGAATCGCCGGCAAGCGGCAGCCAGCCGTATTGATCGAACCATTTTCTCGACCGCTTATTCCAGGGCCATGCACCTTTCTCGATCGCTTGGCGGACTTGCGGCAGCAAATCTTCACCGCTTTGCTTGTCGCGGACCGACAACAGCCAGCTGAAATGGTTTAGCCCCCCGCTGACGATATCCAGCTCGTGCTGATTGCGTCCGAGCCATTCCCCGATTTGCTCGTAGCCGTCGATTCCCCCGTTCGCCACGTTGCAGAAGCCCGCCGCCCGAATGGACGTATGCCGGGTAATGGCCGTCATGACGCGCGGCAATGGATTCGATACGTTAAACAGCCACGCTTGCGGACATAGTCGTTCCATATCCTTGGCGATATCGAGCATTAACGGAATGGCACGCAGCGCATAGGAGATGCCCCCCACGCCGCCGCACTCGCTCGTAATCTCATTCAGTCCGTATTTCTCAATGACGGCCCGGTCCATGGCATACCGTTTGACAATGCCGACCGCTACCGACGTGCTGACGTAATCGGCACCGCGCAGTGCCTCTTCCCGGCTCGTCGTCGCTTCGATCAGCATGTCCACGCCTTGCTCTTCCGCCATGCGGCGGGCGATCCCCGCCATCGTTTCCGCCATCTTCCCGTTCACGTCCATCAGCACCAAATGGCTGCCGGGGAACTTCCGCTCCACGATCAAATCGTATAGCAGCCCCATGCTGAATACGTAACTCCCTGCGCCAATCATAGCGATTTTCGGATGTCTCATTATCGGTTTCCTCCTGTAGTAAGCATCTATATATGGCAGGGGCTTTACCCAACTACGCCCGAACGCTCGACACTCTCGACGAAATAGCGCTGGACGAACAAATACAATACGATAAGCGGCAGGATGGCAAGCAAAATGCCTGTATCCACGACCATGGCCACATGATTCGGATCGGGCTCTGCGCCCGGACTGGCGATCATCAAGGCATTATTGATATATGCCGAAGCATGCGCCGGCAGCGATGCGATTTTATTCGACAGCAGCTCGGCTTCGCCCATGAAGAGCGACGTATAGAAGGTGTCGTTGTACTGCCATACGAACGCAAACAGCATGACCGTAATCAGAGGCGCGGTTGCGTTGGGCAGCATGATCCGGAAGAAGGTTTTGAAACCTCCCGCGCCATCGATAAGGGCCGCTTCCTCGATTTCTTTCGGAAGTCCCTTGAAGAATTGTCTGAAAATATAAATATACAAGCCCGACTTCAAGCCGTTGGCCGTCATCGACGTAATGATCGATGGCGTCAAGGTATTGATGGTATTCACGCCGTCTTTCCCGGTAAACAAATGGATGATCCCCATAATATCGAAGTTCCGGAAGTGAAGGTACATCGGCACCATCAACGTGCTCGTCGGAATCAGAATGGTCAAGATGACCAGCATGAACAACACATTGCTGCCAGGGAACGAGAAACGGGCGAAGCCGTAACCGGCCATTGCGCATGAAGCCGCCTGCAGCAGCATCGTGAGCACGACGTATAGCAAGGTGGTGCCGAGCGCCGGAAAGAAATTCAATACTTCGGCGGCCATCTTGATGTTATCCCACGTGAAATGCTGCGGAACCAAGAATATCGTCGGATTATAAATGTCTTGTTTATCCATGATCGCAACCGATATCTTCAGCAGGATCGGATAGATGATAATGAATGAAATCCCGATGATAATGACATAGCGGAACAGCGACCACAGCCATGCGGCCGACTTCGTTCTTACGCGGTTTGTCCGGTACATCAATTCTGTTTGCTGCTGCATCTTCGCAGGTGTCATCGATGGAAGCGCTCCTTTCCTGCGGATTAGTTTTGATAAAATACTTTTCGGGATACCAGCGCGCCGACGACGACCAGCACGAGCCCGACCACGAGCGTGTACAGCCATGACATGGCGGCGCTTAAGCCGAAGTTCAGCGATTCGAAGGCCGTCGAATAGACTGTCTTCGTCACTTGGCTCTGCATGAACGAGTCGATGATCGTGTAGATAATATTCGTTAGGATAAGCGGGCTGACCATCGGGAACGTGATCTTCCAGAAGGATTCGTATGCCGTCGCGCCTTCAATCTTCGCCACCTCGTACATCGCGCCCGGAATGGATTGCAGCGCAGCGAGGAAGATCAGAATCTGCACCCCGGAGCTGCTGATGATGTCATAGATCCGCAGGACCGCATCGACGAGATAGTCCACGAACACTTCCGGGACGCCGGCGTCTATCAGTATATACATCAGCGATAACGTGTTGAACTGCCCGGATGCGCCGCTCATCTCCTCGGCAGCATTCGCGTCGCCCAGCAGATTGAGCAGTCCTGCCGACTCGGCAGCGCTCACGGCTGCGGAAGTCAGAATGACCGGCAGGAAGAACATCGACCGCGCCAAGGAGCGGCCAGGGAATTTCTGATTGAGAAGCGTCGCCGAGAACAAGCTGAAGAACAGAATCAATGGAACATTGACCGCCATCGCGCCTACGGATTCGACCAGAAGCCGGTTGAAGGTCGCGTCCTCGAACAGGGCGTACTTAAAGTTGCTCCACCCGACATACTCCAGCTGATACCCGCCGGCCGTGATCGTCAGCTTGTTCAGACTGAACTGGATCGATTGTAATAACGGGGAGGCGAACAAAAACACGAATCCGAACAGCCAGGGAGCAATGAAGACCAGCCCGAGAATCATTCGTCTCTGGCTTAAGGTCAGCTTTATTTTCCTCATCCCTTCTCACCGCCCACCGCATAATTTTGTCCGCCTACCGTCAGCCCGTCGACCACGGCAGGCTCCTTGTTGTAATTCACGTATACAGAGGCTCCGTTCTCGTACTTCACCTGTACGACGCCTTCCGCACGTATAATGCGGTTCGACATCGGAACATGCCGCAATCCGGACAGAACGCCGTCCGCTTCTTCATACATAGCCGCGGCCTGCTTGTACCAATCCTTGTAGTTGGACGAATACATCGTATCGAACCGGGTAAATTTGACCGTCGATGAAGGCTCATACGACCACATGAAGTGCGGTGCCGCCCCTAGCTCGATCGATTGAAGCAATTGTTTCCGCATATTCTGCTCGTCGGCCAGATTAACCGCCGCACCGGCATAATCGATATACCCGTGAATGACCATTTGATAGAACGGCACTTCTTCGTCCGCGATGTTGAACCGGCTCGTCGATGTCGGCACGTCGATCAGATGGCTGGCATAAGGCCAAGCATAGGCGTTCCCTCCCGCAATCATCAGGTCCGGAACTTGGACTGCAATCGCCCCGAGCTGCGCATCGACGATATCCTTCGCCTTCTCGCGATGAACGACCCGGTTATTGCGATAATCGGAATGAAGATCGCCGCCGAGATCCCTTAAAGACAAGCTCTTCATATCGTAGGAATCGTATCCTTCCAGGAAGCGTTCAACCGCATACGGGAGCTTGACCGGCGACAATAGGTAGTACGTGCCCAGATCGGCGTCCATTCTGTTCAAGGAACGGTTATAAGGGGAACGTTCCGCCGCCTCCCTGGTAATGAAGCGCGCCGCATCCGAAGACTTGCTGAACCCCGATGTGCCGAATACGTGCTGGAACGCTACATCCGGATACAGCCCACCGCCTGTTTCCGCTAATTGCCGATCCAGCTGCTGGAAGCCCTTTTTTCCTCCAAGCTTACTGTCCAGCTTGATCCGGGTTGGAATCGAATGGTCGATCCCTTGATTAAACCAGCCGAGATAACGCATGCGAACATTCGATATCCCGTCCTCCTGCAGCTGCTTCAATATTTCCCCGGCCTGTTCGAATGTCGTCATCGAGACGAGCGCGTTATAGGGCACGCCCAGAAACGATTTATTCTTCGATATGGCGCCGATCATGTCCACGTAGAAAGGAAGCTTCGCTTCCGGCAGCGGTTGGAACGCCTTGCTGCTCAGGAACATCTTCCGGTACTGCGCTGCCATTCCCGCATAATCCGCTTCATCGCCCGACAGGAAGCTATACCGGATTTGGATATTGCCCTGATAGCGTTCGCCGCTCGTGATCGCAACTTCCTTGCTCTTGCCTCCTGAAGTCATCTCGAGCGTATCTTCTCCGCGGATAGCGAACGTGCTGTAGACATAATTGTAAGCATTCAATTTGCCGCTCACATCGGCATTGATGCTGGCAATGGCATCCCCTTCGTCAATGACGGCGAACCAGGCTCCCTCATCCGCTTTCATGCCATACACCGGCATCCGCGCCGCTTCGCTCACTTGAGCGCGGGTGCGGGAGCTGTCCGTCAGATCCGGCCCGTATACGACTTGACTGTAGGAATCGTCATTGATTTTGCCGTTATTCAGATAGATCAGGCTGCCCGTTCCGTCCGGTACGAGCATGTACCCCTGCTCGTCCTCACCGGCCGCTCCAAAGAACTTCATCAATTCAACGGTTAGGATCGAAAACCCGGGCTGCTCCACAATCTCGTCGACCGGAACGGTTACCAGCAGCTGATCGTCCGCCAGCCGATATTCCAATGGAATGACGAATTTCGGTTTTTTCGACAGCGTCTCGCCGCTTACCTCGTTCTCTTGGTTATCGATGGCCAGATCCTCATCCGTATATCCGGCCTTATCGAACGCCGCAACCATCTTCTTCAGCACAAGATCCCGGGATACGGTTGCATCCAGCCGTTCGTATACGTTGGGATCGGATTCTAACGGATAATAACGCGCAGTTACATATTTAGCGGTTGCCTCGTCCAGGTTATTCAAGACCCGCTCTTCAAATCTCTGCTTGCTGATATATTTGGGCAGCACGTCAATGCCCTTGGAGGTGTCGCCCAGCGTATACGTTACGCGGATGCCATCCTGAATACGCTCGGCAACAAACTGCTTCTTATCCACGCTTTGCGCAAAATTCGTGTACGACGTCAGCTTCGTCAGCTGATCCCGGAACTGGATCGTGACTTGCGACGACAAGTTCTCCTTCTCGAAGGGCGTCGCCTTCCGATCCTGCTGCCGGCTTGCCGGGTTCGAGAACCATGCGCGATCGCTCCGCTTGTCCCGGACGGCCACCTCGGTCGTTTCGGGGTTGTAGTATAATGCCAGGCTGCCGGATTCGGCCGCCAGCTTCATACCGGGAATGCCGGCCGAGCTGTCGCTCAGGAAAGTAAGCTCGGCAGCCTTCTCCTGCTCCGCCTTGACCGGTCCGAATTTCGACAATTCCGCCGCAGGCATGCCGCGCTGAGTCAGAATAAGCGCTATGACGATCACAATCACGATAACGCCCAAGGTAACGAATCCTGCTGCCGCATACATCCGTTTGTTGTTTGTCATTATGCGGCCTCCTTACGCTCTAAAAACAAGTTCGGTGTATAAATTAACGATGAAATCGATAATCTGCTGAATCATACTGAACATCAACATACCGAGAAAGACAACGATGGCCATGACAATCAGCGTGAGCAGCATCGTCACGACCGTCCGGGATGCGGTATATTGATGCACGGTCATCATCCCGATGAACAGTAGATAGACGAACCACAGAAGCGCGAATGAATTGAGCAAGTAATAGAAGGCCGTTTCTTCCTGTGCCATGAAATTGCTCACGATCGTCGTCGGCAAGTAGATCAGGACCATCGGCACCAGCGAGTAGGCCGTGGCCATGACAATATCCTTGAACCGGCCCTCGCCTTCCATCAAGGTCGTCACCGACCAGTTCGATACGCACCATAGAACGAACGGAATCACGATAAACTTGAGCTCGTCGATACTGTTCAAATAACGCGGGTCATTCATATTGACCAGAAAGCCGGCAAATTGCTTCTGCAAAATCATGACGACAGTGAGGAGGAACACAATGGCGAATGAGACGCTTAAGCGCCCCTTTCCCTCGTATTTCATATCCCAAAACCCTTCGAAAGGATGGGTAATCAACCTCAGCGGAAATTTAAAATGTTGCATTACGTCGGCGTCCCTTCCTTCGTCTCCAAGTTTTCACGATTTTGTACGCGATCCAGGCCAAGAAAAGCACGACGCACCCGGTTAAGAACGTCCCGATATGCTCCTTCATCTTTTCTTTGCGGTATTGCTTGTAAGCGACCGAGTAGTATTTCCGGTTCATGCCCTTCTCGAAATACGCAATCGCTTCCCCGCTTCGCTTCTCCATCAGCAGCGATTTGCCGATTCCGATATAGGCGATGTCGTAGTTGGCGTTCAAGCGCAACACTTCTCTCCAGGCGTCAGCCGCCTTCTCGTCTTCCCCGTTATGATGCAGCGCGACGGCCTGGTTCACCTGATGGCCGAATTCGGTCGTCTCGAACAGCACGACCCGCGCTCCGCCCCGGTCCAGAACGGCGATCGTTTCCCCGATCCCTTCAACGGCGGCCGGCGATTTGAACGTGCCGAGCTGGTTGCCCTTGCTGCCGAACATATACAGCAGGTTGCCGTCGGCGTCATAACAGAACACGCGGTTGCGGAGCGAATCCAGCACGATGAACATGCCGTTATCCAGCACTTTAATATCCGTCAGCTTGGAAGGTCCGCCCATCGCTCCCCGGAGGAGAAACTGGATATCCCCTCTCACGGGATGATAGCCATACCGCTTCAGCACGTCCTCGCCGGCGGGGTTCAGACGTTTGACCGGCATCTCCGACCCCGGGTCGATATTCGTGGCATAGACGAACCCTTTGCGGTCGATATCGACATTGGAGAATTCCGTCGGGACAAAGAGCGCCATCTTCTCCCGCTGCGCCTTCGTCGCCAATCTCCGCCAGAGCAAATCGGCGGGATTGCTCTGAATCTTGATCGTTCCCGCATAACCGATAAACTTGCCCTTCTCATCGAACTGCATGATCCCTTCGAACACGCCCCTTGCGATGACGAATACGCGATCCGCGTTGTCGACGGTGATTTTCCGCGGGTAAAATTTGAAGTTCGGCGGGAGCACTTCCGATTTCGGGTTTTCGAGCATCCGGACGAGCTCGCCTTCGGCGGACAGAATGACGATCCGTTGATTCTCCGTATCCGCTACGTAAATCCGGTCCCCCTTGACGAAGATGCCCTCCGGATTCTTAAATCCGTCTTTCTTGCCCTCGTTCTGAAATTCAGCGATAATGCGGATCAGCTTCCAATTCCGGTCGGCAACGACGATCCGGTTATTGCCGCTGTCCAGAATATAGATGAACCCATCTTCCGCGATATACATGTCATTCGGATCGCGGAAGTGTCCGACGCCCAGATCCTGTCCCGATATCGACTTCGACGGCATATAGGCGGCAGGCATCGGCACGGCTTCTTCATAATAATTGTAGTTATAGCTCTCATACGGTGCGGAAGCATTGGCCACGGGAGCGATTGACGCCAGGATGACGAACGACACGATAGAGAGAATTATTTTTTTCATGGCCATCAGAACTTCTCCCCCTTAATCCTTCATCCCGGACGTGGCCATCGTTTCGATAATCCGGCTTTGCGAGAACACGAACAGCGTAATCGGCACGCTCATCAGCAGCAAGGCCACTGCGGCTCCGACGCCTGCGCGGGCAATCCCGCCTTGAATGATCTGGTTCGTGGCATAGTGAAGCGTCTTGAGCTGCTCGCTGTAGATGAAGCCGTTGCCGTCGGTCCCCCACAGAATTTGGAACAGCAGGATGATCAGCGTCAGCCATGCCGGTCTGACATTCGGCATGACGATCGTCCAGAAGATCCGGTATTCGTTCGCGCCGTCGATCTTCGCTGCTTCCAATAATGCATCTGGAATCTGCTCCATGAACTGCTTCATTAGATACAGACCGAGCGGATAAGCGAACGCCGGAACGATGACCGCCCAATACGTATCGATCAATCCGATCCATGACATGATCATGTAGTTCGGAATCGCCGTCACCTGAGGCGTGAACATCAACGATAGAACGACGATCGTAAAGAACGTCTTCTTCATTGGAAACCGATGCTTGGCGAGCGGGTAAGCGGCTGCCGACGCAAACAGCACATGGCCGAGAATCCCCATCCCCGTTATGAATACCGTATTGAATATATAACGGGTGAACGGAACCCACGAGGCGGTGAGCAGGTTGAACAAGTCGGAAAAGTTGCTCATCGTCGGATTCCGTACGAACAGCGTCGGCGGGAACACGAAGATTTCATCGAGCGGTTTAAATGCGGCATTAATCGCGTAGACGAGCGGCAGCACCATGAATGCGCCTACGCCCGCGAGGAAGACAAATAATGCCGCCGTGCCCGCAAAGGAACGGTTTACGCGTTTTTTGCGCAGCCTAAAGGCCATATTCATGATCGTCACTCACCTACTTTTCTCAATAATTTTTGGACGATCAGATTCGTTGCCACCATGATGATGAACAGAACGGTCGCAATAGCCGAAGCAAACCCCATCTCGAACCGGATGGTGCCGAAGTCCATCAGATGCGTCACGATCGTTTCCGCAGCGTAATTGACGCTGGGCGATCCGGCCAGGCTGATGGAAACGTCGGCCACGGCGAACGAGGTCGTCAGCTGGATCACGGCGCCGAACATGAGCTGCGGCCTCATCGACGGCAGCGTAATATACCACAGCTCCTGCCAACGGTTCTTGATTCCGTCCACCGCCCCCGCTTCGTGAAGGGTCTTGTCGACGGTCTGCAGACCGGCAATAAACGCCAGGAATCCCGTCCCCAGGCTAAGCCACAATTGAACGATAATGATGATAATCAGAATGTAATCTTCATTCCTCAGCCACTGGATCGGCTCGAGCAGAACGCCGATTTTAATCAGCAGACCGTTCGCGATGCCATATCTGTCGCCGGAGAAGATCATCTGCCAGATGAAATAGATATTCCCGGATATGGACGGCGCATAGAACACGAGTGTCAGAATCGCACGCAGCTTGGGAGACAGCTCGTTAATAATCCATGCGAAAATAAAGCAGGCGATATAGCTCACCGGTCCCGTAATGGCGGCGAAGAGCAGCGTATTCTTGATGGCGATCAGAAAGATGTCGTCTTCTAGAAACAGCCGGATATAGTTCTGCCAGCCGATGAACCTTGGCGCCTCCAGCATGTTGAAGTAAGTAAAGCTGATCAAGAGAGACATGATCACCGGCAATACCGTAAACAGTGAAAATAATAGCAGATATGGCATCATCAAGATG
Organism: Paenibacillus spongiae; assembly: GCF_024734895.1. Classification (NCBI taxonomy): domain Bacteria; kingdom Bacillati; phylum Bacillota; class Bacilli; order Caryophanales; family Paenibacillaceae; genus Paenibacillus; species Paenibacillus spongiae. The sequence continues at coordinate 7,499,663 of NZ_CP091430.1, forward strand.
TAGGAATGCTTTGCCGCTTTCATTTCCTTCATCTTGATCGCCCACCAGGAAGGGGGCTTTAAGGACGGATTGGGGGCTCCGGCCTTGATATTCGTCGAGTTTTGCATCCTTAACCCCTTCCTTAGTTCGGCAGACCAAATTCAATTCGTTTCAACCGAATTTCATCTTGAATGTACTGACCGTAAGTCATCATCGCTTCACGCGGATCCACTTGCTTGTTGACGACCTTATAAAAAGCGTTGATCAGATGGCGTCCCGTGAAGTAACCGCCGGGCACTTCGGGAATGCCGCGTACCCATTCGAATTGGGCCTTCAGGTTTCCATAATCGTTCACCGGCCACGGCAATTGGTCGAGCGCATCGATATTGGCGGTTGGATAGCGGGCAGCCGCACCCATTAAGCCTTCCATTTCCCGGCCGAACATCGTTTGAATTTCCGTGCTTGTCCACCATTTCATGAATTCCCATGCCGCATCCTGGTCGCTGGCCTGCTTCAGCATGACAACGGCATTGCCGCCGCCCGGTACTGCCCGGTCGATCGAGCCGTCCGGCTGAGGGGTGCCCGGTACGGGCGCAAATCCCCACATCCCCCGAATTTCGGGAGCGGAGACGGACAACTGGTTGTAGGTCGTATAGTCCGCAATGCCGATCGGCATTTCCCCTGTCCGGAACCGGTTGGAAAAGTCGAATTCGACAGGCAATTTATAATCCGTATAGTATTCCGTCCATAATTTGAAAGCGTCGATGCCGCTCTCGGAATCCAGATCGGATTCCTTGCCGTCATTCCGGTAGAATTCGCCGCCCTGCTGCAGCAGCTTCATGGCGAATACCGAGTTCGGCGGGAGGTTCTCGCCCGGATAGCTCGGCTGCGTAACGATCGGAAGCCCGAATTCCATATGGTTCTTATCCAGTACGGCAAGAAGCTTGTTGACGTCTTCCCATGTTTGCGGGATTTCCAGCCCGAGCTCCTTCAGAATGTCCTTGCGATAGAACAGCATATTGAACGTTTGCGTTTCCGGTAGCCCGTAGACCCCCTTGTTGTAGGTGTACGGTACCATGGCGCTCGGACGGAACCGATCCGAAACCTCTTCGAAATCCGAGAATTGCGATAGATCCGCAACGGCATTCCGCATCGCGTAGTTGACGGGCACATCGTTGCCGATCTGCATGGCAACATCCGGGCCCTGCCCGGCTAATGTGGCGGGAAGCAGCGTTTGCATCTGCACCAGCTTCAAGTCGACGCTTATTCCCGTCTCGGGCGTGAAGGTCTCATCGATCATCGATTTAATGGTTGTCGCCTGATCGCGTCCGCTGCCGATCCATACCGTAATGGCCTTCTTACTGCCGCCTTCGTCCGTATTGCCGACTTGATTGTAGTCAATGAAGAAGGAATAGAAGAAGGTCAGAATTTGATGCCACAGCTTGGCGAAGAACGACGCTTTGCCGCTCGGCAGCTTCTCGGAAGGCGAAGCGATATAGATCGCGTCGATTTCAAGCGGATGCTCCTTCGCTTTCAAGATCCAGGTTCCGATCCCTCCCGTATTGACCTTGAACGCTTTCAGCCGGCTCGGGATCGTATCGGGATTTGCGATCATCTCGTCCAATTGGAGCGTCATCGTCATCAGCAGCGCTTCCTGGTCGCTGCTTTGTCCGGACAGCTGCTTTAGCCGCTCCGTGACCGACTTGAGCCGCTCGCTCTCCGCTTGGAAGCCGTCCAGAAGGCCGGGAATTTGCTTCTCTACCCGGTAATCCCGGATCTCGTCGGGCGAGGATCCGGTAACCATCAATATTTTGCGGTACATCCCGTTCAAATTTAAGAGGCTTTCCTCGACTTCGCGAATAAGCGAAGCATATTGTCCCAGGCTCGTCTCCAGCCGCAGCACATGCTTGCCTTCCGTCAAATGAAAAAGATACGGATTGTCATCGCCCATCACATCCATCCGGTATCCGCTCTGATAACGGAAAGCGACTTCATCCATCTCTTGAAAAGGCACTTGGCCGTCGATGGTTAATCTGCGCGTCGAATATGTACCTCTGACAAAGTTCTGCTTGCTCTTGATTCCGATTTTGTACAATCCGGTTTCCGGAACGTTAACTTCCCATTCCACCCACTGCCCGGGTATACGCCAATTGAAACCGCCTATCGTGTTGATTTTCACTTTGGATGCGCTGTACGGATAGACGGCCGGACTCGAACGATCGGCAAGCGGATAGAGCGTAGGCGATGATTTGCCCGAAGCATGCTCGCCTTGAATCACGATCATTTGCCCTTCCGTTTCCTTCAATCCTTGCGCCTCATATTGTTTAAGCATCTCTGCGTAGGGAATCGGTTCATCCTGCTGATATATTTTAAGATGACGAATGACCATCGGCTCTCTTTGCGATACCATCGTCAATGTGTGTTTGCCTTTGGATAAGTAGAACAAATAAGGTTTCGTATGATAACCTTCCAGGTCCTTGAAGATCTCTTCCTGCCACTTCGGGCTTTCGATCTGTTTGGGGCGAAGCGCATTTCCCTGATTATCCGCTTTGATCTCATCCGATTCATTGCTCCACACCCGCTGGAACTGCATATAAGTCGCTTCGGTGAATGGAATTTCGCCGTCGATCAGCAAGGATCGTTCGATATTCGAGCTCTTGCCTTCCACTGGAAAATATAAGGCCGACAAATTGTACATGCCCGCTTCTTCTATATTGACTTCCCAACTGATTGCCCCTTGCTCGCCGGTAACAATCGACATGCCTGCCATGCCTTCGTATTGCTCAACCTTCTGCACTTCCATGCCATCGATACTGGAGTAGTCTGCGGCATTCACAATCATTTCCCGCTTGGGGCGGGATTGGTCTTGATACCGTTCCAAGTAATCCGTGTAGGTCAGACGATCGTCAGTGTCATCAAGCAGACCGGAATCCGGACTGTCCATATCCGCAGCCGGAGCATTATTCTCTTCTGTGGCATGGGCGACCTGAAGTTTCCCGCCAGGAGCCAGGCCCGGCATCGAGAAAAGCAAAATCGCAACCATAGCCGTTACTGCAAGCTTTCTGAGCCCATGTTTCCTTCTCAATGTCAGTCCTCCGTTACAATTTCCGTATCGCTCGCATGACGCCTGCGATCGAAATTAGAATCCGAACAGGAAATTACCGCGAGAACGCGGCAATTTCCTGTTCAAACGATACCTATATCCGGTTATTTCTTGCCGAGCGAGTCTATCGCTGCCTGTGCTTGCTGCTTGTACTTCTCTACCGTTGCCGTAACGGAAGCATTGTTATCGATGATTTCATTTACTACGTCGTTGTATGGGTACCCCTGATAAGCCCCGTCCAATGAAAGCAAACCGGTTCCGGCAATATGCTCGCGCAGCATCTGAATGTCTTCCTCGTACTTGTAGCGTTCTTCCAAATAGTTCTGAGAAGGATATTCTTCGGTCTGAGGAATATCTTGCATTTGCTCATAAATGCTGAATACGACGTCGGCATTTTTTACGCCCTTAGGGATGAATAAGCCATGTCCCTCAAGCGAGTAGGTATATTCCTTGCTGCCTTTCGGCCCCATTGGAATCGGCACAAGCCCGAACTCGAACGGAAGCTCCCACATCTGCCAGTCGGCCGTGATGAACATGGCGACATCGCCGCCCTTGAAGGTATCCATTTCTTCCCAATTGGACTTTTTGCCCGTTTTAATTTTCACGACATTCTCTTCGTTATAGAGCTTGTTAACAAACTCCAGCGCTTCGATCATTGCGGGATTGGTCAAACCTTCCTTGCCGTTGACATCGTCGGTAACTGCAGCGCCATTCGATGCCGCGAAATCTCTGCCGGCTTTCGCTGCCCAGCCCGAGAAGCCCCATACATCGATTTTTCCGTCATTGTTCGTATCTTTCGTTGCCATTTTGGCGAGTTCAAGAAACTTGTCCCATGTCCATTCACCGTTGTTGTACAATTCATGCGGATCGGGAAGGCCCAGCTGCTTGAAGATGTCCCTGTTGTAGTGCATCATCACGCCGTTGGTCCCAAGTCCGTCGAAGCCGTACTCTTCTCCGGCGATCTTAGGGGCTTTTCGCAGCAGTTTATTTTCATTGTTGATGTCCGAATCCGAAGAAGTAAACTCGCTTAGCTTCGACAGTTGACCGTTTAATGCGGCTGCAAGCGCATGCGTATACTCGATCCGGATAATATCCGCGAACGGTTCGCCCGCCAGCGTCGTCGTTACGAACTTCTCTTGCAGCTCCTCATACGGGAGCGAAATATACTTGATCTTCACGTTATACGTCTTTTCCAGCTCGGCGATTTTGTCCAGCTGCGCTTTACTGGCTGCCGTATCGCCCTTCGGCGTACCGTCCCAGTTCTGTGCAATCTGAATCGTGCGGCCGCCCAGATCGATCTTCGCCGGCTCTTCCGGCGTATTCGCCGAAGTATTTGCCGGGGTATTCGCCTTGTTGCCCGAATCGGATGGCGTGTTGCCCGTTTCGCCGCCGTTCTTGCTGTTATTGCTGCCGCAAGCCGCCAATAACGAAATCAACATCGTGCAAATGATTACTAGAGTGATTGCTCTCATCTTTTTCACTGTCTTGATTCCTCCAAAGTTCTATTTTGTTCGACACCATATAGCAAAACCTTCCCCTAATGAATCACGCAACGAACCAAGCAATAACATGATAACGCTTTATTAACCAGTTATTGGTTTGTTTGGTTCGCCTCTTCACTCATTCTCTTATACAAAAACTTGAACAAATGAACCCCCAAATTGAAATACGAAAGCTTCGCAACTTTTTGGACGTAGTCTGAAGGCGCCACCACCATTTTGAACAAATTGATTGAGAACGTTTTCAGCTAAATACTAACATCTGATAATAATTAGGTCAATACTGTTAGTCTAAAATTTGTTTTTTGTTTTTATAATTTTATTTTTTGTTATGTGATATTGTGCTATTCATATCTGAACCGGTTATTAATTCATACTAAAAAACGGATGAGCAGCACGTGAAGTGCTGCTCATCCGTCATGTCGGTTAAAGTCGATTGCTATTTGTTTCTATTTATTCCCATTATAGTCGCGCAGGATAACGTCCGCATATACGAGTGTTTTTTCGAAACTGGATTGGGGATTTGCAATTCTCCATAGCATGATATCGACCGCCCGCATGCCGAGAAGCTCCTTATTGACGTCGACCGTAGCCAGCGTAGGGATCAGCTCGTGCGTATTGTCAAATCCGGTTACCGCGCATTGTGTAAGCGCTATCCCGCGATTATGAAGGACACCAAGCACTTTCTTGGCATTCGAATCATTCGCACAGACGAACACCTCCGGAAGCTCATCGGCGGGAATCGCGGCAATCGCCTGCTCAACCTGGTCTTCCTCGGCATCGATCAACTCCGGTCTTTGCTTGCATTCCAGCTGGAATTCTTCCAACGTGGCCCGGAAAGCGATCCATCGTTCGTAGAAGCTCTGCGCATAGCCGACATTCCCGACAAACTGAAAACTCTTATACCCTTTGCTTATCAGCTTGGTGATCATTTCTTGCATGCAGGAAAAGTTATCCGTCAGGATCGTATCGCAGTGCAGGGTCGGATCGAAGTGATCCACCATAACAATAGGAATATGCAATTCCTTGATATCCAGCAGAATCTGTCTGGAGATCGTCCCGACCGTGATGATCCCATGAATGGCATCGGGATTCAACAACGAGAAGACATGGTCGCTCGTCGGTTCCGTCAACGTCAATATATCCAGTCCCTTCTGATTCAAGCGGACCGATACACCGTCAAAGATAGGGCCCCAATAGAGGGAATCCCGATTTTGAAACCGAATATTCGGAAAAAGAACGACAATTGTCCCCGACCATTGCCCGGAATCGGTATCTCGTAGTTCTTCGTTGCGTGATTTGGGTGTGCTCTTGAAATACCCCAGCTGCCCGGCAGCCTTCTGAATCATCTCTCTCGTCTTCTCGCTAACGCCAGGCTTGCCGGATAATGCGCGGGATACGGCAAATTTCGAAACCCCCGCCAAATCGGCAATTTCTTGCATGGTTACTTTACGTCCCATGGCTACCATCCTATTTACGATTGATAAGTATACTGCATAAACCATAACATAACATGTACCTGTTTTCAAAACAAATTTTTGATTTTGTTTGCATTGTTATGTTATTTCATGGTTTTTTTATTCAAAAAGAAACATATAAAATTCCACTTCTTGGATCATTAGGATTGAACACCATTGCGCACCAATTCACAAGGAAAACTTCTGTTGGGCGGACAGTACCTGCCGTCATTTCGTAGAATTCCGTGATAAAATGAAACCAGTAGAACTGCGAAGCCGCATCGTAAACAGCCGCCGCCTTCTGCATAAAATGAGACGCTTACGCTTGCGACATGCCTGTGGGCTGGTTGATGGAAAGAAACTAGCATTATAGGGCGAGATAAGGCGATGAGGATAGTAGCCATTACGAATGAACGGACCTCAGATGCGCTATTTCTAGAAATACTGAGTCATTGAGGCGGAAACGGACACCAGATCCGTTATTCCCTCAAATTGGGATGAATTAGGGCCGTTTTGTTGGGAATAGCGGATTCATTGTCCGCAAGAAGGCTGGAAACGATTGTTTTGTCACCAATAACGGATCGTAAGTCCGAAATCGGCGGGTTACCTACATAAGCCTAAGTTGGGGGAGGGGCGATTATGGTAGCAGGCAGCGAATAGTATGGTCGTAAGCATATAAAGAACAGGCTCTGCACAACATTAGGGACTGATGACGAAACAGCATCATGAAAATAAAACAAAGGAGAACGATAGCAATGACTGAACGTACAGATTGGAAGAATGGCGCTATCGGGCATAAGTTTATCGCGTCTTTCAGCGGAGGGAAGGATAGCGTACTCGCCCTGTATAAAGCGATGAAGGTTGGAGATGCGGTTGGACTGATCGTCATGCTGGAGGAAGAAGGGAAGCGCTCCAGATCCCATGGAATGCCCCCGGAGCTCATACGTGCCCAAGCCGAAGCGATTGGCCTGCCCGTATATACAGCTGCAGCGAGTTGGGCGGATTATGAAGAAGCGTTTATGCGCCTACTGGCACATGCTAAAGATCAAGGAGCGGAATTGTTAGTCACGGGAGACTTGGATATGCCTGCTCATGGCTGCTGGCATGATAAGGTTACGAAGAATGCCGGATTAAAGCTGGGGATGCCTCTTTGGGAGATGGACCATCGCGAAGCGGTCGAAGAATTCATCAACCTGGGATTCGTCACGATCCTTGTAACCGTAAATTTATCGTTAGGTATGCGGGAAGACGATCTGGGACGCACATTAACCTACGAATATGTGAAGGAACTGGTCGAACGTGGTATCGATCCCTGCGGGGAAGGCGGCGAGTTTCATACGACCGTAATCGACGGGCCTCTCTTCAATCATCCGATTCCCGTTCGCAAAGGCGAGATCATCAAGAATGGGGAATATGCGTTCTTGCCTTTGGAGCTCGATCAGAAGGTGTAACGGATACTTATCTTTAGTCGCTTGTTGATTGCACCTTCTAACTTAACTAAAAGAGACTAGGTGGTTCCAGTGAATACAATCCTAATCATTGAAGATCACGAAGATGTCAATCTCATGCTCGCACAAGCCTTGACCGATGCCGGCTATACCGTGAAATCCGCCTATTCCGGCACCGATGGACTCATGGAAATCCGGAATCATTCGTATGATTTGATTCTGCTCGATATTATGCTCCCTTACAAAAGCGGGGATGAAATCCTGAAAGAAACGCGGCGGTTCTCGGATGTCCCCGTTATTATGATCTCCGCCAAGGATGTGGTCGGCACGAAGATCGACCTGTTGCAGCTCGGAGCGGATGACTATATTACAAAACCCTTTGATCTGGGCGAGGTTGTGGCGCGGGTGGAATCCAATTTGCGGCGTGCCCATAAACAACTCCAAAACGACAAGGTTTTTCGCTATAAGGATTTGGCGCTGGACAGCAATACGAAGCGCGTTACGGCAAACGCTGTCGAGCTGGAGCTGACGGCAACGGAATATCTGATCCTGGAACTGCTGCTGAAGCACAGCGGCAAGGTATTTACCAAGTCCAATCTGTATGAATCGGTCTGGAAGGAAGAATACATCGGCGATGATAATGCCGTTAAGACCCATATCAGCAATTTGCGCAATAAGCTCAAGCGAGCGAATCCGGATGAGGAATATGTCGAAACGGTGTGGGGCCTGGGATATCGGCTGTACAAACCGTGAATTATCGGTTTCCTGACCATTTTGCCGCTCCCCTTAACCTTTTCTAAACCATTGGGAATTACACTGAAGTCAGAAAGGGCAGGTGAGCAGCATGAAACAATATGTGGTGAAAACAAGCAACCTGACAAAAACCTACCGCGGTTCTTATGCGCTGCGCAATGTGTCGATTAAGCTGGAATCCGGCAAAATATACGGTTTAATCGGGCAGAACGGCGCAGGCAAGACGACGCTAATGCGCATTCTGGCCGGGCTTTCTTTCCCCACGGAGGGCAGCATCGAGCTGTTTGGCCATCGCGGCGAGCGCGCTTTGCAGGAGGAGAGGAAGCGGCTGGGCTGCATCATCGAGAATCCCGGATTTGTTCCCCATATGACTGCGCGGGAAAATCTGAAGCTTCACAGAATCATGCGCGGTGTTCCCAACAAGGAAATGGAAGGTGAATTGCTGGAGCTGGTCGGACTTGCGGACACGGGCAATAAGAAAGCCAAGAACTTCTCGCTCGGCATGAAGCAGCGGCTAGGCATTGCGATCGCTCTGCTCGGCAACCCTGAATTGCTGATCCTGGACGAACCGATCAACGGTCTTGACCCGCTCGGCGTCGTGGAAATTCGTCAGCTGCTGAAGAAGCTGTGCGAAGAACGGCAGATGGCCATTCTAATATCCAGCCATAATTTGCCCGAGCTCTACCAGACCGTAACGGATTATATCATCATCCATAAAGGCGAGATCAAGCAAACCCTCACCCTTGCGCAGCTGGACGAAAACTGCAAGCGTCATCTCCATATTAGCTGCGATCAGCCGGATAAGCTGACGAGCGTATTGGAGATGCAGCTGAACACCTCGCATTATAAAGTCATGCCGGATAATACCGTGAAGCTATATGATTATTTGGATGATATGGATTCAGTGGCCAAGGTTATCTATGACAATGGTATTGTCGTAACGAGGCTTTCGATCGAGGGAGATACGCTTGAAAATTACTTTATTTCGGTTATAGGCGGTGATCAGGATGCTTAATTTGATCCAGGCGGATTTATTTAAGCTACGCGAATCGAAGGCCATTCTGATCCTGCTCGGAATCACAACGATATGTGCGGCAGCTATGGTTATGATGGCCTATCTGATCCCGCAGGGCAAGATTGAAGCCAGCATGACCGGAATCGGATTCATGTTCTCGGATATCAACATGATCAGCATTCTTGGCGGTGTGATCGCGGCCATCTTCATCTGCGGGGATTTCGATAACAAAACCGTCCATAATGCGATTACAAGCGGCGGCAGCAGGGGTGCTGTCATCGTTAGCAAGGCAGCCTTATTGGGTGCTGCCCTGGCGTTCATCCTGCTTCCCTATGTCATCGTAACCGGAATTGCACTAAGCTCAGGCTTCGAGTTCAGTATGGGGTCCGTAGCCGTAGGTTTCCTGCATCTGCTTACGTCAGAGGCTAGTACAGCCTTTTCCGCAGCAGAGACGGGGAAAATGCTCGCTGTCATGCTGACCTTGCTAATCGTATACGTGGCACAATTGAGTATCTGTATACCGCTTGCCTTCGTGCTTAGAAAGCCCATCTTCGTGGTTGCGATTTATTATGGCTTCTCCATTCTTACGGCCCAGTTAATGAAAATAAGCGATAGCTCGCCGGTATTTGACCGTATTTTCTCCTCTACGCCATATGGAGGGAACTATGCCTTCGTGACATTGGATACGGGACCGGGAGACATGATCCAGGCCATCACGGTTAGCTTGATCTTTATGATCGTCATGCTTGCCGTCACATACGGCATATTCAGAAGATCGGAAATAAAGTAACTGAAAGGCTGGTGAACGCGTTGACTATAGCGACGGCCGTTTCGGTCCTGCTCGCTCTTATGCATGCCTTATATATCGTCTTTCTTCAGCGGCAGCTGCGCAGCATCAACCGGCAGCTGAATAAGCGGCTGACGGAGCATACGCGTCAACCAATAAGCTTGGAGCTTCTGAGCAGGGAGCTGAATACGCTTGCGGTTAATATTAACAAATGCTTGAAGGCGGAGGAAAACCTCCGCCTTCATGGCATTCGCGAGGAAAAGCGCTTCAAAGACCTCATTGCCAACATTTCGCATGATTTGCGGACACCGCTTACGGCTATCAAGGGCTACCAGCAGCTGCTTGATAATGGCGAGCTTAGCGGCGATCAGCAAAAAAAGCTTCACATTGCCCGGAAGCACGCCGATGAATTAGGTAGGCTGATTGAACACTTTTTCGAGTATTCCTATCTTCTGAGCGCAGAGCCGGAACAGCATATCGAACGAATAAACTTGACGAACCTTGTAACCGACTGCCTTGCAGCTTCCGTCACCGCATTGGAAGCGAATAAGCTGACCGTGCGCATGGAGGAGTCTCCCCCCATCTTTGTCCATACCGACAAAGACATGGTGACGCGAATGATCCAAAATCTGATTCGTAATTGTATTCAGCACTCCAATGGAGATATCGAAGTAAGTCTGCTGCAGGCTGTGGACAGAGCAGGCCTATCGTTGCGAAACCCTGTAAAGCATGCCGCCGACCTTGATGTTAAGCGGCTTTTCGACCGCTTCTACACAGGTGATCAAGCAAGGAGCACTTGCACGGGGCTGGGCTTGTCGATCGTCAAGCTATTAGCGGAACAGTTGGGCGGAAGCGTAATTGCGTCCATGCAAGATGGAGTTCTTGAGATAAGGGTTGAGCTGCCTAAGATGAATGGAATGTCGAGTAGGGAATAAATTACGGATGAAGAGGCGATAAAATGAACAATAGAGCTCACATCGATCAAGCATTACATGACATCAATGAATTGATAGCAACCAATTCGGCTGATGCCGCCTATATGAATTATAAGGTACTTATCGAACAAATAGAGAGTACGGTGTATGCAGAAGACCTGAGCTTAAAAGCCGAAGTTTATGCTTCCTTCGCATATTTCCTATTCAGAGTGTCGGAATATGATCAATGCTTCAAGATGCTCATGAAGGCTCTACATTACGGATACTCGAATGACGAAATCGAGAAGCTGCTTTGGGAAGCCTTCATTGAGCCGAACGAACATGAATTCAAAGCGATCTATGAAGCGAACCTGCAATTTCTAATAACCAATGGATATCTGCATATGCCGCATCCGATGGGTTATCACGAACTGCCTTATTGGCTCCTCCCTACCGGGGCAGACAATATTTATTACATATACGATAGAGAAAACAAGGTTATCGGAGAGAAAATAACGTTATATGATTATCAGAATATCCCCTCATTACCCGCTGCAGATGCCTTTTCAGACTATTTGCTGCTTGAGAATTGGAATTTGAATATTATTCTTACCTGTACGAACGTAATAAGAAGAATGAATAAGAAGAGCTACATTGTATTTAGCGAGATTGGCAAATTCCTGTCCTGCTTGCAAGGCGCTTTATTGGATGATTCCATCCTCTCTAATGTGCTCATATTTGATAAGCTCGAGGGCATGAATGAATATATCGCACGAACCAATGCCTTTCTCCCAAGAAATATCCTTAACTTAATCAATCAAGAGAATGAACAACCGAAGAAAATCTTACACGCTATTCACACTCATCGTCTGAAGAAAGGAAATCGAAACGGGGATCGAATTCTTCTTAGCATTTGCATTCCGAGCTTCAATCGAGGAAAAAGAGCCTATAATAACGTGCTTCATCTCTTGCAGAGCCATTATGACGAAGAGATCGAAATTATCCTTTCTAACAATGGGACCCAGAATGAGACTGCGCCGTTCTATGACAAAATCAATGAGATCGATGACGCCAGGCTTACTTATTTTGCCTTTGAAGAGAACCAAGGGTATGCCCTTAACTGCTGCAAAGTATGTGAACTAGCCAAAGGAGATTTTATTTTGCTCATCAGTGATGAGGACCTCGTAAACTTTGATGTGCTGGGTAAGATCTTGAACCAATTGAACGCATCCAAAGAAACCTTATCTTTAATGAAAACTTCAACGACCATGTTTAATAAATGGTCGACCGCAACCAGCAAAGCCGGACAGGACGCCATGATCTCCTTTATGCTAACCTCTAATTACGTATCCGGAATGATTCTAAACAATACGCTTCTAAGGCAGCATAAAGGCATTGAATACGTACATGAACATCTGCACGACAATAACGTGTGCTACTGGTATCCTCACATGTTCTGGGAACTCCTATTGTGCCAGTATGGAGATGTCCATAGTACAGAGCTTGTCTTAATCAATGAAGGAGCAGCAGAACAATCGGATGAAGTTGTCGTCACGGTGGATAACAGCGAAATCGAAATCCCTTACTATCGATCCATTGAAGGTCGATTAGGGCAGCATGAAGGCTTTTACCGCATATTCGAGGATCTCGAAATATGCAAGAACGACAAGGAGCTGCTTCGAGTCATGTACCTTCAGCTGTGCAGCAAAACGTTCGCTCTAGTTAATCTGACGTTCGATATGAATTATAAACAAACAGGTGCTGATCAAACGGAATTCTTCAAGAAGGCTTATGACTTCTGTACAAGCGAACGGTTCCTGACTGCGGACATTGCCGCTACTGGCGGTCGTGATGATATAGCACTCATTCATCGAATCATGGTGAACAGGATGTCATAGCTCCGGCGTGATTAATTTATTTCGAAGATGCATATGGCTGCCTACATGATGAGTGTACGTGTCGGGAATTCCGATTCTCTTGAAAGTAATCCCGATTCCGCTTTCCGCAATTACTTCTGCTACGGCGCTTCCCAGGCCACCAATGACATTGTGTTCCTCCAATGTATAAATGGGTTTCTTCCGCGCGATTAATTGGAGGATGAATTCCTTATCCAAAGGTTTGATAGACGGCATGCTGATCAGGCTGGCATGCCTTCCTTCCTTGGCCAGTTCATCCACCCAGATCTTTCCTTGTTCAAGCATATTGCTTGTTGTGATTAATGCAAGATCATCCCCTCTTATGACCTCGATCGCTTTGCCAATTTCAATTGGAGTATTGTCAGAATGGATTCTCGGTTCTCCATTCTTCCCTAATCGGATGTACATCGGCCCATCATAGTGAACGCTTTGCTTAATGATTTCCCTCACTTCAATTGGGTCTCCAGGACAGCATACCGTCATATTAGGAAGAGCCCTCATAATCGCGATATCTTCAATTGAGTGATGGGTCGCGCCCGCAGGACCATAGGACAGACCCGCTCCAACCCCCACAAGTCTAACATTCGTATTCATATAAGCTACATCGACTCGGACCTGTTCATAACAACGCATCGTGACGAACGGGATGATGCTGTATACGTAGACAATCTTCCCCGATAAGGCTAATCCCGCGGCGACACCCACCGCATTCTGTTCGGCGATCCCCACATTAAGAAAGCGGTCTGGAAATAAATCGCGAAATGCTTCGAGCACAGAGAAACCCATATCCGGCGTAAGTAAGAAAATTCTCTCGTCCTTCTTCGCCTCTTCAATCAACGTCGCGATAAATGTATTTCTCATGATCGCTCACCTATTTCAAGGAGAGCCGCTTGATACTGCTCATCGTTTGGCGATTTATAATGCCACTCCAGCTTGTCTTCCATGTAAGAGATGCCCTTTCCTTTTATCGTATGTGCAATGATCACCTTAGGTCCTGCCTGCGGCAGGCTGAAGGCCGTCTCCAATTGTTCCATATCATGGCCGTCAACCTCTTGGGCTTCCCATCCGAACGCTCTCCAGCGTTCAGCCATATTTTCTTGATTAATAACTTCATTCGTTCGTCCAAAACTTTGCAGCTTGTTGTAATCTACAATGGCAATCAAATTGTTTAATCGTAACGTCGCTGCCAACATGACAGCTTCCCATACAGAGCCTTCATTGCATTCGCCATCACCGAGGATCACATAGATACGGCCGGGATTTTTCGACTGGCGATTCGCAATCGCCATGCCAAGCCCAATCGCCAAACCGTGACCCAACGAACCTACCGAAGCCTCTACGCCCGGTACGGCTTCCTTATCAAGATGACCTGGCAAAATTCCTCCGTCGATATAATAACGGTCCAGGTAACCCTTTGGAAAGAAGCCTCTCTCTGCTAAAGTCGCATATAACGCCGCACTTCCATGAGCCTTGCTTAGTATCAATTTGTCGCGATCCGGCAGCGTAGGATGGAGAGGATCAATATTCATAGTCTTGAAGTATAGGACGGTTAAAATATCTACAATGGATAAACAGGTACCCACATGAGACGATTTCGAGTAATGGACCATGTGAATAATGGATTTTCTAATCTCATTGTTATTCATAGGTTGCCTCCTCATCGTTCATGAGTGTGTTCAATTTATGAATATCCGCTTCCCATCTTATCGGCTCGTGTGGACGCGGCGGCGCCTCTCCCCAAATCGGTTCAATATCTTTCCTCAGCCTGCTTGCAATGGACCGATAGAATTGTTCTATCGTTTGCTGCCTGCCAGAACCCACATTGATTACATCACCCGGTTCGTAGCTGATATGGATAATTTTCATGTATACGTCCAACACTTTATCGATTCCAATAAAGTCTCTTACCGAATGAGGTCTCGACAGCCTCGGCCGCTCATTGCGCTCCAATGCGCTAACGATGCTAGGATACAAGCGTGATGGATCTTCAAGCTCCCCATAGGGCGAGAACAACCTCAACGTGCATACGTTGTACTTACTGCTCTTACCCATCATGGAGCAATATTGGGTTGCTGCAAGCTTGGTGATCCCGTATAGATTGATCGGCTCACAGAGATCCGTTTCTTTCATCGCATCATTCTTAATCCCGTATTCGGATGAGCTGCCCGTGTTAATAAATTGCTGTATTCCGTACAGCATTGCAGCATCCAGCAGGTTAATCGTCGCATGAAGATTCGATTGAATAATTCTCTCTGCATCCGTCTGGCTGGCAAATCCGCCATATGCCGCCGTATGGTAGATGATATCCGGCTTCAATTCTTCCATGAGCTGAAAAACTTCAGATCTGATGTCGATATGGCATTCATATATCTTATGAATTTGGGGAACCACATCCGCAATTCGCCATAGATCGGAGCTTCTTCTCGTTGTGATATATACCTCATACTCTCCGCTTTTGATCAATGCTTTCAAGAGGTTTGCTCCGACAAACCCCGTTGCTCCTGTAACTAATATCTTCTTCATAAGCGCTCCGCAGTCTGTTGAAAATAGTGGTTAATTTGGTTGAAGCACACGCTTCGCAAATCCGACCCGTTCTTGTAGGCTTGCGTCCATTCGATTATGCTGTCCAGAGCTTGGTTTAAATCCCAACGCGGCGTCCAATTCAATTGTTGCATGGCCTTCGAGCAATCCAGCTTCAAATAAGTTGCTTCATGAAGATGGCCGCCATCCGCAATCAAATAACCCGCACTGCCTTGCCACTTCTCGCACATCTTCCGGACGATCCATTCCACAGGCTTTGCATCGGAATCTTCAGGCCCGAAGTTCCACGCTTCCGCGTACGTTACCCCTGATTCATAGAGCTTCCGGGCAATACACAAATAGCCGCTCAATGGCTCAAGAACATGCTGCCACGGCCTGATGGAATGCGGATTTCTTATCGTAATGGGTTCGCCCGCTAATAGCGACTGGGTACAATCCGGAATTAATCGATCGCGGGCCCAATCTCCGCCGCCGATGACATTGCCGGCTCTTGCCGTTGCGATCGCGACGCCATGCCGGTCGTAATCATCGCTATGAAAATATGAATTTCGATAGGCTGATGTAACGAGCTCGGAGCAAGCTTTGCTGCTCGAATAGGGATCGTGCCCCCCCAGCGGCTCATTCTCCCGATAACCCCATGCCCACTCCTTGTTGTCATAACATTTGTCTGTCGTTACGTTCACGACTGCGCGAACACTTTCCGTATGCCTGACAGCCTCGAATAAGTGTACCGTTCCCATAACGTTGATCGCATATGTATCGACCGGGATTTGGTAGGATTCTCTTACGAGAGGCTGTGCAGCCATATGAATTACAATATCGGGTTGAAAGGCGGTCATTTCCTTCTTCAGCAATTCCAAATCTCTGATATCGGCGATTACAGACTTCACAAGTAATTGCTCCACCTGACACAGCTCGAACAAACTCGGAGTCGTAGGAGGATTCAATGCATAGCCAACAACCTTCGCACCAAGCTGATGCAGCAGCATACACAACCATGATCCTTTAAATCCCGTATGACCTGTTACAAAGACCTTCTTATTCTGCCAGAAGCCGATCATAACGCCTCCACCCGAGCATCATCCCAAACCTTCCATGGAGCTTTGTCCGTGGACCATAAATCCTCAAGATAGTTCTTATCGCGCAAGGTGTCCATCGGATGCCAGAAGCCTCTGTGTTTAAAAGCGACGAGTTCACCGTTCCTTGCAAGCCTCTCAAGCGGTTCCTTCTCAAAGATCGTATTATCGCCTTCGATATAATGGAACACTTCCGGCTGTAGAACAAAGAACCCTCCACTGATCCATGAATGATCTCCTTTGGGCTTTTCTTGGAAGCCTCTTACATCGCATTGCCCCGTAATATCCAGTACGCCAAACCGTCCGTCAGGCTGAACGGAAGTAACGGTAGCGAGTTTCCTGCTTGAACGATGAAATTCAGCCAACTCTCTAATATTTACATTGGAAACCCCATCGCCATAGGTAAGCATGAACGGTTCATTGCCGACAAAGGGTTGAATACGTTTGATTCTTCCGCCAGTCATCGTATCAATACCTGTATTTACCAAGGTGACCTTCCAAGGCTCAGCAGAGTGATTATGGGTAACCGTTTGATTGCCGTTCCTGAAATCAAACGTAACGTCGGATTCATGCAAGAAGTAGTGGGCGAAATACTCTTTGATTTGGTAGCCCTTGTAACCTAAACAGATGATGAAGTCATTAAAACCATAGCTCGAGTAGGTTTTCATAATGTGCCATAGGATGGGCTTTTGGCCAATCTCAATCATGGGCTTCGGTTTTAGATGAGATTCTTCACTGATTCTGGTGCCATATCCGCCGGCCAGGATAACTACCTTCATGGGTGCGCGCCCCCTTCTAATCTGTCTTACTTAATACAAATTCTCTAATCATACGAATAACATAATCAATCATTTCATTCGTCAGTCCAGGATATACACCAACGAGGAATGTGTCGTTAAGTATTTTATCGGTATTCGTAAGGTTTCCATGAACCCTATATTCAACTTCCTGGAAGGCAGGCTGCCTCGTAAGGTTCCCCGCGAACAGCATCCGGGTCTGAATTCGATTGTTCTCCAGATAATTCACGATATCATTCCTCGTGAAGCCAGCCTGCTCTCGAACAGTCAGAATAAACCCAAACCAGCTCGGATTTGAATTCTCTGTGGCTCTAGGCAGAATGAAGTAGTCTCCTAAATCACGTAATCCATTCAGCAGACGATTGAAGTTATGAATACGCGCCCTTGCAAATTCAGGAACCTTCTTCAACTGCTCTACTCCGATTGCCGCTTGCATATCGGTAACCCTCAAATTATACCCTACATGCGAATACGTATATTTATGATCGTAACCATACGGCAGCGTCCCGAGCTCCCAGCCATAACGTTTCTTGCAGGTGTTGTCGCATCCGGATGGACACCAGCAATCTCTTCCCCAGTCCCTAAATGATTCAATGATCATCTTTAATCGCGGATCGTTCGTGTATACAGCTCCGCCTTCACCCATCGTCATATGGTGCGGAGGATAGAAGCTGGAAGTAGCAATATGTCCGAACGTTCCTGTCAGCCGGTCGTTATAGTAGGATCCAAGGGCATCGCAGTTGTCTTCAATCACCCACAAGTTGTACTTTTCCGCCAGCTCCATGACTTTCGTTAAATGGAATGGATTGCCCATCGTATGTGCAATCATGATCGCTTTCGTCTTGTCGGTAATGGCATCTTCTATAAGCTCTGCAGCAATATTGTAGGTTCCAAGTTCGACATCAATAAATACCGGTATCGCCCCGTTCTGAACAATAGGTGCTACAGTCGTCGGAAAACCAGCTGCTACAGTGATCACTTCATCGCCGGGTCTTATTCTGCGGTCACCCAATTTGGGGGATGTTAACGCCGTGAATGCCAGCAGATTTGCCGATGATCCTGAATTGACCAGCAATGCATAGCGGACACCGATAAATTGTGCGAATTCCTTCTCGAATTGCTTGCTAAATCTCCCAGCCGTTAACCAAAAATCCAAGGACGAGTCTACTAAATTTTTCATTTCACGCTCGTCATAAACCCGCCCACCGTAAACGATCGAAGATCGTTCAGCATCGAAAGGCGTCTTCCGTTCATGGAATAAGTGATAGAAGTCGTCAACCTTCGACAATATTTCCTTCCTCATGATCGTTTCATATAACGATTCTTGCAACGCTCCCATTCGCTCAGCGTTATGATTATCTATATATAATTTATTCGTATATTTCACTGTAATCGACTGACCAGGTTCTATCTCAATCGTACAGTTCTCTTCCACATCCTGATTTACAATTACTGCGCCTAGCAGAAGCAAGCCATCTTTATGTACTTCCATAACAATTCCCAATTCTTCGTTATGATGATGATTCAGAATTCGAACAACATCGCCCAATTTATACACGTTTATTTCCTCCCGCGGATCGCTTAGTCAACCTTACAGGGATTACATGCCAAGCAGGTAAAATGATGTAGACGGCTCTAATTATACCATAGGGACCGTAATATGCTCCTCATTGTAACAAGTCAATGACAACGAACCATGGTAGCATTGCATTACAAACCACAAATCATCATCGTTTTTCATGCTTCCTTATCTCCTTCGCAAGTAAGCCCTCACAGATTATATCGAACCAAACTTCAATAACTATAAGTGCTTTTTTTTCTATGTTGCCCGTCAGCTGAATGTCGAAGGAACATCAAACCGCCCTCCCGGCCTTAAAAGGTATTCCGCAAATGATGTCGAAATGTAGGGTATGATGACGAAAAGGAAAATATGGATAATTACAGCATTGTTTCTGGCCGTGTTGACGGGGTTCCGTCTGCTGTGGCTGCAATATAACTCGGTTACCGACTATCCGGTTGCGAGTGATGGCGTATTAGACTTGCGGCATTGGGATCCGCTAACCGATCATTCCCTCCCGCTGCGCGGCGAATGGGAGTTCTCCCCCGGTACGTTCCAATTTCAGAGCGGGGCACCCCCCGCCGATATCCACTCTTCGGGCAGATGGATTCAAGTTCCCGGCAGCTGGAAATTTGATGGTGATCAGCCGCATGGCGGCAGCAAGTATGGATTCGGCACATACCGCTTGCGAATTCTGGTCGATCCGGGCAAAGGACGGTCTTACGGCATTCACATCCCGACGATAAGGAGCTCTTCGGAGGTTTATGTTAACGGACAGCTGCTCGGCCGTTCCGGCCAACCGGCTGGGAACAAGGACCGTTACACGCCGCTGGATATTCCGTATACGGTTTATTTTACCTTGGAGGACAAGAGCGAGATTGAACTCGTCATCCAAGCTTCGAATTTCGAGGATATTCTTAATGGCGGGATGGTCCGTCCGTTAAAATTCGGACTGGAGAGCACGCTGAGGAAGGACCTCAGCTTTGCCGAGGATATGGCCTGGGTCGCTTGCGTCGCTTATGCGATTCACGTTCTGTACGGCTTTGTATTATATCTGGTGGGAGGCCGGGACAGGAGACTGATCTACTACTCCCTGATGATTCTATGCGTTATTTTCGCGACGCTGTGGGACGGAGAACGGTTATTGTTTACATGGGTTCCATTCACGTTCGAATGGGGCTCAAAATCCATCTATCTCGTTATGCTTACCGGCGGATACTTTCTGCATCGGTTAATAAAGGACAAGCTTCCGCCAATGCTGCAGGGCCGGGCTTCAAAAGCTTATGAGGTGTTATGCGGCATTGCCTTTCTAACGGTAGTGCTGCTGCCTCTACCCGCCGTGCTGACGCTGCTAGGATTGTTATTCGTTCTGACGTTCATCCCTTGCCTATTGACGTCGGTTGTCATGTATAGGTCAGCATCTCGAATCGACGCGGATAACATCTACTTACTGCTGGCTGCTATAGCGGCATTCAACAGTATGATCTGGCTCATCGTAATCAATATCGTCCAGATCGATATGATCTCCTATCCGTTCGATCTCACGATCGGGATGATTTGCTTCTCGGCGTTTTGGTTCAAGCGCTACTTCCGAATGTCGGAGGAGGCCCATTCGCTGGCGGAGACGCTTCAACAAGCGGATAAGCAGAAAGATGATTTCTTGTCTACCGTCGCCCATGAACTGCGCAATCCGCTGCACGGCATGATTAACATCTCGCAGGCGGTGTCCGAGAGAGAGCGGAACCAGCTCGGAATATCTAGCGCCCAGGACCTGCAGCTGCTTGTCAAGGTCGGCCGCCGGATGTCCTATATGCTGAACGATCTGCTGGATATGGCGCGGTTGAAAGAAAACCGGATCAGCCTGAACCTTGCGGGCGTATCCGTGCATGGCGCAGCCTCAAGCGTCATCGATACCCTTCGCTTCATGACGGAAGGCAAGCCGATCCGGCTGATCAACCGGGTGCCGGTCGGGTTCCCGCTTGTGCATGCCGACGAGAACAGACTGAATCAAGTCCTGTTCAATCTCCTGCACAACGCGGTGAAATACTCCCATGCCGGCGAGGTATCCGTACAGGCCGGCATTCAGGACGGATGGGCAAGCATATCCGTTGCCGATACGGGCATCGGGATGGCCCCGGAGACGCTAAACCGCATTTTCGAGCCGTACGAGCAGGTCTCGTCGGACTTGGCTTCGCTCAAAGGCGGATTCGGTCTGGGGCTCAGCATCTGCAAGAAGCTTGTCGAGATGCATGGAGGAGCGCTGGAGGTTTATTCAAAGCCGAATGAAGGTTCGGTATTCACCTTCACATTGAAGCTTATCGCGGCCGGGGCTGTCGGCGAGTTGGCGTCACCGCTAATAGCGGCGGCCGATACCGGGTTCGAGGAAGCTCCCGGTACCCCGATAATGCCAAACGCTGCACCCATATATCACTCATCGCCGGACCGGGTTCGATTGTTAGCGGTCGATGACGATCCGGTCAATCTGAATGTGCTGCGAACAATTTTCACGGATGTATCGTATGAAGTATTCACGGCAATTAACGGCAAGGAAGCACTCCGGCTGCTGGAATCCGGGAGTTGGGATTTGATCATTGCCGATGTGACCATGCCCGTCATGTCCGGATATGAGCTGACTGCGCGCATTCGCGAGCGTTATTCTATCGCGGAGCTTCCCGTGCTTCTCTTGACGGCGAGCAGCCAGGATAAGGACATTGAGGCGGGATTTCGCTCCGGCGCCAATGACTACGTCACCAAGCCGGTGAATGCAACCGAGCTGAGGTCCAGGGTCAGATCGCTCACGAATCTGAAGCATTCGGTGAATGAACGATTGCGGATGGAAGCAGCATTGCTGCAGGCTCAAATCAAGCCCCATTTCCTGATCAACACCTTTAATGCGGTATCCGCTCTCAGCAGGATCGATACAGACAAAATGGATGATCTCATCGAAGAGCTGAGCAATTATTTCAGGCTCGGCATCGATTTTCAGAATTCCGATCAGGCCGTGCCGCTTGACCGCGAGATTAAGCTCATTCGCTCCTACTTGTATATCCAAAAAAAGCGGTTCGAGGACAGGCTTCAGGTCGTATGGGAGGTCGACGATGGCGTGAGCATCTCCATTCCTCCATTGACCATCCAGCCGCTTGTCGAGAATGCGGTTACGCATGGCGTATTGAAGCGGAACGCGGGCGGGGAAGTCCGTATTCGAATTGCCGACCTCGGCCGGTCTGTCGAGATCTGCGTGTCCGATAACGGCGTGGGCATCGATGAAGAAGCCCTCAAGCACATCCTGGACAGACAGCCGGACGGACGCACGGGAATTGGGCTGCTGAATACGCATCGGCGGATAAAGCAGTTCAGCGGCAGCGGCCTGACAATCGACAGCAGATTGGGCTCGGGGACGTCCGTCTCGTTTACGATTGCGAAGGCAGAAGTATTATCGTAGATTGTAAAGTTCAACGATCCTTTATACCACAAAATTCTGGGTACCCCTAGGGGTGCCTTTTTGCTCGTTCCGCAGATTTGTCGATTATAACCAAACTGTACCGTGAACCGGGCGAAGGCGCATGCGATAATGATGGAGGGAACATAGGACGGAGGTGTCGGAGAGCTATGAAATACACGATTCGCAAGCTGCGTCACCCGGACGATTATGCGGCCGTAGCGCCGCTGCTCAATCTGATCTGGTCGGAGCCGACGACAGCCGAGCGGCTTCAGGAGGATGAGGACAAGATTCCTCCGGGACAGCTTCATTATAATGAAGACGGCAAGCTCATGGGGTGGGATCGTCCCAAATGGGTCGCGGAAGACGGGAACGGTCAAGTCGTCGCTTACGCGATCGCATGGAGAGCCCCCTGGACGGAGGCCGGTTCATTGAGCCATACGCTTGTCGTTCACCCGGAAGTCCGAGGCAGCGGAATAGGCGGAGCTTTGTATGCTGCGCTTCTGGAGTGGGCGATGGAAGTCAAAGCCTCGCGTCTGATCGATTATATGCGGGAATCGGATGACGGGTCGCTCGCTTTTGCGGAACGCCGCGGCTACGTGAAGGAACGCCACGCCTTCGAATCCGTTCTGGATTTGGGATCGCTCGAACTCGACGAGGAACTGGGCGCATCCATCGGAGAAGCGGAGCGGAGCGGCATCCGTTTCGTTACGCTGGCGGATGAACCCGGCGAAGCGAACGAAAGAAAGCTGCATGAGCTGTATAAAGTCACGAATGCCGATATTCCGGGCTACTCCGGCGATTACCCCTGGTTCGAGGAATGGAAAAAATGGAGCATCGACCTGCCGGGCGTCCGTCCGGAATGGATACATATCGCCAAAGATGGAGACCGATATGTCGGCGTCGTCACGCTGCAGCATAATGATCAAACGAATGCCATGTATCATGAGTATACCGGCGTATTGCCGGAGTACCGCGGACGCCGGATCGCGCTCGCCTTGAAGCTGCTCGGCGTTCGATCCGCGCTTGCCAGCGGAGCCCCCTATTTGAGAACGCACAACGATTCGAAGAACGGGCCCATGCTGCATATCAACCGCGATCTGCTCGGATTTCGGGCGGAACCGGGGAATTACAAGATGGTTCGCGAGCTTTAAGCCGCTCGTTCTCGCTGCGCGCTCAACAAAGGCACCCTCTGCGGGTGCCTATTTCATTTCATACATTTCACGCTGCATAAATACGCTCCTGTACATGAATAATCCTCCTGTTCCTGAACGACCTTCCATGCACGGACCTCAATCTCGCATCCCCCACAACACTCTCCGGGCTTTCTTCGATACTGCTGTGATTGAAGTAACCTTATTGATCTATGGGATTACTACGCTCGTAGACCGGCGTCTTCATGGCGGCTTGGCGTGGTATCGTAAAATTCAACAGTAAGATCCCCGTTACGAATATAAGTGTACCGCTAATAAGGTAAATGGTGATGGGGTCGCGGAAAAATAAATAGGACCACAATATCGTAAAAAGGACGGTACAGTTGCCCGCAATCGCGACGACGGCAAAGGGTACCCGTTTGATTCCTTCCGCAAACCAGAAAAAGCTGAGTCCCGTAATCACGCCAAGCAATATCAAAGCCCCCCACGCCCACAACGTTATCGGACCGATGAAACCGTGAGATTGGATCGGAATCGGAACGGCGACCATTAATGCACTCAGTAAGAATATAGACAGATTCATGTTCCCGTTGTCTATTGTTTCCAGAAGCATCCGCTGGCTTAATACGTGCACCGCAGCACCGATACCGGAAAGCGTGAACAATAGGGTCGTTAACCCGCTTCCATGAACAAGCTCCTCTAGCGGCGTACCGTTCCAACCGATAACGATGACGCCCGCGACGCATAACGCTGCGGAAATCCAGCCGCGCATCGATATTTTCTCCTTGAACAGCAGTCCTGCAGCAAATAAAAGGACGACGGTCTGAACAGGCTGAACGAGAATATTACCGTAGGAGTATCCTATCTTTAAAGCTATATTTTCAAATACATAATTAACTGCTTTCGCAATTGCGCCTATCCAGATCCATTTCATCCCCAAGCGGATTCGAATGTTACCGTCGCGAATAAACAGATAGATGGCCAAACAGATCACGCCGAAAAAAAACCGAGCGAACGAAATGATAGCGCTGTCCACCATCGTCGACGCTGTTTTGACAAGAACCCCGACAAAGCTCCACGCTAATGTCGCCAGCAGGATTAGCAGATAACTCACGAACGTGCACCTTCTTCTAAGATAGATTCAAACAAAAAAGAGATTCCCTCTCTAACAGCCACTAGATCTGGGAAATCTCTTTCGAATCGATGACTTGCCAAGCTGCTGCTCGCGCCAGCATCCATCATTTCGCGGCTTGGGACAACCATGCTCGTAATGATACTAGATTAACAGACTTTGTTTATTCGGTAAATTCAAACATTCTTTGTGATAGAATGGCATGGGAATTCGCTTGCCATTACGACAATGCCCCTTTGACCACATTACGAAAGATTGCAGGCAAAACTAAACGGCCTCAGTCCCATGGGATTCAGGACGAAGGCCGCTTCACTCAATTTCATTTTTTTGTATGGTTTACAAGACGGGTTGAGGTTCTCGTCTCAGGCCAAGCGTCCGCCCTGTTGAATTATGAATTTCACGGATAAGCTCCGGGTTTTTCAATAGTGACACGCCATAAGAAGGAATCATTTCTTTTATTTTCGGTTCCCACGCTTTAATATGCTGCGGGAAGCATTTATTTATAACCTCAAGCATGACGGAAACGGCGGTAGAAGCACCCGGAGATGCGCCGAGCAATGCGGCAATCGATCCATCAGCGGCAGTAATCACTTCCGTACCAAATTGAAGCGTTCCTTTGCCGGCAGCAGTATCTTTGATAACTTGTACACGCTGGCCCGCTACGACTAAACCCCAATCCTCGCTCTTCGCGCTCGGGATAAACTCGCGTAACTCTTCCATGCGCTGTTCTTTCGATAACATTACTTGCTGGATCAGGTATTTTGTCAATGACATCTCTTTTGCGCCTGCCGCCAACATCGTTAAGACATTATGCGGTTTTACGGAAGTTACCAAATCAAACATTGAACCGGTTTTTAAAAACTTGGGTGAGAAACCGGCAAACGGACCAAAGAGTAATGATTTTTTATTATCGATAAATCTTGTGTCAAGATGCGGAACAGACATTGGAGGAGCGCCGACCTTAGCTTTGCCGTATACTTTGGCATGATGCTGCGCTACAATATCCGGATTATTACAAACCATGAATATTCCGCTTACTGGGAATCCGCCGATATGCTTCCCTTCAGGAATACCCGATTTTTGCAGTAAATGCAGGCTTCCGCCTCCGCCTCCGATAAAGACGAATTTTGCCGTATGGCGCTCGACGCTGCCGTTATCCGCATTGCGCACTTTCAATTCCCACGAGCCGTCGCTAGTACGATTAATATTATCCACACTATGTTTGTATTTTATATCGACGTTTTTGCTCTTTAAGTGGTCAAACAACATGCGCGTTAAAGCGCCAAAGTTGACATCCGTCCCAGAGTCGATTTTTGTTGCCGCAATAGCTTCATTTGCCGTACGGTCTTGCATAATAAGCGGAATCCATTCCATCAGTTTTCTCGGGTTATCGGAAAATTCCATTCCTTGGAACAAGGGATTGTTTGACAAGGCTTCAAAACGTTTTTTCAAAAACGATACATTTTGTTCCCCTTGTACTAAACTCATATGAGGCAGTGGCATAATAAAGTCCTGCGGATTACGGATCAGCTTGCTGTTTACAAGATAAGACCAAAACTGCATGGAATCCTGAAACTGTTCATTAATTTTCACAGCTTTACTAATATCTATCGATCCGTCCGGCTTTTCGCTTGTGTAGTTAAGCTCGCACAGTGCGGCATGCCCCGTTCCCGCATTATTCCATTCGTTAGAGCTTTCCTCTCCCGCGTTTGCAAGCTTCTCAAACACTGTAATTTCCCATTCTGGTACTAATTCTTTCAGCATTGAACCTAAAGTCGCACTCATGATTCCGGCACCAATTAAGATAACGTCTGCTTTGGTTTGTCTGTTACTCATTTTTACCGTCCTTACACGCTATTATTTGAAGAAAAGATGCAGCCGCTCCTGCTAAGGCTCCACAACAAGCAGGGCGCGTTCTAATTACGCACCTTTTCTGGTCAGTATATATCTGATCATAGTGTATCACTATGATGATAGATTAAGATACTTACTATTATAAGATAGTTAGTTGTTATTTAAAAGCTGGTAAATTTCAGTGATGACATATTCTTGCAGCTAGGAAGCGAGAAACTGTCTACTAAAACCAAGGAATACAAAAAACCAAAGCCTTAACCCGGCTGCTTGCAAGGGCTGTGGCTTTGGTTTGCCATTTCCAGTGAATAACCGCCCTTCGTGTTCCTTGGCTGCGCCTGCTGGTCGTTATACTTAACAGAAGTCATCGAATCTAGTGCCCCTTGGACATCGTGTAGTACGATGTCAGAACTTTCTACAATGGCGACCTTGAAATTCGGGCAGTTTACTTTTTTTATAC
Source organism: Paenibacillus spongiae (assembly GCF_024734895.1). Classification (NCBI taxonomy): domain Bacteria; kingdom Bacillati; phylum Bacillota; class Bacilli; order Caryophanales; family Paenibacillaceae; genus Paenibacillus; species Paenibacillus spongiae. Next base: position 7,526,542 of record NZ_CP091430.1, read on the forward strand.
TCATCGTAATACAACTTTGTGATTGAAGGGAATACTTATAATGGATGCCTGAAAATGGGCATAATGCAAACTTGGAATACTTCAAAAAAGGGCTATACACCTGTTAATGCTAACAATTCCATTCGGAAGGACGATCTTTGTATGAATACTGTCCTGCTTGTCATTTTGCTGGTGATCGTTGTTCTGCCGCCTGTTATTTTCTTGAGCTACATGTACATCTTATCGAAGAGCCCCAAGCACTCGATTATCCGTTCGTATCCGTTTCTCGGCTGGGTACGTTATTTTCTTGAAAAAATCGGTCCGGAATTTCGCCAATATTGGTTCGATAGCGATACGGAAGGGAAGCCGTTTTCGCGGGACGATTTTATTGGCGTCGTATATGCCGCAAAATACCGGACGGATATCATTGCGTTTGGGGGCAAACGTGACTTTGAGAAGCCTGGCTATTTTTTGTCCAATTCAATGTTCCCCAAATTGTTGAGCGAGCTCAAAGTCGATAACGATGAACTCGTCCCTGGCAAAAAGTATGAGATAACAAGGGAAGGTCTCTTTTCGCGACAGGAAAAAATGATTGACCAAAACATCAAGCGATGGCTGCTGCACGATGACGATATCATTGTGGTCGGGGAAAACCGCAGGCACCCATGGCGGCTCAAAGGCATGTTCGGCGCTTCCGCAACCTCTTACGGGTCTGTCGGCGAGCACTATATCCAGTCGACGGGCAGTGGTGCATATATGGCCGGTGGTTCCTGGATCAACACGGGTGAAGGAGGCGTTGCCGATGTGCATCTGGCCACGGGAGTTGATATCGTCTCGCAAATCGGTCCGGGGATGTTTGGCTTTCGCGATGATACAGGCCATTTTTCCATTGAGGAGTATAAACAAAAAGCAAGCAACCCCAATATTAAGGCGTTTGAGCTAAAGTTCGCACAGGGAGCCAAAATACGCGGTGGACATCTGGAGGGCAAGAAAGTAACCGAAAAAATAGCTGCCGCTCGCAAGGTGCAGGTAGGCAAGACGGTCAATTCACCGAATCGCTTCGAATTTTTGACGAGTCCAGAAGAAACACTTCGCTTTGTGCAAACCTTGCAGGAAGCAGGTGGCAAGCCGGTCGGAATCAAGATTGTCGTGGGTGATCCCCAGCGGCTCGACCCGTTTTTCCAGGCCATGGTCGATATGGAGATCTACCCTGATTTTATAACTGTGGACGGTTCGGAAGGAGGATCCGGTGCTGCATTTAAGGCGATGGCGGACGGTATGGGGCTGCCGCTTTATCCTGCACTGCTGATCCTCGATGATACGGCGCGAAAGTTCGGCGTGCGGAACCGCTTCAAAATTTTCGCTTCGGGCAAACTCATCACTCCTGACAAAGTGACCATTGCCCTTGCGCTAGGCGCCGACTGCGTCAATTCGGCGCGCGGATTTATGTTGGCAAATGGGTGTATTATGGCGATGCAGTGTCATACTGGCAGATGTCCGACTGGAATTACGACGACGGATGACAAATTCCAAGCCGCACTGGCACCAGAGGAAAAGCAGTGGCGTGTGATGAATTACATTTTGCAATTGAGGGAAGGCGTGTTTTCGCTGGCGGCGGCATGTGGCCTAGAGAGCCCACGGGGGTTGAGTCGCGAGCATGTGGTGTTAACGAGCGAAAGTGGCCGCTCCATACGGATCATTGATATATTTCCTTACCCTGACCGCTGACTTCTTATGACTTAGGAAGATGTTTCCGGCCGACTGCCCTTGTGTGACGGTTCAGCTTAAAGGGGGATATCGGCGAAACGTAAGAAGGAGCTTGTCGCCGCGCGACAACTCCTGGTAATGACGTAATACTATTTCTTTTCTCTCACTCTTTAAGCTTCTTCCTTTCATTTCTTAGAATATCTCGGTTTCTTTCCACAAAATCAATGAGAAACTGAATTTGTTCATCATTATATTGTTCGAACATTGCGTGTATGGACTGTCCAAAAGACTGTAGATGCTTCATGATATCCTTCTCAGCTTTTTCTTTATTTACTTGGATAATCACTTTTCTGCGATCTCCGGGATCCTTTTCACGAATAACGTACCCTACTTTTTCAAGCCTGTCGATTACCCCCGTTATCGTCCCCGTGGTAAGCCCGGTTAGCTCTGAAAGCTTTCCGGCTGTCATGGAATGATTCTCCATCATAATATCCAGACATTTGTGATCGGTCGAATTCAATCCCAATTGTTCGGCTACGGTTTGGTGAAACAGGATGGTATCGGTGCTGAAAAGCCGTAGTTGTTCATTAAAAATTTGCAGCAAGCTCCCCCTATGCTCAATTGACACACGGAACCCCTCCATATATAATTATCTTATCTCACGAGATAAATCAATTATCACGGGAGATAAATTATTCACTTATCATTATAACTATTTCAGTGTAAAGATGAAAGGAGCGTGCAGGTTGTTGAAAAAGATGTCCCTGAATCAAAAAAATGGGTGGTTAATTTTCCATCTCCTTTTTACAGCGATGTGGATCGGAAGTGCTTTTACCCAGTTGGTTTTGATCTTAATTGTCTTTTTTACTACCAATCCAGAGTTTCTTTATTCCGCCCATTCGTTTATGCACATTTTTGATCTTGCTCTCATTATTCCCGGAGCATTGGGAGTTGTCGTTACAGGCATCGTTTTATCCGTCCGTACGAATTGGGGACTAACAAAGTATTATTGGATTATATCCAAGGAAATCATCGCTTTTGTTCTGATCCTTTCTGGTGGGGTTTTAAATATATGGGTCCAGGATGCCATTCAAATTACGGCGCTGGAGCGTCTGGATTCCCTAAATAACGCCAATTATATTCATGACCGACTGATGCTTCTTGTTTTCGGCGCGTGTCAATTGACCTTGTTATTAGCCGTGATTTTCATCTCCGTAAAAAAACCTTGGGGAAAGCGCTTGAGCAAACGACTCCCCCAGCCTTCAAACCAAACCTCCTCATAATGTGAGCCGAATCCAATATCGTTGTCCGTCAACCGCGCCGATATGATTTTCCATTCGGTGAAACATCAGCCAACCGCCAGCCGCGTGCCCTGTTGATTCGCATTACCGCTTGACCTTAGGTCTGACCCAAGGTTTATAGTGGTGTTATACCGACAACAGCCTAAGGAGTAACGCCTATGAAGAGCGAAATCACGATTAGCGAATTAGCCAAGCTAATGAACGTGTCCGTACACCAAATTCGTTATTTTGAAGAGAAGGGAATTCTTCAACCGGCTTACGTGGATCGCAACCAGTATCGAATGTACGGTATGGATCAAGTTTACCGTTTAGCGCATATTCTGCTGCTTCGCAAGCTGGGGGTGCCCGTCCAGTCCATCAAGGAGTGCATCACCTCCTATTCAGCGGATCAATTGGGACAGCTTCTTCATCGTTCGTTGTTAGAGATCGATACGGAGCTGCTTCGCCTTCAAGAGCTGAGGCAGTTCATGAACAAAATTTTACAAAAACAACCGAACGTTAGCCCGCAGTCCGAGCACTACCGGGTGAAGCGGCGGGACACCGCTTATTTGACGCGTTGGATGGAAATGGAGTCCGGTTCGAAGCTTAATGCCAGGGGGCTGGTTGAACGGGCGGGACTCGTCCCGGACTTGTTCGAATCCGATATTCACTGCATAGAGGATGGTTCGGGTACACTTACTTTATACTTGGAAACGCAAGCGCCAGGCGACTATTCTCTGCCTGAAGGTGAATATCTAGCTGTCCTAAGACTGATTCATGAAGAAGATGAGCTTGAACAAGCGATCGAACAGTTCTACGACTATGCTGCTGCGCAATCGTTTGCCCTAATCGGCCCCCTCATTCTCATTGAAAGATCTTATCTATCCTTATTTACCCCAGACAAGCTGCATTACGAGCTGCAAGCCTTGATCGAACCGGACGAACATTCCGGAAAGGGGGCTCGACCATGAGCGCGGCGCCCTTAACGATCGAGCAGATGCAGATGAAATATAATGCGCAGGTCAGCCGGCTGCTTGTCCAAGGGTTTCGCGGGAAATTTCAATCGCTGACGAATATGAAGGATGACGATCTCGCTCTTTTTTTCGAAAAACTGTTGGATCACTATCCCCACGAACCCTTTGGCCGCAGGATGGTCGTCTTACTGGAGGGAATTGTTGTAGGAACGATGTCCATTCAATGGAAAGGCGATTCCGATCCCGAGCTAAAGCGGAAACCTCTTTCATGGAAGAGCTTCAACAGGTTCGGTAAGTGGAACCTTATGAAAATGATGCTCGGTTTGCATTTCTTAGAGCACAAGCCTCAGGCAGGAGAATGCTATATTGCGGACCTTGTCGTCCATTCGGACCATCGAGGTATCGGAGTTGGAACGAATCTGCTCCAATGGGCGAAGCAATACGTGCAAGCCGAGCCTCACCTGGATGTACTAAGCTTGTTCGTCTCAGGCCATAACGAACGTGCTCGGCATCTCTATGAGCAGTTATCGTTTCATACTAAGTTCCAAAGAAGCAGTTTAGCGCGGCATATCTTTTTCAGAGAACGGAAGTGGAATTATATGGTCCTGAGATTGAAATAGCAGCTTAGCGGGTCTCTCTGCGAAAAAGACAACGATTCATTAACTCATTGACACGTACGATTAATTTAATGCTAACGGGACACTTATAGCTTTATACAGACCACATAGAGGCAGCCGGCATTAACCGGCTGCCTCTTCCCCGATAACAGTCCATGACAAGAACCCACGTTCTTTATCCGACATGAGACAAAAACATACCTCCTTAACCGAGGAAGCTTATTCTCAGTTAAATAGCAGGATACTTCAATGGATTTAGCGAATACACAAAGATACAGATCATGGAAAAATTGTGGAATTATCTTTTCGCAGAAACAAATTAGGAAGCAACGATCCTTAATAGTTCGAAGAAGATAACAAACGGAACAGAAATTAGGTATTGGCGGAAACCAACTACATTATGGATAGGAGTGATTTTTAATGAGAATGGATAACTCCACAATCAATGCCATGTACACAGAGGCTTTGCAGTCATTTGTGGAGAAGACTCGGAACGATGATCAGATCATTGCAGCCATATTGCTTGGCAGTCTATCTTACGACCAGGTGTGGGAGAAATCCGATATCGATATGAAGCTGATCGTGCACGATCAGAAGCTGATCAAGCACTTTATGTGCTTTGTTGAAAACGGTATCACGATTAATGCAAGCATCCAGACACGCGATGAATTCAAACGGTGGGTGGAGAAATCGGTGTCCACCTCTTTCGATCATTCCTATCTGCTGCGGGGAACGCTGCTGTTCACGAAGGATAAGTCGCTGGAACAATACTTTGCGAATATCCGCTATATCGGCGAGCGCGACCGGCAGCTCCAGCTTTTGCAGCTTGGCTGTTTTGCGCTCGGCGGACTCGCCAAAGCGGAGAAATGGCTGTACATCAAGGAAGACGAGCTGTACAGCGCATTTTGGATGATCAAAATGATCGATACGCTGGCGCAAATCGAAGTGATTCGCAACGGCGAGGTTCCAATGCGCGAATCCGTGCAGCAGGCGATGACGTTCAATCCGGATTTCTTTCGGGACGTCTACGTCGGGCTGGTTGGCGGTTCTCTGGATAAGGCGAAGGTCCAATCGGCACTCGACCGAATCGTTCGGTTTATGCAAGAACGGGAGCTGGACCTGTTCCGTCCGATCCTCGATTACCTGAAGCAGGAGAAGGATGTCCGCTCGATCTCCGAAATGGCCGATAAGCTGGGGTCGGTCGTCCGGCTTGATACGGGCACTCTGGAGATGGCCTGCAGTTGGCTCGTTAACCGCGGTCATATGGCGCTGCTTCCAACCGATGCGAAGGCTACGCCGAAAAGCAGAGTTTATTTGGAAGAACCGGCTTATTTGCTCGAGGAAGAAGACGATTTTACATAAAAGGAGTGTCGTCAACCCATGAAAACGAGGATCGAGGTAAGAGGCGCCAGGCAGAACAATCTGAAGAATATCGACGTCAACATCCCCCGGGACAAATTGACGGTCATCACGGGCGTGAGCGGCTCCGGCAAATCCTCCCTTGCGTTTGAGGTGATTTACGGCGAAGGGCAGCGCCGCTTTCTCGAATCGCTGTCGACCTTCGCCAAAAGCCGGATGAACCAGCTGAAGAAACCGGACGTCGATTTCGTCTTCGGCCTGTCCCCGGTCATTGCGATCGAGCAGAAGAAGGGCAGCTCGAACCCGCGCTCCACGGTCGGAACGATGACGGACATGTATGACTTTCTCCGCCTGTTGTTTGCCTCTTCCGGTGAAGCGTGCTGTCCGTTTTGCCAGCATCCAATCGCGGCGAAATCGGTCAATCAAATGATCGACCATGTGCAGACGCTGCCTGCGGGAACCGAGCTCGAGGTGCTCGCTCCCATTTTCAAGCTGTACGACGAAGATTACCAGACGCTGTTCGACGAGATCCGGAGCAAGGGCTTCCGCTCCGTTAAGATCGACGGGGCGATCCATAACCTGAGCGATCCGCTGGAGCTGGACGATGAAACGGACTATCAGATGGAGGTCATCGTTGATAAGGTGGTCGTTGCGCCGTCACTTTTCAAAGCGCTGGCCAAAACGATCGAGAACAGCCTTGAGCTGGTCGGAGAAGGCTTTATCCGATTTGAAGTTACGCAGTCCGGCGGCAAACCGGTCGATATGGACGCCTTCTATCGAAATTTCGGCTGTCCGGTGCATCATCTCGTTATCGGGGAGCTGCATCCGTCCTATTTCTCCTTCAACGATCCGGGCAGTGCGTGCCGGACATGCGGCGGAATCGGGACCTACATGCGGACGGAGAAGCGGTTCTTGATCAAGAGCCCGGAGAAAAGCGTCAGCAAAGGCGCGCTCGACCATAATATATACGGCCCCAGCACGAAGAAATCGTATCGGGGAATGCTCTTTCACAGCATGTTCACGCATTACGGGTACAGTTTGGACACGCCGTTCAACGAATTGCCGGATGACTTTGTCGACCGGTTATTTCATGGCACCCGGGGTGAGCAGTTTCCGAACGTCGTTACGGACGATCATCCCCGCCATGCCAAGAGCCAGGAAGGCAAGCTGAGGAAATACGGCGGACTCGTGAACGAGGTGAACCGGTGGTACAAGTGGCATGTGAAAAGGAGCGGCGGAAACGGCGGCGGGGACAACGATTTCTTCAAAAGGGTGATGGTGGAGCACACGTGCCCGGACTGCGACGGCAAGAAGCTCAAGCCCCAACGGTTTTGCGTGCGCATCGGCGGCAGGGACATTCACGATCTTTGCAGCGTGCCGCTGAAAGAATTGAAAGCGTTCTTGGATGGCGTTACGTTCCCGGAAGAGAAGATGAAGGTGGCCGGGCAGATCGCGGGCGAAATTCAATCGAGGCTTACCCTGCTCCTCGATATCGGGCTCGAGTATTTGAATCTGGGCCGAAGATCGGACACCATATCGGGCGGAGAGGCGCAGCGCATCCGTTTGTCCACGCAGATCAGCTCTGGACTGATGGGCATGCTGTATGTGCTGGACGAGCCGAGCATCGGGCTGCATGCCAGGGACAGCATGCGAATCGTGCAGACATTGAAGAAGCTGCGCGATATCGGCAACACGATTATCGTCGTCGAGCATGATATCGATACGATCCGCAGCGCGGATTATATCATCGAAATCGGACCGGGGCCCGGAGAGCGGGGAGGCCAAGTCATCGCGCAGGGCTCGGCCGCGCAGCTGCGGAAAGCGAAGGACTCGCTGACCGGCGCCTTCCTGTCTGGCGCAAGAAGGATCGACGTTCCTTCCAAGCGGCGGGCCCTCTCCGGCTTATGTCTGCGCATCAAGGGTGCGCGAGCGAACAATCTGCGCAACGTAAACGTCGACATTCCCCTTGGCGTCATGACCTGCGTCACCGGCGTCTCCGGCTCCGGCAAGAGTACGCTAATTAATGAAGTAATGTTTAAACAGCTGTACGCCCACTTTCATGACCAGCGGATTATGCCGGGCGAGCATGATTCGATCGAAGGCATCGAACACTTGTCGGGCATCATCAATATCGACCAATCGCCGATCGGCCGAAGCACCCGCTCCAATCCGGCTACGTACGTCGGATTTTTCGACCGGATCCGCGAGCTGTTCGCGGAAACGGAGGAGGCCCGCTTACGCGGACTCGGCAAGAACGAATTCAGCTTCAATCAGAAAAACGGCCGCTGCGAGCATTGCCAAGGCGAAGGCATCGTCACGACGACGCTTCAGTTTATGCCAGACGTCGAATCGGTATGTCCGTCCTGTAAAGGAGCCCGGTTCAACAACGATGTGCTTGAAGTGCTGCTGAATGGGAAGAACATCGCACAGGTGCTCGATATGAGCATCGAGGAGGCGGTTTCGTTCTTCAGCGATCAGCCGTACGTTGTGCATAAATTGAACGTGTTGAATCAACTGGGGTTAGGGTACCTCAAGCTCGGCCAATCCTCCACGACCCTCTCCGGAGGCGAAGCGCAGCGAATTAAACTGGCGACCGAGATCAGTAAGCTGAAGCGCGGCTCGCATAATCTTTATATTCTCGATGAACCCACGACCGGACTGCATCTTCACGATATTCAGAAGCTGATCGACTGTATGAATCAACTGGTTGACAACGGTCACTCCGTGCTTGTCATCGAGCATCATCTGGATGTGATTAAAGTTTCCGATTATTTGATCGATATGGGACCGGACGGCGGTAAAGACGGAGGAACCGTCGTCGCACAAGGAACGCCGGAGCAGGTAGCCGTAGTAGATGCGTCGCATACCGGGAGGTTTTTGAAATCCGTTTTAGCTACGGATAATCGGTATTGGCATGAACCGGTAATGCAAACGAACGCTTAAGCTTTGGCAAGCCCTATATTTAAACAAACAACCATTGACGACATGAATAGTCGCCAATGGTTGTTTGGGTTTACTTGTCGATTAGATTAGTTGTCTTAAGCAATCTTGCCGTCCATGCCGTCGCTTCGGCGCGTGACATAACCGCTTTACAAAGATAACTCCAACGATTTCTTAATGAGACACTAATATCTCGTTGGCGTCAACTACCGTACTACCGTCCAAGTCTTGAACATTGTCGACGGTCACATAAATATCGGAATCCTCATTCATGCTGTCATTGAAGCTAAGGCAAAGTTCAACTTCCTGGTTAGAATCTTGGAGTCTGTTTCCCTCTATCCCTGCTTGCCAAAACTCCATTTTGTCACATGACAGAATGGAGGACTATCGTCTCTTTGATGTCACTTGGCCTTCAATTATCATGGGGTTATTATCCAAACCCGCTGATGCTTTTTTTATGACCACTTAAATTGAAGCAACGTTTTTTGCCAGCCCTTATGCTGCAAGGTTTCCTGCATTGCCGCGGTGAAGTCCGCGGCATTCGATATTTCAGTATAATGTTCTGGTAATAGCTTAGATAATGTCGATATCGCTTCCGAAGACTTCATCATTTGCAGGATATCTTCAAAATCGATACGTGAGCTTCTGCTGCTGCCATGCAGTGTAATGCCTTTCTCAAGTACATCTCTCGTATTGATCGGTACCCTCTCCTCGCTTACACCCATCAGCACCAGATGTCCGCCGCGAGCCATCAAATCAATACCTTGGTTAATCGCGCTTTCACTGAAATTGCCGCCCGTGCATTCAAATACAACATGAGCGGATGCAGCTAGAAAATCATAGTCCCGTACCAATTCAGTTTGTGCAAAGGTAAAGGCGCTCAGCTTTTCAGGGATTGCCCCGAAAACAACCAGTCTTTCCTTTGGAATTTGAAAAGCGTGATGAAGGACAGCTGCTGTAATGTAACCAACCGGTCCGTCACCGAATACGGCCACAACATGGTTAGACAAGAATTGGGATACACAGCGTGCTGCCCGAATAGATACACTGCAGAGCTCAGACAATACGGCAATCTCATCTGGTACATCAGCTGGAATCGGGACGATACATTCCTCTGGAATCATAAGCCTGTTTTGGGCGATCCCGTCTTTCCCACTGCCAAGAAAATAACCGCGATCGCAATAGTTATCCTGTATTTCTCCGCGACAAGCAGGACAGCATTGTTCAGCCGAAGTACGTCTCAGCACATAGCCCGGTACATTTGGCACAATCACCACTCTAGTGCCCACTGGCAGTGTAGGACTCTTGCTGATTATGACTTTACCGATTCCCTCATGAATCAGTGCCATCGGTAGTTTTTTAGCCAATATCTCCTGGTTGCGCAGTCCTCCAAAATACCGCAAATCTGCATGACATATACTAGCTAATGTTGGTTCTATTACTACAAAACCTTCTTCCAGATTAATTACAGACTCGCTTTCCTCCACTTGAAATGGCGAAATGAGCCGTAATTGACGAGAACGAAAGCTCTCCGGTTCCCTATCTTCAGTTATCATTGCTAAGTCCCCCTGCAATCCATTGGATAGTTGTTCTGCGCTTAGATTCGATGAAGAAACAGCTTTTCTTGAACCATTTCTGCATCACGCAGCAAAGTTTCCAAGGGCGTTTCAAACTGATATTCCAGGATCGCGCGGTAGGTATGATTTTGTTCACGCAATGCCGACCAAATCGGTTCCCACTCAATTGTGCCGATCCCAATCGGATCGTGTAAATCATCAACGCCATCATTGTCATGCAAATGTACAGCTGTCAGTCGGGATCCAAGTGCTCGAATCAAAGCCGGGATATCCCATTGATTGATTTGAGCATGCCCCACATCCACCAAAGCAGATATCGTAGGTATCTCTTCAAACAACGCCACAAATTCCTCCTGATCGAACAGAGCGAATTCATGGAATCCCACGTTTTCAACCGCTAGATCCACCCCTAAACGGGCTGCGACATCCCCTAATCGCTTCAAATTTTCTTTTGAACGTTGTTGGGTTTCTTTTCGATTAAAAATAATCGTGGAGTACAAGCTTGGATGCAGCACCATTTGTTCGGCCCCGATCTGTTTCGTCCATTCCAAGCAGCTTTTATATACTTCAAACGAATACTCCGCGATCATGGGAAAGCGAGACGAAGCGATGTTTAATTCCCAGATCGGAGAATGAACACTTTTGGGGCCCTTGTAATGCACAAAACGTTCCAGTTCTTGAATCCAATCCACCGGAGCTGTCCAGTTTGGTCCGTCCATTGGGATTTCGATTCCACCATCCCATTTTTCAAAGAGTTCAGCCGAATCTCCAATCCTTTTCATATAGGGAAGTAAATTTATAAATACTGCCACCGCCATCTCCTGCCTTTGCTTTAGAATGAATTCACAAGGCAAGTGTACGCTTCGATTAAAGAGTTATTCTATTTACATTTTTACAAATACTTATCTGTTGTTTATTTTCAAAAAAATTGATAATGAGCAGAGAAAGTGTAAATGAACATCAGGAGGAACGGACTTGTTTGAATGGATACGAAAAATTAAACTGAATTCACTGCCTGTAAGAATTTTATTTTGTTTTCTTACTGTTCTAAGTATTCTAGCTATCATCTTTGTATTTACCTTTTCCTATTATAGCCGCGCTATAGAAAAAGAGATTGTTACCTATCACGAAGCATTAAATCAACAGACAGTCGATTCTTTTGAAAAGCAGTTTCGGGTATGGCGCGGTCTTTTGCTTGGATATCAGTTTGACAGCCGAATTCAACAGATCGCAGAACAAAGCTACACTTCAGGTAAATATTCATTAGACTATATTATGATGGATAACATCATTAAATCGATCCAAACCTCGATATCGCAATCGTCATATTACTTAGAGGATCTTTTCATTGTATTCAAAGAGCAACATTTTCTTATCAATAAACAGGCACTTATTGATAAAGATCGTTTTCTGAAAAAATATTATCATTCGGCAAATTCAGATCTGGAAGCATGGATTTTTGATCCTTCCCCCTCATCAGAGCTTTCCGTTTTTCCAAATGTGGCATTTCAGACAGGCTATAACGGCAATAAGACCAAGTCCTTACTCCCTGTCCAAATCAATTTGCCCAAAAGTGAATTTAACATCGTAGCATTTATCGATATTGAACGGTTATATAAAGATCAATTTGGCTATATAACCGCTGACCAGTTTGTTCTCAACTCATCGTTCGATATCATATTTCAATCGAATGATAAACACCCCCTGGATATCTCTCTAGTGAGTGACTCCTTGGAGCATTCGAGTACAGATTGGACTTTACACGAGCAGCATTATTACTTTTTCAAAAAAAATAATGGAAATCGCCAGATCTATGTCACCGCTATCGCCATGTCGGATATGAACAAAACACTGGTAAAGTTAAACCATATTACTCTTGTATTATTCATCCTGGCTTTAGTTCTGGCTATTATTATGTCGATTTTGTTTAGCAAACAGCTAAATGCTCCCGTTCGAGATTTGTTAAAGCAAATGTCACTCGAGGGTGAACCGCAACAAACCAAACCCTCATTACGTTCTTCCATCTTTGAGTTTCAAATGATCAATGAACATATTCAAGAATTGCATCTGAATCGTTCTGATATTGAAAGTAAGCTGGCCAATCATGAAAATTTGTTAACCCACTATCACTACATGACACGTTTGAAAAATATTTCTTTCAATACCAATTGGAACTGGCCCAAACCAACCGGAACCTTCTACATCATTATGGTTCAAGCGAGAATTCGACATATTTTGGAAGAGAACGTCGTTAATGAAAGCATGAAGAGAATTTATGATCACATACACCGCATATCAGCAGATCTATTTAGTCAACCGATCACAACCATACAAATGGAAGATACGCAGCTGCTCTCTTTTGTGCCAGATCAACTCCATGGAAAGCTTCATTCGTTCCTAGACGATTTTGTACAGGTAATGGATTCCGAAAAATCATCGATATTGCTAACCATTGCAGTCAGTCCAATTATTACTGAATCTACCCAATTGCAGTCGGTTTATCACCGGCTTCTGCAGCAAACCAAGCTTGCAAAACCAATCATGGAACACCAGATTTTTTATACGTCCGACACTCATGACATGATGATGACAGATGAACCGATGATTTTGAGTCTTGAAGACGATCGACTGATTTCGGAATATATACTCATGGGTAATATATCTCTGTCCCAGCAAACAATTTCGAAGCTTTTTGATGAGATTAACGAATCGGTATCCACAACAGCACAACTAGTCGAACTTTCGGATTATGTCATTCGCAAATACAAGAAGGCACTAAAGCAGTTAAAGGTGGAGTTTCCAAACTCACTCATCCGTTTTAAGCTGTACCTTCAAGAATGTGTAACCATTGAACACTACAAGATGCTTATTTTATCCATACTGGACGATGTTTTGCAGCTGATTAACGAAAAAAGAGCCGGAGCACAGGATATCATCAACACGGTTTTGTCTTACATCGAAAATCACTATCAGGATGACATCTCCCTAGATTACATTGCTTCCAAACTCAATATGTCGGCTGGGTATTTATCCTTATATATCAAAGAAAACACCGGCACTAATTTTATCGATCATTTGAATGGCATCAGGCTGAAGCATGCCAAGCACATGCTTCAAAGCAACAACCTGTCTATTCAGGAAGTTGGCATGAAAGTCGGATATCGTAATGTTACGTCGTTTATACGTATGTTTAAAAAAGAAACCGGTACAACACCAGGTGATTTCAGAAAAAAAACAGCATACCCTCTTGTTTGAGGGCATGCTGTTAACCTTTTACCGAACCAATCATAACCCCATTTACAAAGTATTTTTGAAGGAACGGGTATACACACAAAATGGGAAGCGTAGAAACAATAATGGCTGCGTACTTCATCGCAATTTCTACGACAACAATGTTGCCTTGGATCGGTGCTCCGCTGCCCGTCATTTCACTGGACAGCACAATATTGCGCAGGAACAATTGCAGCGGGTACAGATCATCACTGCGTAAGTACAACATTGGCGCCATAAATCCATTCCAGATCCCTACAGCATAGAACAAGCCGACTGTCGCGATAACTGCCTTCGAAACGGGTAATACAATCCTGAACAAAATGCCAACCTCCGATAGACCATCCACTTTCCCTGACTCTTCCAGTTCCTTAGGAATGCTAAGAAAAAACGTTCGCATGATAATCAAATTCCAAGTGGAAATCAAACCCGGAAGCACCATAGCCCAGATGGAATCCAGCAAGCCCAGCCCTCTGACGACCAGAAATGTCGGGATCATCCCCCCATTAATAAACATCGTCAGTACAATCATAAGCATGATCGGCTTTTGGAAAATCATCTGCTTCTTGGACAGCGGATAGGCGCCTAGCACAGTCACCAGCAAGCTGCATGCCGTGCCTAAGGTGACATATATTAGCGTATTTTTATACCCGGTTAAAATTCTTCCATCTTCGAATACATATCGGTACATATCGAGATTGAAATCAACAGGGTACAACCACACTTTTCCTTGTGTAATGGGTCCGCTTCCGCTCATGGAAACAGCCGTCATATAAATAAACGGATAAAGGCATGCCACAACGACGAGCGTCAGGATCAATACATTCATATAATCAAACCAGGACGCTTTTTTATTCATAACTTCATGCCCCCTGTTTACCACAAACTGTTGCCGTTAATTTTACGGCTTGCCCAGTTCGCGCTGATAATAAAAATAATGCTGATCAACCCGGTAAATAAGTCAATCGCGGAAGCATAGCTGAAATTGCCCTCTGAAAGCCCTACCCGATAAACATAGGTACTAATAATATCTGCTTTTGAGTATACGGCAGGCGTTGCTAACAAATAGACTTTTTCAAACCCGATTTCCAAAACCTTCCCGATATCCAAAATGAGGATAATAAGCACCGTCGGTGCGATTCCCGGCAGCGTAATGTTCCATGTCGTTTGCCAGCGATTCGCTCCGTCCAGCCGCGCAGCTTCGTACTGCTGAACATCAATCGTACTCAGGGCTGCCAGGTAAATGATCGTGCTCCAACCTAGATGCTGCCAAATTTCGCTTGAAGTATAAATCGTTCGGAACCAAGACTCCTCTACGAGGAAATTGACACGATCAAAACCAAGGAGAGAGATCAAGTCATTGATAATTCCGTTACGTGGAGACAAAAACATAGTCATAATACCGGCAGCAATGACGTTTGAAATAAAATGCGGCAAATAGCTGACGGTTTGTACAAAGCGTTTGAAAAACACATGGCGAACCTCGTTGATAAGCAAAGCAAGTATAATAGGTGCAGGAAAACCGAACAACAACTTCATAAACCCGAGTGCAAACGTATTCTTGAGAACCGGCCAAAAATCACGACTGTTCATGAATTGACTAAACCACTTCAAGCCCACCCAGGGGCTTTCCCATATTCCGCGATGCAAGTTGAAATCCTTAAATGCGATGACAATGCCGAACAACGGTCCGTACTTAAAAATAAGGTAATACAACACACAGGGCAAAACGAGCAAAAGCAGATAACGATCTTGTCGCACTTTTGCAATCCAAGATTTTTTGTTCAATATTCCGTGCCTCATCTGACTTTATCCCTTCTCCCATGCAGACTTAAGAAAAAAGTCTTCCTCCTTCCTCAATTTTGTTGAAGTCGAAGGAAGACTTAGATCCCATTAGTTATTCAGGAAAGATTGAGCACGTCGATACGCATCTTCATGTACTTTCATGACCTCAGCCAGACCGAGTTTCTTAATTTCCGAGACGTATTGATCCCATGTGCTGAAATCGCTTTGACCCAGAATAAATTTTGCGATTTGCTCGTCACGATATTTGTTAATCTCTGCATTTTTAAAGGTCAATGTATCGTTCTCTTCCTTCGTATAGGCGAGTCGAGGCTGCAAAGGCGCTTCATGGCCATTCTTAATTTCCACCATCGCCTCATTGAATTTGTCCGAGCTCATATAAGCATAAGCATTCATATCAACGACTAAATGTGAACCATACGTTGCGATGCCGGTTGATGTCCGAATCATTCCAAAACTTACAAATTCATCATTGAAGCGACGATTCCCGTCCTTCACGTAGTACGTTTCGCCTTCCTTGCCGTAAGTGGCCAGTTCGCTGCCTTCCGGCGAGTACAGAAAATCAACATATTTAAGCACTTCGTCCAGATTATCCGTATTAGCTGCTACAGCCATTCCACGGTTGAGCAAACCATCATATGCGTTATGCGGCTTGCCATGGTCTCCGCCAATTGGAGGCGTCATGTAGTCCAAACTGAAATCATTTGTTCTTTGGATAATGACGGGAACTTCATCCATGATCATGTAATCATTTGCGATAAATGCTTTATCTTGCGCAAGCAAATCATTGAACTGATCACGTTTCATCGCCATAAAATCCGGTGGAATCAAACCTTCTTTATAAAAGAGGTTCAGATATCGAAGCATTTCCTTAAAGCTGTCTTCAATGGGTCCATATCGCCATTCGTCTTTCTCATAATCAACATACGCCCCAAACCAAGTGCCAAAACCTGCTGCAGTATTCGTGAGTCCTGTCAAATTATCATAGATGGCGATTGGATAACTATCGGGATACAGTTTCTTCAGTTCCTTTGCCACCTGATACATTTCGTCCCAAGTGGTTGGAGCCTTCAAATTATGTTTTTTAAAAATATCGTCGCGGTATGTCCAAGAACGACGGTTTGTTTGTTCTAGCCCGTAATGCGGCAAATAATAGTTTTTACCATCCGCGGACAGTATGGCCGATTTGACTTCTGGATGATCCTCAAGGAACTTGGAATAGTTCGGCAGCTTATCTAGATGATCGAAGAAGTTGAGCAGCGCTCCGCTGCCGCCGTAGGTATTGGCTTGAGTCAGATTTGAAACAATCATAATATCCGGCGTGTCCCCTGCAAAAGCCAGATTTAGGGCCGTATCGTAATCACTTGGAGGTGCAGTTACCTTAAACTTAATGCCGAGCTTTTCTTCATAGTATTTATATATTGCCCAATCTTCTTTGTACGGCCAGGATGGATGCTGGAAAACCATCATATCCAATGTAACCGTACGATTGTTTCCGCTCTTTGCATTGCTAGTGCTGCTGCTCGTTCCAGACGAAGAAGTATTGCTATTTTGCGTTGAGCATGCTGTAGTTGCCAGAACCATTGCAAGTATAAGTAAAACCTTGCTCATTACCGATTTGTTACTCATGCATTCATCATCTCCTCTATCGATTTGGGTTGACCGCAACAATGACTTTACATAACCCGGAGATTCATTTCCATTTACATCTTTCAAGATTAAAAGCGAATTTTAACGGCAAAAAAAACGGCAATTTTATGTGATATGGTATATGGTTGCATCTTGAAGAACTCCAGCAATATTCACCATCCACGATTCAGATTCATTCCATTTCTTGCGCAATCGGGTAGGAGGACATGCACTGAAGGCCATCGAAGTAATCGGCAACCTGGTTATACGTCATTCAATGGACTGGGATGAAGAGGAATTTGGACAATTATACCGAATGGATATTATGGCATATATTTCTAGATAAAGGAGCTGTATAGTTTGACTTTTGAAGAAACGAACAGAAGAGGGAAATTTGAATTAACGTTCCCCGTACGTCTGGTATCTGATGTTAAAAAGTCTCAGGAATGGTTTCGCAATGTGTTGAAATGTAACGATATTAGCGGGTGGGGACATGCAACTAGGGAAGGCATGGGACTTATATTATTGCAGGCCGCTTCACCGGAAGATATTCGTAAGAACGCTGTACCGAAGAAGCGCTCCGATTATCCGACGGAATGGGAAGGCCCGGATGATGGTTGGGATTCTTTGATTTACGTCGAATGGGATAACCTAAATTACGTCGTGGAGGAAGTACGGAGTAACGGCGGTAAAATTGCGGTCGAACCTTTTGAATATTCACACGGAGACCATACGTACAAGAAAGCTCATATTTCTGACCTGGACGGATACAACATGGTTTTAAGCGCGCGGCGCTTACAGACAGACGAACCAAATCATCAAGACCAAGAAAATAAATTTAAAAAGACGTTTCAAGTACGCCTTGTCTCCGACTTGAAGAAATCGATGGAATGGTACAGCCATGTATTAGGATGCGATGAGGTGAACAACTGGGGATATGCAAGGCGCGGCGAGATGGAAGTGATTTTACAGCAGGCGACATCACCGCAAGATGTACGACCCAATGCTCAGTCCGGAAAAATTTTTGGGATTCCCTATACGTGGGAAGGTCCGGATGAACCCTGGGATACTTTCGTTCATACGCCATGGGAAGATGTGGCTCTTATCGTTGATGAGGTGCGAGGAAAAGGCGGTACGATTGGAATGGAACCCATTGAAAGTTCCGAAGATGGCTGGGACTTTTTGAATGCACAAATTTTGGATCCAGATGGATATAGCATCATTCTTGGAGGAATGAGAAGAAGCAGTGACTCCTAAGTAAAATGGTCCCCATTTAAAAATCACCGCTATCCAGACATTCCATGACTTTAGTTTGATTAATTGATATCTGCTTTCTGCTCGTACGGATCAAACCCTTAATAGACAGCTCTTTCAGGAAACCGGTTACCGATTCCCTGGTAGCGCCAATCATATTTGCGATTTCCTGATGGGTGAGTGCAAAATCGATTTTCACGTAGCCGTCCTCTTCTACACCAAATTGTTCGGATAACTTCAGCAATAAATGCAATATGCGTTCTTTTACATGTCCAAGGGCAAGTTTCTCAATAAGTTCATCTCTTTCCTTCAGTCTTTCACTTAATTCCTTTAGAAAACGCAAAGCTAATTCAGGTCTTTTTATCAGGAACTTCTCAAAATGCTCTTTCATCACAGAACAAATGAGCGATTCCTCTATGGTTTCAATGTATACGTCATGCGTCTCGAACGAGAATGAGTCAACTTCACCAAACATATTGCCGGGACCTAGAATCGCCGCGGTAAACTGCCTTCCTTCACCATTGATTTTGAATACGCGAAGTTTGCCCTTCTTGACGAAAAATAATCCATCCCGCTTCAAGTCAGGCGATTGTACGATTATGTTTTTGGGAAGAGCATTAAAATGCGTCATCGGAGCCATTTGATCAAGTTCTTGCAAGTCTTCAGACGACAACGCCTCGAAAATTCTGATTTTGGACAGATACCAAAGTTTATCCACGATATTCCTGCAAAGCCTCCTTGATTTTCTCACGATCAAAGGAATGAAAGATATGGTTGCCAATTCGAATGAGTGGCGTTGCTATCCCGCCATAAGATAGCATATCGTTAAAGTTGTCTTTATCGAAGTCAACGTTCAATAGCTGGTAAGAAACTCCTTCCTCCTGAAAAAAATGTACAGCCTCTCTGCATGAAGCACAATGATCGCTTACATACAACACGATATTCATCAGATTTTTCCCTCCGTAGGTATTGAAGCCACCGGAAGAACCGATGGCTTTTATACCAACTACCCTTTAAAGTTACAGAATCATAATTTGATAATCCGCTGCGATCAGTTTCTCAAGACTGAGGTGACCTTCCGATTCAGCAAGAGGCGTAATTCCAGACGACACAACTTCTTCCGTAACGCCGAAAGAACTCGCACAGGACTGACATATACCCGCAATCACGCCGGTAGCTTTAACCGCTTTGTACAGCGGGTTGAGCATGTGAGACGGATCCTCAAATAGTTTGACCCAAACCGTTCCCATACCATCAAAGTAAAGCTTAACATCATGCTTGGCATCATGCAGTTCCTGAGCATACAGAAGACCGTGCAACGCTCTCCCCATTTCATTTTCAGATGCATGAATAATTATGGCTACCTTCTTCATTTTTCAACACTCCTTATTAGGTTTTACTTTATAGTCTCGAGGTATTCCCTGATCTGTTCCAGAGTTTTCGGGTATTCCCCGGTACTTCATCTTTTTCCGTGATGTCTTTCATATTGTTCTGAATCAATAATTTTGTTTCCCTCCTTTTCTAGGTCTGAGTCAATCATAAGCTTTGAATGACATCCCTTCCGTAAAATAGATTACAAAACAAAAGCTATGATTCAGGTTTGCCCCTTCCCAGAATGATGTCTATCAACAGCCTTCCGGAGCCTTCCTTGTCCTGCGGGAAAGGGAACATATTCCATTCTGTTTTTATTACCTTGATAATCTCACTCAAGAAACGGTAGCGATTCTCTCCGCACTTCATCATATCGGCGAAAAACAAATAGAGCCGGCCGCGGCCAGCTCTTTACTCCTCATCAATACACACCCATCCTGTCAAATCTTGTTGGCTGTTATGAATTTATTGGGGAGCCCAGTATCTCCCGCTTCTCAAACCGGTTTCTTGGAAAGCGCCGTCCGCTTCTTTTAAAACAAATAAGTTTTCCCCTTCGGGAGCACCCCACGACATCCCCAGCAGCAGGCCCTCATCCGAATGGGCAAGAAACAGCACCTCGAAGCGGCCGGGCTCATCCCCACCGTCTACTCTCCATGTACTGAACTCGTCGTATTTGGCGGGGAAATCCTTGAACAAGACTCTATCCCCTTTGATATAGGCGATGCTTGCCAGCATGTCGTCCGCTTCCCGCTCAAACACAAACAGAGCTATTCTCTCTTCTGCCGATTCGGACAGCAAGCGGCTCGCTGTGATTTTCCGTTTTTTCATTGCTTCCATCTGCGCAATCGTTTCGGCATCCGCCGGCAAATATTCCCCGGATTGCGATTCGCCGTCTACCGTGCTTTGTAAATCAATGAATGCATTCTCGCCAATGACGCCGTCCCTCGTTAACAGATAGGACTTGTTCGGTATGAGCTTGCCCTTCTTCGCCTTATAAACGTAACCGCTCATATTATTGAAATTATACATCGTTTGCCTGTTGTTATCCTGTTCATTGGCATCCTGCCTGCGGACAAACTCGATCTCAACCCAATCTCCGTTATTTCCTACGGCAGCGCTGAATTGTTTGGGATTCTCCAAGTCGGCTCCGCTCTCATCCGGGATGGTGATCAGCTGTTCCCCCGACTCATCCGCGAACCCAAACACATTTTCCAGACGTTTGTATTCCACCAACGCCGGTTTAGTCTCTCCCTCTGCCGTTTTCTCCATCGTTTGATCCGGCTGTTCCCCCGACGTTTCCGTTCCCCGTACCGCTTCATCAGCATGATCCCCAACCGCCGATGGCGGCTTAGCCGAATGTTCAACGGCCGGGTTACCGCATCCTGCCAGCACTAGCAGGAGTACCACTCCCCCGATCCATATCCCTCTCTTCCTCATCTTATCCCTCCTGCGGTTCTTCGGACAACCAGAACAACCGAATTGAACGCCATCGCCGTTCATAAATATTCCTCGATCAGCACCCCGAATGAATCCGCCAATACTTGGATCTCCCCGTGAGATAGCGAACCCGGAAGTTTCTGATGAATAAAGGAATCAAAATCGATGGCCGTTTTGGGATTCTCTGAGCCGGAAACACTTCAATGTCCCCCGCTTCGCTCGTCGATCAGCCGTTCTAGAAACTCCGCAAACGTCGAAGCATACGTATCGATCAAATCATTCATGAGATCATAACACATGATTGGAAATTCGCCTTGGTCATCGCTGGAAGACGTATCAAAATAATAAAGCTCGTCGCTGTCCGGAACGAACAAGTCCAGTCTATGAGGGAACCGGCTTACCCACCACTCCTCGGCTAAATTTAACCTATGTATATAAAGAAGATCGCTGTCGTCATACTCTCTGTGTTCCGGAGGAGAGATGGTTAGAATATTCCCGTCGCCCAACCGGGCATTGCCGTAATGAACCAGCCACCAGCGGTAAGATGGCGGCAGACGGAATCCTAATTCCTGTTCCACTTCCGTTATCCAGCTCTCTTCCGCCCCACGACCAGGAAACCATTTTATAGCTGTAGTCGTCTTCAATTTGTCTGCCAAACGCTCATGCATGAGTTCGTCCTCTCCCCCTACACTTGGATTAATTTCCAACTTCTATCCTTTCCGCTTATCGTATCACATCGAAGTCACGTGCAGTAGTGTACATACGCTGTTGATGCTTTGTTTTTGACACCACATTAATTCTCACTTACGTTCTCTATGCTGACTTAAAGCCTCAGCGGAAGCCCCCTAGGGGAAAAGGATCGCCGCTTCTGCATATGGGCCGATGAAAATAGTGGGATTTCAAACCATCATCGCCATAATAATTCAATGGCGAGAAATTGTATAAATCGTATGCATTAGAATAATATAATGGTGAAATACCATACGAAGGAAGAGAGAAATATGTATACGATCAGCAGATTTTCTCAGCTTTGCAAAATGAGTGCACGCATGTTACGACACTATGACAAGGAAGAACTCTTAAAACCAGTACATGTAGATACAACGAACGGGTATAGATATTATGAGAAGAGTCAATTAGAGACGGCATTACGAATCAAGAAACTGAAAGAATATAGATTCACCCTGCCGGAAATTAGAACGATCCTTCAGACATCAGACAGGGAATGGTTTACCGGATTAATGCACTCGAAAATCCATGAATTATCAAATGAGATGAATCGATATAAACAGATTATTGCAGAAATGCAAGAGATGATCGAAGACAAGGTGGATTTGATACCAGGAGAAAGAAGATCTTATGATATACTGCTCGGAATGAGAAACGAGATCAGTGTCCTAAGTCAAAGAGTGCAGATGAATATAGCTAACATGGACAAGTATATGGATTCCTTATACGAAGAAGCAGAAGAAAGTAATATTCACTTACTTGGCGTTCCGTCTGCCATTTTTTTCGATGAAGAATATACCCCAGATCACAGCGATATTGAATTGATGATTCCAATCGTGGATCGAAATGACGAAGATGCATCATGTGATTGGCAAATAAAAACACTCCCCCAAGAGTTTATTGCTACTACCTTGCATATCGGGAGTTATGACTATATCGGATACGCGCATATGGCTCTTGAAGAATGGATAGAACGCAACGGCTATTTCTTGAATGGGTCGCCTTATGAAACCTACTTGAAAGGTTCAGAATGTGACTGCCCTGTGGAGGAGTATGTGACACAAGTCTGTTTTCCCATCATCAACGAAGCTAGACAATAATTGCTTGACCTTGACACGATGTCAAAGCTTATTCTACTTCAAGAGAAAGCGATTAGAGCATAAGGAGATTGGGACATGAATAAGATGATTGTAGTATGTACGGGGGTTTTACTAACAGCGGGGATCTTATTAGGGTGTACGCAAAGTAAAGCTGATGAAGGACAAAGCATGGAAAAACAAAACGTAGGCAAATACACAATGCCTGATGAAAGTAGCAAACATGAAGGTACTTGGTTGCAATGGCCCCATAACTTTACCTATGGTAGCGGCTATAAAGAAAAGCTTGAATCTATTTGGATAGAAATGGCAAGCGCATTAAGCGAAGGGGAAAATGTTCATATTATCGCATACGATGAACACGATAAGAACGATATTTATGATCTTCTTTATGACGAGGGATTAAATATGGATAGAATCGACTTCTATATTATTCCTACTGACGATGTATGGGCAAGAGATACAGCACCGATTTTTGTATACGACAAAAACAACAATATTAAAATCATGGACTGGGGCTTTAATGGGTGGGGCAAGAAAACCCCGTATAAAAAAGATGCCTTGATTGCGAACAAACTAAGCAACCAGTTGGGTATGGAAAGAATTAATCTAAATAATGTAGTACTTGAAGGCGGCGCATTTGAATTAGATGGTAATGGTACATTTTTATCGACACGCAGTGCGGTTACGAATAAGAATAGAAATCCTAAATTATCAGAAGCAGAAATTGAGGAAGTTATAGAAGAAAATCTTGGTGCTACGAATTTTATTTGGTTAGATGGTGTGCCCGGTCTGGATATTACAGATTTCCATATTGATGGTTTTGCTAAATTTCATGACAAGTCTACAATGATTACAATGAAAGAAGAGGATTTGGAAGAATGGGGTGCCTCAAATAAGGATATTAACACATTAATGAACGCTAAGAATGCCTTTGACAAGCCTTATCAGTATGTGTATTTACCAATTACCAAAAACTATGTAGTGCTAGATAACGGAAAGAACTTGGGGTACAAAGGTTCATATATCAATTATTACGTTGGAAATACCGCTGTATTAGTTCCAAATTATAATGATCCTAATGACAAATTAGCAAACGATACCATCCAGAAACTATACCCTGACCGTAAGGTTATTGGAATTGACGTGAGAGAACTTTATAAAGATGGCGGTATGATTCATTGTGTTACACAACAACAACCCGTCGACTTAAAGTGATCGCGATTGTTTCAGCTGATTTCTAATATTTGAAAACGAAGCTGCCGCGGCATGCTCCTTCGTTGATGTTCTTATTGGATTTTTATTTTCATCATCTGCACGACAGGCTGACGATTCGGTGCCAAGGCACTTCGAAAAGTCGGCTTTTTTATTGATTGGCCTTGTAGAGTTGACCGGCACGTTATCATAATCCCCAAATCTCATCTCGTCAAGAGATAATGTGCGAATGAGCGACATAGCGGGGGATCCCCCCTTATGCTTTCGGAATAGGAATGAATTTGCAAGTATGAAGAGCGATATCGCTTTTTCCAATTCATCCGGTTTCACGTAAAATATTCTTCAGGTCGATGGGGAGATAAGGGATGTACACGCAAAGGACAGGACGCAATGAATTCAAGGCCATTACTAAAGACAGAAGGAGAAGCTGTATGAACAGAGTGGACAAAATCAGATTTATGCTCCTTTACGGTGAAGCGCCTGAGGCACAATGTTACGGGTACATGGAGTTGGATCGGGATGGCCATATGATCGCGCTCTACAATAGGTATGGCGAGCAAATAGACATGTACGGTGGTCATGAATTTGTCAGGGTACGGACGCTTGGCAAATTCGATGACGAAGATCGCGATCATTTTTATTCCTTGTTAGAAAGTGATGGCGTAGGATAATCTGCACGACAGGCTGGCGATTCGGTATCAAGGCGCTACGAAAGTCTCCACCACGCCCGCAATTATCGATTTCGCCCAACTTATGGTGCGGTTCAGCATAACGGGGCTATCGGCGGAAAATGAAAGAGGAGCTGGCATAACCAGCTCCTCTTTCAGTCTAGGATACACCGATCGAAGATCAATTCCACGATCCATGTTCCATTTGTCGTAAAACACCTCAATGGCCTGCATAACGATACAGACTTGTCGGCTGGTTAATCGCTTGGCTTGCGGTGCAAGAAAACAGAACTTTAATATTGTCCTTTAATTACAAAAAACGAACCCCGAATTGTTCCCGCCAGTTTAGACTTCTGCCTAGCAAACTTAAACTTCCCTTCTAACTCCTTGGGTACCTCCATCCCCTCAGAAAGCTTAAAACCAACGGCCCGCTTCTTAGGGCCATCAACCGTATACATGACATTAAGCCCAAGACCGTCTTCATAAAAGACGTAGGTAAATTGGATATTTTCCACTTGAAAACGCGATGTTTCTAAAGGTTTGGCCGCAAACTCAATATCACGTTCTTCTTTCAAAATTCGGTTCACGTAATCAAGGCTCTCCTGACTTTCACTAGCGGGTACTACCGTAAATTCATGTTTGTATTTGTTCATAAAGTAACGGGCTTCATTAGCACGCAGACCAGCCAGCGCTTCTGCTACAGGCGAAGACTCTAAACCAACCGTGGACACATGTTTAAAATCAACGATATACGACATTTCCATCCCTCGTTCCTCTCTTTATCCCCTAACAACAGGAATCCACTTTTACCAGAAACCAAGCCATTCTTCAGGTTTGTTTCTTTTGACGATACAAAATTGGGCCAAATGCTTTGATTAGCGGATTTGTTGGTTTGATAAATAGTGTTCACATAGACTGGTATCAACAAACGCCTTTTAAAATATATAAAAAGTATACGACGTTGTTGCGTCAAAACCCTTCATTTCAACGAATTGAAAACATCAGCCAAGGGCAGGTAGGATAAGGAGGTTCATGGATGTTGAGGAAGAGTACAAATTCAGGCAGAAGGTCTGCAGTAATTACCGGGGTGTTACTATTAGCCGGGCTGGTTACAGGTATATTGAGTGTTGTTCCTGTTATAGATGGAGCAGACTACCTTGTTAAGGCTTCTACAAATGAAAATCAGGTACTAATAGGAGCGTTTTTTCAGCTGCTAATGGTTGCTGCATATGTTGGTATTCCTATTTTGATGTATCCGATTTTAAGTGAGCATAATAAAGGTTTAGCTCTTGGATCTGTTGCTTTCGGCATCATTGCGGGTGTTTTCATTATTATTGGTGTAATCATTCTTCTGCTGCTATTGACATTAAGCCACGAATTTGCAAAAGTTGGAGCTCTGAATGGTTCGTATTTTCAGACCTTGGGTGGATTGTTACGGGAAGGACGTGATTTGGTGAACCATGTGGCCACGACACTGGCATTTGTTTTGGCTATGTTCTTGTTTAACTGCATATTTTACCGAACAAAATGTGTTCCACGCTGGTTGTCCATTTCGGGTCTTATTGGGTCTGCATTGTCCATATTGGCAAGCTTATTATTTATGATTCGCTTCATCGGTCTGGATGCAGCCTACATGATGTTGAACATTCCAATTGCCTCTCAACAATTGGTTTTGGCTATATGGCTAATCCTGAAAGGTTTCAACCGGGAGGAACCGGATTCTGTAGCCAATTAAGAACATGATTGCCGATCATGCTCGTATGCGCCAGCTCGATTCGGCAATTTTGAACGATGGATAGTCAATCAGCGGAACTTCCTCATGAACGGCGAAGGGACTTTTTCTCTCCGCAAGTAAAAGTCCCCCTCTAGGTATCGCATCGTTCGGTTACCCCAAGCACGCAGCATTAGAAGCTTACTTTCGAGAATCAAGAACAAACAAAGATGCATCATGTCCCATGAATATTTTACTTCCCGTGTAAAAAGTTTTGGATTGAATATCCCTATACCCTATTTTTGTCATCATGCCGGATAGTTCGGCTTGATTAAATCCGTTATGAACGATATCCGAGACTACTTTTTCATTCTTATCAAAATCAACGATCAGCAAATGTCCTCCTTCATTCAGAACATCGAATAATCTGGATAAAACAAATTCGGCGTCATGAATATGAAGCAGCACCTGAGCCATAAAAATATAGTCGGCATGTAAATCCGACAGCCCTTCCTTTTCAAAATCAAAGCATAAGGTATCTGCATTCTGAATATTGAAATCAGAAATTTTTTGCTTGATTTGGTCAATCATGTTTTGTGATGTGTCCAGAAAAAGCATCGAGTTGAATTCATTTAACAAATTGATTCCGACAAGGCCGGTTCCGCACCCAAAATCAATTGCATTCTTGCTATTAGCGTCAACTAAATACTCCCGAATGACATCTGAGGATACCTTTGCAATTTGAATTCTTTCAGGCGTGTCATATATATTGGCTATCATTTCAAATTTATCTGTATTTCCCATTCGGATCTCTCCTATTTGCGTTATTTACGATACGGTTCAGCGAAATGACAATAATAATTCCATGGCTGCGCGTTCTTTATCCGCGATCTCGAGCAATAGCTTGGAAACCTGGTTAAGCTCCCGATGGTTTCCCGTTCTTCCCGCTTGGTCGATCAAAGAAGAAACGCTGACCCACATGGGAGCAATTTCCGCAAACCGCAAGTAGGCCTGTTCGACTTTTGGATCTCCAATCAGATCCCTGCACTCCTTTAGGAAATCTCGATATAGATTTCGAAACAAAGCGCCGCCGGTTCCCGCTCTTTCCATTAGCAGCGCAGTCAAGCATAGATCTTGTTCAACATTTTTGCTGCGAGAAGGCCACTTCAGAATTTCGCCGCTCATCTTTATAATGCCTTTATTCCCTATATTTCGAATGGGCGGATTCAAGTAGTCGTGTGCATTCTTGGTTAAGGACGATCGAATGGCGGGTACAAGCGGCGGAAGGGTGCCGGTCGGTTCGATCGTAAAGGAACGGTTCCTGGAGCTCATGGGCCCCTTCGCGCTTCTAGCCATGGCCAAAGCAGTTAAACGCGTCGTGACAAGTCCACCCTGTTGTCTTGTATCCGCCATGTATGCATACTCGTCATCCATGCCATATATCGCCGCATAGTGGGCGGCAAAGTGTACTTTGTTCGTGAAATAATCCAAATAATACGAGTCCAATTTAAGCCCCACCGGGGTTCCGCGTTCTATGAGGCTCCGTACGTTCTGCCACGCTTTTTCAACGGACGAGGTTTCTTGCGCCTTAATGGTTAAGTTGAGCCGGGATGCTATGCAAGCAGCCAATTCATCCGGTTTCACCCTTCCCCCAATATAGGGAAAGTCCATCGCCTTAGAATCCCAATAAATGAATCCCAGCCCTTGCCCGAGTCCGAATAACATCGGCTCCGATAGCCGGACTCCCGCAAATTGAAGCAAGTTGCCCATCGTTGTCGTCTCGCAATGATCTCCTTGAAAGGGAACGAAGCCTTCAATGATTTTAGACATGCTCCGTCATCTCCTCCAACAATTCGTTGATTAATTTGGCGACGTACGCTTGCTCACTCTCGATAAGATTCATCGGATGGAGGAAAAGCGCTCTTACGTACAGCGGCAATCGAACGCCGCCCTGCGATTCGTACTTCCGTCTTATAGTTGTCAACGCCTCCTCAAGAAAATCCAACCGCCTTCGCAAAGCTTCAATGGCTTCGGCCTTCTCGACAAAAGGCAGTGCGGCAAGCCCGAGATCGAATCGGTTATCGCGCTCTCGGGAAAAAGATAGGCTGGCGATGATTTCATTTCTCAGCATTATCATGCCTGCCTCCTGCATGGCAAATCGGATCGGCATAGGTCCCTTGCCGGATTTCCCGCCGGAATCCTCGGACTTGATCAATCCCTTATCGTTCAATTTCTTCAGTCCTGCGTAAATCGAAGTCGTGCCAATATTCGCCCATTCCCGATAGCCGCGCTGATCGATTAATTTATTGATGTCGTAACCCGACGCTTGATTACATTCCGCAATCATGTGCAGCAGCATAAATTCCACATTCGAAAGTTGATTCATAGAGAGACCCCTCGTACAATATATTTCATATACGTAATATAACAGTAGTGAAATATAAGGTCAAGTTCATGATGGCAAGCCTTTAGCCTCTGCGCCGAAGACGCAGAAGGAGACTGTGACAGCAACCATCCGGCAATCTGTCACAGCCTCCATTACGACGCGGCCTCTCCGCTCCTCTTGAGGAGGTGGCGTTCATATACTCTCTTGCTTCAACGCATCAATAATATTTTCCCCTTTTACTTTCGCACCGGAATATAGCATGGCGGAACCGACGATGACAAATACGGCAGCAATGACAGAAAGAATACTCATCCAGGGCAGGGCGAATCCATAGCTAAATTTGTTCGCAAATGCTCTATAGATCAGAACCATCACGACGAAGCTGACGGGAAGCCCGAACAGCAGCGACTTGACCCCATAAAAAATACTTTCGTAGTTCATCATTTTCGCAAAGCCTTTTGGCGTCATTCCAACGGATTTCAGCATCGCAAATTCCCGCTTTCGAAGGGATACGCCCGTCGAGACCGTATTAAAAATGTTCGCAATGGAAATCGCCGAAATTAATACGATAAAACCATAAGAAAAGACGGACATCAATAATATCAGCTGTTCTTCGCTTTTTCTGGATTGATACAAGTTGTAGGCTTGCAGATTGGTCACTTGCATCTCATCGATTTCCTGCTCCGTTTTCATCGGCTCCGTACTCTTCAAATAGAGGAAGGTTTGGGCGAGCAGGGTGTCCTCGCCGCCTGCCAATCGATTCATAACGCGTTCCGAAACGATGATGTTTAACCCGCCTACTCCAATTGGGCTCATCCCCATAGGTGCTTGATCCGTGAGCGCGGCAACGGTCACTCGGCTTGCCTTCGTTTCCTCCACGGTTTCTTCATGGCGATTCGCTAACTCGATGGTTTGACCGACTTTCGTATACATGGCCTTCGTTTGAATATATTTCCCCGTACTCATATCTTTGTAACGGATCGTATCCATCACGATCGCAGCGGGATGATCCGGATCCGTCAGCCGCTCATAATCTGCGCCGACCGCTTTGGCATAGACTTGCAGGCTCGAATCGTTCAATGCATGAACCTTAATATCGTAAGGATACTTTCCGTCTTGAAGTAAACTCTTATCGTCCTTAACTTTCTGTTGCAGCTCATCGGCAATGATCGCTTCATCGACCCAAGCGCTTGTATCCAACGCGTGAATCACGTTGTATTCCGTTACGCCATCCAGGGATGCAATCGATTGAATCAACCGGTCGTCTATTCTTTGTCCATGGCCATACGATACTTCAATGTCGTAATTGACGCCTTCCTGCGATAGCTCCAGGGATTGTTTCAGACCGGCGGTAAAAAAAGATACCGTTAAAAACAAAACGATGCTGACGACGAGTGAAAATACGATGGCATGATATCTCCGTTTGTTCCTTTTTAAGTTTTTCAAACCGATTTCCGCTTCGATTCCGAAGAACTTGCGAATGAGCTTCGACGTCTTCACGGCTTTATCCGTGAGCTTTACATCGGTCGTTTGGCGAATCGCGTCCATGGCGGATATTTTGGATGCTTTGATAGCCGGGAGATATGTCGATATGAAAATCGTCAACATCGAAACAACAGAGGCAATTATGAGCGATAACGGGGTGACGGTGAGCGTCAGCTTTTCAGTCGTCCATAATGCCCCTTGAATCATGGAGTTCATGAACCAAATGGTTGTCCCTATTCCGGCAAGACCGCACAGGATTCCAACGGGTATGCTGATCAAGCCAATGACGGCACCTTCAAAAAGCACTGAATTTCTTTTCTGCCTTTTCGTAGCCCCCACGCTCGCAAGCATTCCTAGATGGCGGGAACGTTCCGAAACGGATATCGCAAAAGCATTATAAATGAGAGAAACCGAGCCGATCATAATGACCGCCATAAGGATCACCGATAATGAAAGCATCGTGCTGGATGAGGCTATGCTTTTGGACACGCCGTAATAATGAAGCAAATCGTGATTATATAGGACCGTTTCGATATCGTTTCTTTCAGCCAAATCTTCGGCATGAGCGAACAAGGAACGATTGACTTTTTGCAAAACCACCGCCGCGTCGACTCGATCGTTTTCCCCGATAAAGTTTTCATCGACATAGCTGATGACCGTATACCCCGGGGCCCAAGCCGATTCCCATGCGGGACGCTTGATGAAGCCTACCACCGTATAATCCTTTGTCTTGATATGCTGCAGCGTCTCGGTTACTTTGCCCTCTTCTCTGCGCAGCGGTTCGGTTTGATCCAGGAGGCGATCGCCCCCATTCTCGAATCTTTCGCCGACGCGAAGGGTTAGATGATCGCCGATTTCGTATTTTACTTTGGCGTTCTTTGCAATGGCTTCGGAAATCACGACCTCCTTGTCCGTTTTAGGAAAACGTCCCTCGCTGAGTTCAACCGGAAACTGCGCAATACCTTGGGCATCATATTCCTTGATGAACAAGTACGGCTTATTTGGGTTTTGTCCCCCTTCTAACGGGGCATAGCCAAGATCTCTTGTGATCGCAACGGTCTTGGTTGCATCATCGTCGCGTATCGCCGCAAGCTGTTCTTTGTTTACATCTTGATACTGGACATGCCACTCACCGGTATCTGCAATGGTTTGCCTGATCATTAAATCAGAAAAGGAGAAACCAAGCGTAGCAACCGCGGTCACCATGGCGACCGAAATGATGACGCCTATGATGGTAACGAGCGTTCGTCTCTTGTTTTCCTTCAAATGCCGGATCGTCAGTTTATGGACAATATTCATCGGCGGATCACCTCGTCCTTGGCAATCCTTCCGTCTTCAATCGAAATGATCCTGTCGGCCTGCAAGGCGATGCGTTCGTCATGCGTAATGACGATTAGCGTCTGATGATAGGTTTTATTCAACATTTTCAATAAGTCGACAATCTCGCTGCTATTTTTGCTGTCCAAATTTCCGGTCGGTTCGTCTGCCAGCATGATCGCGGGATTCCCAATGAGCGCTCTGCCGATCGAGACCCGTTGCTGCTGTCCGCCGGATAGCTGATTCGGCAGGTGGTCTAAACGATGCTGCAAATTCAACGTATTCACAAGACCGTCCAACTGCTTTTTATCGACCTCTTGTTTATCCAGCAAGAGCGGCAGCGTCATATTTTCTTCCACCGTCAGGACGGGGATCAGATTGAAAAACTGGTAGATCAGGCCGATTTGTCTGCGTCGAAAGATGGCCAGCTGCGTTTCGTTCAAGGCATACATGTCCGTATCCTCAACAATAACTTTACCGCCAGTCGGCCGGTCTACGCCGCCCAGCATATGCAGAAGCGTTGATTTTCCCGATCCGGACGGGCCGATAATCGCGACAAATTCGCCTTTTCGGACCGAAAAAGAAACGTCGTCAAGCGCCTTCACCGCCGATTCGCATTTGCCGTATAGTTTAGACAGATGCTCGATTTTTAAAATTTCCATGGTCAAACCTCCATAGCTTAGCTGATGGATATCATTTTATCTGTCTAAAATGACTTTCAAGTGACGATGACGGTGACAATTTAGTCACTTACGGCGTGCCGCTAAATCACTTGCTTATAAAATTTAATCCGAAACTGCGTACCCTTCTCGCTGTCGCTCACCACATCGATCACTCCGTTCTGACTGGCAACAATGCTGTGAACCATCGCGAGACCAATGCCGATGCTCCCTTCGCCGGCGCTCTTTCCTTTGTAGAAACGTTTAAAAATATAAGGCAAATCTTCTCTCGGAATGCCTTTTCCGTTGTCGGCAATGACAATTTCCGTAAATAACGCGTTTTCGGAAAAGGTTATGGCGATCGCTCCGCCTTCAGGCGTGTGCTCCACGGCGTTTTTCAACATATTGATGACCGCTTCGGCGGTCCAATTGAAATCCCCGACAAACGAGACGTTGTCGTCGCCTTCGATGGAAACCGACTGTCCCTTAATATCCATCGGAATCATAACCGGTTCTAACGCCTTTTGGATAAGATTTTTCACCGGTATTCGATCTTGTTTGAATGGGATGGTCTTCGCGTCGATTTTCGATAATTTTAATAAGGAAGAAACCAGCCAATCGATGCGTTCAAGCTGGATGCGAATATTATGGGTGAACTCCGTTCGTTTGGCCGGAGGGAGGTCGGGGCCGCTTAATAAATCCGCCATCACCGTCATGGAGGTGAGCGGCGTTTTGAGCTGATGCGAAATATCGGAAATGGCATCCGTCAGCTGCATTTTGTCCCGCTGCAGAAGCGATCGATGCTCCGATAACATGAGCGTCACTTTGTAAATATTATTTTTCAAAATGCTAAGCTCGCCTTCTTGATTGTCGCGAACGTCAAGGGAATCATTGCCGTTGCTAATTTCCCGCAAATAGACGGACAGCTTGTCGAGCTCGCGGTATCTCCATCGGGTGAATAACAAACTGCTGCCAATGAGCAGCAGGGATAGAATGAAGACGAGCGCCGCGGCGGCAGGCGAAATAAGAGCAGCGGCCACGATCACCGACGTTAAGCTGATCGCAACCATGATGAGTAATAACAGTTGAATTTCCCGATTACGCAGCATCTAATCACCGACCTTATAGCCTAAACCGCGTACCGTTTTGATCAATGTCGGATGCTGCGGATCATCCTCCAGCTTTTCCCTCAGCCTTTTGATATAAACCGTTAACGTATTATCGTTCACGAAGTCGCCGGCCACGTCCCAGATTTGCTCTAAGAGCTGATTTCTTGTGAGAACTTGTCCAATGTGGTTGCCAAAGATCAGCAATAAGCGATACTCCAATGCGGTCAACGGAATTTCGGCGCCGTTCTTATGCACTTTGCCTTCCAGCGTATGGATTCGGACATTGTCGATGTCTATGATTGTTTTCGTTTGGGACGGCTTCTGGTATCTCCGCAAGACGGATTTGATCCGGGAGAGAAGCTCGCGAATGCGAAAAGGCTTTGTAATATAATCGTCGGCTCCCATATCGAGCCCCATCACGACATTGACCTCATCGTCGATGACCGTTAAGAAGATGACCGGAATGTCCCGCCGCTCTTTCACCATTTTGCACAATTCATAGCCGCTTCCGTCCGGAAGCGATAAGTCAAACAAGCATAAATCGAATTGATCGATGTCTTCGGCGAGCACTCTTTTGGCCGAGGCGACATCATGGCAAAGAACGGTTGCATACCGATCCTGCTGCAGCGAATATTCCAAACCGGACGCGATCGTTTTATCATCTTCGACTAATAAAATTTTCATCCGCAGATCATCCTTACGATTCAAATAATGTCATTTTCCCTCTTAGTTTCGACATTATAACAGTTTTTTCAGCGATAGGCGAAAAAAATGCCGCTCCGTCGCAGATGAGCGACGGAGCGGCGAGCTTTGTTCGGTTTATCCTTACACCGAAAGAACCGTGATCGTATTTCTTAATTAGAAAGCAAAAAAATAGGCACTCTAATCTAATACAGAGTACCTATTTCTCACTACATAACATATGTTTGGGACACATTTTGGTGTAATCTCTAGGAGGCATGTTGATTGCTTCAATATTCTCCTTTAATGACGAAGAACGAACCTCGAATTGTCCCAGCGAGCTTGGACTTCTGTCTTGCAAATTTGAACTTCTTCTCTTCCAACTCCTTAGGTACTTCCATCCCCTCAGATAGCTTAAATCCAACGGCCCGCTTCTTAGGATCATCGACCGTATACATGACGTTGATCGCTAGGCCATCCTCATAAAAGACGAAGGCCCATTTGATATTTTCGACTTGAAAGCGCGATGTTTCTAGAGGTTGGGCCGCAAACTCAATACCACGTTCTTCTTTCAGAACTCGTTTCACATAATCAAGCGTCTCCTGGCTTTCGCTGGCCGGTACGACCGTAAATTCGTGCTTGTATTTGTTCATGAAGTAACGGGCTTCATTCGCACGCATACCAGCAAGCGCTTCTGTTACTGGTGAAGATTCCAGACCAACCGTAGACACATTTTTAAAATCAACGATAAGGGACATCCTCATTCCTCCTGATCTCGTTTACTTCTTCACAACCGGAATCCACATTTCCCCATATACGAAGCCGTCTCGCTGCCCCATCTCAACCGTGGTATTGGGCCCGCCGACATAGGCGTAATTATCGGCAGCTGGCAAGACTTGACCAAAGGCAATGCCAGTAAGCATATTACTCAACTCATCAGCCGTCTTCCCTTCGCCTTTAACGACGAGATATTGTCCCTTAGGGAATTGGATCACTCTGTGTTCTTCCGGTACCGATGAATCTGTCATGACGCCAGCATAATACATCATCTTGTGATTTACCGCTTCATTCACGGCAAAAATATAGTCGTTCGCAGCGATCGCCTTTAACGTGTCAAGCCTTCCATCCTGCTCCACTGCCCGCCAAAAGTTTTCCTTCTCCTTGTTCATGCCGGCATAATCCGTGTAATCGCTCTTCAGCTCCGTTCCAATACCAAGAACGATAAAGCTGTCTTTTTCCTCAAAGGTATACGTTGCCATCATCCAAGCTCCTTTTTTTAAATTGATCATGTGATTTGTTTTTTCACTTGATGGGTTTATAATAACCTTAAATCATGTCAAAATATGATACTGTTTAGAGGGCAACCGATTGTTCTCTCCCACAGCGTTCCCTACCTAATATTGGTGCTTTGGGTAGTAGAAGTCTATTGGAGTCATGAATGGGCTGGCGTTAATTTCACTCCCCATTAGAGTCTGCGGCTTTTCGGACGCAGCGCCCAGGAGGCGATGCCAAGCGCGGCATAGAAAAGCGGAAGAATAATATGGAATCCATATTCGCCGTAATCATTAGCGAATGCATGAGATAAGGCCGCACCCGTCATTAGAAATAAGATACCGCTATAAGCCCATTCCTTAAGCCGGGGGAAACCTGGCATTACGATTGCAATGATTCCAAGCAATTTCCAAGCTCCGAGAATGTTCGTGACATATAACGGGAAACCAATATCGGTCACCAAATCGACATTGCCCCCATATCGCATCAGTTGCCCGATACCGCTTAATGTAATAGAGAATGCGAGAATTATGGTGACGGTCCAATAAGCGGCCATCCTTCCAATAGGGCGGGATTCTACCTTCGCGATTGTTTCATTACCGACAATCGTACTCATCCCCATTCCTCCTTTGATTTCGTTTACTTCTTCACAACCGGAATCCACATTTCCCCATATACGAAGCCGTCTCGCTGCCCCATCTCAACCGTTGTATTGGGCCCGCCGACATAGGCGTAATTATCGGCTGCTGGCAAGACTTGACCAAAGGCAATGCCAGTAAGCATACTACTCAGATCATCAGCCGTCTTCCCTTCGCCTTTAACGACGAGGTATTGTCCCTTAGGGAATTGGATCACTCTGTGTTCTTCCGGTATCGATGAATCTGTCATGACGCCAGCATAATACATCATCTTGTGATTTACCGCTTCGTTCACGGCAAAAATATAGTCGTTCGCAGCGATAGCCTTTAACGTGTCAAGCCTTCCATCCTGCTCCACTGCCCGCCAAAAGTTTTCCTTCTCCTTGTTCATGCCGGCATAATCCGTGTAATCGCTCTTCAGCTCCGTTCCAATACCAAGAACGATAAAGCTGTCTTTTTCCTCAAAGGTATACGTTGCCATCATCCAAGCTCCTTTTTTAAAATTGATTGAGTGATTTGTTTTTTCACTTGATGGGTTTATAATAACCCTAAATCATGTCAAAATATGATACTGTTTAGAGGGCCCTATGAAAAAAGTAGAACGGATTAACATCATCATGCGGTACATCAACAACCGCGCCCATTTTACCGTTTCGGAAATCATGCGTGAGTTTAACATCTCCCGTTCGACGGCGATTAGAGATATCAGGGAAATTGAAGCGATGGGAATGCCACTAGTCGCCGAAGTCGGGAGGGATGGGGGCTATTTTGTGATGCACAACTCCATCCTGCCCAATGTCCGTTTTACCGATAATGAGATTAAAGCCCTTTTCATCGCCTTCATGGCCACACGAAATCTACAACTCCCTTATCTCAAGAGTCGCCAATCTTTAGCGGAAAAATTGCTCGGCCTCCTCTCGGAAAACCAGCAAGATGACCTTGTTCTGTTAAATCAAATCCTGCTGTTCGAAGGAACCAACCCCCACAATCCAGACCTGCTTGATCTGTCCGATCTGCCCCATCCTATGTTAGAACAGCTTATTCAAATCCTTCTTACGGACAGCTACTTAGTGGTTTCCGTCGAAGAAGGGAGGGAAATCAAGTCTTATCCCATCTACCTCATGCACCTATATCGTGAAAAAAGCTCATGGCAAATTGAAGGCTTTGACCTAGAGGAGGAAAAGAGGCGGATTATTCCGGTCGACAATCTCACCGATGTTAAACCATACTCTGAGAAAAAAAGAACAAGCAAGAAGAAGATTAGAGAACAACTAAGCAAGCAGGAAGAAGCCATCAACCTTGTCCTAGAACTTGGTCCGAAGGCGATTGCCCAGTTCAAAAAATACCATCCATTGAAAATTTCAATTTCATATACGAATCCTTTTCAAACGACAGCTATTTTAAAGACTTTCATCAATGTTCATCATCCGGATGAGTTGGCCGAAATAACAAATTGGCTGCTTTTCTTGGGTCGAGACATCAAGGTCAGGGAGGTGCCGAAAGAAGTTGCAGAAGGATTACAGGAGAGAGTGGATGTTTTAGGGAACAAGTAAGCCCTCTTTCTCTACAAAATGCCGCCCCACGGAGTAATATTCATCCTTATTCACGGCATCGTCCAGCCACTTCATCAGCTTCACCCCGTCCTGTTCGGCTTTGTAAAAATGATTTAATGGGGAGAGTGTATGCGGTGTCCTGCCCGTCTTCTCGTTAAGACCGTAATCAGTGATGTAATAATAGTAGCCTGGCAAACCTTCAGTTAGCTCTCCGGCAGATTGCAGCATGCGGGCCGACCAGCGATGCACATATTCGCCATCGTCCGAATCGTCACCATTCAGATCCTTTTCAAAGTCAAACAGCAGCTCATCATAAAGCGTATTGGACTGCAAAAGTACCGCGTTGTCCGGGAGCAGCTTGCGGTTCGCCGCGAATACGGACGAAATCAAATCGCCGTGGACTTCATAACCAAAGGTTGCTGCAAAGTTGGCCTTCCATTCGTTATCGATAATATCCGGCCAGCGGTCGGCATTTAAGTAGGAGCCGTCCGAATATTGATAAATGCGGGCATCCGGGTAGCGTTTCGCAATCTCAGGCGCCCAGAAAGCAGCTCCGAATCCTCCGGCGCTTTCTCCCGCAATGAGGATCTTTTCCGGCGCAGCGAAATGGTTTGCAATCCATTCCAATGCGGCGCGCGTATTGGCTTGACCGTTGTAACGCATTGTAAACGGTTTGCCTTTGGCGTCCGTGTATTCCTTGGATGCATTCCCGATATGCAGATCACCAGTCGAATAAGGGATATATACAATATTCCAATCCTTGAACGGATTGTCAGGGTTATTATTTTTCAACAGGCCGCCAAGCGTGCTTACTTTAAAGAATGGAATGTTCGGAAAGTAATATTTGATCTCACCGTTCTTCATTACATTACTCAGACTGATCGGCTGTGCGGCAGTCGCCGCATCCCAGGCCACACCGCCCCCAGAAAAATAAATGATCAATTTATCTTCAGCAGCTGCTCCCTTATTGGCAAGTAAGTAGTATTCCGAACCGTCGGCAGAAATGACTTGTGCATCCTGGTCAAACTTGATTTTATTCCAGACATAGCGCTCCGCAGCAGCCCATTTATCCGGTTCAGCAGGCTTTTCAAGTATGAAGAAATAAACATAACCCGCCAAACCACCCAAAACAAGTGTAATTCCGCCTATCGCAGTCAGGAGAATCTTGTTGATTCTTTTCACTATTTTCTTTTTTGCCACACAAAGACCGTCCTTTCAACCATAAAGTAGTCCACAAGTTTTTCAAATAAAAACAGACGGTATTCACTACCGTCTGTAACGCACTGTCCTCGGTCATCTCAATCAATAATATCAGGCTGACGATAAGCCAAAACGTGGAACTAAAGCAGCTATCTTCCTCTCCGCCCTCCTTCCATCCATAATATATCCCCCAGATCAGAGCGTAAAGTACTAACTGTTTTGGATATTTGCTTTTTTTAGGGAAATTTCACAAACTCTATACCAGTAAACATTATTTTTCACCGTCACTTATGATACGGCTCAGCTTAACGGGTTTATCGGCGAAAAATAAGTTTGTAATTGCAAGGTTTTACTTAAAAGAAATACAGCCATATCACTTTCGTTTCTGCAACAGTGACTATGCGCGACGCTTTCTTGCGTTCGGGGAGCTCGATTTACGCTTGACACGCTACGTTTACACTTGTAAACTTTAAATATCGTTTACAAGTGTAAACAACGAGATCAAGGAGGGTGAAACGATGCACGAGTCCCCACACATTACCGAGGCCGAAAGCGAAGTGATGAAGCTCCTCTGGCAAAAGGAGCCTTTGTCCGCCAGCGAGGTAATTACCGAATTAACCCAGAAAATGAAATGGTCGGATCAGACGATTAAAACCTTCCTGAATAGGCTTCACAAGAAGAAAGCGATTCGATTCGAAAAGTCCGGCCGGAACTACCTCTACTATTCGCTGGTTTCGCATGATGAATACTTAAAAGCCGAGAATCGTTCATTCCTGAATAGAGTTTATAAAGGAGCCGTAGGGATGCTGTGCGCGAAATTTCTCGAAGAAGAGACACTCTCGGAAAAAGATATTGAGGAGCTTCAACAAATCTTGAAGAACAAGAAGAAGTTATGAAGTATCTGGAAACGGTCTTTTCTCTTCTGTTCACTGCGTCACTGGCATCGACGGTAATCCTATTGTTGCTACTCTTGATTCGGAAGCTGATCCAAAAGCACCTTAAACCTAAAGTTGTTCATATATTGTGGTTTCTTGTGTTGATTAAGCTTCTGGTTCCCATTGCTCCGGAGAGTCCCATAAGCCTGTTTAATGCGCTGCCGCAAACGTTCCCGATGGAATGGAATTCTGATCAGAAGAGTAAGCAACACAATCCCTTTACTGAGACCGGTTCCAGCACGGAAATTCAATCCAATTATATTGATGTAAAAAAACAGCTTCCCGAGTTCACCCCGAACCGGGTGAACGAACCAGGATCTTCAGTCATAACACGTTCTTCTCAAGACAATTTCCCAGGGGCCACGGATGGACTGACTTGGCAATCGATTGGCTCGCTGGTATGGCTTGTAGGGCTTCTATGCTTGGGTGGATATTACCTGTTTAGCGCGCTGATTTTCAGAAAAAGAGTCGGAAACTCCCTAAAGATCGAGGACGCTGAAGTACTCACCGTTCTTGAGGCGTGCAAAGAGAAGCTGAACATTAAAAAACGGATATACGCCTATGAAACAAGCCATCTTCGCAGCCCTTGTCTTTATGGCTTATGGAAGCCGAGGATTTATTTGCCCGAAGATATCGGCACGATCGCCGATTCAAATCAGCTGACGCATATCCTGATGCATGAGCTGATTCACTACAAGCGTAAGGACTTATGGTTTAACTCCCTGTGGGCTCTTTCCGTAGGGATGCATTGGTACAACCCTTTGGTGTGGCTTTCCGTAAGAAAGATGAAAGCCGACCAGGAGGTGGCCTGCGACGCGAGTGTTCTTGAAGCGCTGGGCGAGCGTGAAGCTGTGTCCTATGGCATGACCTTACTTATGCTGTCGCGTTCATTTTCCCAACAATCCTCTCCTCGGATCAACCTATCGCATTTTGGGGACAGCAAATATGAAGCGAAACGGAGAATAATGATGATCACCTCGTTTAAGAAAGGTTCGTACAAGCTATCCGCCGCTTCTATTCTCTTGGTTATTGTTTTGAGTGCCATCTTGCTCACCAATGCGTCGGATGCCGGGAAGGGTACCGAGTTGGATACTGCTGCCCAAGCAGCAAACCCTGGTTTGGATCTATATCCTATTTACAACGATTCGTTCAGATGGTTTCATAGTCTCGATCGGGCACTCGATTTTCCGAAATATAGCTTTAAAATACCTGATTATCTTCCTGAAGGTTATCAGTTGGAGAATGTATTATATTATAGAAATTTCACCAGCAGCAACGATGCCGATCTAATTGATGTAG
Source organism: Paenibacillus spongiae (assembly GCF_024734895.1). Taxonomy (NCBI): domain Bacteria; kingdom Bacillati; phylum Bacillota; class Bacilli; order Caryophanales; family Paenibacillaceae; genus Paenibacillus; species Paenibacillus spongiae. Next base: position 7,567,693 of record NZ_CP091430.1, read on the forward strand.
CATCCATTACTTTTGTATCTAACTTTGGCAAACAAAATGAACAAATCATAGAAGTGAAAGCTTCCAAGGGCAATGGCAATTTGTTGGAGCACAATCAATTGCGGGGGGCTCCCCAAAGTGCAAACGAGACTCCTGAATACCGACAGGAAGCTGTTACGATCGGCAATGTCAAAGGCACTTTATTCACGGATAAGAGACGCTATAAGCAAAGGCCAGAAACGGGCAAAAGCTTCTACTGGCAGGATGACAGTGTTTGGTATGCAATCGATTATTATAGCGAGCATATGTCGCAAAAAGAGCTCACAAAAATGGTGCAATCCTTTGTTTTCCCGCAGCAAGTTCAGCATGTCCGCTACGACGGTGATGGAAATTCATTTCCTCTTTATGATGAAAAGGATTTGCTTGCAGCGAAGAACATTCTCGGCTTTAAGGTGAAAATCCCGTTGGAATTGCCCGGGCTTAAGCTGAGCGGTTCGAGATTGCTCAGGGCTGGCGATCAGAATACCGGGTATTCGTTCAGACAAGCGACGGACGCTCTATGGACAGACTATGGCGCACCGCACGATTCCTCAATCTATGATGTAAGCGATAATTTCTCGCTTTATCAGAGCAAGGAGCCGCTTTTCGACACGTCCAAGCTCTCGCTCACTCGATTGCTGAAGATTAATGGCGTCGAAATTTCGGCTTATGAAGACAAGAACCATGTTTACTTCGCACCCAGCAAAGACGTAAAATTGCCTTATTACTTGTGGAAGCAGGACGATATTTATTATACTGCCGTTTTCTCTGGCATGGACAAGTACCAGGAAGACAACCTGAAAGCTATAATTTCGGTTCCCGTGCAATGATCCGAGGGGAAAAGGGGTTGCTTTCGGAAATAGCCTGAATAAGCAAGTCCCTCTCGATCATTTTTCGGGAGGGGCTTCCTTGTAATCTTTCGCAGTATAGTTCGCCATTACTTGTGGTACGGCTCAGCTTATCATATCCAAGGCGAAATTTCAGGGCACCTGCAATGGTGCAACCTTGAGCTTTACAATAAAGCCTCCTCCCGCCGTTCTCGTTTGGATACCCTTTTTTCCTTTATACCTTTTGAGTTAAAGAGAAAAATTTTTATTATAATACAAGCAAGGGCTAACACAATGAACAGCAAGCCGCTCCATATGGTCCCTTTCACGCCTAAAAAATTAATAAACATCCCGCCTGCTGCCGAACCGATGAACACGCCAAGATTGATGAAAGAAATATACAGTCCAGTAGCAAATTCAGGCGCTTCGGGAGCCTCGGATGTTAACCATATCTGCGTTATAATGAGTCCGCTGGTATGAACCGCTCCCCACAAGACCATGATCAAAATAATTGGTACTATTGACGACGATTCTCTTAAGTAAAGCAAAAAGTAAGAGAGCGCTAATGCGATCGGTTGGAACACAGCCGTTCTTGCCATATTGATTCCAATCAGCCTCCCCGCGAGCAAGTTGCCGGCCACCCCCCCGACACCAAATATGACAAGCATGACACTGACGGTCTCTCCGTTCATACCCATCACTTGTTCCAAATATTCGGCAGAATAACTATAGACCGAAAACATTGCCGCAAATATAAAAGTTGCAGCGCCAATATTGATCCAAAGGGGGATTTTACGCAATATACCGAGCTGCTTCCCATAAGTTACTTTCTCCGCTTTCGGCGTTTTCGGAAGCATAATTGCGATCCCGATACCAGCAGCGATGTTGACAAGGGTACAGAATAGAAAAGCGGCCTCGAATGAGAATTGATGCTGGATATAGGTTGTTATCGGAATTCCAAGTACCATGCCCATACTGGTCCCGACAAATGCTTTGGCGGAAGCTTGCGTCGCTTTTTCCTTGGCATACAGTGAAATAGCCGTGACAAAAGCCAAAGAAAAATAGACGGGATGGAACAAAGCCGGAATCATACGAAGCGCCAGCAAAACATAAAAATTCGGAGCGAAAGCTGACAAGAAACTGCTCCCGGCAAAAATGAACAGACATGTCATCAGCACATTTTTGCGGTTAAGTTTGGAAAGCAGTAATACCATAAAGGGACCAAACAATGCGATGACAATCGCAAACGCGCCAACGAGCATCCCGGCCTGAGATGTACTGATGCTGTAGCGTTCAATTATTGCCGGCAGTATCCCGACAACGCCGAATTCAATTGTGTATACGCCGAATAAACCCAGTGCAATGAAAAATATAGGGTTAATGGTCCGTTTAACAGAACTGAATTGAACCAACCTCTTCACTCCCTTGTATAAAAGAGCCTGGTCCGGATCATACCGTACTAGGCTCTTAAACGATTCTTTATTGCTTGATTCCGTCGTAAACGGCTTTGCAGAGATCGACGGTAAACTGGCCCGACATGCCTTCCAGCGCGGTATTGGTAAATGCCACAACGCTGAGCTTCCGCTCAGGATCAACGAACCACGAATGGCCGTAGGTCCCGCCCATCCGCCAGGTGCCCGGCGATTCCGGCGTGCCTGCTGCGACAGGATCCTTAAGCAGCGTAAATCCAAGACCGAAGCCTCTGCCCGGCCAATAAGCCATCGGCAGATCGCCGATCTGGTTTGCCGTCATTTCGCGAACCAGCCGCTCAGGCAGCAGCGGCGTTCCTCCCTTGCGCAATGTTTCCAGCAGCCGTACAAAGTCACGGGCGCTTCCAACCATGCCGGCTCCGCCGGAAGGATAAGCCGATTCGTCAAGCGCCCGGCTAGGGGCAAGCCGGAAGCCCGCCGTGCCTTCCAAGAATGCCAGGCTATCGGTATCATACATAGGCCGCGGCACAGGAACATCATCGGCATATGATGTGGTCAGCCGCTCCGGGTCAACGGCAGTAAACCCTGTGTCATTCATGCCAAGCGGTTTCAGCACCAAGGAATGAACGGCTTCTTGAAGCGGCATTTCAGTAACCATGGCGATAACGGCGCCCAGCACATCTGTCGCGATCGAATACTTCCACTGAGTGCCTGGCGTGTAAAGGAGCGGAACGGAGGCAATACGGCGCAGGTTCTCTTCCAATGTGATACCGGCCTGGTCCATCCCATCCGACACCCCTGCACGGTGATAGGGACCATTCTCTTCCTGAAAGAAACGGTAAGTCAGCCCCGCCGTGTGCGTCATTAAATGCCGAATCGTGAGCTCCGCGATTTCGCCATTTTGCAAACGCGGCTGAAAGTATGGAAGCCATCGATCAACGCGGTCGTCTAGTTGGAGCCGTCCTTGCGATACGAGTACCAAGGCAGCCGTTGAAACGATCGGTTTCGATACGGAAGCAAGCCTGAACAAAGCATTTTCTTGCATCGGATTGTTCCTCTCACGGTCGGCAAAACCGGCAGCACCGTTATAAACCAGTGCTCCGTCTACCGCCACCTTAACAACAGCGCCAACCAGCCGATTATCGGCAAGAGTACGCTCGATGACTTCATCTATGCTTGTATCCAAATTCTTACTCAACTATCATCATCCTTTCTCAATAGTTAAAGTCTTGATTACTTTACTATTGTGAGTTTATTATAATTATTAAGTTCAGTGATTTACATAAAGCATTCAAGTTATATCTACCCTAAAACAAAGAAAAAACAGTTAGTTGATGTGGAAATCCTTAAAATTAAAGGAGCCGATTTCGATGGACCATATTGATAAGCAAATTCTATACTATCTTCAAAGCCAGGCAAGAATTTCAATGACGGAATTAGGCAAGTGTGTCGGGTTATCGCAACCCGCAGTAACGGAGAGAGTAAGGCGCATGGAGGAAAAAGGAACCATTGAGGAGTACCGCACCATGATTTCCCCTGAAAAAATCGGAAAACGCGCAGCGGCCTACATTCTGTTTCGTACAAGGGAGTGTCATGCATTCCTTGATTTTTGCCGCTCATCTCCCGATGTCATCGAATGCCATCGTATAAGCGGAGAACACAACTATTTATTGAAAGTAATGACTGAGTCCACACGATCTCTCGAAGAGTTCGGAAATCAATGCGATAAATACGGGACCTACACGATCCTCATCGTAATGTCATCGCCAATCGGGACTAAGTTTCTTATCCCTTCGCTGGAAGAGGTAAGCGTACTTGCCGAGTTAGATTAATGCGGCTCCGCACAACAAAAAGGAATCCGGTGTCAATCCGAATTCCTGGCAATATGATTTAGCGTGGGCCTTATAAGCTTATCGGTTGCAAACAGGGGAAACAAGATAGTCCTCTCGGGCAGCATTCCGCGCCCAGTAGGCAGCTGAAGCGTAATTTTTCGCCGTTACTTATGGTACGGCTCCCTCCGATTAATCCGATACGCCCGATAAATCTGCTCCAGCAGCAGCACGCGCATGAGCTGATGCGGATAGGTCATGCGGCCAAAGCTGAGCTTCTTGTCAGCGCGGGCGAGCACGGCGGGGGACAGGCCGAGCGAGCCGCCGATGACGAAGGCGACGGACCCGCCGCCGTAGACGGCTTGCTTGTCCAGGTGAGCGGCGAGCTGCTCGCTCGTCCACATCTCGCCCTCAATCGTCAGCGCCACGACATGGGCGTCCGGCTTCAGCACCGACAAGATCCGCTCTCCTTCGCGCGTGCGAACCTGTTCCTCCTCCGCCGGGCTCATCGAGTCCGGCGTCTTCTCGTCCGGCAGTTCGCGGATCTCCAGCCGCGCATACGCGCCCAGCCGTTTGGCGTATTCCGCCACACCGTCCGACCAATATTTCTCCTTCAACTTCCCTACGCACACGACCTGAATTTGCATCTGTAAGTTCCTCCTGGTGCACTCATTTCTTCTATTATCACGACCGAACCACGGTCACTATTCCTATACATGGCCTTCCTGCTACAATCGTTCCCTGCGAGCGGCTAGACATCACTGCATTCGGTTCCCTTCATCTAACCGCTCATTCATCCTCACATCATGCCCCGCCTCGGCATCCGGCAGAACAGCGGGTAAATCAGCGTGCACGCCAGCGCGGCGACCGTGATCAGCGGCCCTGCCATATCCAGCGTCATCATCACGAACACAAGATATAGAATCGGCGTGAACAGCAGGATGCCCGGCATCGCGAACAGCGCGGACGGCCAAGCCCATGCCCCTTCCCGCATCATATAGGAGAGATTGAGCCCGATTAGGCTGAACAGAAGCGGCCACGTGAACAGATAGCTTCCGCCCGGAAGATAGAACGTCGTCGCCGCGCTGAGGAACACCCACAGCAGCAGCGTCCCGATCCACAGGTTTTCCGTCCGCACATAACGCGAGAACGTCCGGATCAGCAGGAACGCGACGAGCACCATAACCAGCAGCAAACCGATTAAATAGTACGTCCCGACGCTGAGATCCTTCATAATCGATACATAGTAAGGATGCGACACGTTCGCCTGCAGGATGCTCCAGATCAGGGTGACAACCCCGAACACCACCGCTAGGCTTAGCAACGCGACGAAGAATCCGCCAATCAGCCCCTTCAGGCTGAGCCGCCGCTGATACCAGCCGTGCCATACCGTAACGGCGAACAGCAGCAAGCCCAGCAGCATGAACCCGAGTGCCCACGATTCCGGATAGCTCACCATCTTCCAGCCGAATACGTTGAAATAGACCCGGTCCCCCTGCTTCACATCGGTCAAATCCAGTTGACCGAAATGCCTCGTCAAGCTCAGCATGTATTCACCATGATGCTGCAGGCTGGAACGATCGAGATTGTTCGGCGTATCAATCTCCTTGTGGTAGGCATTCAAGCCCATCCCGAAGGCAAAATTGAGGCCAGGCAACCCGCCCGCCCGGAACTCCGTCAAGTCGGTGTCGTTCGGCATCAGTTTATAGACGTTATAGACTAGCGAATAAGCCACCGGCTGCGGCGCCGCCTTCATAAACTCCTCGATCAGCCATCCGTTCTGCTCGCTCGTCTCGAACATGAAGGACGGCCCTTTATTCCCCCGTGCTTCAAAATTTAACACCAGCCCGACATCTTTGGCCCAAGGATGCTCCTTCATGAACGCTTTAGCGCCCAACAGGCCCATCTCTTCACCGTCCGTCATGACCAGGAGGACATCGTTCTTAAGCGGACCGGACACTTGAAGCGCGCGTGCCGTCTCCAGCATCGCCGCGATTGCCGCGCCGTCATCGGCCGCGCCCGGGCCCTCCGGAACGGAATCGTAATGGGCCGCGATCATCAGCGCCTTGCTGTTATCCGTGCCCGGAATGCGCGCCACAATGTTCTCGAGCGTTAAGGTTTTCCCTGGTTCCCAAACCGATTCGCCTTGCGCCTGCTGCACCTCCGGCTTCAAGCCCAGAGCCTCGAGCTCCGCGAGTAAATAATCCCGCACCTGGTCATGCGCAGGCGAGTCAACGGGATGCGGTTCCTTCGCAATGACGCTGAGCTTCTCCATGGCGCGGTCGGCAGAGAACGCGTCGGGCGGAGCATCGGGACCGGCGGGCTGCGGAGCCCGGATTTGCAGCAGGCCGATGAGCATGGCGCCGAATAGAAGAACAAGGATGCTTATTCGCTTCAGCCATCTGGCGGCAGCGGAGCCGGCAGCAGGCCTGGATGTATAAGAGGATATCGGATAATGGGAGTTCATAGTACCCCTCCTGTTCGCTAGTTTTGGAAAATGCTGTCCTATCATCATAAGCGATACCGCCCGCTTTTACCACCACTCTCACCCACCATTTCCCCCTTTACGCGCACGCCAACAAACCCGCTTCTCCTCCCGAATCGGGATTCAAAGCAGGCTTGCCGAGGTATAAAAAGGTACACACTTCGCCCATCCTATTGCCAAGGAGGTGATATCCATGGCCAAAGATGTACTCTGTGAAGTGAACTCCTGCAAGTATTGGGCTGCAGGCAATAACTGCAATGCTTCCTCCATCTATGTTGTCAGCCATCGCGGGAAGAAGGCGAGCAACTCGGAGGAAACCGACTGCAAGACATTCGAACCGAAGGTTTAACGCTTAGGGGCAGCCAGCCGGCTGTCCTTTTTCTATCGGCACGTGCTGCGCCCACTGCTGACGCCACATGCCGTTCCTCCGTTTCTACACTTATATTAACCAAGAATGATAATTATTATCATCGAATAATCGGATTTTTTATTCCTTCTGCACAAACGCCAGCCAATACCCAACGAGCGCTATCCGCCTGGAAAAGAAAAAAAAGTATTACCCCCGCCACCGAAGGTAATACTTTTTCCCGTTGTGAGAACTTCGCCATCCTCGCTACAACCAACGCTCTACACGATCAAATACGCCGCGATGCTGTCGCACATATCGCAAGTCGCAGGCGCTTCCCAGTCCGTGAAGGTTGCCGTCGCCAGATCGACAATGTCCGGCGCGTCCTCGTAATCATCGACAAACTTATCGATGGCAAGCTCAATATGTTCTTTGCACACACAATACATGCTTCAAGTATCCCTCTTCTTCTGTCGGTTACGATCTAGCATGGTCCAAACCGGCAGCTCTTAGCCGTCCGAACCCGCTGTATTCTTCCAGCTTTATTCTTCGCCCATCTTTTCCTCAAGGGTGAACGTTACCGTATGCTTCTCGCCCCCGCGGTAGTAGGTGACCTGAATATCGTCTCCGATGGACTTCTTGCCGTACAAATATTTGCGAAGCTCCATCGTGCTCGAAATCGACTGTTTATCCAGCTTCACTATGATGTCATTGAATTCCAGACCCGCTTCAGCGGACGGTCCCACCGCCTCGAGGACGATCACCCCGTCTTCAACGCCCTTGGGGAGCTTCAGATCGGACTGCGGCAATTCTTCCTGGCTATCTTCTTCACTGGAGCCCGCTTCCTGATCCGGCGCCTTCTCTCCATCCTCAGGGAGCATCTCCGGATCTTCCGGCAGGTCGCTGCCAGCCCCAATCGACTGCTGGGCCATATAAGCCTGGAGATCCATCGTGTACACGCCGAGATACGGACGTTTCACTTTACCATACTCAAGCAAGCTTTGCACGATCGGCATGGCAGAATGGGACGGAATCGCGAACCCGACTCCTTCTACCCCGAAATCGGCAACCTTCATGCTGTTAATGCCGACGACCTTGCCGTTCAGATCGATCAAAGGCCCGCCGCTGTTGCCTTGGTTAATGGAGGCATCCACTTGAATGACCTCCTGCTCCCAATCGTACACGCCGTCCTGGCTGAGCGATACCGGAATGATCCGGTGCGTCTTGCTTACGATCCCCATGGACAGCGAATCGCTAAGACCTAGCGGATTGCCGATAGCCATGACCCACTGCCCGGCGCGCAGCTCATTGGAATCGCCGATTTCCGCAACCGTCTTAATGCCGCTTCCATCGATCTCGAGAACGGCGAGATCCGTAATCTCGTCCACCCCGACAAGCTCGGCTTCAAGCACATCGCCATTGCTGAGAACCGCCTTAACCGCTTCGGCCCCCGCCACGACATGGGCATTCGTAATAATATGGGCTTTGCCCTTCACTTTCTCGAAGATGACCCCGGAGCCTACGGCAGCTTGGGCAAGCTCCGTCTCTTCTCCTTCATCCAGACCGCTCCCGCCATTGATAGTCGGAAGCTGCTGCTCGTTAATAATACTTACGACTGCAGGACGCACCTTATCGGCCGCCTGAATCGTCCGCTCGTATGGATCCGTGTTGGTCTGTACGGGGGATACAGCCGCAACCGATCCTCCCGGCAGGCCGCCGCCGCGATCGAACCCGACGAACAAGCCGAACACAAGCACCACAGCCACGGAGCTGGCTACGGAGGATAGTACGGCGATTCGTACCTTGGACCAGCTCTTGCTGCGCAGAGGTACCGCCGAGAACGTCTTGCCGTCGCTCTTCGCCAAGCGGGGGCGGCGCTTTACCCGTGTGGAGTAAAACTCGTCATCGAATAAGCTCATCTATAATCGCTCCTCTCGATGTCCCGGACATCAAGATCCTTTTTTCTCAAATCTAGGAATGATATCGGAAGAATCGTCTACAATAATAATAGAGTCCATGCGCAAAACCAACGCATCCGTAAATTAATTTTATACCGACAAGGCCACTTCTGTCACAATCCAATTCGAAGGAGATTCCCAATATGACAAGAAACCACTCTACCGCGATGGAACAAGTCGTTCTAGCCGGCAAAATCGCAGATTTGAAGGATGACCACTACCGTATTCTGCTTACCGTCAGCGCCATGACCGAGCTGCTGATCGAGAAAGGCCTCCTCACCCGGGAAGAGCTGGAGCTCAAGGCGCTAGCCCTCGATCAGGAGCTCGATTCCCTTATCGTTTCTTCACTTCATCCCATGGCGTAGGCCGGTCATGATATGTATCCCGCAGCGGGAACTCGTCCTTCTTGAAGAAGAAACCGTTACTCTCTAATACACTATTCACCGTCAGCTTCGCCAAGTCCATCAAATTATGATCCAGGCTGAGGTGGGCCAAATAGACCCGTTTCGTCCGGTCCGTCATTAGCTGGCATAGCGCTTCTCCGGCCGCTTCGTTCGACAAGTGCCCGATATCGCTCAGGATGCGGCGCTTGATGTTCCATGGATAACGGCCCATGCGAAGCATGTCGACATCGTGATTCGATTCCAGCACCAGCACATCCGAATCCTCAATCATCATCCGCACCTTGTCGCTTACATAACCGAGGTCTGTCGCCAGACTGAGCTTCACATCATCGTCGTCGAACACGTACCCGACCGGCTCGGCCGCATCATGCGAGATCGCGTACGATGTCGTACGTATGCCGCCAAAGTTCACCGTCTCGCCCGTTTCCAGAATGACCCGCTGCTCCGGATTGATCTGGCCGACGTGTCGTTCCATTGCGCCCCAGGTCGCTTCATTCGCATAGATCGGCAGATCGAACTTGCGAGCGAACGCGCCCAGCCCCTTTATATGATCGGAATGCTCATGCGTAACGAGAATCGCATCCACGTGATGGCCGGCTACGCCGCGCTCGCGCATAAGCTCCTCTATTTTCTTTACACTTAAACCGGCATCTACAAGCACCGTTGCTTCGTCGCCCTGCACGATCGTCGCGTTCCCCGTCGATCCGCTGGCAAGTACCGTAAATCGTATTCCCATGATGTGTCCAACCTGCCTTTTCCCCAGCTCCCATTGTTCGCCCATACGCGGAAGCCTCCGGGGTACGGAGCTTTACAGCCTTTGATTACAAGCCGCCCCCTCCATTCCCCGATAGAAAGTCTTTCCGCATCCTGCTCAACATTCCGCTACCATTCTACTCGGTCTTTGCGCCGTTTAGCGGCGCTTCTTCCTTCTCGGTGAACACCTCTGCACTGATCGCATGAACGTAATAGACTTGCCCGTCCTCCAGCAGCACCCGCCACGATGGAGCGGAGAACTGCGTATCGGAGTTGAAATCCAGTCCGTGGTAGCCCAGCTTTATATCCTTTATGACGGCGCCCGGCTTGAAATGGTTGTAGATCAAGCTCTCCAATGCCTTCGTCGCGGGCAGCACCGTTTGCTCCGCAGCCTCGTCGCCCGTGATCAGCTCGACCCGGTCCTGGCTGTAGGCTACGATCTTCTGATTGCTGTAGTACAGCTTCAGCCTGACATCGAACATCGGCCGGTCTTCGATGATCCGGTGCAGGACGAAGGCTTCGTCTTCATTCAGCTCCGGATCGTACCGGTATTCCTTCAGCTCGGGAATCACCGGGCCAAGCTCGTTTAGCAGCTCTTTCTCGTTGAAGACGATTTTGCCGTCGACCGGCGTCTCCAGCATCTGCCGCTTCCCTTCGCCGAGCTTCTCCGTCACGCGATACGTTAGCTCGCTCAGTTTCGGCGTTTCGGTCGGTATGCTTCTGGCGGTTAGCTTGATGCCCTTCTCCCGCATAACCGCAAGCGTGCCCGGCGACAGATCGTTCACGTCTCCGCTGGTGCTGGGCCCTTCCTGAATATTCGACCACAGCTGATAGCCAAGCACGATATTCAGGACCAGAAACGCGAAAATAAGTACGTTTTTCGCCCGTCCCCATTCCATCAGCCCGTCACCTCCGCACGTCCGTGTTCGATCCGGCTTGCGACCCGGCAGCGATGAATCCGCCCGCTTTCACAGAGTGACCGGCTTTGTCCGCCGCGCTGCCTGTATCGCCTGTTTTACCGTTTGATGCCTTGCTGTCCGTATTTGTACCGCCCTTACCTGCAGCCCCGCCTCCAGTGTTACCCGGTGTGACGCCCGAGTCCTTCGGAAGCGGATCGTAGGTATCCGGCAGTGCCGGCATCAGCACATCCTGCGAGCCATCCGTCAAACGGACGGCCCAGACCGGCTTGAACCGCAGCTTCGAATCCTTCAGCTGCGAGACGAGCGCCGCCGGGTAGACGGCCACAACCTCGCTTCTGCGCGCATAGCCGCTCAGCGTCTTGCCGAGCGAATCTCCGCCCGGCAGCCAGCGTACCTCCTTGGAATCGGCCTTCTCTTTCAGCGTAATAAGGGAACGCTCGTATTCGGATACTACGCCCTGCTGCAGCCGCAGCTGCATATGCCCGAACAGGAACGGTTTGGCCGGAATGACCGGATAGGAACCGTAATACTGCTGATATCGGATCGAATGGCCGGCCTGTCCTTCCTCCCGATGGATCGGCTGCAGGTAACGATGCATGCCGTCCCATCCGCCATGCTGATTGATGAACTGTATGGAGGCGTACACGTTGGCGCTCAAATTATTGCCATTGCCCTGTCCGGCCACCGGATCCGTATAGCTGATCCACTTGCCGTCCAGCTCAACCTGAAGGCCGCGCTTACCGTCCGTATAAATTTGCGAACCGTTCCGGTCGTTAATCGTTCTCGTTTCGCTCGGGTCCAAGAACAAATTCCGCTGCATCTGCTCCGGCGTATAGGTCTCGTACCCTACTACGGATTCGACCGCTTGGAGCGGCTCTGTCGGAATATACAGTTCGTCTTCGACAAATCGATACGGAGTCGAATACTCGCCGAAACCGACATAATTCTGCACATCATTCACTGTCAGATCGGCGCGTACCGATTCGTACACGGTCGTGCCGTCCGCGCTGAAGAAGTACGTGCGGACTTCTTCGCGGTCATTATTCTTGTAGATCCAGATCCGGTTGATGACATCATTCAGGAATGTCAGGTCGCCATCCAGCTTGAACGATTCGCCCAGCAGCTCGACGGGCACGCCTCCTCCGAACCGGAGCTCGACACCGATGTCCCGCTCGCGTACCGTATCCCAATCCACCACATAGATTTTGTTGCTCTGGAAGCCTTTGAACTCCCGTCCCTGCATCCTGTCATAGATCAGGTTGTAGAAATTCATGCCGGGATACAGCACCGTGTGCTTGTCGTTGCCGAAGTGCAGCACCATATCCTCGGGAAAAATAACGTTCTGAACCTGTTCCTCGGTGCCCATCGGCTCCGTCTTAATGTAGTCCTGGCGGGGGGTAAAGGTTGCGCCAATACCCGGCATGCTGTATGCAAGCAGATAGCTCTGCATCAGGCTGAGCAGTACAAGCCCGGCGAGCAACCATGTCTTCGACTTCTCCTTCATGACAGACCGCCTCCATCCTGCACCAGAGGCAGTATGACCGTTACGGTCGTACCCTCATTGAGCTCGGAATCCAGCGTAACCGTTCCGCCATGCGCCTTCACAATTTCCCGGGCAATGGACAGTCCGAGCCCTGTGCCGCCCATGTTGCGGGACCGCGCTTTATCGACCCGGTAGAAGCGATCGAATATACGGCTCAGATCCTTCCTGGGGATGCCGATTCCCGTATCCTTCACGCTGATCGCGATCGATGTCGAATCCGGCTTGTGCGCCGTAATTTCGATGCGGCCGCCATCCAAGGTGTATTTGATCGCATTCGACACCAAATTATCCAGAACCTGATCAATCTGATCGCGATCCAGCCATACGGACTTAATCCCATTCTCGACACGAACCGCCGCCCGGATTTGTTTCTTGCGCATCTGGAAGGAGAAGCGGTCCGCGACCTCCTCCAGCATATCCGGCACACTGGTGGCCTGCCGTCTAAGCGGCGCCTGATTGGAATCGAGCCTCGACAGATGCAGCAGATCGGTAACGAGGCGGATCATCCGTTCCGTCTCGTTACGGATGACGCCAACGAAACGCTGGCCCAGCTCCGGCTCGTTCAGAGCGCCGTCATCGAGCGCCTCGGCGTAGCTCTTGATCGTCGTCAGAGGCGTACGCAGCTCATGCGATACGTTCGCGACGAACTCTCGGCGGGATTGTTCGAGCCGCTCCTGCTCCGTCACATCCTGCAGCACCGCAATCGTCCCGGAGATTCCTTTATCTCTCCGGTGAATCGGCGTTAGGGTGACCCGCATCATCATCTCGTCCTCATCGCCGCCCCCGCTGACATGCGGGATGACCGCAGCGGACTCGCGCCCGCTCATGAGATTGGCCATCTGCGTCTCATCCATCCCGAACAAGTCCGCCAGCTGGCAGCCTTCGCACGTTTCCTCGCGCAGCATCTCTTTGGCTCGCCGGTTCGTAATCATGACGACTCCGCGCTCATCAGCGGCGACGACGCCATCGCTCATATTCGCCAGAATCGAGGCCAGCTTCTCCTTCTCCTCCTCGTTCATCGACAATGCATCGCGCAGACGCGAGGTCATATCGTTGAACACTTCGCTGAGCCGGCCGATCTCATCATTCCCGAGCACCGGCACCTTCTGGTCGAACCGTCCTTCTGCAACCGCCGCCGCCTGGCGAGTTAGCCCCTTGATCGGATTCGTAATGGTGTGTGCCAGCAGAATGCCAAGCAACCCAGTCAAGCCGAGAGCGATCAGCATGCCCGAAACAAAGATCTGATTGATCCCGTTCACCGTCTGATAGAGCTCCTTCATCGAAGCGACCAAATAGACCGCCCCTACGGTCTTCGTGCCGTACATGACGGGCTTGGCGATAATTTTCTTGCGGACATTGTCTTCGTCAATGATGTCTTCCTCGTTGTCGCGGATGCCTTGAAGCGCGCGGCTGACGGCTAATGAAGTGTTCTTCTTGCCGATATAATCCTGAGGACTGGAGAGTGAGGTGGCGAGGATCCGCCCGCTTGCGTCAAGCAGCTGGATCTCCGCTTCATTGATGCTGAACAAGTCTCGCACCAGGGAGCCTAAGTATTCTTCCGTCGTCCGTCCGTCCGCAGCCGGCTTGTCCGGCTTGCTGTTCAGCGTCTCGGCGGCCAATCGGGCGAGTACATCCGCTTGATTGTTCATGTTCGTTGAGAACGTCGACGTGAGCGACGTCTTCATCGTGCTGATAAAATAAACGCCAATGAGCTGCATCGCAAACAGGATGAGCAGCACATAAATAACGATCAGCTTGACCTGAATGGTACGGAAGAACCGAATCCCGCCGTTCATCCGGAGCCGAAGCCGCCCGATTTCGGATTGCGCATCATATACCCGAGGCCTCTGCGCGTCAGAATATATTCCGGCCGGCTTGGGTCATCCTCAATCTTCTCCCGAAGCCTGCGGATCGTCACGTCCACCGTCCGCACATCGCCGAAATATTCAAACCCCCATACCGCTTGAAGCAAATGCTCCCGCGTCATCACCTTGCCGGAATTGCGGGCCAGGTAGTATACAAGCTCATACTCGCGATGCGTTAAATCCAGCGGTTCATTGTCCTTGTACACCACGTACATATCCGTATCGATGAAGAGATTGAACAGGCGCAGCCCCTGCATATCCTGCTGCGCAGCGCCCGATCCGGAGCCGGCTGACCCGTTAACCGCGCCTGCGGTCGCCGCCGCTTCCGTCTTCTGCCGGCGCAAGTGAGCCTTCACGCGGGCCAGCAGCTCGCGCGTGCTGAACGGTTTCGTCACATAATCATCGGCGCCAAGCTCCAGCCCAAGCACCTTATCGAGCTCGGTGTCTTTGGCCGTCAGCATAATAATCGGCGTCTGCAGACGTGAGCGAACCTCGCGGCATACGTCCATGCCGTCCTTCACGGGCAGCATCAAATCAAGAAGGATGAGGTCAGGCTGCTCTTCGAATGCAAGACGGACCGCTTCTCCGCCGTCGAAAGCGCAGATCACCTGATAGCCTTCCTTCTCCAAATTAAACTTTAGAATGTCCGCAATCGGCTGTTCATCGTCAACGACTAATATTTTCCCGTACACCTTCGTCACCGCCCATCGTCTTGCTCCATATGGCCAGGCACATCATCTATGCAAAGCCCTTGAATCGGCTCAAAAATCACAATGCCATACCTTACTTTATTCTATCATAATTAGGGCCGATGTCCCAATGAAAGTTCCCTCATCAAGAACGATGTTTCGGATAGCGGAAGCCGCTGGCCATATGCGGTTTCATCGCCTCTCACGCAGATGTCAATGTATTACAAATATCTTACACATTATATGGAATGTACCCTTGTGAAAAAAGCAAAAGCACCGCCAGCGACTTAGTCGACTGACGGTGCTTACCGGTTGATTTTATAAATACTTAATCGGGTTTTGAACCTTCCCGTTCTTATGAATTTCAAAGTGCAGGTGCGTTCCGAACGAATGACCCGTGTTCCCCATTACACCGATCTTATCGCCCTTCTCCACCGTTTGCCCACTCTTGACGGAAAGCTTGCTCATATGGCCATAAACGGTTTTATATCCGTTTTTATGGTTAATAATTACTGCGCGGCCCAAGCCGTTCTTATCGCCGGCGAACTCGACAACGCCGTTATCGGCTGCCAGGATGCTTGAGCTGCCGACCATATCGATGCCTTTGTGCTGACGCCCCCAACGTTTGCCGAAGCTGCTCGTGAGCTTGGCGCCCGATACCGGCCAAGCGAACCGGCCAGATCCTTCGCCGAGAATGACCTTCGTCCCTTTCATCACGATTGCGGGGACGGAGGGCTCCAACACTTGTTCGCCTAAGAGCTCTTCGCTCATCAGATACCCATTCTGCTTCACGAGCTTATAGACGACTTTCTTCTTGCCGCTCTTGCCGTTCCGAATCGTCTTCGATTCGCCGGCACGCATGTTGCTGTTCTTCTGTATGACGGTGATCGGCTCGATTTGCTCCATTTCGGTAACATGCTCGACCGTTTCTACGGTAACCTCAGGCTGCAGAACGGTTAAGTCGAGCACATCGCCGACCTTGATCTCATCATCCTTGATCCAATTGTTGTTCTCATAGATGACTTGGGGAGAGATATCGAATTTCTGTGCGATGCACCCGATGCAATCGCCTGCCTGCACCGTATATTTGGTCGGCTTAACGCTCCCCTTGACGAGCTTGAGATACATCTCCTGCGGATCGGCAATCTGCTCCGGCTTAACTTCTGCCGGGCTGGTTGTGACCTCCTCGACGATCTCAACGGATTTCATCGATGACGAAGGCTTCGCAGCCGCCTGTGTCTTCGCAGGCTCCTGCGCCTTGTTCGCCGAGTACGCGAGCGCCGATACTTCCAAGGCTTTATTCTTCGCTGCAGGCTGCTCTGGCGCGTAGCGGGTTTTGACACGGCTCAGAATCTTATCCGCCGTGGCCTGATCCTTAACGATACCGACTACTTCACCGTCGACCTGAAGCTCGACGCCTTGGGCCTGCGCCGTAAACATGGTTTCCAGCTTCTTCAACGTCGCTTCGCTGTCCGGTTTCGCTTTGTAAGCGCTCTTAGGTTCATATGTAAGATTACCTGTCTTAAGAACCATATTCACATCGGGATTGGCGTCGCTTACTTCTTGCTGCTTGTGGCTAATCAGCTGCTGGACCTGATCCGACGAATGTACCTCGCCGACTAAATTGCCGTTCATATATAGGTGGTAGTAATCGACTGTGTTCGCTTTTACATACTGGCTTCCGCCAAAACCGGCAAGAATGAGAACTGCAATTGCTGCGCCGGCTAAGACAATAGACTTTCTTCGTTTCATTCGGGAGAATGAAACATCATGAGTCATGCTCTCTAGCTGCGATCGGTCGCGCCGAAAGGTTGGCCGTATTGAGCTCCACACCTTCCGGATCCGATCCTTGTCCTTAAAAACGGTCATGATCGTCTCCTTTTCGCGTTTAGCACCATTCATTCATACGTATTCGACATATAAATTTCTACATCGTAAGTCCCGGTTATTACTTTAACATAACGCGACAAGCCCGATCAAACAAATCCGCCTTTCCCCTAGATTAATATTTCTTCATAATTTTCTAATGAATGTGCAATTCATGGATCCGTGCAGGTGCGGATGAATAACGAAAAAGACAGAGCAGAACAAACGGGCATAATACGCCCGCCTGTCCGAACTGCCCTGCAATTTGAAGCAACAATGCCCGTCAGTAATACATGAACGAATAACTGGCCGAAGCGAAGCTGCCGTCCGAATCGCCATTGAAGACCATCATAGAGACCGGTACCGATCCGGAGAAAGAACTAATATTGAGCGGAATCGAATAGGTCCCTCCTCCTATCTTTCCGGAGTATAGTGTTCCGCCATTCCCAGTAATCCTACGTCCAACGACCTGGTGCTGCTGTTCGTAAATGACATCGTATGCGAACCGTAACTTAACGAATCAAGCACCCAGTAATTGCCGCTCCCGTAATTGGCCGTACCGTCATGAGGGCCTCCCCAAGGCGCATACAAGGACGCCCGCAGAGGTTACTCCACTACTATTCTTCCTGCTCTATTCGTTCTACCTTTCTTCGTTCAATCTTTATCGTGTAGTGTAAATATTGATAACTCGTAATGAAAGTAATCATCCTCCAGCAATCACGCGTAATGACTAATATTTCTTCAAAATTTCCATCATTTTATCATATTCTTCTCGGCTCAGATGCTGGGCGACAAGCTGTTGAATGTCAGTCATTTCACTCGCTGTAATTCCATCTTCCATCCAGGTGGAGATTTGCTGCCATGCTTCCTGCGGCAATTTGGTCATCATGACTTCGAACAGACTTTCCTTATCGGCAGCACTCATACGATTCTTCGCATCGCTTAACTGATCCTCCGTCATGGCAATGCCCTCTTTCTCGGCTTCCCCCATATCCTCCTTCGATGAGGCGCTCCCACCAGCCTTCGTGCCGCTCCCGCCTCCGATGTCGGTGATCGATCCTGGCGGCAAATCTCCTGAAGCATCGGCCGCGGGCGTTTTCTCTTCTTCGCCGCCTTGCGTGCCCGCTTCCTCCCGGTCGGTCTCTTCTTCCTTCTTGTTATCATCCTTACTCTTGGCATCATCGGTTGACGCCGTACCCTGCACATCGGATTTCAATACCGGATCGGCGCCCCATAACGAGCCCCATACGCCATCTAATGCAAAGGGCTTCTGATCGAGCGGCAGCTTAAACTGCTTCAACAGCGTCTCCACATAACTGTTTACGATATAGCCGGTCGTCCAGATCGACAAGAAACTAATGATAAGCCCCGCCGCGACCGTCTTTGCAAACCATCCCGTCCATTTCCACATTTGCCTCATTCCTTTCCCAACAGCTTCTCTCTTAGAAGGTCCTATCATCCAGTATGGGCAGGTAACAAGGCTATCATTCTCTTTGGCATCACTCTCTTAACAAATTTCACGTAAATTATGACTGTATAAATGGCCGCTGCGAGGATCTATCTCTTGGTTTGAACCCTACCCGCTGTGCAGGCAGAACGTTATTGGCGATTCATTTCGACAAAAAAAAGCCTGACCAACCGATGAGCGCAGGAGCGCGCCGCTTCGGATGGTCAGGCTATCGTGTTAGTTATCTTCTTAATAAATCTTAACGACCGGGTTCGTCTGTTCGCGATTACGTCCTACCGAGAAGATCGCGATCGGGATTCCCGTCAGCTCCGATACCCGCTCTACATAACGGCGGGTCGTTGCCGGCAGGTCTTCCAGCGTCTTCACGCTTGTGATATCTTCGCTCCAGCCGGGCATTTCTTCGTAGACGGCTTCGCACTCTGCCAGCATCTTCAAGCTGGCCGGATAGTACTCGATCACTTCGCCGCGATACTTATAGCCGGTACAAATCTTGACCGTCTCGAGTCCCGTCAATACGTCAAGCGAGTTCAGCGACAGTCCCGTAATTCCGCTAACGCGGCGGGCATGGCGGACAACAACGCTGTCGAACCAGCCTACACGGCGCGGACGGCCGGTTACGGTGCCGTATTCATGGCCCTTCTCGCGAATCCAATCGCCGGTTTCATTGTTCAGCTCCGTCGGGAATGGACCGTCTCCGACACGGGTCGTGTACGCTTTGGCAACGCCGATGACTTGCTCGATCTTCGACGGGCCTACGCCAGAGCCGATGCAGACGCCGCCTGCAGTCGGGTTGGACGACGTTACGAATGGATACGTCCCTTGGTCGATGTCGAGCATAACGCCTTGCGCGCCTTCGAACAAAATTTTCTGGCCGGCATCGATCGCGTCATTCAATACGACGGACGTGTCGGTCACATAAGGGCGAAGCGTCTCGGCAAAGCCTAAGTATTCCGTAATGATCGCATCTGCGTCGAGCGGCTCGCCGCCGTATACCTGCTGGATCACTTGGTTCTTCTCCGCAACCAGACGGCGAACCTTCGGTTCGAACTCCTCGGCGTCCATCAGATCCGCGATACGAATTCCGTTACGCGCCGCTTTGTCCATGTAGCATGGACCGATCCCTTTGCGTGTCGTACCGATCTTGTTATCGCCCTTGCGCTCTTCTTCAAGACCGTCCATAACAAGATGGTAAGGCATAATAACGTGGGCGCGGTCGCTAATTTTCAAGTTTTCCGTAGAAAAATCGTTCTCATGTATATAGTTGATTTCGTCAATAAGGGCCGATGGATTAATAACCATCCCGTTACCGATGACGCATACTTTATTTTGGTTAAAAATGCCCGAAGGAATCATAGTTAGCTTATACTTCTTGTTGCCGATCAAAATCGTGTGGCCGGCGTTATTTCCCCCCTGATAACGGGCAACGACGTCTGCGCCTTCCGCCAGAAAGTCGGTAATTTTTCCTTTACCTTCGTCTCCCCATTGCGTTCCGACTACAACTACCGTTGACATGCACATACCCCCACTCGATGATTCGCACACACCGAAATTTACCGTCATTCATAAGACAGCAGTATTAGTTTAGCAGTGTAAGCGGGCAAAGTCAATTAAAAAAACGAACAATTGCACAGTTGCCCATACAATTGTTCGGAATTGTTCTTATGATGTGTCAATGTGTAATTATGAGGCCTGTCCCGGCTCTTGATGCGAACGATCGAGTCCCACAAATTTGTTAAAGCTCTTCAGGAAGACGAGCTCGACCGTCCCGACCGGACCGTTACGCTGCTTGGCAATGATGATCTCGATAATATTCTTCTTTTCGGTATCCTGGTTATAGTAATCATCCCGGTAGAGGAACGCGACGATATCGGCATCCTGCTCGATCGAGCCGGATTCACGAAGGTCGGACATCATCGGCCGCTTATCCTGCCGCTGCTCGACGCCACGGCTGAGCTGCGACAGCGCGATAACCGGCACTTCCAGCTCCCGCGCGATCTGCTTGAGCGTACGGGAAATCTCGGAGACCTCCTGCTGTCGGTTCTCGCCCGCCTTGCCGCGACCCTGGATAAGCTGCAGGTAGTCGATCAGGATCATGCCAAGTCCGCGCTCTTTCTTCAGGCGCCGGCACTTCGCCCGGATATCCGCAACGGTAATGCCCGGCGTATCATCAATATAGATTTGCGCCTCCGACAGCGAACCGATCGCCATCGTTAGTTTCTCCCAATCATCGCCTTCTAAATACCCTGTCCGCATCCGTCCCGCGTCAACATTCGATTCCGCGCAGATCATCCGCTGAACCAGTTGGGCGGCCGACATCTCGAGCGAGAAGATCGCGACCGTTTCCTTCGATCGAACGCCTACATTCTGCGCGATGTTGAGCGCGAATGCCGTCTTGCCGACGGAAGGCCGTGCCGCAACGATGATAAGGTCGTTTCGCTGGAAACCGGCGGTCATCTTGTCCAGATCCGAGAAACCTGACGGTATGCCTGTCGTTCCGCCCTTATTCGTGTAGAGGTGTTCCACCTTCTCGAATACTTCCATCAGGACGTCGCGTATGGAGATGAATCCGCCGCTGGCACGTCGGTTGGAAATTTCGAGTATGCGCTGCTCCGCTTCATTCAACATCAATCCAATATCATCGGCTGCCGCATAACCATTCGAGACGATTTGGTTCGCCGTTCGAATAAGACGCCGTAATATCGATTTCTCTTCCACGAGCTGAGCATAGTAATCCACGTTCGCGGCTGTCGGTACCGAATTCGCCAGCTTCGCAAGATAGCTGACCCCGCCGATTTCTTCCAGCTGCTGCCGATCCTGCAGATAAGACGTAAGCGTGACGAGATCAATCGGCTGGTTCGCTTCGCCCAGCTCGATCATCGCCTCAAAGATCAACTGGTGCGACGGCGTGTAGAAGTCTTCGCTGCGCAGCCGTTCCATCGCCGTGACAAGCGACTCCGTCTGTATAAGAACGGCGCCGAGCACCGCCTGTTCGGCCTCGGTATTCTGAGGTGGCACACGGTCAAACATCAGTTGCTCATTAGTCATTACGCTCTGCGATCTCCTTTACCTTTTATTACTCCTCCACCGTCTGCACGTTCAGTTTGGCTTTCACTTCAGGATGAAGCTTCACCGGCACATGCGTCACGCCTAACGCGCGAATAGGCTCATCCAGTTCGATCTTCCGTTTATCGACGCGATAGCCCATCTTCTCGAGCGACTCCGCGATTTGTTTGCTTGTAATGGAGCCGAACAAGCGGCCGCCTTCGCCGGCCTTCGTCTTCACGATGACCGTTGCCGCTTCCAGCTTGGCCGCCAGCGCCTTGGCATCTTCTCTTTCCTTGTCCTTACGCTTCTGTTCGGCGGCATTCTGAACTTCCAGCGTCTTTATATTGCCTTCCGATGCCGGTTTGACCAAACCTTTGGGAAGCAAGAAATTGCGCACATACCCTTCGGACATTTCCTTCACATCGCCCTTTTTCCCTTGCCCTTTAACATCCTGCAAAAAGATTACTTTCATTCGAATAACCCCTCTTCCGTTTCAATATCGTGCAGCACCTGCTTGAGGCGCTGCGCAACCTCCGCTACTGTGCCTTCCTGCTGGGCGGCTGCATTCGTCAAGTGACCGCCGCCGCCCATGCGTTCCATTACAACCTGAACATTCATATGGCCCAGCGAACGCGCGCTGATGCCGATCAGCCCATCCGAGCGCTCTCCAATGACGAAGGAAGCTAACACATCCGTCATGTTGAGCAGCGTATCGGCTGACTGTGCGATAAGCAGCTGCGAATACTGCCGCCCAGACTCCGTCACGGCAATTGCAATATGCTCATAGACGATTTCAGCATGGCGGATCATCTCCGCCTTCTTGATGTACTCCGCCAAATCCTCTTTCAGCATCCGCTGAATCATTGTCGAGTCCGCACCGTTCCGTCTCAGGAACGATGCCGCTTCGAACGTGCGCGAGCCCGTCCGGAGCGAGAAGCTCTTCGTATCGACCGTAATCCCGGCTAACAGCGCGGTCGATTCTCTGACATCGAGCACGATCCGGTCATGAATGTACTGCAGCAGCTCCGTAACCAGTTCGCAGGTCGACGAAGCGTACGGCTCCATATAAACCAGAATCGCATTGTTGATAAACTCTTCGCCGCGACGGTGATGGTCGATGACAACGACCTTCTCCGCCAGTGCGAGCAGTCTGGGCTCCTTCACCATCGAAGCTTTATGCGTGTCGACGACCACCACGAGCGATCCGCTATCTATCAAACTATGCGCATGATCAGGAGTTATGAACCGTTTGAACAGCTTCTCTTCTTCCTTCAGCATCTCCATCATCTTCTGTATCGCCGGGTTAATTCCCTCCAGCACGATGAAGGCTTCCCTGCCGAATTGCGAAGCCGCCTTCAGCACCCCTACGGCAGCGCCGATCGCGTCCATGTCCGGCATTTTGTGCCCCATGATCACCACGTTATCGCTTTCCTTAATGAGGTCGCGCAGCGCGTGCGCGACGACGCGGGCACGGACGCGCGTCCGCTTCTCCACCGCATTGGACTTGCCGCCGTAGAAGGACTGCCTCTGCCCGCTCTTCACGGCTGCCTGGTCTCCGCCTCTTCCGAGGGCGATGTCCAGACTCATTTGCGCCCATTGGCCAAGCTCGACGATACTGTCTGCACCGGCTGCGAAGCCAATGCTCAGCGTCATCGGAATTTTCTGCTCGAGCGTCATCTCGCGCACTTCGTCCAGAATGACGAAGCGTGACAGCTCCAACTGCTTAAGCGTCTTCTGGTCGGTAATAAGAAGGTACCGGTCCGAGGTAAGCCGCTTCAGGTATAGCTGAAACTTCTGTGCCCATTCCGTGATTTCGGCCGTTGCCTTCGACAGCAGCAAGCTGCGCTGCTGATCGTCCATGCCCTGCGTCACTTCTTCCAGATTATCCATCATGACAATGCCCAGCGCCAGCTTCTCTTCTTCATAACGCTTTGCCAGATGCCATCGGCGCGTAATATCGCGGATATAGAGCAGCCGCTCGTCAAAGCGGAACAGCAGCTCGTAGATCGAACCGTTAATGGCCGCTTCTACGGTGCCTTCCCGGTCCTTTGCTTGAGACAGCGTGGGAAACAGCTCGACAAGGGATTCTCCCACTACCGATTCCCGGCCCAGCATATCGGTAACGAACGAGTTATGCCATTCGATCGTCTTGTCTTCATTGTACAGAATAATGCCGAAAGGCAGCTCGCTAATCACTTCGTTCCCGGCCTTCTTGACCCGGTAGGACAGTGTTCCCAAGTAAGCTTTCAAGTCGCGTCTGAACGCCCGCTCAGCCAAGACCGAGTACACGCCTACGGCACCCGCCAGCACAAGACCGACAAGCCCTAGCTTCCATTCGTACCAAGCTACCGTGACGGTAAGCAGGATCATGAGCACGAATGCCCATAGATGGTGCATACCGTGCCATCGTTTAACCAAAAACTTCGGCATCTCTTCACTCGCCCCTGTTGTCAAGGTTTCTTAAATGCTCTACGGATCGGAAAACCGGCATCGAGTACGCCAATTAAGCTCAGCGGCGGGAACACGATGACGAGGACTGATAGAAGGATGGGAACCACCTTGTTCCATTGGCGTTGATCTGCAATAAAGAAGAAGAAACCGATCGCCTGGACCGAGAAAGCAAGCCTCATGAGCGGAACCAGGTTGAGCAGCGCCACCGTCAGGAATGAACTGCCTTCCTTCGAGACGGCCAGATCAACAATAAGAATGATCAAATAATAGATGACGAAAATGCGCGGCAGCATCCAATCCTTCGCCTTCTGGAAGCCGGGAATAGGCATGCCCGACGAGCGCAGAATAGGTCTGGCTACTGCATGTGTAATGACCGCATACATGAACGATACCGTTATTAGCGCCATTGGAATGGAATGGATAAGCGTCTGAATAAATAAATCCGTCGCTTCTGCCGTCCATCCCGCAGGAAGCAGCCCCTGCGCATGCAAGCTGTCTGTCATCTCGCGGATCATGCTGCTCATTTCGTCAAGCAGCGAAATATCCAGCACCGCATTGAAGAGCACCATCTCCAGCAGCAGCTGTGCAAGCAGTACCAGCAGGGTAACCGTAATCACCTTGCGTGCGGGCATCTGCTTGCGGTACATATGCCCCATTACAATGGCGGGTACTAGAAAGAACAGGCCTATAATGAGAGCCGCCGGACCGATAACTGCAAAGGCAAGGCTGAATACGACGAGCATATGGAGGCCAAATGATCGTTTGGACAGCGTTGAGTACAGAATGACGGATGGAATCATCATAACGGATACCGCCAGCGCGTTAAGCAGCGGCACGGCGATCATGAGCAGCAGAAGAAGCGCCGCAGCACTCCACAGAACAGATTTCAAGCCGGTTTTCAAACAGTTCACCTCTGGCATAGTTAAGGTTTTGCTCCATGAAGCTTTACTCCCCATTATAGCACAAAACACGGAACAACAGAGAATGGGATTGTCCGCCGCTTGCCCTGAGCGAGCACGCCTGCCAAGATGAAACGGCACATGCTGTCGTTGGCAGCGAATGAGTATCTTTCCTTTAGATAAATAGAAGCAAAATATCGGGGAATCAATACTCTCTTATAGTTCAAGAAAGGCGCTTCCGATTTGTCGGAAACGCCTCCCCCATATTAGGACTCTACCGTCCAGATATCTCCGTCATTCTCGGCCTTCAAGCCCATCTGCTGCAGGAATGAGATCGGCACGAAGGCACGATTTCCAATGGATAGCAGCTTGGCTTCTGCATCGCCGGCCTGTACGCGATAATCCCGCTCCAGCATCAGCTCGCCCGATGCCGGCGCATTTGATGGGCTAACCGCCGCCTCGCTGCTGCTTGATTCGCCCTTGGCCACGGCAAACGAATGATCTACGTTATCCCAGGTAAGGCCATATCCTTGTTCTCCAATTGCGGCAAGATCGACGTAGGTTGCCTGGTTGTACGTTACAAGAGGGTAGCTCTTGCCGCCCCATTGCAGGGTTCCGCCTGAAGTCTCTGCGCTGACCCGCTTGAATTGACTGCGAAGCGGCTCGCCGAGTCGGATCTTCTTGTTCAGCTTGCCGTTATCCAGCGCAACTTGCCCGGCCACAAGCACATAATGGATGCCTTCCGACATCAGATCCGGCTTCTCTACCGTGGAGCGGTCCCGAATGGTATCGAAATCGAAAATCACGATGTCCGCGTCCATTCCTTTGGCAATGCGGCCCTTCTTACGCAGCGCCGGCGCCTGCTTCTCCAGCCGCTGTGCCGGCATAAGGCTCAGCTTCGCAATCCCGTCCATCAGGGACATGACCTGCTGCTCCCGGACGTATAAACCGATTGCGCGCGCGAATGTGCCTGATGCGCGCGGATGATTGTTATGACCGGGCTCCAGAATGGCATCGCTGCCGATCATGACGTAAGGCGCCTGGAAAGCATCGACGACGGCTTCCGGCGGAATCGCATAAGCGACAGCCAGCTTGCCCTGCTTCTGATACTTGGCGAAGCTCTCCTTCGTCAGCCGTTCGGTCGTTCCGGCAATTTGCAGGTCATTGTAACTGATCCGGAACCGTTCTTGCCAGCCCTCGTCGAAACGGGCTGAATTCAGATACGTACCCCAATAGTCGTAAGGATACGTGCAGGCCGTAATATCATAGCCCTTCACTCGTGCCTCGTCGATCAGGGCAAGGGCTTCCTTCATCGAGAACGTACCGCCCGTACTATTGATATGGTCGATATGTACCGCCGCGCCCGTTTTCTCGGCATATTCAATCAGTTCCTTCGTTCCTTCGATCTCCGTACCGGGCTCCGAAGCGTCGGAATACCGGCCATGGAAGTAAACCGGAACGTTATATTGCTTCGCCAGCTCCATCAGCGGAATGATCTCTTCCGATGAGATGCCCGGCACATATTCCAGGCTGAAGGAGATGCCCAGCGCCCCGTCATTCAACGCCTTCTCGGCATCCTTCTTCAGCTTATCGATATGGCTTTGCTGAGCGGCGTCATAACGGCCCAGCTTAAATTGATTCCGGGCCTGTGTGTAGAAGAACGATGCCCCGAAGTGAACCGGCGGCATATCCCGCTCATAATGGTTGTACCATTGCTTCGGCGTGGACGTGCCTCCGTGCATCGCTATATTGGAGGTTACTCCGTCGCCAATCTTCTGCCAGACGCCAAGCGGGTTCGGATCATACGAGAGATTGTCGATGAAGCCGGGAGAGACGACCTGCCCTTTCGCATCGATAACCCGCTTTCCTTTGAGCGGTTTTGCGGTAACGACTCCGATCGTTCCTCCGCTGATGCCGACATTCAAACCTTCGTGATCCAGCTTCGTTTCCGGGTTAACGACACGCCCCCCGGCAATGACAATATCATATTCTTTATTGAGGTCTGCTTCAGTTACGCTCGCCTCCAGCAAAGCAAGAGCATCATCTTGATTCTTCCCGTCTCCCTTGCCGTCATTCTTATGATCATCCTTGCCCCCGGCTTGTCCATTGTCTTCCGGAGTGCCCGAGCCTTTACCGCCCTTATCATCAGCCGTCACACCTGGACCTTCGCCAACCTTGTTATCGTCCTGGAAGGTCGTGTATACCCAATACCCTACCAGAACGACGACGAGAACGGCGGCAATCGCCATGAACGCGCGCAGCGGCCCCTTGCCGCCCCGCTTCCCTTGTTGATTCCTGCTCATCCAATATCCTCCTGCCCATTAAACGTAAAAGAGCCGCCCTCGCAGGAGGGCGGCCATACTTCGAAACCTGTTATCCGCCTTATTTTCAACTGTTACCTTCCATCCTACTATTCCATCAGAGAAATCGCAAACCGCTACCCGGTTGCCATTTCTTCTTCCGAAGCGGCTGCTGCGTTCCCACTAACGATCATTTTCTCGCAATAGTCGATAATGTCACTGCGGCGGACAATGCCGATAAACCGATTCATATCATCGATAACGGGTACAAAGTTTTGCAGCTTCGCTAACGACACCAGATCGACCATATTGGCGTCGATGCGTACAGCCCGGTGAGCCAGACGAAGCTGCACGTCCGCGAGCTTGACCTTGTTCGTATGCTCGAAGGTCAACTCCGGGTTGTTTTTCATAAACCATAATAAATCGCCTTCCGTAACCGTACCGGCGTAACCGCCATCACGGTCCAGAATGGGAACGGATGTATAGCGATGATGCTCCATCCGTTCCAGCGTTTGTCTAAGCGTCGCCTCCAACGTCATGCAGACGACCTCCTGCTTAGGCAATAAGAAAAAAGCAATATTCATGATTCATTCTCCCACTTCCTCGATTTATTGCGTTAATCATCGGATGGAGATTTGCAAACTTGCCTGTGCCCTTTGAGCTACTCCTCTTCTGTCGAGCCGGCCGACAATGATTTGACCGGCGTCTGTGGCTTCTGCTTGTATTGATCCGGCAGCGGCAGCTGTGCTTTCGTCAATTCAGGATCAAGCCATCCGTCAATAAGCACTTTCACCTTGTCCAGATCTTCCTCATCGGCAAAATAATACCACGCTCCGCCTGATGTCTTCCGGCCGCCTTCGCCCTTCAGCGTATGGCTGTATATCGTACGGGTGTCGGTGGACAGCATGCTTTTGCCTAAGTCAATAATATGATCCGGGGTAAGATCAGTGGTGAAATTTTCACCCATAATGTCCATAAGCTCCGGTATTTTGGTCCACTGCCCGACTTCTGCCGCTTTGTTCATGATCGCATTGAGAAATACCTGATGTCTTCCCGTACGGCTCATATCTCCGCCCGCATCTTCGCGGAAACGGACGAAATTTAGCGCATCCTGGCCATTATACACATCCTGACCGGCTTTGACGACAAATTTCTCATGACCTGGATCATCGTTGACCAGATCCTCCGTGATCGGCAGGGATATGCCGCCCATCGCGTCAATGACATCACGGAAGCCTTTGAAATTAATGGAAGCATAATAATCAACCCTGGAATCGAATAAGTGCTCTACCGTTCCAACTGCCATTTCGGCGCCGCCGAAAGCATAAGCATGGGTTATTTTATCTTCCCACGGATCGCCGTTCTTCTTCGTCTTACCCGCAATTTCGGTGTACGTATCCCGGGGAATCGAAATCATAAGAATTGAACCGTCATTCGGCCGAACGACCGTGTAGATCATCGTATCCGACCGGCCGATTTCCTTATCGCGCTGATCTACGCCAAGCAGGAGCAGCGAGAACGGGTCTTCCTTCTTATATACGACCGGTTTCGGTTCCCGGCTGGGAAGCGGTTTATACGACTGGCCCAGCTTATCCTTCACGGTATCTTTCAAGAACAGATCGAAGCCCCATGTTGCAAGCAAACCACGGTTATAATACCCTGCAGTACCGATAAGCACGATAACGGCAAGCAGCGAAATCGTCCATTTCCATTTGCGCGACAATCGTTTGTCTGATCTCATTTTAACAAGGACTCCTATCTCCTTTAACTATATAAACCATTCGTTTTTATTTTAAACGATTGATCCTGCGCGAAAGTTACAAAACCATTACGTTTTTGTGTTGGATAGGAAAGTAATTTCTGTAAATTACAGTTTGGCTCGTCTTGGGAGGTCGGTCTTCTTGCATAGTTTGAGACGAATCCGAATAAGGATCATTAGGACAAATTCCAAAAGAAAGGGTGACTTTCTTCATGCAGCCATATATGCCCGATCGCTCATCGACCGGCTTAGATCCCCGCGTCGTCGGATTGTTGTGTTATCTGGGGTGCTTCGTGACCGGACTGCTGTTTCTCGTTCTGGAGAGGCAGAGCCGATTCGTCAAGTTTCATGCGATGCAATCTGTTGTGGTATCGGTCGCATTCATGGTTGTTAATATTGTGCTCGGCATGCTTCCGATTATCGGCTGGTTAGTCGGCCTTATTCTGGCACCGGCCAGCTTCATTCTGTGGATAGCATTGATGGTTCTCGCCCTTCAAGGCCGCTGGTATAAAGTGCCGGTTCTCGGCGAGTTCGCCGAACGGCAATCCCAGTTCCTCTAATTTATTATCACCTATATTGATTAGCACGGCAATATGGTTGCGGCATTAACTTATCTTTCCTTGTCCCTTATGAAGACGCAACAAAGGCACCAGCCGGAATGAAACCGGTGGTGCCTTTGTTTGACGCGTGATACTATTCCGTTGTGTAAGGCAGAAGCGCGATTTGACGCGAACGCTTGATGGCAATTGTCAGCAAACGTTGGTATTTTGCACTAGTACCCGTTACACGACGAGGCAAAATTTTTCCGCGCTCGCTAATAAATTTACGGAGCAGATCCGTGTCTTTATAGTCAATGTGCGTAATTTTGTTAGCCGTGAAATAGCAAACTTTACGACGCTTGTTACGGCCTTTACGACCGCCGAATTTGCGCTCTGGGCGCTCTCCGCCGTCTTCTCTTTGTTTGAAGCTCATGTGTTATCCGTCCTTTCTGTTAAAATGGCAAATCATCTTCCGATATATCGATCGGGCGTCCGTCGTCTGAGAACGGATCACGATTGTCATTCCTGGATGAGCTTGAGCCACCGGATCGGCCACCGCCGCCGCCAGAGGAGTTTCCTCCGTATGAACCGCCGCCTTGGTTGCCTTGGCCACCTTGTCCGCCATAACCTCCGCCGCCGAAATTGCCGCCTTCTTCACGCGAGCCTTCACGGTTGCCGGACTCCAAGAACCGCACGTTATCGGCAATAACTTCCGTCACGTAGACGCGCTTGCCTTCGTTGTTCTCGTAGTTTCGAACCTGTATTCGGCCTTCGACCGCTGTTAAGCGACCTTTGCGCAAATAATTGGCGCATGTTTCTGCAAGCTGACGCCATGTCACGACCGGGATAAAATCAGCTTCCCGCTCGCCTTGTCCGCTGGTAAACGGACGGTCCACGGCTAACGTAAATTGCGTTACCGCAACGCCTGCCGGTGTATAGCGCATTTCTGGATCCCTCGTTAATCTGCCGATCAGAATAACACGGTTCAACATCGTTTATCGCCTCCAATCGATCCTTACGTAGAGCTACTAAGCAACGTCTTTAACGACCAAATAACGGATAACTTCATCCGTAATTTTCATTACGCGATCAAGCTCAGCTACAACTTCTGGCGTAGCGTTGAAATGAACGAGTACGTAATGACCGTCGCGCAGCTTGTTGATCTCATACGCAAGACGGCGTTTGCCGATCACATCATGCTTCGTGACCTCTCCGCCGTTGGAGATGATGCCTTGGAACTTTTCCGTAACGGCTTGCACCGTTTCTTGTTCCGCATCTGGACGAATAATGTACATCACTTCATATTTGCGCATTCTGATTCACCTCCTCTTGGACTAAACGGCCCCCCGTAAAGGGAGCAAGGAGCGAGTTAATTTCTCGCATACCATACTACTATACCAAAGTGAATAGGCTATGACAAGTGTAATCATCCGTTCACCATCACCCTCATTCTGGTGTTCATGAATCGGTTTCGTTGCGCGCACACTATAAACCGGACGTGACCATGACCTGTTGGCCGTTCTGCACTTAATGGTACACGAAGGAGGTGGAGAATGTGGGCGAATGGACCGAATTCAGACCCGGCGACCGCGCGCCGAATGATGGCACCTACATCGAGATTGGTGAAGCTTCATTTCATATGGGGATTAACGATCCGAAGAAAGTGCACTTGAAAAAGGGAGAACGCTTCCCGCGCTTGACGAACAGCGACCGCAAATGGAAAAAGCAAAATTAATAAAATCAGCATGAATAATCCGATGGAATCTTGAGCATCTTAATTCGTGACGGTTGTGGTGAAGAGAGGTGTGGTTCCATTGAACCGATTGGAGCAAGGGCCGCAATTGTGATTTTGTCGAACTAAAGCATAAAGTAGAAGCGAGGGGTTGTGCCAAAGACTACCGTCTGTAACACACGCACATCGGGTAAAAGCGATGAACCGAAATTTCTAACGGGCAGCAGTGAAGACTTATTACTAATTCGATCATCCGCCGTCAGGAAGGGCTCGCAAGAGCCCTTTTCTTATGCTTGGACATTCCCCTCTCCCTTCTTCATTCCGATTTCTCCCGAAAGAGCTTCCTCAGCTATCGCTTCCATTAGAGATCAAGGCAGCAACGAGCCTGTGGCTCACTCAAACACGGATTCGACTACAATTGAACGCTCCTCCTCACCACTCATCACATTGGAGATCTCAGGTGATATTGCTATCAGCCGGCGGTATAATCTGATCAGCAAAAATCTACCGTCGTGTATTACATTAGCGCTATTTTCGAATACAGAGCGCAGGGCATCATGGATTGTTGTTTCGGAACGGATGATCGGAGATGATCAGCATCATCTCATCGGGAGTCGTGTACATGGTTACCTTGACGCTGCCATGTCGATCGCATGTCCGGATAACTTGGTTGAAGTTGATGTCCCTCCTCACTTGGGCTCGATCCGAAGAAACGACTTCTTGGAGCAGGAGAATTAACGCCGCATCTATGCAGAATGTTTCCTTCCCCGGATACGAACAGAGAGATTCAAGCAAGCTTAGAGGGCAACATCGAGTTTAGAATGCCTGTACGAAGGATTGGAGCCTTCTTACTACATTCGCTATCTTCGACATGCACTATCCCTCTCCGAGTCGTTCAGCAGCTTCTGCCCGATCGAAATTCATCAATAAAAAAAGCGACTCCATCGGAGTCGCTTGATTGATATGTATGGCGGAAAGGGTGGGATTCGAACCCACGCACGCTGTGACACGCCTAGCTGATTTCGAGTCAGCCCCCTTGGGCCTCTTGGGTACCTTTCCATTCCGTCAGCAAAAATTATCTTATCATGCCGCTTGTCAGATTGCAAGCCTTTCTCGAAAAAATTTTAGTCCTCTATATTTCCGGCCACATCTGATTGAGGCGCGTTGGATCGGAGTACTTTTTTCATATTTTTCTCGAATTTCGCTCTTGGTATGAGCACGCTATGCTTGCAACCAACGCACTTGATTCGTATGTCCATTCCCATACGGATGATCTCCATCTCATTCGTTCCGCATGGATGGGGCTTCTTCATCTGTACAATGTCCCCCAGCTCAAACTGCTTGCGTTCCACACCAATCCTCTCCTCTCCTGCAGCTAGCTACCCGGTAATCAGTTCGTAACCGCCATTCTCGCTTGGTTTAAAAATACCGCGCACTTCCACTTTCTCGCTCTCGATTACTCCCCGCACCGTCTGCAGATCCTCTTCCGGGAAATGAATCGAGAGTGCGCATCCGGCCGTAATTTCTTTCGGTGTCGGACATATATCTATCTCAATATCGGCATACTCTAGCAGCATCTCTGCCCGAAGAGCCTGCTGCGTTGAATCGAAGGCTATCAACACTGCAGTTCCCTCCTTCATTCATTAATCGCTTTATTACGTCTCCGGCAAGTATAAAATGGTTGTCCGTTCCATATACTAACTAGTAACGAAGCCCGCTTCACTCGAACAATTGAGAGATTCATGCGGCATCTATTCCAATAATGAAGGTTTGAACGGTTGTAACTAAGGCGGGAGGGGATTGAATGAGATTGGCTGGATCGAAAGAAACACCTTTGAAAGTGCCCTATACGGATCCCAATGTAACGGGTTTGCTCATTAATCGTCTTACCTACCTGCTTAGCAGTATACCAGCCGATGCGCGGCTCGTCATCGTATGCGTCGGTACAGACCGTTCCACAGGCGATGCGCTTGGTCCGCTTGTCGGTACCAATCTCAGCAAATACCGGAGTCCCTTCTTCGAGCTCTACGGCACGCTTGAGGAGCCCGTACATGCCATGAATCTTGATGATACCTTGCATCATATTAGCAAGCATGTTCGGAAGCCATTTGTAGTCGGAATTGATGCCTGTCTCGGTCAAGTTGCGAGCGTAGGAAGCATTCAAGTCGGATCCGGTCCTGTCAGGCCCGGTGCCGGCGTCAATAAAGAACTCCCTCCCGTAGGCGATATTCATATTACGGGAATCGTCAATGTCGGTGGTTTTATGGAATATTTCGTTCTGCAGAATACCCGCCTTCATCTGGTTATCCGGATGGCCGACATTATTGCGCACGGCTTATTCTCGGCTGTCACGAAGACGCTCAGACCGGCTATTCCCGCTGCGACGCAAGACTAATCGCCTTGCGTTCCTCCTCGGTCAAGGCATATTCCGACTCGCCTTTCTTCACCGGCTTGGCATAAATGTACGTTTGGTCCCTGCTGTGAAGTCCGCTGAGCACAAGTCCGTCTTCTCCGTCATTAACGATTGCCAATGAGAAACTCAGATTGCTTCCGCTATTCGTGAACGGGTTATACCGGTGGATGCCGATATTCCCTTTCTTTGCATGAAGCGCTCGTACAAGTTGATCGATCGTCTCTTTCAGTTGGAGCTGATTTTGTTCCTGATCATGAAGACGTTCCTTCAACTCCACAATAACATGTTCCAAATCCTCAATTTCCGTTCCGCTCATGAATCGATTATAGCTTTTTCGCAGCCGCTTCAATTTCCCACCAAGAACGAACGTGCGGATCAGCAGCAATAGTGTTACAAGGAGTAAGGCAATGGTTACCAAGTCCATTGGCCGCAGTTCGATTTGTTCCATTATGTTCGTTTCTCTCCCCCATTAAAGCCCATTAGCTATAATGTCGTTTGATTTCTTTAACTGCTTCTATAAGCGCATCCACATCCGTCTCTTCCGTAAAGCATCCTACACTGGCGCGTATTGCTCCGGTTTCCAACGTTCCTACCATTCCATGCGCCAAAGGTGTGCAATGAAAGCCCGACCGGACAGCAATGCGATAATGCTGATCGAGAATAAATGCCGCTTCCGACGGATCCACACCCTCAACAACGAATGATACGATGCCTGTCCGATCCTTCCCCAGGTCAGGACCTAGAACACGTACACCATCAACCGCCAATAAACCTTCCATCATTCTCTGCGTGAATCCCCATTCCTTAGTATGGATTTTTCGGGGTGTCTCATGCAGAATGTATTGCACGCCTGCTTTCAGCCCAGCCAAACCCGGGGTATTCTGCGTCCCTGCTTCATAACGATCGGGGCGCACATTTGGTTGTTCGGCAGATTCCGATTGACTCCCCGTGCCGCCATGCAGAAGCGGTACCAGATCGACCTGAGGGTGGATATACAGCCCTCCAGTCCCCTGCGGACCCAGAAGACCCTTATGCCCTGGAAAGGCGAGCAGATCGATCCCCATGGCCTCTACATCAATCTCAGCTACTCCCGCCGACTGCGCGGCATCAACCAGCAGCTTCACGCCATGCTTTCTCGTAATGGAACCAATATCGGCGATCGGAAGGATCGACCCAAGCAGATTAGAGCTGTGATTTACGATAACAAGCTTCGTACTCGGCCGAATGGCTTCCTCAACCCTCTTTGAATCAAGATGACCCTGCTCATCTGTCTCGAGATAAGTGACTTCGATGCCGGCCGTTTGCTTCAGATACTCAAGCGGGCGCCTAACGGAATTATGCTCCACCGCAGTTGCGATTACATGATCACCTGGAATCAGAATGCCTTTGATCGCCATGTTCAAAGCCATTGTTGTATTTACTGTAAAAGCAATGTCATTCGGATTCGCGATGCGGAATAATTTCCCCAGCTGTTTCCTGGCATCGAACAGAATCCGACTAGCACGTACCGCCATTTGATGGCTGCCCCGCCCTGGGTTGGCCGCATCATTCTCCATTGCTTTCACGACCGCTTCCATTACACCCGGCGGCTTCGGCCAAGATGTCGCGGCATGATCCAAATAAATAACATCAGGCGCATCCTGCACGTGTTTCAAGCAGCTTCCCCCTCTCCTTCGTTTCTCCTAAAAAGTCTCATTTGCCGTTATATCAATAATAGCATACCCGAGCGCCATCTTCACCTTAACGATGACGCTCGAGTATGCTATCTCGCCCTTCTATTCATCTGCCCGTTTATGCCATCTGCTGCAGCAGCTCCAACAGCCTTTCCAGGTCCTGTTTATTATAATAAAGCAGCTCGATCCGCCCTTTATCCTTCTGCTGTTTAATCTTTACAGTGGTTTTAAACTTGTCGCGCAGCGATTCCTCCACCTGCTCCATATATGGATCTCGTTTTTTGGAGGCAGGTTTTGTTTTTAGAGGAGCTTTCTGATCCAGCTTCTGGATAGCCTCTTCCAAATCGCGAACACTCCATTCGTTCGCAATCGTTTGCTCAGCCAGCTCCTTCTTGCGTGAATCTTCTTTCACTCCCACTAACGCTCTCGCATGCCCCATCGATAATGTTCCACGTGAAACATTTTCCTTAATCTGCTCTGGCAAGGAAAGCAGCCGCAGGAAGTTGGCGATGTGCGATCTCGACTTCCCTACCTTCATCGATAGTTCCTCTTGGGTAAGATCGAATTTATCCATTAACGCTTGATAGGCAAAAGCGAGCTCGATTGCATTCAAATCTTCGCGCTGCAGATTCTCGATCAATGCGATCTCCATAACCTGCTGATCCGAGAAATTACGGACAACCGCAGGGATCGTCGTGTTGCCGCACAGCTGAGAAGCGCGGAACCGGCGCTCTCCGGCAATGATCTCAAAACCCTTGATAACCGTTCTAACGATAATCGGTTGGATGACGCCATGCTGCTTGATCGATTCAGCCAACTCTCGAATAGCTTCATCGTCAAAGGTTTTACGCGGTTGATATGGGTTCGGGCGAAGCTCGCCGAGAGAGACTTCAATTACCTTATCATCTTCACTTACGGAAAGCGACGGAATAAGCGCATCAAGCCCTCTACCTAGCCGCTTGCTCATACATGATCACTTCCTTCGCAAGCTCGAGATAAACCTCGGCTCCTTTAGATCTTGGATCGTACGTAATGATGGATTGTCCATGAGAAGGCGCCTCGCTCAGACGAACGTTGCGCGGTATAATCGTCTGATATACCTTTTGTTGGAAATACTTTTTAACCTCTTCTATAACTTGAATGCCCAGGTTTGTCCTCGCATCGAACATCGTCAAGAGCACACCTTCAATTTGAAGAGAGGTGTTCAGATGCTTCTGTACAAGACGAACCGTATTAAGCAGTTGACTTAATCCTTCTAGTGCGTAGTACTCGCATTGAATCGGAATAATAACCGAATCGGAAGCCGTCAAGGAATTGATCGTTAGAATGCCAAGAGATGGCGGGCAATCGATCAATATATAATCATATTGATTCTTGACGAGCTGGAGCGACTTCTTCAATCTTTGTTCGCGAGATATTGTTGGTACGAGTTCGATTTCCGCACCTGCTAGCTGTATCGTAGCCGGGATCATATATAATCCTTCAATGTTGGTCGGTACCGTCGCATCCTTCGGGTGAACGTCATTAACTAGCACATCGTAAATACAATGTGCCACATCTCCTTTATTAATGCCGATTCCGCTCGTTGTGTTCCCCTGGGGATCTATATCGACGAGCAGCACTTTCTTACCGAGAGATGCGAGACAAGCACCGAGATTGACAGACGTTGTCGTCTTACCGACACCGCCCTTCTGGTTCGTTATCGCAATCGTTTTGGACAAACCCGTTCACCTCTAATGTTGATAGCTGTTGAACTCCGCTCGAAAAGTACGGTTGACGTGCTTTATGTAACGGCGATTAAAGCGAGATTATGCAAAGTACATTTTCGCGTTCGCCAAAGAATATTCAGCTTGTAAACGCTATGATTCATTCGTTTCGCCTGCCCGCTGGCTGGCGCTGCAGTCGGCCTATGAATCTCTTGTTATTTACGTAAGTGCTAACTATACAGATTGAACGAAAGAAAGGCACAACAAGCGGAGCAGGAAAAATGATCTGGAACAGAGGTCGAAAGAAAGTTCTTCCTGCGCGACCGGTTGTGTTTATCATGTTGTTTCTATCTATATAGAAAAAGGCGATGCCGTCCCTGTTGCGGACGGCTCGAAATTTCGTCAAAAGGACGTATGGCGTTTATGATCTATCGTCATGGCTCTATCTTCTCACGTTAAGACGCGAATCGCCAATAAATGAAAGAAGTTTAATTAAAGGCAGTTCACTATTGTTAATGAGCTTCGTTTACCGTTTAGGGATACGAATCACAATTTCGTAATGGTCTTCGTGGTCTTTTTCAGCCGTCTTGATTTTCATGCCAGAGCCTGAAACCATATCAATAGACTGCCGAATCGTATTAAGTGCAAGCCGCACATCTTTCGTAAATGAAATACGACGCGACTTTTTAACGGAAGCAACTTCTTTATAGAACGCGACGCGAGCCTCGGTCTGCTTCACATTCAGTTCCTTCGTCAAAATATCTTCTAACACCTTCACCTGGAGTTCTTCCGTATCCAGTTGAAGCAATGCCCTTGCATGACGTTCCGTAATTTTACGTTCGATCAAAGCATTCTTCACTGGTTCGCTGAGTCCTAACAGCCGGATTTTGTTCGCAATCGTCGATTGACTCTTGCCGAGACGCTGAGCCAGGCTCTCCTGTGTCAGCTGGTGCAAATCAATTAGCTTTTGATAGGCTACCGCCTCTTCAATCGCAGTAAGACCTTCACGTTGGAGATTCTCAATAAGTGCAATGGATGCCGCCTGGGAGTCATTAAATTCCCTTACAATCGCAGGGACAGTATCTAACCCTAATTTCTTAACTGCGCGCCAACGCCGTTCTCCAGCAATAATCTCATACCGCCCATTACGGACACGTACAACAATTGGCTGAATAACCCCATGCGTCTTGATCGTTTGGCACAGCTCATCAATTCGATCGTCATCAAACACGGTGCGAGGCTGATACGGACTTGTGTCAATTTCGCCTACCGCGAGCTGTTTTACTTCATCCTGATTGCTTTT
This sequence comes from Paenibacillus spongiae, assembly GCF_024734895.1. Classification (NCBI taxonomy): domain Bacteria; kingdom Bacillati; phylum Bacillota; class Bacilli; order Caryophanales; family Paenibacillaceae; genus Paenibacillus; species Paenibacillus spongiae. Next base: position 7,605,914 of record NZ_CP091430.1, read on the forward strand.
CTGGTCGCTCAGGCCGAATAATCGTGAAAACTGTTCTTTCATCGCGTCAACTACCACCCGAATTCAAAATGCCGAGGATTGTCGATATATAAATTCGCCGGCTTTAAAACGATTTCCTGCTTGACAAGGAGAGAATGAATATTTTAACCAAGAAAAATGTTTCACGTGGAACATTTTCATTCTGCAGCTTAATGGATCGGTTGTTTTGCCGGCAATCCCGCTTTGCGCGGATACTTCTTAGGCGTCGCTCCCGTCTTCTTCACGATAACGATATGACGGTCCGATAGTTCATAAGGTAAGGTCAGATGATGGATAGCTTGAACGCTTGCTTTTAATTCAGTTAGACTGTTCTTCGCTTCATCCACTTCTGAAGCAGGATCCGCCCCCTTCATGGCGGCGAATTGTCCCCCGATTGATGCGAACGGCAGACATAGCTCATTCAGAATGTTAAGACGCGCAACCGCCCTGGCCGTGACCAGATCGTACCGGTCGCGATGCTCAGCCATTCTCGCAATATCTTCGGCACGTCCGTGTACACAATTCATATGTTCCAATCCTAACGCTTCAATAACATGCTTTAGAAATAGAAGCCGCTTGTTTAAGGAATCCACCATTGTCACTTCAAGATGAGGAAAACAGATCTTGATCGGTATGCTTGGGAAGCCGGCGCCGGAACCGACGTCAGCGAGCCTTCTCGTTTCATTCAAGTTGAGGAAGAAAGACAGGGAAACGGAGTCGTAGAAATGCTTCTCGTACACCGCTTCCCTCTCCGTTATTCCCGTCAGGTTCATCTTCTCGTTCCATTCAACCAATAATCGATAATACAAATCGAATTGCTGCAGCTGCCGCTCTGTTAATGTTATCCCTTGCTTATGCAGCAGCTCTGTAAACCATGCTTCTGTTTGATTCATCATGACCCCCGTGCAGCGACGACACGATTATAGTGTTCCAAGTAAACGAGCAGAATGGATATGTCAGCTGGCGTTACACCAGAAATACGAGATGCTTGCCCAATCGACAAAGGACGGATTTTAGCTAAATTTGTCTTTGCTTCGTTTGCGAGTCCATGGACTTCCGCATATTCAATGTCGGATGGAATCCGTTTCTTCTCCATTTTCTTCAGTCTTTCGACCTGCAGCAGCTGTTTCTCTATATATCCCGAATATTTGATTTGGATTTCGACCTGTTCCTTCATCTCTTCGGTCAGCGCTTCGGGAGAAGGTGCGAAAGGCTCGATATGCGCATAAGTCACTTCCGGGCGGCGCAGCAGCGAAAGCGCATCGACCGTGTTGGAAATTGGAGCCGATCCAATGCTAGCCAGCATATCCAACAACTCTTGTTCAGCGCGAATCTTTGCTGATTTCAACCGTTCGATTTCCTGTTCAACCATTTGTTTTTTACGGAGGAACTTGTTATGCCGTTCTTCCGTAATAAGTCCGACTTCGTAACCGATCGGCGTTAAGCGCAAGTCGGCATTGTCATGACGCAGAAGCAGACGATATTCGGCGCGGGACGTCAGCAGACGATACGGCTCGCTCGTCCCTTTCGTCACCAGATCATCGATGAGAACGCCAATATAGCCTTGCGAACGTTCGATAACTACCGGTTCTTTGCCCTGCGCTTTACGCGCCGCATTGATTCCCGCCATAATGCCCTGCCCTGCAGCTTCTTCGTAACCCGATGTGCCGTTGATTTGCCCTGCCGTAAATAGATTAGGGACAACCTTTGTTTCTAACGACGGCCACAGCTGGGTTGGAACGACTGCGTCGTATTCAATCGCATAGCCGGTCCGCATCATCTCGACGCGCTCTAATCCCGGGATCGAGCGGAGCATTCTTAACTGCACGTCTTCCGGCATGCTCGACGACAGGCCTTGTACATAATATTCCGAGGTGTGCTTGCCTTCTGGCTCCAGGAAGATTTGATGCTTCGGTTTGTCGGCGAACCTCACGATTTTATCTTCGATCGAAGGGCAATAGCGGGGTCCCGTGCCTTCAATCGCGCCGGAAAACATAGGGGCTCTATGGAGATTTTCAGTAATGATGCGGTGCGTTTCTTCGGATGTGTAGGTCAACCAGCAAGGCAGCTGTTCATTATCCGAATACTCCGTTTCATAAGAAAAGAATTTAGGATTCTCGTCACCCGGTTGAATTTCGGTTTTGTCGAAGTCGATCGAATCCTTATGGACGCGCGGCGGCGTACCTGTTTTAAACCGCACGAGCTTAAGACCCAGCTCCTTCAAATTTGCCGACAAATTAACGGAAGGCTGCTGATTATTCGGACCGCTTTCGTAGATTAATTCGCCCATAATAATTTTGCCGCGCAAATACGTGCCAGTCGTTAGGACAACCGTTTTGGCGCGGTATTCCGCCCCCGATTTGGTAATGACACCAACGCACTGGCCATTCTCCACGATCAGCTCCTCCACCATGCCCTGGCGGAGTGTCAGATGCTCGGTCTCCTCGATCGTTTTCTTCATTGTATGCTGGTACAGAAATTTATCGGCCTGGGCGCGCAGCGCATGAACGGCTGGACCCTTCCCCGTATTCAGCATTCGCATTTGAATGAATGTTTTGTCGATATTGCGCCCCATCTCTCCGCCCAGCGCATCCACTTCCCGGACGACATGCCCTTTAGCCGGGCCGCCGATCGAAGGATTGCAGGGCATGAAAGCGATCATATCCAAATTAATCGTGATCAACAGCGTCTCGCAGCCCATCCGGGCGGCTGCCAATGCAGCCTCGCAGCCCGCATGTCCGGCGCCAATGACAATAACATCGTATTGTCCTGCATCGTATTTCATCATGAATCCCTCCATCACGAACTTAAAAACCGCTTCTATATATCATAACAATCGCCAACACAATTGGAAATCAGCTTGTATAGATGAGAACGAATGGCTGGAGCTTAAACTGCTCTTCTCGTCTTTCGTTCACGTTGTTATTTACCTAAACAGAACTGAGAGAAGATTTGATCGATCAGCGATTCCGCAACCGAATCGCCAATCATTTCGCCGAGCTGCTCCCATGCCGTCCGAACATCGATTTGCACAATATCGATCGGAATGCCGTTATCGATCGCCTCCATAGCATCAGTAAGCGACCGGCGCGCATCATGGAGGAGCGTAATGTGGCGAACATTGCTGACATAGGTCAAATCGGCACTCTCAAGCTCTCCCCCGAAGAACATGTCGCGAATGACGCGTTCCAATCGATCCAACCCGGTCTCATTCAGCACCGACATTCTGACGATCGATTCTTCCGTGTAGAAATCCGCGAGCTCGGCCGTATCGAGCTTGGACGGTAAGTCCGATTTGTTCAATAACACGATAACGGGCCGTCCCTTCAGCTGCTCCATTAATTTACGGTCATCTTCATGAAGCGGTTCATTCCCATTCAATACGAACAAGATGAGATCCGCCTGCTCAAGCGCTGTACGGGAACGCTCTACACCTATACGTTCCACGACATCGGTCGTTTCGCGGATTCCCGCCGTATCCAATAAACGAAGCGGAATGCCGCCTAGCGTGATATACTCCTCGATCACATCTCTGGTCGTGCCGGGTATGTCCGTTACGATCGCCTTGTTTTCCTGCACGAGCGCATTAAGCAGCGAAGATTTTCCGACATTCGGCCGTCCAACGATTGCCGTTACGATGCCTTCCCGTAATATTTTGCCTTCCTCCGCCGTTTTTAATAAACGGTCGATTTCCGCACATGCCTGCCGAGATTTCTCAAGGATAAATTGGTTCGTCAGCTCGGTTACATCATGCTCCGGATAATCGATATTCACTTCAATATGAGCAAGCAGCTCGACAAGCTGATGCCGCAGCGTTTTTACCTTCCGGGACAGCGCTCCCTCAGCCTGCTTCATGGCTACCGTGAATGCCCGGTCCGATTTGGAGCGAATGAGATCAATGACCGCTTCCGCTTGGGTAAGATCGATCCGACCGTTAAGAAACGCCCGTTTCGTAAATTCCCCAGGCTCCGCAATCCGGATGCTTCCTTGGCGCAGCAGTAATGCAAGGACACGCTTCACGGCGATTACGCCGCCATGCGTACTCAGCTCCACGACATCCTCGGCCGTGAATGAACGGGGGCCGCGCATAATCGTGAGCAATATTTCTTCCACGATTTCACCATCGTCCGGATTTACAATATGTCCGTAATGAACGGTATGCGATGGCGCATCGACAATATTCGACTTAGAGCGAAACAATTTCGCCGATTCGGTTATCGCATCCGGACCGCTTACCCGAATAACGGCAATGCCGCCTTCCCCAACGGCGGTTGAGATGGCGGCAATCGTATCAAGTGTCATCATTTCAATTATACTCCCTTTATCAAGAAACGGTTGAAGCAGACGCAGCGGCTTGATGGTCACGAGAATCGGGTGCCCCTACCGCATGCTTCACCTTCTATTTTTCAAGCAAAAACGCTCTCGGCGCCCTATAGACGCTGAAGAAGCTTTGTGGAGATCATGCAGTCCAATGGGACAGGTGAAACTTATACATTCTGTATGATTAAAAAAATGAGCAATGACCGTGTTACAAGCCATTGCTACATCTGAATAATCATTGCTTCAACGATATGACAACGCGCCGGTTGGGCTCGTCGCCTTTGCTGTATGTTTTGACTTTGGCGTGATCCTGCAGCTGCGAATGAATGATTTTTCGTTCTTGCGGCGACATCGGTTCCAATACGACTTCTTTCTTCGTCCGGATGACCCTGCCGGCAAGACGGTCTGACAAATCTTCAAGCGTCTTACGACGGCGTTCGCGAAAATCTTCCGCATCGAGAATAATACGAAGATGACTGTCGGAATAACGGTTGGCCACAATATTGACCAAGTATTGCAAGGCGTCTAACGTTTGCCCGCGGCGACCGATAAGCATGCCGAGATCACCGCTTCCAGAGAGCGCAAACAGCAGACCCTCTTTCGTCTCGCTTCGGGTAATGTTCAATTCGAGGCCCATTGTGCGGGCAACCTCGATGACAAAGTGTTCCACTTCCGCTACCGGATCCGCAGCTGCCGGTTCAGGCTCAGGGATAAGCGTGAGCTCCACCTTCGCTTCCTTCACACCGATCAAGCCGAAGAGCCCTTTGGAGGGCTGCTCCACAACCTTGATCTCAACACGATCCTCCGCTACTTGCAATTCCTTTAATCCATTTCGTACAGCATCTTCAATTGTTTTTCCCGATGCTACGATTTTCTTCATTTCGCAGGAGCACTCTCCTTCCCCTTGGATGAGGAACGTACATATAGGAAATAGTTTTGAACGATTGTATAGAAGTTGCTGAATATCCAGTACAACGGCAGCGCAGCCGGGAAGGACAGCGCCATGACGAAGATCATGACCGGGAAGATCAGCATGATCCCCTGCATCATCGGCATCGTCTTTTGTTGAGAAGCCATCATCTTCGATTGAACGAAGGTCGTCAGTGCCGCTAGTAACGGCAAGATATACGCGTACCATGCCTGTTCATTGACGGGCACACCCATCTTAATGCCAAGGAACGAGTGCTCCCGAATAAGCGGATTCCAATAAATCGAGTTATACAACGCGATAAAAATCGGCATTTGTACGATAAGCGGCAAACATCCCGCCAGCGGATTCACTTGATGCTGTTGGAACAGCTTCATCGTTTCTTCCTGCTGCTTCTGCGGATTGTCCTTATGCTTTTCTTTAATCTTGGCAAGCTCAGGCTGCAGCGCCTGCATCGCTTTGGAGCTGCGGTATTGCTTTAACGTAAGCGGCAGGATTAGAGTACGGACGATAATCGTCAGCAGCAAAATCGCAAATCCGTATTCGCCGCCAAACCATTTTGCGAATGTATCGAGCATCAGCGCGAACCAATACACGACATTCTTTTCCCAGAAGTTGCCCTGCAGCAGATCTTCTGTTTTTACCGTGTGGGTCGTTGAGGGTGCGCATCCCGATAGAACGAGGGTGACTAGGACGAGCGCTAACACGGTAAACCATGTACGTTTTGAAATCCGGGACAACATGAAAACTCCTCTCTAGGGTACCATTGCATTCAAGCGAAAAGTGCTTCATAGGAAGCGCCCTCGGCCCTTATTCATCCATTTAAAACTATAGCATATTTTATAGAACAAGGAAACAAGCCCTCACGCTGGAAACACAGCGGATTGAGCCTGTTATTTAGGCGCTTTCAACAGTCCCGCCCGCTTGAGGACATGCAGCAGGCTGCGCTCTAATTCCGTTAGCTTCATCCCGACGGCTGGCTTACGCACAATAACGATAATATCGATATGCTCCGTAATGCGGCCCACCAGATGGCGGGCGATCTCTTTAACCTGCCGGCGCATCCGGTTTCGGACGACGGCATTCCCTATTTTCTTGCTTGCCGATACCCCCAGCCGGAAAGGCTCGGCATCCGGCTGCCGCGACCAATAAATAACGAACTGGCTGTTCGCGAATGACTTGCCATTCCGATAAATGCGGCTGAAATCCTCGCGGTTGCGTAATCGTAGTTTTCTTTGCACGTCTGCTTCACCGAACCTTCATTATCAATTATTGCCCAATGCGTCCGGCATAAACGGCAAATCAATCAAGGAACTTACTTCTTGATTCGTTCCAAAACGCGCAGCTCCTTCTTTGCTCATAAAAAAAAAGACCACAGGATGTGGTCTTCTGCTTAAGCGCTCAGTACTTTTCTGCCCTTTTGGCGGCGGGCGCTCAATACTTTACGTCCGTTTTTCGACGCCATCCGTTTACGGAACCCGTGAACCTTCTTGCGCTTGCTTACATTCGGTCTAAATGTCGGTCTCAATTGCTTGCACCTCCCGTATCCATATTCCCTCGCCTGGCGAAATGCTATTTCACGTCGCTAGTACGACGGACCACTTCTCAATTGAAAAACGCTTTTTCTATTTAACCATGCCAGCAGCCAAATGTCAACTAAATTGCCTTCTATATAAGGTACGCCGGAATCGGCTGTTTTCCCCACTCCCAGCGATGCCGGATGAGATCCCATTCAAATTGTGGATAAGAGTCAAAATATTTGCCATTCCGTCGAAAATTAATAACATGTGGATGAAAAATCATCGATTTCCACGATTTCTGTTGAATCTTAACAGGATGTAAACAATATGTAGTGTTGTCCATAACTTTTATACACAACCTATTGAATTTGTGGATAAAATCGAGCTAATCGTTGAAATACAAGGGTTATTTTGCTATGATAGATTTGTTTTCGGTGTGGATGACTCGAATCTTTCCTCAGACTTATTAACACCCTGTGGATAACAATGTGAACAACATTCATCCCCTTCTGATAATTTTCACCCATTCATCCTTAATTATGTGGATGAACCTGTCAAAAATACCCGATAATCCGACATCTCATGCATGGCTGCGCCGCTTTTCGGGCGGAATTGATAAGGAGTGACAATCTGTGGATAGCCATACGCACGAAATGTGGCAACAG